>NZ_JAAZQI010000009.1:0-307030 GCF_012275345.1 Rhizobium sp. SG570 | reverse complement strand
TAAAAGCTCTCGCGGCGGCCATCAAAGCGCGATGGGTCTGCGAGCAGGCCCATCAGCAGATGAAGGAAGAACTCGGCCTCGATCACTTTGAAGGCAGATCATGGCAGGGCCTACACCGACACGCGTTGATGACAATGATCGCTTACGCCTTCCTGCAGCATCAGCGTCTGCACGAGGTGAAGCGGGAAAAAAAGGAAGAGGTACGGCCCGCCTAAGCCGACACTGCCAGCCATCCGACGCGCGGTCATCAAGGCACTATCAACTGCGCCAGCCCCGGAGCGATGTCCGCACTGCCGAATTCGTTTCCGGCTCCAAATGGCCCCAAAATAAATTCTGCCAAAGTAGTGCTAGAGCGGTTGCGCATTTCACGGAATCGCTTAATCGCTCTGGCTTATTGTTTTTGCGCAATTCCGGACGGAAAATCGCTACGCACTTTTCCTGGAACTGCTCTAAAGTCGTCATCGGCAAATCGAAAACAGGCCTTCGTAAATGGGGCCTGACAACACAATTACGTGAGCAAAGACGGGCCCGCCATGACGCCTGCGGCCTGTCTTTACGCGATAAGCGCTGTAAAAGCGTATGCAGCCCTCCATTTATTACATGGCGGCAATCAAAAAATAATCATCTGACTATTTGCTGCGCCGCACAATGCAGAGCAAGTCGAAAGCTTTCCAAGCTTTAATTTTTCGTCATGTCGAACTGTGGTAAATTGCACTGGATGAGCGTTCATAAATTCAGGTTATAGGGACAGAATTACCGAACGTTAGCGGTAACGGCGATGTGATGGATTGCGGCGAAGCCCGTCTTTGTTGTGCGACGCAATAAATACACCTCGATGTCATCGCGCTTTCTGCAACTCGCTTCGACCGGTTCTTCAATATGAAAAAATTTTGGCTTCCCCTCGGCCTTCTAGTCGTCGCTGCCCTTGCAGTCTGGGGCTATCGTGACCGTATTCCTTTTCTTTCGGCATTTGTTGATCAGGCCTCCGCAGAAACCAAGGACGGCAGCAAGACGGCGACAGGTAGCCACAAGCGCGCGGCACTGTCTTCGGTCGTCAAGACCGTTGCGGTAACAAAAACACTCCTTCCAAATGACGTCACCGCTACCGGCTCGGCCGTTGCGCAGAATGCGACGACGATTGCCGCGCAGGAATCCGGCATCATCACATCGATCGAAGCCAAGGACGGCGTGATGGTCAAGGCTGGCGATCTGATCGCAAAGCTCGACGCACGGACTGCACAAGCCGCCGTCGACAAGGATCAAGCGACCATAGCCAAGGATCAGGCGACGCTTGTGGCGGCAGAATCAGCCCTCACCCGAGCCAAGAGCCTGCTTGCCAACGCCGGGACGCAGCAGACGGTCGATCAGGCAGTTGCGGCACGCGATACCGCCGTCGCCGACGTCAACGCTGACAAGGCTCAGCTTGCAGCCGACCAGGTGCTGCTGGAAAACACACAAATCCGAGCCCCGTATGATGGGCGTCTTGGCAATGTCGTCCCGAGCCCAGGTGCTTATGTCACTCCCGGTACGGCGATCGTGTCCATCACCCAATACGATCCGATCTACGTACAATTCCATCTGCAGGAAAATCATCTGCGGGAATTGGAGGAAGCTTTGAAGGCTGGCACCGTGCCGGTCAGCACTGTTCCGCGTTCGGATAAGGGCAAGTCCCGCCAGGGCGAAATCAGCTTCTTCGATAATTCGGTCGATGCCGCTTCCGGCACCATCCTTGCCAAGGCAAAGTTCGCCAATGCCAATGGTGCTATCTGGCCTGGCCGATCGGTCAACATCATCGTCCACCTTACCGACACTCAGCCTGTGATCGTCGCTCCGACGGTTGCCATCAGCCCAGGCGCTGACGGTTTCTTCGCCTTTGTCGTCAAAGACGGCAAGGTTCATATGACGCCGGTCACCGTACAGCGCGAGAACGGGGGCTTTACCGCTGTCGCCAAAGGTCTTTCGGAAGGAGATCATGTCGTCGTCGAGGGACAGGTACAGCTGACCGATGGTCAGACCGTCGTCGAACAGTTCAACGACGGAAAGACACAGAACCTTGCCGCAGCCGATGATCAGTCGGGCCGGAAGAGCGAAACGATTACGGTTGGAGCACAGCAATGATCCCCAATTTCTGTATCCAACGGCCGGTGGCGACCACGCTTCTGGCGCTGGGTGTAGTCATGGCCGGTTTGGCCGGCTATCAGCTCGTGCCGGTCGCGGCTTTGCCCCAGGTCGACTTTCCGACGATCAACGTCTCGGCACAGTTGACCGGCGCCTCGCCGCAGACCATGGCGACATCGGTTTCCACTCCGCTGATCAAGCAGTTCGAAACCATCCCCGGCATCAGTGAAATCTCGGCCACGAACTCGCTCGGCAATACGAGCATCGTACTTCAGTTCGATCTCAATCGCAGTATCGATGCCGCCGCCGCCGACGTTCAGGCGGCAATTTCGAATGCAACGCGCCAGCTGCCCAACAACCTGACGACACCGCCGGGCTACCGCAAGACCAATCCGGCTGATGCGCCGGTCATGCTTCTTGCCGTGCAGAGCGACACAATGCCGCGCAGCAAGCTCGACGAAATTGCCGAAGATATCATCTCCCCTTCGCTGTCGACGCTCCCGGGCGTTGCCGAAGTGACCGTTTTCGGCGCGCAGACTTACGCCGTGCGTGTCGAGGTCGATCCGAGCAAGCTGCAAGACCGCGGCATCGGCATCGACACCGTCAACACCGCGCTCGTCAACGCCAACAACCAGGTTCCGGTCGGCACTCTGCAGAACAACGCACAGAGCATGACCATCAATGCCAACACGCAGCTTACCGATGCTCAGCAGTTCAAGTCGCTGGTCATTGCCAATCCCAATGGCGCGGCGATCCACCTCAGCGATGTCGCCGACGTCCAGGACAGTGTGCAAAATACCAATACCGGCTCATGGTATGATGGCAAACGGGCCATCATTCTTGCGATCCAGCGTCAGCCGGATGCCAACACCGTCGACGTCGTCGATGCAATCAACGCAAAACTGCCGCAGCTTCATGCGGAAATTCCCGGATCGGTCACGACGAGCGTCATGAACGACTCGGCGCAACCGATCCGTGACGCCATCTCCGACGTGAAGTTCACGCTGTTGCTGACGATCGGCCTTGTCGTTCTGGTCATCTATCTCTTCACCGGCCATGTGACGGCAACGATCATTCCCGGCCTTGCCGTGCCGCTGTCGCTGATTTCGACCTTTGGCATGATGTATGTGTTGGGCTACAGCGTCGACAACATCTCACTGCTAGGATTGACACTCGCGGTCGGCCTTGTGGTGGATGACGCAATCGTCATGCTGGAAAACATATTGCGACATGTCGAGGAAGGCATGCCGGTATTGCAGGCGGCGATCAAGGGTTCGGCGGAAGTCAGCTACACAATCATCTCGATGTCGATATCGCTGATCGCCGTATTCATCCCGATTCTTCTGATGGGTGGCGTCGTTGGACGCATCTTCAACGAATTCGGCATGGTGGTCGCCATCGCCATCGTCTCTTCGGCGATCGTTTCGCTGACAGTTACACCGATGCTCAGCTCCCGCCTCTCCAGCGGCCATGGCCAGCCACCGCTGCCGGTTCGTCTCTTCAACAAGGGCTTCGACTGGACGCAGCGCGGCTACGACAGAGGCGTATCCTGGTGTCTGCGCCATCGCGCGACCGTGCTTGTGTGCTTCTTTGGTTCCATCGGCTTTTCCGCCTATCTGTTCATGGTGCTGCCGGCGAGCTTCTTCCCCACGGAAGACATCGGCCGCCTGCAGATCTCCACCCAGGCTCGACAGGATATATCCTATACGGCCATGCGCGACCTGCAAAACCAGGCCGCAGCCCTCGTCAAAAAGAACCCCGCCGTCGACCACGTGATGTCGATCGTCGGCGGCAGTGCGCGCCAGCCGCTGAACAACGGTACGATGTATGTCCAGCTGAAGCCGAAGGATCAGCGCGAGCCGCTGGACCAGACGCTGCGTGAAATACGCACCACCATCGGCACGATCGCCGGTATCAAGGCCTACATCACACCGCAACAAAGCCTGCGCTTCGGCGGCCGCCAGACCGCCAGCCAATACCAGCTGGTGATTCAGGCGTTGAGCGCCGACAAGACCGACCTCTGGTCCAACAAGATCGCAGATCAGATGCGCCGCGATCCGCGCTTCACCGATGTCGCCTCGGATGAGCAGAACAATGCGCTGCAGGCCAATATCGTCGTCGACACCGAAAAGGCGGCCAACTACGGCATCAACAACAATGTGCTGCGCACCACGCTGGAGGAAGCGTTCGGCAATTATAACGCCGCGCAGATCCAGACCACCGGCGACAGCTATGACGTTATCGTCGAATTCGACACCAGCAAACCCTGGGACGACCAGAAGCTGCAGGAAATCCGGGTCGCCTCCGCAAGCGGCGCCCTGGTTCCGCTGTCGAACTTCGCCCATGTCGAGCGCACCACCGGCCCGGTCACCATCAACCAGACCGGCCAGCTCGTGTCGACCACCGTGTCCTTCAACCTGCCTGCGGGCGAAGCCCTCGGTGACGCCACGGCACAGATCGATCAGATCAAGAAGGATCTCAACATGCCGGCGGACGTCTTCACGTCCTATGGCGGCACCGCCCAGATCTTCCAGCAGTCGCAGGGCAGCACGCCTTATCTCATCCTTGCCGCGGTGCTGACGATCTATGTGGTCCTCGGCGTGCTCTACGAGAGCTTCATCCATCCGCTGACCATTCTGTCCGGCTTGCCGGCCGCCGCCCTCGGCGCGCTGCTTTCCCTCAAGCTCTTCGGTTTCGACCTGTCGATCATCGCCCTCATCGGCTTGCTGATGCTGATCGGTATCGTCAAGAAGAACGCGATCATGATGATCGACGTGGCACTGGAAACGCTGCGATCGGGCAGTGGCGTGTCTGCGGCGGAGGCGATCCATGAAGCCTGCGTTCGCCGTTTCCGGCCGATCATGATGACGACCTTCTGCGCCCTGCTTGGTGCCCTGCCGATTGCCGTCGGCGGGGGCGCGAGCTCGGAGCTGCGTCAGCCGCTCGGTGTCGCGGTCGTTGGCGGTCTGGTCGTCTCGCAGATCCTGACGCTGTTCATCACGCCGGTGATCTTCCTTGAGATGAACCGCCTGAACGACTTTCTGGCTCGCCTCGGCAAACGCAAGGACACGGACCAGCATCCGAAAGACAGACCGACGGCTATCGCCGCCGAATGAGATCAACGGGCGCCGAGAGGCGCCTGCTTCGCTTGGCATGCCCGGAATTGCCGATGGCTTCGCGCAAGGCGGGAATGTCACTGGCCGCGTCTTTGGACAGGCCAAATAAAACCCATCGCCAAGTCTTGCACTTGCTACCCAGCCATGTCATGACGCGCCCTCTTTGCGATAGTGGCGCGTCTCGCGCCTCACAGGGGCTCTGTCCCAATCCTGAAAATTTCGACGGAAAGGAGTGCGGGCATGGCTCGGGCGCTTGGTTTCGACTTCGGCACGACGAATACGGTTCTGGCGATGGCCGATGGGCCCGACACCCGATCGGTCGCCTTCAACAGCGCAACAGGCACGTCCGACAGCATGCGCACGGCGCTCTCCTTCATGAAGGACCCGGCGCTGGGCGCTGCGGCACTGAAGGTCGAGGCCGGACATGCGGCGATCCGGCAGTTCATCGACAATCCCGGTGACTGTCGCTTTCTGCAGTCGATCAAGACTTTTGCGGCAAGCGCGCTTTTCCAGGGCACGCTCATCTACGCCAAACGCCATCGTTTCGAAGATCTAATGGAGATTTTCGTGCGGCGCCTGCGCGCCTATGCGGAAGATGGCTGGCCCACCGAAGTCTCACGGATCGTTACAGGCCGGCCGGTGCATTTTGCCGGCGCCAATCCCGACCCCGCACTCGCCACGGAACGCTACAACGCGGCCCTGTCCCGCATCGGCTTCCCGGAAATCCACTATGTCTATGAGCCGGTGGCGGCCGCCTTCTACTTCGCCCAGCATCTGAAGAAGGATGCGACCGTGTTGGTAGCCGACTTCGGCGGCGGCACGACGGACTATTCGCTCATCCGCTTCGAGACCCATGCCGGCAAGCTCACCGCCACCCCGATGGGCCATTCCGGCGTCGGCATTGCCGGCGATCATTTCGACTTCCGGATGATCGACAACATCGTCTCGCCGGCAATCGGCAAGGGCAGCTTCTTCAGGAGCTTCGACAAGCTGCTGGAAATGCCCACCTCCTATTACGCCAACTTCGGCCGCTGGAACCAGCTCTCCATCTTCAAGACCTCGCGCGAATATGCCGACCTGAAAACGCTGGTTCGCAGCAGCCTGGAGCCGGAAAAGCTGGAGACCTTCATCGAACTCGTCGAGCATGACGAAGGCTATCCGCTCTATCAGGCCGTGTCGGCAACGAAGATGGCCCTTTCGGCTGATGAAGAGGCGGAGTTCAACTTCCCACCCCTCGGCAAGGCCGGCCGCACGCGTGTCCGCCGGGCGGACTTCGAAAAGTGGATCGCAGACGACCTTGCCCGTATCGAAGGCGCGCTGGACGATGTGCTGACGACCACGAGGACGTCACCCGACGCGATCGACAAGGTATTCCTGACGGGCGGCACGTCCTTCGTGCCGGCTGTGCGGCGCATCTTCACGGAACGCTTCGGTCAGGAGCGCATCGAGACGGGCGGCGAGCTGCTCTCGATCGCCCATGGCCTTGCGCTGATCGGCGAGCGCGAGGACATCGCCCAGTGGACGGCGTGATAGAGCACGCTGCCCTGCTCTTTCGTTCCTGTTCCGCATTGGCTACAGTTCGTCCATGATCTCCGCCAGCGACCTAACACCGGCCGAACTTGCCGCTCTCCTGCATTTTCATGCGGATGCCGGGGTCGACTGGCTGCTGGAAGAGCAGCCGGTCGACCGATTTGCCGAATTCGAAG
Organism: Rhizobium sp. SG570; assembly: GCF_012275345.1. Lineage (NCBI taxonomy): Bacteria > Pseudomonadati > Pseudomonadota > Alphaproteobacteria > Hyphomicrobiales > Rhizobiaceae > Rhizobium > Rhizobium sp. SG570. The sequence goes on along the minus strand of NZ_JAAZQI010000009.1, from coordinate 300,090 downwards.
CCCTGCGGGCCGCACGACAGGGGGCAAGAGCGGCGCCGCCGCGTGACGAAGCGCCGCCGCCTGCGGCGAAAGCGCAGCCGGATCGTCGTCAGAGCGCGAAGCCAGTTGCCGTACCGCCCCCCACCTCGCCGCGCAATGCGCCCGCGATCCCCGACGAACAGGTTATGGAGCAGGCCCGATTCGCGGCTGAAAGCGCGCGGTCGCTTGCCGAGCTGAAGACCGCAATCGAGGCCTTCCACGGTTGCAATCTGAAAAACAGCGCCCGCTCGACGATCTTTGCGAGCGGCACGGCCGAAAGCCGGATCATGGTGATCGGCCCGATGCCGAGTGCCGACGACGATCGGGAAGGCGTGCCCTTTGCCGGCCGCGCCGGATTGTTGCTGGACAAGATGCTGGCCGCCATCGGCCTTCGGCGCGACGATATCCTGCTTACCAACGTCATTCCGTGGCGGCCGCCGGGCAACCGCACGCCCTCGGCACCGGAAATCGAGATATGCCGTCCGTTCATAGAGCGGCAGATAGCGCTCACGGAACCGAAGGCATTGCTGCTGCTCGGCAATTTCACCGCGCGTCATTTCTTCGACAGCGGCGAGACCATCCACGGACTGCGCGGACAATGGCGGGAAATCAGCATTCTCGGCCGAACGATCCCGGCAATCGCCAGCCTTCATCCGCAGGAATTGCTCACCGCGCCGATCAATAAGCGGCTGGCATGGAATGATCTGCTCGCTTTCAAGAATCGTCTCGACGCCGAAATATTAGGCTGATTTTCGCCACAGTTAACAAAAAATGACACTAGCCATGCATTTGTAGCATGGCAGTCTTTCGCGGCTGTGCATTGCGAAATGTATGTTGCACTGCAATATATAGCTGTGTCTTGGGAGGAATCTCAAAAGGAACCAAGGCCATGAGTTCACGTTTTCGTCCTATTCACTGCGGGTTTGACACCCTGCGTCGCGCTCTCGAGCCCGTGCGCGCTACAAACGGACATCGCAATCTCGGCGTCGCTGCCAACGAGCAGATGACAGCCCGAGGCACCGGAATCTCGGCTCGCGTCAGCCGTCCGACCGCCATCTTCGCCGATTTCCGCGCCTGCTGAACAAGCGTGGCCGCGGGTTGCGGCATAGCCTCGCCTTTGATTTTCAGGAATTGCAGCATGTCTTCGGGTTTGCGTTCGCTCATCACCCTCTTTGATTCGGTCGGCCATATCGGCTCCGCGGTGCGCGCTGCCGAGGAATTCGAGCGCGCTCGCAATCTTGGCAGGGACGAATGCAAAGACTCAAGCCCCGCACGGGCAGCAGTGGCCAGCATTCCTCTATGAGGCCTCATGGGCGGGATCAATGATCCGGCCCATCGTTTAGACTATCCAAAAGAAGATCTCATGAAGCACCGCCGGGTATCGACGCCCGGCTGCGTCTCGCCGCCGTTATTGTTTCGGATCGGGGCGCCCTGCGGCAGACTGCGCCCAGGCGAAAGCCTCGTCTATCGCCGCAAGCTTCACAGCCTGCCATCCGCAATACTGATCCAGAAAATCGCGCGATATCCACATGCGCGTCTTCTTGGGTTCATCATACCAGCCTATGTCGCCACGATCGGCGGATTTGCGCAAAAGGCGTTGCAGATGGGTCCGGGATATCATGAAGTGAGCCGCCAGTGCGCGCGCATCGACGCGCCCGATATCGATGTGGCTGTCCATCTCCGCGCTCAGATCCATTTTCGCCATGATGTGGTCGACGACAAGACCACCGGCCTCGGTCCATAAAAACAAGCCAACGCCTTCCGGCGGCTCGCGCCAGACTTCCGCCTCCAGGCAGTGACGCGCCATGCGCGGTTGTGCCAGATCCATCAGCGCCGGAGAGGTGGCAAGTGCGACCGCACGCACGCCATCGTCGAGCAAATCCAGCGCCGCCAGATTGGACAGATACCAGCCAAACATCGCCGTGTGACTGATCTCGGTCGGCACATAGCGCCGGGGGCGTCGAACATGGCCAGGGGCCGGCACGAGGAAGCGATAGGTGAGCAGTTCCTCGATAAAGCTCAGCACCGTGTTGCGGCTGGCGACCCGATGACGCGTGATAAGATCGCGAAGGCTGACGACGGTCAGACCGGAGCCAGGTACCGCCGGATCGTATTCGAAATGAAGCGCATAGGCCGTCTGGGTCAAAAGCCAGCGCTGATGCGAGGCAAGCATTCGCGCAATCCGCGGGCCATGATCGTAGCGGTTCCGCAACGATTCCGCGAGGAAGCGCAACGATGATATGAATTTGGGATGGCGAGCAAGTTGCTCAATGGAAAAGCTCAATCGGGCCTCCTTGGGGTGCCCTTCTCAACTGCCGATAATACAGGATGTTTTATTTTTGTGAACGAGTTCACCGGAATCGATCATAATTCCGAAAGCCTATAGCATGCTATAGTTGTGTAGACGCACTCATACCGTAAGAGATTAAACAAATAATTTACTTTAAATAACTCTTCTCTGTCTGCGCACGCTGTTTTCGATGACAGCAAGGCAATGACGGCCCGTCTGAACGATGTGACCGCAATCGCTGCAAAGGCAGCAAAACAGCCGGAGAATGATTACGCAGCGGCCGGATACACATCCAAGAGTGGCATTCAACCTGAAACGGAAGCTGCCCGTCGATCGAATACTTGCTGTGCCATAACAAAACATAACGATGTAATGATATGACTTTAACTTTGGTTCAGATTTCGATGTAATGATGCGGCGACTTCCAGTCCGAGGTAAGGCTTCGGATTGCGCCCGCCATAGCATAAGCCTTGATCAGGATGGACCATGCGAACAGACACCGGCCAGATTGTCTATCTGGCAGAATATCGTCCCACCGACTTCGTTCTGGAACGCGTCGATCTCACTTTCGATCTGCATCCGACCGAGACCAAGGTCGAAGCGCGGCTGATCTTTCACCGGCGGGAAGGCACCGATCCAAAAGCCCCGCTCGTGCTCGACGGCGATGAGCTGGTTCTTTCCGGGTTGCTGCTCGATCAGGACGAAGTTCCGGCCGGACAATATGAAGCTTCGCCGGACAGCCTGACCATTCGCGACCTGCCGGAAAGCACGCCCTTCGAACTCACCATCACGACGGTGATCGATCCGGAGGCCAATACACAGTTGATGGGCCTCTATCGCACCGGCGGCGTCTATTGCACGCAGTGCGAGGCCGAAGGGTTCCGCCGCATCACCTATTTCCCCGACCGACCGGATGTTCTCGCTCCCTATACGGTCAATATCATCGCCGACAAGCAAGCAAACCCGCTGCTGCTGTCGAACGGCAATTTCCTCGGCGGCGCCGGCTACGGCGAAGGCAAGCACTTCGCCGCCTGGTTCGATCCGCATCCGAAGCCGAGCTATCTGTTTGCGCTCGTGGCGGGCGATCTTGGCGTCGTTGAGGATACGTTCACGACCATGTCCGGCCGCGAGGTGGCGCTGAAGATCTATGTCGAGCATGGCAAAGAGCCGCGTGCGGCTTACGCGATGGATGCGCTGAAGCGCTCCATGACATGGGATGAGGAGCGGTTCGGACGCGAATATGACCTCGACATCTTCATGATCGTCGCCGTTTCGGACTTCAATATGGGGGCGATGGAAAACAAGGGCCTCAATGTCTTCAACGACAAATACGTGCTGGCCGATCCGGAAACCGCTACCGATGCCGACTACGCCAATATCGAAGCGATCATCGCGCATGAATATTTCCACAACTGGACGGGCAACCGCATTACCTGCCGCGATTGGTTCCAGCTCTGTCTCAAGGAAGGCCTGACCGTCTATCGCGATCACGAATTCTCCGCCGACCAGCGCTCGCGGCCGGTCAAGCGCATCGCCGAGGTCCGTCATCTGAAGTCGGAGCAGTTTCCGGAGGACAGCGGCCCCCTCGCCCATCCGGTGCGTCCGACGACATACCGCGAAATCAACAATTTCTACACGACGACGGTCTACGAGAAGGGCAGCGAAGTCACGCGCATGATCGCGACCCTGCTCGGCCGCGACCTGTTCAAGAAGGGCATGGATCTCTACTTCGATCGGCACGACGGACAGGCTGTGACGATCGAGGATTTCGTTAGATGTTTCGAGGATGTCAGCGACCGCGACCTCACGCAGTTTTCGCTTTGGTATCACCAGGCCGGCACACCTCTCGTGACCGCCTCCGGCGACTATGATGCCGCCGCCAAGACCTTCACGCTGTCGCTCGAACAAATGCAGCCAAACACGCCGGGCCAGACGACCAAAAAGCCCCTGCATATTCCGCTGCGTCTGGCGCTGATTGCTGAAAACGGCGCTGTGATCGCCCCGACGTCTGTGGCCGGGGCGGAACTGACCGACGACGTCCTGCACCTCACGGAAAAGGCGCAGACGGTGGTCTTCCACGGCATCCCCTCGCGGCCGGTTCTGTCGCTCAACCGCAGCTTCTCGACGCCGATCAACCTGCAGTTCAACCAAAGCGCCCGGGATCTGGCGCTGATCGCTCGTTACGAAACCGATCACTTCGCCCGCTGGCAGGCGCTGATCGATCTTGGGCTGCCTAACCTCCTGCAGGCGGCTCGCGATGCACGTCAAGGCATTGCCGTCACCTGCGATTCCGCCTTCGTCGACGCGTTGTTGGCGGCAGCGGGCGATGACAGCCTGGAGCCGGCCTTCCGGGCACAGGCGCTTGCCCTGCCGAGCGAAGCCGACATTGCCCGCGAACTCGGCGGCAACAACGATCCCGACGCCATCCACACGGCTCGCCAGGCGATCCTCAAGCGGGTCGCCGAAACCGGCAGGGACATCTTTGCTGCGCTTTACGACAGCATGCAGACACCAGGATCATTCAGCCCGGACGCGGCAAGCGCCGGGCGCCGGGCGCTGCGCAATGCGGCTCTGACCTATCTGTCGCAACTGGATGGTACGCCCGCCCGTGCAAAGGCCGCCTATGACGCGGCAAACAACATGACCGATCTCAGCGCCGCACTGACCATTCTCGCGCATCGCTTTCCCGAGACGGCGGAAACCGCCGCTGCCCTCGAGCATTTCCGCGAGCGCTTCTCCGAAAATGCTCTGGTCATCGACAAATGGTTCGCCATCCAGGCCGGGATTCCCGGCGCAGGCGCGCTGGAGCGCATCCAGCGGCTCATGGAAACGCCGCTGTTCAAGCGCACCAATCCAAACCGCGTGCGCGCCGTGCTCGGCACCTTCGTTTTCGCCAACCCGACCGGCTTCGGCCGGGCCGACGGCGCCGGCTACGGCTTCCTCGCCGACGAGATCCTCGATATCGATCAACGCAACCCGCAGCTTGCCGCCCGTATTTTGACTTCGATGCGCTCCTGGCGCCTGCTGGAACCGGTGCGCGCCGACCATGCCCGCTCGGCTCTGGTGCGGATCGAACGGGCCGGCGGTCTTTCGAGCGACGTGCGGGATATCGTGGAGCGCATCCTGAAGGAATGATCCCGGTCTTGCCGGCCGTCGATCGAGACGGCTGACTTGCGGCATCTTTTTCAGCTTCAACGAGTCCCGAATGCACGCAACTTACCGGTGCGTGTACAAAAGATGCTGAAATCGCAGATGGTTAAGAAAGTTTTACCTCGCCCTCTGGACAAGGCGAATCACGAGTGATTCATTAAGGCAGATTCGGGCGAGCGGCGCAGCGAATCACACGAGGGACAAGGCTAGAGCGATGGTGGACGTGCGGCGGGCAACCGCGGCCGATGGACGGCTGCGTGTTAATTTCGACGGTCTGAAATCCTGGCATAGCGGCGTTACTGATCGGACGGGTGTCCGGGTGGAGACGATGTCGCGTCGCTTCCCGCAGACCGAACATATCCTCAAGCGCATCATCCCGGTCCTCATCATTTCCTTCCTGATGGTGGTTGCCGCCTCGCATTTCTTCGGCATGGTCACCGAACACGGCCGGATGGCGGCGTCAGCCCGGCGCGCGACCTCGCTTTCCATCGCCGCCGCATCGGCCGCCCTTTCAAACGATGCCAGCCTGTTCCAGGCCGGCAACCGGAGCGACGCGGAGCGGAAGCTTGCGACCTACCTGCCGCAGGATCGGCTGGATAGCGGCGCATTCGTTCTGCTCGTGCAATCAAGTGGAAGGGTTTTCGGCTCATCCGCCGCCGGCTCCGCCTATATCGGCATGTTGATCTTCGACTTCTTTCCCGAGGTATCCGCCATCCGGAATTTCGGCGATCACGCCGGCGTCATCGAGACGATGATCGACGGCGAGCCTTATTATGCGGCGATTTCATTGATCGGCGACAAGGGCGATTTCATTCTGTCGGCCGCATCGCTGGAGCAGATCGACAAGCTCTGGCGCGACGAGCTGACGCTTAACGTCACGCTCTTTGCCGGCATTTCGTCCATTCTGCTCGTCATTCTCTATGCCTATTACACGCAGGTGAAGCGGGCCCGCGATGCCGACGAGATCTTCCTCGAATCCAACCTGCGCGTCGAGACGGCCCTTTCCCGCGGCCGTTGCGGCCTCTGGGATTTCGATTTCACCAGCCGCAAGTTCTTCTGGTCGCGGTCGATGTACGACATGCTTGGAATGCCGGCCGCCGACAAGCCGCTCGCCTTCACCGATGCGGCACGCCTGATGCACCCGGATGACAACAGCCTGCATATGCTGGCCCGCTCCGTCACCCGCGGCAGCGCCGGCCAGGTGGACCAGATTCTTCGCATTCGCCATGCCAAGGGGCATTATGTCTGGATGCGTGCCCGCGCCCAGGTCATTCGCACCAATTCCGGCCGCGTGCACATGATCGGCATCGCCATGGACGTCACCGAACAGCATCGACTGGCGCAGCGCTATGCCGAAGCCGACCAGCGGCTGGCCGATGCGATCGAATGCACCTCAGAAGCCTTCGTCTTGTGGGACAAGAATGATCGCCTTGTCATGTGCAACGCCCACTTCCAGCAGGCTTACGGACTGCCGGACAAGGTGCTCGTGCCGGGGGCCGAACGCGCCATGGTCAACGCCGCCGCGGCTCGGCCAGTCATCGAGCGCCGCATTGTCGATCCCGGCCGCTCCAATCATTCGCAGACGACGGAAGTCCAGCTTGCCGATGAGCGCTGGCTGCAGATCAACGAACGCCGGACCCGTGACGGCGGCCTCGTTTCCGTCGGCACCGACATCACGCAGTTGAAACGCAACCAGGAACGGCTGCGCGAATCCGAGCGACGGCTGATGGCGACGATCAACGATCTCTCGGCTTCACGTCAGATTCTGGAACGGCAAAAGGCGGAACTGTCGACCGCAAATGCCAATTACCTTTGCGAAAAGGAACGCGCCGAGGCCGCCAACAGGGCGAAATCGGAATTCCTCGCCAATATGTCGCATGAGCTGCGCACGCCGCTCAACGCCATCCTCGGCTTTTCGGAGATCCTGCAGGATCAGATGTTCGGCCCGCTCGGCTCGGCGCGATACAATGAATATGCCAAGGATATCCATGACAGCGGCAAGCATCTGCTGAACGTCATCAACGATATCCTCGACATGTCCAAAATCGAGGCCGGCCATATCAAGCTCAGCTGCGAGCAGGTCGACCTCGCTCCACTGATCGAGGAATGCCTGCGTCTCACCCGCATTCCCGCCACACACAAGAACATTCTCGTCGAGCAGTGCATCTCTGCCGATATCAGGCTCAGCGCCGATCGCCGCGCCATGAAGCAGATCGTGCTCAATCTGCTCTCCAACGCCGTGAAATTCACCAATGACGGCGGCCGCATCGCGGTTCGTACCCGCAAGGTCGAGGATGCCGTGGTGCTGATCATCGCCGATACCGGCATCGGCATTCCAAAATCGGCCCTGAGCAAGATCGGCCAACCCTTCGAGCAGGTGCAAAGCCAATATGCGAAAAGCAAGGGAGGCTCCGGCCTGGGGCTCGCGATTTCGCGATCGCTGACCGCGCTGCATAACGGCCGCATGCGTATCCGCTCCCGCGAGGGCGTCGGCACGGTCATCGCTATTCGCATTCCCGATCGGCGCTGATCAGCTTCCCACCGTTGTCTGGAATATTTTTCGTACCGCCTTCGAGAGCCGCTTCAGCTCCGCTTCGAGCGTGCGAATATCGGGACAGTCGCCTGCACGGCAGACCAGCTCGATCAGCCCGGAAGGCGCATGTCCCGGATCGAACAAACCGTCGATGCAAAGCCGGATCAGCTGCGACAGCGCGGTATAGAGATGCAGGGCCTCCAGACAAACATCGAGATCGTTGCGATCCATCAGACTGCCGCCGAGCAATTTCAATGCATCGGCCGTACTGAGGCCGTTCGCATCTATGCCGACGCCGCGAGTCGGCGCGATGAGCCGCAAATATTGCGCAATGAATTCGATATCGATCAGTCCGCCGGGGATCAGTTTCAGATCCCAGATGCTTTCCGGCGGCTTCTCCTGTTCGATCAGTCTGCGCATCTCCAGGACATCCTTGGCGATCTTGGCGATATCTCGCCTTGCGGAAAGAACCTCGCCGATGATGCGTTCGGCATTCAGCGTCAGTTCCTCGTCGCCGCAGATCAGGCGCGCTCGCGAAAGCGCCATATGTTCCCAGGTCCAGGCTTCCTCGCGTTGGTATCTTTCGAAGGAGTTGATGCGTGTGGCGACCGGGCCTTTGTTGCCCGAGGGGCGCAGGCGCATGTCGACCTCATAGAGTACGCCTTCGGCCGTCGGGGCCGAAAGAGCCGCGATCAGGCGCTGGGTGATGCGGGTGAAATAACGGGTCGCATCCAGCGGCTTCGGACCTGAGGATTCACCTGCCGTATCGTCATAGTCGTAGAGCAGGATGATATCGATGTCGGAACCTGCCGTGAGCTCGAAACTGCCGAGCTTGCCCATGCCGACGACGGCGACGCGGCCGCCGGGATATTCGCCATGGGCCGCGCGGATTTCCTTCATTACAGCATCCAGCGCCGCCTCGACGATCAGATCGGCGAGATAGGTGAAGGCGCGGGCGGCCATGAAACCACCGATCGCGCCCGTCAGCAGGCGAATGCCAATCAGGAAGCGCTGTTCGGACGCAAAGATGCGCAAGCGGTCAAGCACCTCCTCATAATGCCTCGCCGGTGCCAGAAAGCTTCTGATGCGCTCCGCCAGATAGTCCCGTGTCGGCAGTTCGGCCATGAGACCCGGGTCCAGCATGCCGTCGAAGACATGCGGCTTGGCGGCTATGATCTCGGCGAGACGCGGTGCCGACGACATGATGTTGACGATGAGCGAGAGCAACGCCGGATTGGTGCTGAGCAGCGAGAAGAGCTGAATGCCCGCCGGCAATCCGGAGATGAAGCTGTCGAAGCGCAGCAGCGCCTTGTCTGCCCGCTTGCTTTCGCCGAAGACCCTGAGCAGCTCGGGCGTCAGCTCGGTCAGCCGCTCGCGCGCCTCGACCGATTGCGTGGCGCGATATCGCCCGTAGTGCCAGGTGCGGATGACGTTGGAGATATCCGAAGGTCTCTCGAAGCCGAGACGTCGCAGCGTCTCCAGCGTATCGGGATCATCACCCTGACCAGTGAAAACCAGATTGCCGGTTTCGGTCGACAGTTTTGTTTCCTGCTCGAACAGGCGGGCATAGCGTCGCTCGACCGTTTTCAAGATCGTTACCAAAGCCACGGAAAAAGCCGATACGTCGGCAAACCCCATCATGAAAGCAACGCGCTTCAGCTCGGTGTCCGTCTCCGGAAGCAGATGCGTCTGCTCGTCGCGCACCATCTGCACGCGGTGCTCGACATCGCGCAGGAACCAGTAGGCGGCCGCCAGCTCGTCGCGCGTTTCCGCGTCTATCCATTTCGCCTTGGTCAGCTCCGCCAGCGTTTCCTCCGTCGAACGGCAGCGCAGCGCCGGCATGCGGCCGCCGGCGATCAGCTGCTGCGTCTGTACGAAGAACTCGATCTCGCGAATGCCGCCGCGGCCAAGCTTGACATTGTGGCCCTTGACCGCAATGGCGCCGTGCCCCTTGTGCGCATGGATCTGCCGCTTGATGGAATGAATGTCCGATATCGCGGCATAGTCGAGATATTTGCGAAAGACGAAGGGCACGAGATCGCGGATGAAGGCCTGCCCCGCGGCGATGTCGCCGCCGACGGGCCGGGCCTTGATGAAAGCGGCACGCTCCCAATTCTGCCCCCTGCCCTCATAATAGATCATCGCCGCATCGACGGGGATCGCAAGCGGCGTCGAACCGGGGTCGGGCCGCAGACGCAGGTCGGTGCGGAACACGTAGCCATCGGCCGTGCGCTCCTGCAAAATGCGCACCAGCCGGCGCATCAGCCGCGGAAAGATATCGATCGCGTCTTCCGGATTGGGAACGATACCGGCCGTTTCGTCAAAGAAAACGACGATGTCGATATCGGACGAGTAGTTCAGCTCCTCAGCACCGAGCTTGCCCATGCCGAGCACGATCAGGCCCGATTTCCGGCTTGGAGCGGCGGGATCGGCAACCGAGATCTTGCCGGCTACGTGCGAAGACAACAGCAGATGGTCGATCGCCGCGGAGATGGAAGCTTCCGCAAGGGCGCTCAGCCAGCGGGTGGTCACCCTCCCGTCATAGATACGCGCAAGGTCGGCAAGCGCGATCAGGAAGGCGGCCCGGCGTTTGGCCACACGCAGACGGCTCATGACTTCGGATTCCGAAGGCGACGCCCCACCGTCTTCCGCCGGCAACCAGGCACGACGGGCCTGTTCGACCAGTGCCTTGATCTGCGGCGACAATGGCTTCTCGATGGCGGCAACGAGCAGCGACGGTTCGAGATTGGCCATTTCGCGCAGATGGGGCGACAGTGCCAGCGCGGCGACGACAAAATCCCGCAGGGAACTCTCGCCGCCTAGCAGGGCGGCGATTGCCGGCTCCACGCCGGCGATCTGCTTGAGATCGGCGAGCGTGGACTTCAATTCCGTCTGGTTCAGCGGCCGCAACCGCCCAGGCGGGACATCCCGCAACAAATCGCCTTGCGTCGTCGTCATGCAGCTCTCCCCAAGAGCAATCGGATAAGGCAGGATTAGTCTATTGTTTCTGTGTGGGGAAGATCATGGTGACCGTTAGTCCCTTGGCATCGGAATGCTCGGGATCGGTATCCGAAAGCTCGAGCCGGCCTCCATGCAGCTCCATGACGGCTTCCACCAGCGCCAGGCCAAGGCCCGTTCCAGGCTTGGAACGGCTTTCGTCCAGGCGGAAGAAGCGCTTGATCACATCGGCGCGCTGATGGGCGGGAATGCCGGGACCGTGGTCCGCAACGGCAAGCATGACAGCATCATGCGTGCGCGACAGCTTGAACGTCACCGCCGGCTCGCCACGGCAACCGGCCGCATATTTGAGGGCGTTGTCGATGAGGTTGAACAGCGCTTGACCGATCAGTTCGCGATTGCCCTGCACCTCCACATCCGGCTCGATGTCGGCCGTGAGCGCCAGGCCAACCTCTTCTGCGGCCGGTTCATAGAGTTCGGCCGTATCGGCGACGATGGAAGAAAGATCGACGGCGGTCATTTCGGCCGCCACGGACCCCGCCTCGACGCGGGAAATCATCAGCAGCGCGTTGAAGGTGCGGATCAGCTGGTCCGATTCGCCGATGATGCCCTCGAGCGCGACGCGACGGCCCTCGCTATCGCCATTGTCGACCGCCTCCGCAGCCTTGTTCCGCAACCGCGTCAGCGGCGTTTTCAGGTCATGCGCAATATTGTCGGAGACCTGCCGCAAGCCTTCGTTCAATTTCTCGATGCGCCCCAACATGGCGTTCAGCGATGCCGACATGCGGTCGAACTCATCGCCGGAGCCCCCAACGGGCAGGCGCTGCGAAAGGTCGCCCGCCATGATCTTACGGCTGGCATCCGTCATCCGGTCGATGCGCTTCAAGGCGTTGCGGCCGATACCGAACCAGATGACCAGCGCACCGACACCCATGATCGCCAGCGCCAGCATCAGCGCCTGGCGTACCAGCAGGCGGAAGCGCTCCGGTTCGCCGAGGTCGCGGCCGATCAGGATGCGCAGGCCGTTGTCGAGAATGAAGATATTGGCGATCGCCAGATGCCGGCGCTCCGGATCGTTGGTTGCGTCGGTATAGCGCTCGTAGGTGAAAGGCAGTTCCGTCCAGCCGGCCTGACCGAGTACACCGGGCTGCACCGAGGCGACGTTGCCGGCGAGGATATCGCCGGAGGGGCCGGCAATGACGTAGAGATTGGCGCCTGGCTGGCGGGCCCTACGCTCCATCGTGCGCAAGAGCAGGTTCAGGCCGCCAATATCGTAGGCACGCTTGACCTGATTGACTTCCTGCTGAACAGCATCGCGGATCTGACCGGTCAGCAACCGCTCGGACATGGCCGTCACGTAGAAAACGAGCGTGGCGGCACAGAGCGCAAAAAGAAGGATGTAGAGGGCTGAAAGGCGGACTGCGGTGGACTTGAAGAGGACGCGAAAGCGACTCATCCGTCATCCTTGATCATATAGCCGGCGCCGCGGATCGTCTTGAGCAGCGGCTGGCTGAAATCCTTCTCGATCTTGGAGCGCAGCCGCGATACGTGCACATCAATGACGTTGGTCTGCGGATCGAAATGGTAATCCCAGACATTCTCGAGCAGCATGGTGCGGGTGACAACCTGGCCGGCATTCTTCATCAGATATTCCAGCAGGCGGAATTCGCGCGGTTGCAGCGGGATCTCCTTGCCGCCGCGGCGCACCTCATGCGACAGCCGGTCGAGCTCCAGATCGCCGACGCGATAGAGCACATCCTGCTCCGGCGTACCCTTGCGACGGCCGAGGACCTCGACGCGCGCCAGCAACTCGCTGAAAGCATAGGGCTTCGGCAGATAATCGTCGCCGCCGGCACGCAAGCCGGTGACACGATCATCCACCTGGCCGAGCGCGGAGAGAATGAGGACCGGCGTGTGTACGCCCTTGCGGCGCAATTCGCTGATGACGGACAGTCCGTCGCGGCGGGGCAGCATGCGGTCGATGATGGCAACATCGTAGGTGTTCTCGGTGCCCATGAAGAGACCGCTCTCGCCGTCGCTTGCGTGATCGGCAACTATGCCGGCCTCGCGAAACGCCTTGGTGAGGTAGGCCGCCGCTTCGAGATCGTCTTCGATGATCAGAATCTTCATGTGGGCGACATTACCCGCCGAGGGCGTATCGGCACAACCGGAATCGGAAGAGGTCACGGCATGTTGGCCAGCGGTCGTCATTTTTCACCTGCCTTGAAGCCAGTCATTGTGGGGCTTTGAAAAGGGAAGCCGCACAAGCCGTGGCCTGCGCGGCTTCCCAATGCATTCAGTCGGCTGATGGGATCAGCCGGCGTTGATCGGCAGGGCGACGAAGCGGCTGCCATCGTTGGACTGGATCTGGAACAGCGCGCGCGTGCGGCCGTCCTTCTTCGCCTGTTCGATGACCTTGGAGATGTCGCCGGCGTTCGAGATCTGCTGGTTGTTGACGGAAGTGATCTTCTCGCCTTCCTTTATGCCCTTGTCGGCAGCATCGGAGTCGGGATCGACAGCGGTGATCGCCACACCCTTGCCGTCGTCGGACGGACCGACTGTCATGCCGAGATCAGCTAGAGCCTTTTCGGAGGACGGCTGCTGCGGCTGGTTTGGCTGCGAGTCGTCGTTAGAAGCCTGGTTCTGATCGGCCGGCAAGCTGCCGAGCTCGACCGTGACGGATTGGGACTTGCCACTACGCCACAGGGACACCTCGACCTTGGCACCCGGCTGCATGGCGCCGATGCGACGGGCGAGGTCACGCGGGTCCTTGACCGGTTCGCCATTGACGGCTGTCACGACGTCGCCGTTCTTGATGCCGGCCTTCTGCCCCGGGGATCCGTCCTGCGGGGAAACGACAAGCGCGCCACTTGCGTCGGAAAGGCCGAGGGATTCGGCAATATCCTTGCTTACGGGCTGGATCTGCACGCCGAGCCAGCCGCGCGAAACGGTGCCGGTCTTGATCAGATCGGTCACGACATCCTTGGCGGTCGTTGCCGGGATCGCGAAGGCGATGCCGACGCTGCCGCCCGACTGCGAGAAGATGGCGGTATTGATACCGACCACCTGGCCGTTGAGGTTGAAGGTCGGACCGCCGGAATTGCCCTTGTTCACCGGTGCGTCGATCTGGATATAATCGTCATAGGGGCCGGAATGAATATCGCGGCCACGAGCGGAAACGATGCCGGCGGTGACCGTGCCGCCAAGACCAAACGGGTTGCCGACGGCAACGACCCAGTCACCAACGCGAACCTTGGCGTCGTCGGCCCAGCCGACATAGGTGAACTTCTTGCCCTTGGGGTCGACCTTCAGAACAGCGAGGTCGGTGCGCGAATCCTTGCCGACGAGCTTGGCGTCAAGCTCGGTGCCGTCGTTGAGGACGACGACGAAGGCAGCGCCGTCGGAAACGACGTGGTTGTTGGTGACGATATAGCCGTCCTCCGACACGAAGAAGCCGGAGCCTTGAGCGACCGGCCGCAGACGACCCTTGCCGTCCTCGGAGTTCTTCTGCTGGTTCTGGCCCTTCTGCTGGCCGCGGCCCTGCTGCTGCTCGAACTGCTTGAAGAACTTCTTCAGCGGATGATCGTCGGGAAGATCGTCGAAGCCACGGCCGAGGCCGAAGGAATCGTCTTCATCGGCAACCGTATTGATGCGGGATTCGACACGGACCGAGACGACCGCCGGCGATACGGCATCCACCACGTTGGCGAAACTCGGCACCTGCGGCGCCTGCACATTGACGACATCGGCATAGGAATTGCTGACGACAGCCGGAACACCCGTAGTCAGAGCAGCGACAGCGAGGCCGGCGACGACAGAAGCCTTCATAGCGGTGCTACGGGACAAGGTGTTCTTGATATTCCTGAACATATGCGAGTTACCTTCTCTTCTCTCGTCAGATTTCCACGGATGGGAAACCGGTTATGATGCGTGATGGTAAAGATATAGGGCGTCGGACGTTACAACGAACTGTCCGCCCCATGAAAAATTCGTAATGTATGGAAATGATTGCAATGGCGCGCGGGTAAATGACGACCGCATCACTTGCCGAGGATATTGTCCAATTGCGCCTCTTCCTCCGGAGTGAGAGGCTTGCCGGTCGGCTTACCGGCACGGCGACGGGCATAGACGACAAGGGCAAATCCACCTACGACAAAGAG
This sequence comes from Rhizobium sp. SG570, assembly GCF_012275345.1. Lineage (NCBI taxonomy): Bacteria > Pseudomonadati > Pseudomonadota > Alphaproteobacteria > Hyphomicrobiales > Rhizobiaceae > Rhizobium > Rhizobium sp. SG570. Next base: position 284,981 of record NZ_JAAZQI010000009.1, on the reverse strand, counting down.
CGCAATCGGTGCGCCCCAAAGTATAAGCGTCTTCTCCGTAAAACGCGGCTTCAGCAGGACGAACTCGCCGTAGCGGGAAACGATGTAATCGAGCACCTGCCTGTCGGTATCTCCGTCGACGAGGCGTTTGCGCACGAGCAATCGCAGATCACGGGCAAGATCGGCATTGGAATCGTCGATGGACTGGTTCTGGCAGACCATACAGCGCAATTCGGATGAGATGGTGCGCGCCCGCGCTTCCAGAGCTGGATCGGGCAGGACCTCGTCCGGATTGACGGCGAAGGCCGGCAGCGGCGCCATGATCGCCGCAAGACAGAGGCACAGGCGTGCAAAGGTCGCCAGAGCCTGTGCGATCGCGAGATGGGATGTCGACCAACCTCTGCTCATTCCGCCGGCTCCAAGGCGGGGCGCGCCTGCTTTACCTTGCGGCTCGGCGCGCCGACACGCAGGCGGCGATCGCTAAGCGAAACGAAGCCGCCGATGGCCATGACGAGAGCGCCCATCCAGATGCAGAGAATGAACGGTTTCCACCAGATGCGCACCACCATGCCGCCATCCTTGCTGGCGTCACCCACCGACACGTAGAGCTGGCTCGGCCCAAGCGTCAGGATGCCGGCCTCGGTGGTTGCCGTGCGGTTGGCCGTGAAGACGCGCTTGGACGACGACATTTTCGCGAAGGCGACGCCGCCGCGGCTTACCGTGAAGCGGGCGCGATCTTCCGTGTAGTTCGGGCCGACGCCCGGTTGCATGCCCTCGAAACGCAGGCTGTAGCCGCCGAGTTCGGCCGTCTCGCCCGGTTTCATGCTGGTGATGTTCTCCGTCTCGAAGGTCGTCACGGCAACGATACCGAGCACGGTGACGCCGAGACCGGCATGGGCAAGTGCCGTGCCGAAGGCGGAGCGCGGCAGCCCGCGCAGACGGCGCCAAGCGACATTTGCCGCCACCTTGCGAACGCCGGCGCGATACCAGAGATCGGCCAGGGCGCCGAAGACCAGGAAGAAGCCGGCGGCAAGGCCGAGAACGGCAAGCACCGGACCACCATGCCGCAAGTAGAAAAGAACAAGTCCGGCAAGGAAGGCAAGACCGGCCACAACATAGAGCCGCTGCAGCGCGCCGAGCAGGTCACCCCGCTTCCAGGCCAGCAAGGGGCCGAATGGCACGGCAATGAGGATCGGCATCATCAACAGCCCGAACGTCATGTTGAAGAACGGCGGCCCCACGGAAATCTTGTCGCCGGTTAGGGTCTCCAGCGCCAGCGGATACAGCGTGCCGGTCAAGACAGTGCCGCAGGCAACCGTCAAGATGAGGTTGTTCAGCACCAGCGCGCCCTCGCGCGAGATCGGTGCAAACAATCCGCCGGCGGCAAGCTTCGGCGCACGGAAGGCGAAGAGCGACAGCGCGCCGCCGATGAAAAGGAGGAGAATGCAGAGAATGAAAATGCCCCGCGTCGGATCGCTGGCGAAGGAATGAACCGATGTCAGCACGCCGGAACGCACAAGGAATGTACCAAGCAGCGACAGCGAAAAGGTCAGGATCGCCAGCAGAACCGTCCAGATCTTCAGCGCATCGCGCTTTTCCATGACCAGTGCGGAATGCAGGAGCGCCGTCCCGGCAAGCCAGGGCATGAAGGAGGCATTCTCCACCGGATCCCAGAACCACCAGCCGCCCCAGCCGAGCTCGTAATAGGCCCAGTAGGAGCCCATGGCGATGCCGAGCGTCAGGAAGCTCCAGGCAGCCAGCGTCCAGGGCCGGACCCAGCGCGCCCAGGCAGCGTCTATGCGGCCCTCCAGCAATGCCGCAACGGCGAAGGAGAAACAGACGGAAAAGCCGACATAGCCGAGATAGAGCAACGGCGGATGGATGGCGAGGCCGATATCCTGCAGGACGGGGTTGAGATCCCGGCCTTCGGCAGGCGCCGGGTCAAGCCGGATGAAGGGATTGGAGGTCAGAAGGATGAAGACCAGAAAAGCCGATGAGATCCAGGATTGTACGGCGAGAACATTGGCGCGCAGCACATCGGGCAGATTGCGGCCAAACAAGGCGACGAGTGCGCTGAACAGCGACAGGATCAACAGCCAGAGCATCATCGATCCCTCGTGATTGCCCCACACCCCGGAGATCTTGAAAATCAGCGGCATCAGCGAATGGGAATTGGCCCAGACGTTCAGCACCGAGAAATCGGAGGTCACATAGGCATAGGTCAGGACGCCGAAGGAAAAAGTAACGAGCACAAACGTGACGACGGAACCGACCGGCGAGATATCCATCATCGACACATCGCCGCGCCGCGCGCCGATCACGGGGAGGATGGAAACGATAAGCGCGGTCGCCAGCGCGAGCACCAGGGCATAATGTCCGAGCTCGATGATCATTGAGTCGCCTCCTTACCCTTCCAGACGCCATCCGCCTTCAGCTTGTCGGCAACCTGTTTCGGCATGTAGCGCTCATCATGCTTGGCCAGAACGCTGTCCGCAACGAAGACATCGCTGCCCGGCTCGAATTTGCCTTCGGTCACGACACCCTGTCCCTCACGGAAGAGATCCGGCAGGAGGCCGTCATATCTCACCTTGATCGTATCTTTGCCGTCGGTCACAGAGAATTGCACCTGCGTGCCCTGGCCGCGCACGACGGAGCCTTGGCCGACGAGTCCGCCCAGGCGGATGAGCGTTCCGGCATTGACCGGCGTCTTGGCGAGATCACCAGGCATGTAGAAATAGGCAACCGACTGGCTGAAGGCGAACAGGACGAGCAGCACGGCGATGGCGATGAACCCCATGCCGCCGGCGATGACAGCCAGACGTTTCTGCTTGCGGGTCATTGCTGCGTCACCTCCGTCGGCAGTCCCAATTCTTTTGCCAGCGCCAGGAGCTGTTGTCCCTCCCCACCATCCGCCGGGAAGGCCGTAAGGCCGCGCTTCAGCGCATCGACGGCGCGATCCCGGTCGTTCAGCACGACATAGGAGCGGATCAACCGCATCCAGCCCTCGAAATTCTTCGGATCTTCCTTGAGCTTTGCATCGAGGCTATCGACCATGCCGCGGATCATCTGCTGGCGATCGCCGCTATTCAAGCTATTCGCAGCCGCGACATCCTCGGCCGTCGGATTGCCGGGCGCATTCACATTTGCGGACGCCACCGGCTTGCCGCCGTTCTTGACGATATGCTGGTCGACGGCCGCAAGCCACGGCGCATCCGGCGGCGATTGTTTCGCCAGAGCCTCGAATGCGGCTTTCGCATCCGCCGCCTTGCCTTCCTGCTCCAATGCCAGCGCCAGATAGTAGAGCGTTCGTGGGTTGGCGTCATCAAGCGCCCGCGATTGCTGCAGTACGCTGCGCGCATCCGCGGTTACGATACCATCAGCCTTGACCACCAACACCTCGCCCAGATCGCCGAGCCGCGCGGCGTTCGGCCCCAGCAGGCGGATGACGTTGCGATAGGCAAGCTCTGCATCGCCTATGCGGTTGGTCTTGAAGTAGATCGGCGCCAATACCTCCCACCCCTTGCCGTCATCGGGGTTCCTGGCGAGGTGCTGTTCGATCTTGACAATCGAGATGGCAAGATCGTTTCCGGGCTTTTCGAGCCGCGCTTCCAGCGGCTGCGACGGCAGCCCGGGCTCGCCATTGGCAAGATAAAGACAGAGCCCGACGACGGGAAGCATGACGACGATGAAGGCCTGGGAAAGGCGATAGCTGCCACGTTGAGACGATTTCGCTTCGCTCGCCTCCTCCTTGGAAGCGGCGATCAGGCGTCGGCCGATTTCCGCGCGGGCGTAGCCGGCCTCTTCCGCGGAAATCAGCCCGCCGGCAAGATCGCGATCCAGTTCACGAAGCTGATCGCGGTAGACCTCGGCCTCTCCCGAACGACGGTCGCCAGCCTCCTTTGCACCACGCAGAAGAGGGTGAAGCAACACAGCGCCGACAACAGCCGTCAGAACGGCCACGAGAATCCAGAACAGCATAGACGCCCAATACTTTAACGAGGCGCTTATTCCAACCGCGAAAGCCCCGTTGACGAAGATTTGAGGCGTTTGGCCGCGCCTATTATGCCTTCGCCCCAGCGGGAAAAGCTGCCCAAGGCGCGAATGAGGGGGTGAGGAGCGAAGCGACGAAGGCAATCCTGACGGTGCACGCCGTCTCACCCGGCGCTTTGGTGCCACTCTCTCCCCACTGGCGCGAGGGCTAAGACTATCTCAGTTAAGCGGCGTCCATGTGCCGTTGTCATTGCGGCATGCGGCACCCCTTGCCGTGGTCGGCTTTCCCTCGACCGTGATCGTGTGCGTGTATTGCCGGCAATTTTGCGAGCCGACCTGATAGGGAGCGGCGGCAATGACCTCGCCGCTGGCATTCCTGCCGTTCCAGACCACGGGCTGACCGAGCGGCGAGCTCTCCAGCGCCCGGTACTCCGCTTCCAGCGCCCGCTGCAGGTCACTATCGCTGAGCTTGATGCCGGTTCGTCCGACAATGCCGCCTTCAAGCGCGACAATATAGGTCGTCGACCCCGCGGACTTCGAAGAGTGGAGCAGGCTTATGCCGCCGCCCTTGCCGCTCGTCGTCGAGCAACCTGAAAGCGCAATCGCGACAAAAACGGAGGGGGCGATCAAGAAAAAGGTACGAAGCTTCATACAACCGAACCAGTATCAACAAGCAAACTATAGGTACTGCGATGCGGCATCATCATGACCCACCACATCTTTTTGTCATCATGCCGTGCCTCACGCAACATCCTTCGTCAGACCAGGCAGAATTAGGCTGGCGCGAAGGCCGCCCCAGACACCGCGGGAAAGTTCCAGCCGCCCCTGATATTCATTGGTGATCTCGCTGACGATCGATAGCCCGAGACCGGTGCCCGGCTTGCTCTCGTCCAGCCTGCGCCCGCGCTTCATCGCCTCGCGGATCTGATCCGGCTCGAGGCCGGGTCCATCGTCCTCGACCACCAGTTCCACCCAATGACGCCGCACGGGATCGATGCCCTTGATTTCCGGCGGCGCCTCGCTCGCGGAAAGACGCACCTTGTGCTCGGCAAAGCGGGCGGCATTTTCCAGCAGGTTACCGACCGTCTCCTCCAGATCCTGCTGCTCCATGGCAAGAGCAAGATTGGGAGCAACCGACAGTTCGAACTCCTTGTCCGCATTGAGCCGCCGCATGACACGGACAAGCCGCTCCAGCGCCGGTTCCGCCTCGGTGCGCGCCAGCACGGATTCGCGCTGCGCCGCGATACGGGCACGGTTGAGATAGGATTGCACCTGCCCCTGCATAGCCTCGGCCTGGTTCTTCACCAGATCGCCGTGCGAGCGCTCCAGCACACGGGATTCGTTGAGCAGCACCGCGATCGGCGTCTTCAGCGAATGGGCGAGATTGCCTACCTGCATGCGGGCTCGCTCGACGATGCGTCGGTTGCTTTCGATCAGGGCGTTGACCTCATTTGCAAGCGGCAGGATCTCGCGCGGGAAATCGCCCTGCAAACGCTCGCTCTCGCCGGCACGGATGCGCTCCAGCGCCGCGCGGGCCTTATCGAGCGGCTTCAAACCGTAGAGAATGGCGAGCGCGTTGACGATGAGGCTGCCGACGCCGAAGCCGACGAGCGCAAAATAGAGGCTGTGGGAGAAATTGCGGACATCGTCCTCGACGACAGCGACATTGCCGGTGACGCGAAACCGAGCTGCATGGTCCGTATCGAACTGGATTTCGGTTTCAGCCACCTGCACGCGGTTTCCGAAGGCATCCGTAACGATGTAATAGCGCTGGTATTGCTTGTCGAAGGGTGCCTCCAGCACCGACAGCACCGGCAGGTTCGATGCGCCGAGGGACGGCGAGACCAGCGGTGTCGCGGTATAGGTACCGAGCGGTTCGACTATCCAGTACCAACCGGTCTTCGGCTGGGCGAAGCGCAGGTCGCCAAGCTCCGGCTTGCCAGATAACTCACCCTGATCGCTGATCGTGACCGAATTGATCACACTGGAAAGCTGTGCGCGCAACAGGTCCTCAAAACCGCGCTCGGCGCTCTTACGATAGATATTGGAGATAACCAGGCCGATCACCACCAGCGCCACGGCGGACCAGAGTGTGGTCAACAGCAGGACGCGAGCGGTGAGCGACTTAATTCGCATTGGTCGGAGCTTGGATTCGGTAACCAAGGCCACGGACCGTCTCGATCAAATCGACGCCCATCTTCTTGCGCAGACGGCCGACGAAAACCTCGATCGTATTGGAATCGCGATCGAAGTCCTGATCGTACATATGCTCGACCAGCTCAGTGCGCGAGACGACTTCGCCCTTGTGATGCATGAGATAGGCGAGCAGCCGATATTCATGAGAGGTGAGCTTGAGCGGCTTGCCGTCGACCGTCGCCTTCGAGCTCTTGGTGTCGAGCCGAACCGGACCGCAGATGATTTCCGAGGAGGCATGGCCTGCGGCGCGGCGGATCAATGCGCGGATACGGGCGAGCACCTCTTCGACATGGAATGGCTTGGCGACATAATCGTCGGCGCCGGCATCGATGCCGGCCACCTTGTCGCTCCAGCGGTCGCGAGCGGTCAGGATCAGCACAGGCGTGGCCCGCCCGGCGCCGCGCCATTTCTCCAGCACGGTGATGCCATCCATCTCCGGCAAACCAATGTCGAGAATGATGGCGTCGTAGGGTTCTGTATCGCCCAGGAAATGGCCTTCCTCGCCGTCAAAGGCCGTATCGACCACGTAGCCTGCCTCTTTCAAGGCCTCGGCGAGCTGGCGATTCAGATTGATATCGTCTTCGACTATGAGAATGCGCATGTTGGACCCAATTTCCCCGGTTCGAGAAACAGTACTGTAAATCGAGCTACAGTGGAATCATGGAAACGATAAGATTTTGCGTGAGATTCAAGGCTTTAGAACGTCCGCTGTGCGTTATGACCCAAGATGCTCATGCTTCACATCGGCACCTTCATCGTCACCTTGCGCGGACGCTGCCCGTTGCCCTGTACGAGAACGGTGATGACACAGCTATCGCCGGACGGCTGCGCGGAAAGGAGCTGCCCACCCGTCTTTTCAACGACAGCGGCCGCAGCCTCGCTGCAATCGCTGTTGGCGCGGGCCACCAGGGTCGACGTCGGCGCCGGCAAAACAGCCGAGCCGGCCAAGACGACCGCCGCTGCTGCTATGCTTAAAAATGAGGCCATGCTTCAGACTTCCCACAGGGACATTAACTTGAGCAAATATGTACCCAAACACGTCTGAATGGCAAATGAATGGGCTGTAATTTTCCGCTCGCAGGACGTGCAGCAAGCTAAAAATTGAATTTAACTATTTGAATCTATTATATGCGAAGTTCCAAAGCGGCGGCGGCGGCAGTTTATCGAATGCTATCGATGCCAATCTCCTATCCATGCTCATGTATCCGGTTGGCGGCAACATGCATAAATCCAAGACTCAGGCATTTTTAATCATTCTTGATTATCATTGCCTCATAAGCGCGTCATGATCGATCGCGCATGCTTGGCCAACCCAATCGGCCCTCAAGTGTTTTCCGAACGTAAAACACCAAGTTTTCCTTGAATCTTTTGAATCGGTTGAGGGCGCTTCTTCTGTAGAAGAGTCAGGAACCTTAGACGTTGATTCAAGGACCTCTCGCAATGAATCCACTCGTCGACAATCCGATTCCGTTCGAGCGCTCAATCGCTTGAAATGACTGGCGATGGAAGCTCCCGCCAAGGCTTCGTTCAGAACGGTTCGCGGATCGCGACCGTCGTCTCGTAATCGGCGGCAATCCGCATTTCCCGCAGCGGGCGAACGCGATCGATGGAGCGCTGATAATTCGGATGCGCCTTGTAGGCGGCGAGCGCGGCCTCGTCATCGAATTCGCCATAGACGACGATATCGACTTCGGTGCCGAGCTGGTCGGTCTTTACATTCGTGCCGATCTCCAGCAGGCGCGCATGCGGGATGGCGGTCAGGATCGACAGGCCGGAGCGGACGTCCTCAAGATTGGCGCGATCGGGAACGGTGAAGAAGACGATATGACGGATCACGCGACGGCTCCCTGTGCGTGTGCGAAGGCACCGCGCGATATCATGCGCGCGGAATCAATTCAATGAATCGGCCGCTCACCCATGAAACCGTTTCGTCGCAGGCAACCATTTTCCGCATCGCAGCCCGGCATGATATTGTCGTCCTCATGAAAGACGAGGATCTCATTGCCCTTGCTCTCGGGCTGCCGGAGACGGCAGAAAGCTCACATTTCGGAATCCGTGACTTTCGGGTGCGGAGCAAGATCTTCATGACTCTCCCGGGCCCCGATTTCTGCGTGGTCAAGCTGACGCCCGATCAGCAGCAGATGGCGCTGGCCACCTTGCCGCAGCATGTCGCGGCCGTGCCGGGTGGCTGGGGGCTCAAGGGATCGACACGGCTTTTCCATCACGGCGCGGATCGTGAGGCGGTAAAGGCGCTCGTGCGTCGGGCATGGCGAAACGTGGCGCCGAAATCTATGGCTTTACCGGAGGTTTAGGCTCCATGTGGTCTTCCACGGTCAACGGCCAGTCGACGACATAGTCCTCGAAATCGTCGAGCGCGACGTCGTTCTCGCTGATCGTGCGTCCCCGCGCGGAGACGCCGGCGATATGGACCGTTTCCGGATCGCCAGATATCAACGGGTGCCACCAATAGAGGTCACGGCCTTCGTCGACGAGACGATAGGCGCAGGTGGGCGGCAGCCATGCCAGCTCCGGTACCTTTTCCGGCGTCAACTGCACGCAATCGGGCACGAAATCCCAGCGGTTCGGATAGCTGGTGCATTGACAGCTTTCGCCATCCATCAGCTTGCAGCGGACCGACGTGAAATAGACGTCGCCGCTATCCCAATCCTCCAGCTTGTTGAGACAACAGAGGCCGCAGCCGTCGCAAAGGCTTTCCCATTCCGGCGTGCTCATCTCCGCCAGCGCCTTGCTTTTCCAGAAAGGTATCTCGTCCATCCTCATCATCCTCGCCGCCCAGGCAGGAAATTCGGGCCGCGGCATGCGTGTCTCTTGTTCTTTTCTCTAAATCAACCAATTATTCAATTCGCCACTCTATGAGATAATGGGCTTTGCGTGCGCCACAAGGAGACACGCAGCAGTATTGTGGTCGGGAAGTAGCGCGTGGAAGACCCATCCAATCCAGAAGACGGGCCGAAGACAGAGCCCGGGACGCAAGAGGAGAGCGGGGCCGGAAAGCCGCCGCGCCGGAAACGCTATTTCTTTCTGCGTATCGATTCATGGATCGACTCCACCTTGTGGAATGCCGGTTTTCGCCTTGGCGAAGCCTGGGAAGATATCACGATTTTCTTCCGCCGTTTCCGCATGCGCGGCTGGAAACGCATCGTTTTCGAACTGCTCGGCGAAGGCCTGACGCTCGGCGCGGCCGGCTCCGTCGTCATGCTGATGCTCGCCATGCCGGCTTTCGAGGCGACACAGGGCGACTGGCGCAACCGCGGCAACTTTGCCGTCACTTTCCTCGACCGCTACGGCAACGTCATCGGCCATCGCGGCATCATTCACGAGAATTCCGTTCCCGTAGACCAGCTGCCGGATTATTTCATCAAGGCGGTGCTTGCGACGGAGGACCGGCGTTTCTTCGACCATTTCGGCATCGACGTGATCGGCCTGTTCCGCGCAGTGACGGTCAATGCGCAGGCCGGCGGCGTCGTGCAGGGCGGCTCGACGCTGACGCAGCAGCTTGCCAAGAACATCTTCCTCAACAACGAACGCTCCATCGATCGCAAGATCAAGGAGGCCTTTCTGGCGATCTGGCTGGAAGCCAATCTGTCCAAGAAGGAGATCCTGAGCCTCTATCTCGACCGCACCTATATGGGCGGCGGCACTTTCGGCGCGGCCGCTGCGGCGCAATTCTATTTCGGCAAGAGCATCACCGACGTCAATCTGGCGGAGGCCGCGATGCTCGCTGGCCTGTTCAAGGCACCGGCGAAATATGCGCCGCACGTCAATCTGCCGGCCGCGCGCGCCCGTGCCAACGATGTGCTTTCCAACCTTGTGCAGAGCGGATTGATGACCGAGGGCCAGGTGATCGCCGCGCGGCGCAATCCCGCCTCCGTCGTCGACCGCGCCCAGATCGACTCTCCGGACTACTTCCTCGACTGGTCCTTCGATGAAGTGCAGCGGCTCGCCACGCGTTTTCCGGAACGCTCGCTGATCGTCCGCACGACTATCGACATGGGGCTGCAGAAGGCGGCGGAGGATTCGATCCAGTCCAGCCTGATGGAATATGGCGAGCGCTACCATGCCAAGCAGGGCGCCAGCGTTCTCATCGAAAGCGGCGGCGCGGTCCGCGCCATGGTCGGCGGCAGCGACTACGGCGAAAGCCAGTTCAACCGCGCGACCAAGGCGCTGCGCCAGCCAGGCTCCTCGTTCAAGATCTACACCTACTCCGTGGCGATGGAGAACGGCATGACGCCGACATCCACCATCGTCGACGCACCGATCACCTGGGGCAACTGGAGCCCGCACAACTACGAGAACCGCTATGAAGGCAAGGTGACGCTGACGCAGGCGATCACGCAGTCGATCAACACGGTTCCGGTGCGTCTGGCCAAGGAGAAGTTCGGCATTCAGCCCATTCGCGACATGGCCAAGGCCTTGGGCGTGGAGACGCCGATCCGCAACGACAAGACCATTCCGATCGGCACATCGGAAGTGACCGTGCTCGACCAGGCCACGGCCTATGCGGTTTTCCCGGCCGATGGCATGCAGTCGCGGCGTCACGGCATCGAACAGATCACCGGCTATGACGGCAAGGTGATCTATGATTTCAGTCGCGACGAGCCGTCCGCCAAGCGCGTCCTCAGCGAAAAAGCCACCTCCTACATGAACCAGATGCTGACACAGGTTCCGGTGATCGGCACCGGCCGCAAGGCAGCGCTGGACAACGGCATCGTCATCGGCGGCAAGACCGGCACAACTCAAGCCTATCGCGACGCCTGGTTCATCGGCTTTACCGGCAACTATACCTGCGCCGTCTGGTTCGGCAACGACGACTATACCTCGACCAACAACATGACGGGCGGCACGCTGCCGGCCATGACCTTCAAGAAGATCATGGACTATGCGAACCAGGGGGTCGTGCTGAAACCAATTCCAGGCATCAGCAATCCATTCCCGGTGCAGAAGCCGCAGACGGTGGCGGCCAAGAAGCCGGCGGACACGACGGATGGCGGCCTGCCGCCGCTCGTGCGACCGCGCTCGCTGTCGGTGGATTCCACGAAGATCCTTCGCGATATCGGTGAAAGGCTGAAGACGGCTCCAGCGCTCGAAGCGCAGAAGTTGGCTGCTGCGGAGTAGCGGTCGTTCGGGGCAAGAGGAGCGAGATCCGCGATTGGCCGCCGCTCCTTTCGGCTTTCCACCGAAAAGATACAGGAAAACATCTGAACTCGACATCCCAGCTGCGGGAGCAAGCAACCCCGGCAGATGCTCGCATTCACGAGGCTCCTTCGCGCGTTTTTGCCCATCGGTGATATCGAACCAACGCCGCCCGGCGACGCCCGCCCTTCCCCCTACCTTCAGAATCAGGGATAAATCGACACTGATTTGTCACGAGGACGATCCCAGGGTGTTCCGAGTTCCCCTTCTTGTTGCGCTTTCACTGCTGATCGCCTTTGGCGGCGGGATCGTGTTCACGCTTTTTGCGCTGGATGTGACCTCCGGTTTCGGTGCGATCAAGCTGGGCGTCTGGCAGGCGTTTCCGGAAATGCAAACAGCCGAGGCAGATCCCTATGCCAAGTCGCATCGCGCCCGCGCGGGCCGACTGCTCTACGGCACGGCGGAGGGGTTGGTGTTCACCGCTTCCGACGATAGTGCCGGCGGGCGGCTCACGACAAGTTGCAGCTATCGCATCAGCGGCCAGACGCCGCCGGCGCGGCTCTGGACGCTTTTCATCGCTGGTAATGACGGCGAACCGCTGGCCGGGCCTGCGGGACGACCGTCGATGATCAATTCCTGGATCGTGCTGCGCAATCCGGATTCAAGCTTCGACATTACCATTTCGCCCGACGCCCATGCAGGCAATTGGCTCGCGCTCCCCGCCGCGGGCAATTTTCGCTTGGTATGGACGCTGCTGGATTCGCCTGCGGCCAGCAATTCCGGGCTGATCGATCTGACCATGCCGAAACTCGAGAAGATCGGATGCGGCCATGTTTAGATTCGTTTTCGCTGTTCTGACCGGCCTATTCGGCGCAGCGCTGCTGCATCTCGTCATCATTCTGTCACTGCCGCATTTCTCGGACCGCGACGCCTATACCCGCGTGTCCGACGAAGGCGACGAAAACCATTTCTACATGCTCGACGACAAGGATGACGATGCGGGGCTTTCCAATACCGACCCCTATATCCGGACCGCCGTTTGCGCATTCGACATCGAAGACAAGCCGGTACACCTGACCGCCAAAGGCAAGGTGCCCTTCTGGTCGCTCGCCGTCTACGACGCGGCATCCAACGAGGTTTTCAGCATGAGTGACCGCACATCCGTCGGCGGGACGCTCGATTTGCTGCTGGCATCTCCCATACAGCTCACCGGCATCCGCAAGGCCCTACCGCCGTCCCTCGCGCAATCGATCCTCGTCGAAGTGCCGCGCACCCAGGGCTATGCGGTTCTGCATACGATGGCGCCGCAAGCCAGCTTCGACGATGCGGCCCGTGACTTCCTGTCGGAAGCCGGCTGTGACGAATTCAATGACAACTGAGAAGGGGCCAGAACAAAGTCTGAGCCCATGGCTAGCGGGACAGGCGCTGCGATCTGAAGGCTGCGTACCGCAGCGAAGATGTGTTGTCGCGATGCCGATCCCACCGCGACAGTCCATATGATGGGCAGCTACTTGCTTTTTGCCCGCTTGCCCCCCGCCCCCGGGCGGTCGGTTACGGTGTCCAGATGCTCGTAGCGAACGCCGGTAAATAGCAATAGTTTTGCTTCCACCGGCTCCTTTTGAGCGCGTGGCGGCATTCGCGATCGCCGCTCCGAAAGAGATATGATCTTTGCCATTCTCGTCTCCATTTGCGTCTCGAGACGGATGAACTTGCGACTGATTTCACCCTGCCCGTCCTCAGAGCGGGCTAGCGCTTCTTCCAGTCCCAGCCTCACACTTTGGGCCAAGACGAAAGACATTTACGCCTTCTCACGGTATTTACTGGACACCGTGGCATGGGTACCGGTTGTGGCTCCCATGCTAACTTTATTGACGACCGCATTCTGCAAATCACTGCTTTTGTCCGAATTCAGACATAGCGCGGTTAACAGAATGCTAATCATCATCGCATTTCACCCTAGGCACGAGTCGTCATACTCTCATAACGCTGTGAAGGCGGGATTAGTTTCACCAGCCGATAAAAAATCACTGGAATCGGTTTGGTTATGAAACCCTGCAATATCATATCCTTAAGTGAATCATGGGCGCCGCTGGCGAATAGGCAACCGACCAGCGCGTTGCAAAAAAGCGTCACGCAAATATTATTTGCGCTCACAGAAAATTAACGTATTGTCAAAGCGAAAACTGAGGGCGACGCAATGCATGCGACGGGCAATTCCGTCTTCTTACCTGAGGATGTCATGGTCCTGCGCGGGGCGCTCGATACATGGTGCACAGAGAAGCGGATCGATATCACAAGTGCTGAAGCCCAGCTCGCGGCCTCTGCGGCCATTGGCCTATTTCAGTCCGGCTACAATACCTCCGAAAAGCTGCTCGCCGCGCTGCGTGAGCAGAGAGGAATCTAGGCAACTTCTTCCCAATTAGACTGTGATCGAAGCGAAACGCGCGGCTTCAGACAAGCCTGCAATGCTTTATGGCGACATGCCAAGCCAAACCCCTATAGGTTGAGCCGTCACATCAATGCCTCGCTGCGAATGCGTTTTTGCAGCAGGGTGCTCCCCCTCGGCTGCAGCTTATCCGGCATAAATCCGGCCGATATTCTCGCGCAAGCTTAACGCGCAATTTTTATTGGCATTTTAATAAAGTTTTCATCAACCATTAACCTTGCCGGCCTTAGTCTTCTGTAAAAGCCAGATAAGGACGACCGTGTCCAAACCCGTTTCGACAATCGCCGCCGAAGCCGTTCCCAACGGTAAAAGGGCGACCCGGCCCGACCGGACAGAGGCGCGGTGGGGTACAGGTCCAACAATCCGGCTCCCAGCGTTTTTGTTCTGCGTATCAGTATGGGTGTTGGCGTGCGTGACCGGTTTCGAGACCTCGAAGAACCTGCGACAGTCCGCAAGAAGGACGTGGTTCTAATGGCGACGATCACCAGCTTCGAGGGCATGAACCATCCGTCGAAATCGGAACTTCGCCAGTTTGCGGAACTCTTCACCCCGGTTTTCCAGGCATCGTCCGAAGAGGCAAAGCGGCAGGCCGTTGCCGCCCTTTCCCAATGTCCGACAGTGCCTCAAGCCGTCGCCCTGTTCATCGGTTGCCAGCCGATCGCGATCGCCGCTCCGTTCCTCACCAGCTCGCAGGCGATCGATGACGATACCCTCATCACCATTGCCCGCACGCAAGGGGCAGCGCATGCGCGGGCAATCGTCCGCCGGCCGTCCCTATCTCCCAAGGTCATCGACGCGCTTGTCGGCCTGCACCAGGCCGAGCCCGATCGCGGCATAACGACAGCGGACGCCCCGGCGAGGGAAGCAACGCCGAAGACCGACCCGCTGGAATCAGAACGGCTGTCGCGCGAAGAAGCATTGCGCCAGCAAATCAAGCAGGCCGCTCGTCACCTGGCCCGCGACGATCAGGATCGCCTCGGTTTGCGCAGCCTCAGCGAAACGCAGGAAGCCCTGCTCGTACGTTTCGCGCGAGAACGCGATGCACTGCAGTTTGCCACCACATTGGCCGATGCGCTCTCCTCCAGCCGTTGGCTCACCGAGCGCATCATGATCGATACATCAGGCCAGCAGCTGGCGGTGACGCTGGTCAGCCTGGGCATGGGCCTGGCCGACGCCGTCTATTCGCTTGAGCGCTTCTATCCGCATCTTGCGGAGCGGCATGGCAGCGTCAGCCGCGCATGGCTGGTTCTGGATGGAATCGATACAGAGGAAAGCCAGGCAAGAGTGGATGCGTGGCGCCGCGCCGACAGCTATACTTATCTGCCACGGGACAATCCGGCCCCTCGCCCCGCCGAACCTCTCTTCGGCGCCAAGTCCGGTGCGATCCGGGAGCTGCGCGTGGTAGGCCGGCGATAGCGGCCGTCAATCCAGGGGATTGGGACGTTGGTCGACGAGCGGGACGATATCGGCGATATCGTCGGTCTCCAGTTCGATGATCCATAGATCCGGATCGAATTTCAGCTCGCGATCGAGTGTCTGGCGAATCTCGGCGGCTTCCTTGCGATTAATGCGGATCTCGAACAGGCGGGTGCCGCTCTCCTCATCGTCAAAGAAGCTCTGCGGTGCCGGGGCATAGAGGGTCTCCGACCCGTCACGGAACCGTTGGCGGATGAAGATCGCTCCGGCCTGCTCCTCGCCCTTCCGCTCGACGGCGGCAAAGTCGCCCCGGGCGAACAGACGCCGGGTCAAGGCGGACACAAAAATGTCGCTGCGCAATCTCATGGCCGAGCTATAACGAGAAGCGGCCGGCGAAGCAATTGAACGCACGCGCTAAAGCGCGCCGATATCCTGCAGCTTCTTCAGGACGGCGATGTTCGGCTCGCCGGTTTCCGGCAGGCGATAATGCTTCTGGAACCGGCGGATGGCGGCCTTGGTCTGCTCGCCGGCGACGCCATCGATGCTGACGTTGCTGTAGGCGATGTTGCTCAGACCCTTCTGGATCTGCATCACCATGTTGACCTTGTCGACTGCATCGCTCGGCGTGGCCTTCGCAGCGACTGCGCCGGGCTTCATGTTTTTCTCGGCGTTCTGGATGGCGGCGGCAACCGGGTCGATGGCTTGCGCGGTAGCCGACACATTGACGGGGCGCTCCGCAGGAACGGTCGCAACATTCGTCTTGCCGGCAGGCACAGCGCCGGCATTGGCCGCCTTCAACGCGGCCAGGAGCTCGGGTGTGGGCGCGCCCGTCTGGGCCAGGCCGGACGCCTCCTGGAAAAACAGAATGGCAGCGGTCGTGCGGGATCCGGTAACGCCGTCGGCTGCGCCATCATAAAGACCATGGCGGATGAGTTCGGCCTGCACGTCGGCAACCAGCTTCGATGGCGTGGCGGCCGGCGCTTGTCCGGCGGTCGGGCTCGCCGCCTGGCCCGCCGCGGCAGAAGGCGTGGAACCGGTTGTGGAAGCCTGTCGCTCGATGCGGAATGTCGTGACATTGCCGGCATCGGCCTGCTGCGCATGCAGGAACGACTTGCGGCCGGGGATCTGATAGGGAGCGCCAGGATCGCGGGTACGCAGCAAGGGCGACGGATGCGCGCCTGGCTGATACCAAAGCGCATTGGCGGTTACAAAGCCGAAAACCCCGAGGAAGAGAGCAACACCGCCGGCGATTGCCGGATGCCTGCCGACCGCACCGCCGACCAGACCGGCAAGAGCACCCGCGCCGCGCAGCCCAAGGCCGCCCAACGCGGCGCCGCCGCGCAGGCCGAGGCTGCCCACGGCAACCGCTCCACGAGAAGCGAAGCCGGGCTGCTTGCGCTTGCCCTTACCTCTTCCCTTAGGCGATTTTCGCTTTTGCGGGGCCATTCATCTCTTCCTCGTTTCGCCTTTCATTCGTCTCCATAGTATGTTTCAGGCGCGGCGGAAAATCGACGGGGCGATTGGCATCCACAGACTGTTGTGTCGTCAAGGCGGCCGAACCGTCGAACGGAATAAGGATTGTGATCACCGTGCCCTCGCCTGGTGCGCTGGCGATCGAGAAGCTTCCGCCGTGCAACGCCACCAATCCCTTGACCAGCGACAGGCCGAGGCCGGTGCCGGCGTAGCGGCGCGTATAATCGTTCTGGATCTGCACGAAAGGCTGCCCGAGCGAGGCCAGCCGCTCGCTTGCGATGCCGATCCCGGTATCGCCGACCGAGAGCTTCAGCATCCCGTCCGCCAATGCCGCATCGACGGTGACGGCGCCGCCCGCATCGGTGAACTTGATCGCATTGCCGACGAGATTGATCAGAATCTGCTGGAGAGCACGCTGGTCGGCGACGATCTCGCCGAGGCCGCGCTGAACGCGGCTCGTCAAGGTCAGCCCCTTTTCCTTCGCCTGCAGCGCCAGCATGGCTTCGCATGCGGCAATGGAGTCCTCGATCGGGAAGGACTCAAGCATAAGCTCATAGCGCCCGGCCTCGATCTTGCTCATATCGAGCATGGTATTGACCACGGACAACAAATGCGCGCCGGACTGGCGGATCAGGCCGACATATTCCCGCTGCCGATTGTTCTCCAGCTTGCCGAAATATTCGCCGCCGAGAATATCGGAGAATCCAAGGATCGCATTGAGCGGCGTCCGCAGCTCGTGGCTGACGGCGGCAAGGAAGCTTGACTTGGCGTCATTGGCCGATTGCGCCTCGGCGGTCTTGCGCGCGGCGTCCTCGCGAAGCTGCTTATCCTGCGAGATATCCCGCAGCTGGCCGACGATCGTCGTCAATCGGCCTTCGCCGTCGCGTCGTGCCGTCAGCTCCATGCGGACATGGACGAACTGCTCATCCCCGCCCATGACGGTCGAGCGTTCCAGGCGCAGGTCTACGCCGAATGCATCGCGGCCCTGACGCAGCACATCGACCGCCTGCAGAAAAAGGATCCGGTCCGAAACATGAATCTGTTCGATGAAGCCGCGACCGGCCGGGTCCCGCATCCAGCTCAGGAATTCCGCGCGATCGCGGCCGCCAACCGTAGTCACATTGCCTTGTGGATCGAGCAGTAGGACGAGCCCGAAAGCGGCTTCGAGCATCAAGTCATGATGCTCGACGATGACCGCCTCGGTGGTTTGGGAATCAGGTCTCTGGCGCGACAGCGCGATGCTGCCGACAGCCGAAAACAGGAACGCGGCGCAAACGGTGGCGACGCCCGCGGGCAGTGCCACGGCCGGGCTTGTGACAAATGAAAGCCCGATGGGAACCGCAAAGAGAGCCACGGATGAGGCAAGCGCAAGCCGGCGCAGGATCGCCAGTTCCTGCCCACGGACTTCGCTATTCCCGTTCGTCCGGGAGAGCCAGCTTCCGCCTACCCGGTCTACGAAGGCTCCAGCCCCGACAGTCATGTTACTCAATACGCGCACACTACAACCCGTCAAAACGGTCACTTATTGGACCTCACAATAGGCTCTGGCGACTTAAGGAAAGAATAAAGGAAAGCCCCGCCGGCTGGCCGAAAAAGCTCCAAAATCCCGTTTTGGCGCAGAATGCGGGACCTTTGTTTTTTGTGGTTAACAGCGGGTAAGCAACGGATTTTATTTAGATTTCCGTCGTGCGTTAACTTTTGCGACAGGGCCTGTGGCCGCAAAGCCCTGCATATCAGGCGGATAGGGCGAGACATGCTTAACAGCAATCGCTACAATTTGATCTAAATGCGGTTCGAATTCGGAAAGCTAAAATTTGAATCAAATTAGCCGAAAATGCCGAGGAGTTTTGAAAAGTGATGTTGTCCTCTGCCGGATAGGGTTCGAGCCACATCGGACAGACAAGTCCGAATCGGCGACCGAGCCGGATGACAGAGAAAGTGGGCAAGGAAATGTGGTTTCTCATTAGAACAGGGTTCTGGTTCTCGCTGGTTCTCATGTTCCTGCCGATCTTCGCGAAGCCCGAGGGCGACCCCCGCCCGGCGGGAGAGCCAACCGTGCAGGTCTCCGACGCGCTTTCGGCCGCCACAGGCGTCGTCCAATATGTCGGCGCGATGTGCTCCGAGAAGCCGGATGTCTGTATGAAGGGCGGTGAAACGCTGACGGCCCTCGGTTATCAGGCCCGCGACGGCGCACGCGTCGCCTACGACATGCTCGGGCGCCACTTCAAGGATCAGTCTTCAAATTCTTCCGTCAACACTGCGGCAGCGCGCGTGAGCCCCGAACAGGTCGTCGCCACGACCCAACCGATGCCCGTCAAGCGCGTCATCGGCACCGAAACCGCCGACGTGTTGATCACCGGCACGGTCAAGCTGCCCTCTTCCGTGCCGCTGCCGATGCCGCGTCCGCGAACCTGACGCCTTTTCTTTGGCCCACCTTGCGCGCCGCAGCCTCGACAGGCCAGCGGCGTTCTTTTTATCCGCGGGTTCAAATCGCCCGTCGTTTCGCCTATATCCAAAGTCGATGGACAAATTGGATCGATTTGATGGCAACGCTTGACAAGATCATCGAGGACTTTTCCTTCCTGGACGACTGGGAGGATCGCTACCGCTACGTGATCGAGCTCGGCAAGGCGCTGCCCGATCTACCGGAAGATAAACGGACGCTGGAAAACAAGGTGCAGGGCTGCGCCAGTCAGGTCTGGCTCGTGACGCATGCGTCCGGCGACCCTGAAAATCCGGTCCTGACGTTCGAGGGAGATTCCGACGCACATATCGTGCGCGGGCTGGTGGCGATCGTGCTTGCCATTTATTCCGGCAAACCGGCGTCCGAAATTGCCGCGCTCGATGCGCTCGATGTCTTCGGCAAGATCGACCTCGTCGAGCATCTCTCCTCGCAGCGCGCCAATGGACTGCGCTCCATGATCAAGCGCATCCGCGAAGAAGCCCGCGTGAGAGCCGCAGCATAGGCCCGGCTGGCGTCACGATGATAGACAAAACCCGGCTCGCAAGCCGGGTTTTTCTGCAGACCAGCTAGGGCGGTTACGCGTCTCACGGAATCGCCCAACCGCCCTACGTGATTGTTATTGCGCAATTCCGGACGGAAAACCGCTACGCACTTTTCCTGAAATCGCTCCTGGGCGCTTAACGAGTGCCGCGCTTGCGACGCTGGCCGAGACCCATTTCCTTCGCAAGCCGTGAACGTGCTTCCGCGTAGGCCGGCGCCACCATCGGGTAGTCAGCCGCCAGATCCCATTTCTCGCGATATTCTTCAGGCGAGAGACCATGATGGGTCATCAGGTGACGCTTCAGCGACTTGAAGCTGCCGCCGCATTCCAAACAAGTGATTTGATCATCCTGTACAGATTTGCGAACGGATACGGCCGGCTTCTGCTTTTCAACCACGGTAACGGCAGGAGCCGGAGCCGAGGTGCTGCTCAAGGCGGAATGTACGTCGGAAATCAGATTCGGAAGGTCGCTGACCGGGACGACATGGTTGCTGACATAAGCCGCGACTATATCGGCTGTCAGCTCAACCAGTAACTCGTGCCCATTGCCAAGGGCCGTATCTGTCATTTTGTTCTCCTGTTCATCGGCTTGCCTGCTGGCCGCGCCTCCATCGAGCGCGCAAGGCACAGCATTGCTGTATAAACCGCGCGGAGCCCCGGAAATCATATCGATTCCAGGTCTCGTTGCGCCAGGCAATCCGCACTAACGCATTGCCCGCATTCGTAGCAGCCTCCAGCAAAAAGCGGTGCTTTACGCCACGTTTCTTATCGCGTGAAATCCACCCCTAGACGTCATGCGACGAAAACCGCTTCTATACCGTCTGATGTCAGAATTAGTGATTAGGGAAAATGATCCCCAATCATTAACCGGAAGAAAGCTTTGTTCAGCTTTGCTCCAAAGAAAGATCAAAGCATCGAGAACTTATACCCGGTCGAGACTAACTCAACATCAAAACTCTACTTGAATCTGAATTAGCACTCTTTACCCAAATGTCCAGTTTTTAATCCCATCATTTCTTCTCAAAAATCTCATCTATTAAAAATAGATAACTAAAGAGGCGAACATGTATTGCTTTTCCGACAATCTTTGCGTTTGTTAGCGCCTTGTTTTGGACAGGCGCTTCGGCATTTGTCCCGTCAACAGTTCGTCTCTCACCGAGGGCAAAGTCAACCGATGACCGGCCTTATGTGCCGCGCGTGCAAGAAGATGCGCCGAAATCGGCGCGGTCAGCACGAAGAAGACGAAACCTGCCAAGGCACGGGCCAATATCGATAAGTCCTGCGAATGAATACCGACTGCAAGTAGCAAAAGACCGGAACCAACAGTTCCGGCTTTCGACGCGGCATGCATGCGGCTGTAGAGATCGGGTAGACGAACGATACCGATCGCGGCGATCAGCGAGAATAGTGCGCCGGCCAACAGCAGAGCGGCAACAATGACAGCCCAGAACAATTCCACTACCGCCCTCCCTTCTGCCGACGACTATTCTTGCGGGTTTTCTTGCCCTGCTGCGCGTTGCCACTGTCCCGCGCCACGTGAGGTTGCACCGGCGCTTTGGACTGCGCGTGCGTGAGGATGAAACGGGCAAAGGCAACGGTAGCAAGAAAGCCGACAAGGCCAAGCGAAATGGCGATATCGATATAGAGCGTGAAGCCGGTTTTGATGGCGATGACGGCGATGAAGCCGATGGCAACCGCCACCAGCATGTCGAGCGCCAGAACACGATCCGGCAGTGTCGGGCCGGCGACCACGCGATAGACGGTCAGCAAAAAGGCGATGCTCAGAATGCCGAGCGCCACCATAGCGGCGGCCGAAACGATGGATGCGGTGATCATCGGAAAGCCTCCATGATCCGACGCTCGAAGCCCTCGGCAATGCTCCGCCTGATGGCGTCCGGATCGGAACAGTCGAGCGCGTGCACGTAGAGGATCTTCCGGTCATCGGAAACATCGACGGAAAGGGTGCCGGGCGTCAACGTGATGAGATTGGCAAGCAGCGTGATTTCGAAATCGCGGTCGACTGTCAGCGGGAAGGCGAAAATCCCAGGCTTTACATCCATCTTCGGGCTCATGACGGCCATGGCGACGGCCCAGGCGGATTTGGCAAGCTCGCACAGAAACAACAGCAACAGCGCGAGTATTCGGCGGACACGGCCGAGGTAAAGGACGCCGCCATAGGATGACCGCACGATCCCAAGCGCAACGGCCGCAAGAAGAAAGCCGAACACCAAATTCATGAAGGAGGCGCTGCCGGTGACGGCGACCCAGACGATGGCAAGCAGCAGATTGAAGACGAACAGGATCATTGCACGCCCCCAGCAGCAGGAAAGACAGAGTGCAGATAGGCGGATGGCTCTTCAAGGTCTGCCGCGGCGCGCTGCGTCAGATGCAAAAGGCGCTCCGGGAAAAGGCCGAAACCGACGACCAGCGCGGCAAGAGCGAGAAGCGGCAGACCGGCCTGCCATCTGATCGGCTCAACGGCCACAGCGCCTCCCTCACTCCCCGGGCGCCAGTACGCCAGCAGGAAGACCCGGCCGAAGGCGATCGTCGTGAGGAAACCGACCAGCAGGATCGCGGCGGCCAGCCACCAGGCGCCTGTTGCAAGCGCCGCCTTCACCAGGACGACCTTGGGCCAGAAGCCGGAAAAAGGCGGCAGGCCGCTGACGGCGAAGAACAGCACCAGCGAGAGGCCCGCGAACCAACCGCTCCGCCGATAAAGCCCACCGAGCGAAGTCAGCGAAAAGCCGCCGCCGAGCCGGGCGGCCTGGCCGGCCAGCAGGTAGAGCGCCGTCATCAGCACCATCGAGTGCAGCGCATAGAAGATCGTCCCGCTGAGACCATCGGCGCTACCGAGTGCCACGCCCGCCAGCATCGTGCCGATGCCTGATATGACCATGTAGCCAAGCATGCGGCGAATGTCATTTTCGCCGAGCGCGCCCAGCACGCCTGCAAGCATCGTCGCGATGGCGACGACGGTAATGACCGGGCCAAGCTCGGCGCGCTCGACGGGCAGCAACATGACGAGAACCCTGATGAGAGCATAGACGCCGACCTTGGTGAGCAGGCCGGCGAACAGGGCCGAAACGGTGATGCGCGGCGTGTGATAGGAGGCGGGAAGCCAGAAATTAACGGGGAAGGCAGCCGCTTTCATGCCGAAGGCGAGCAGGAACAGGCCTGCCAGCGTCATCAGCGGCCCGCTGCTGTCGCCAGCCCTCGCCTTCATCGCGATGTCGGCCATGTTGAGCGTGCCGAAGATGGCATAGAGATAGCCGACGGAGACCAGAAACAGCGTGGTGGCGATGAGATTGAGCACGGCATATTTCAACGCGCCGTCGATCTGTTCCCGCTCTGAACCGAGGATCAGCAGGCCGAAAGACGATATCAGCAGCACCTCGAACCAGACATAGAGATTGAAGACGTCGCCGGTCAGGAAAGCACCGCTGACGCCGGCAAGCAGCAGCAGCAGAAATGGGAAAAAACCATAGCGGCGCCCGCTGGTGACAATCTCGCCGAGCGAATAGATGCCGCCCGCGAGCGCGACGATAGCCGCCGTCAGGGCCATGATCGCGCCGAGAAGATCGACGCTGAAGGCGATGCCGAACGGCGGCAGCCATCGGCCCATCACCATCGTCACCGGCCCATCGCTGGCGACCCTGTAAAGCAAGGCGGCATCGACCAGCACCAGCAGCAGCAAGCCGGGAATGGCGATCCAGGCGTGCCATTCCGTCCGGTTACGCAACATCAGAAGTATCGCACCAAGGCTGATGCACAGGGCCACCGGCAGGATCACCAGCCAATGCCCGAGCGGCACTGGCGCAGCCACCAGCGCGGCAGAGAGATCGACAGCGGTGTCGGCTGGTCCTGCCATTCGTCAGTACCCCAAAGGCGGCAGCGGCCGCTCGTCCGGTTCGGCCACCAGCATCTCGCCGGTATTGTCCGTCTTGAGGTCCTGATAGGCCCGGTAGGTCAGGACGAGCAGAAAGGCGAGAAACGAAAATGAGATGACGATCGCCGTCAGGATCAGCGCCTGCGGTAGCGGGTTGGCAGCAGCCAGATCGAGCGTAGTCGCACCTCGCGGGATGATCGGCGGCACCTCGGGAGTTACCCGGCCGGCGGTAAAGAGCAAGAGGTTGACGGCAT
Source organism: Rhizobium sp. SG570 (assembly GCF_012275345.1). Lineage (NCBI taxonomy): Bacteria > Pseudomonadati > Pseudomonadota > Alphaproteobacteria > Hyphomicrobiales > Rhizobiaceae > Rhizobium > Rhizobium sp. SG570. The sequence continues at coordinate 261,182 of NZ_JAAZQI010000009.1, read as the reverse complement.
TGCCCAGGATCGCGATGCCGAGCATGATGCGGATCGAGAATTTCGACAGCATCAGATAGATCGCGACCGTAAAGAACAGGCCGACCAAAGCGGAAAAGACGACCTCCATCAATCCACCTCCCGCTCTTCGAGCGCGAGCGCGATCGAGGTGATGGCGCCGACGACGACCAGATAGACGCCGATATCGAAGAGCATGACGGTGGAAAGCGGCACTTCGACGCCGAACAGATGCGGATAGATCCACAGCCCGGTCATGAACGGCACGCCGGAGAAGACGGACAGGAAACCGGCGACGGTCGCCGCCAGCAGGCCGAAGCCGGCAATCGCCAGCGGATGAAACATGATCGCGCGCCGCACCGCCGTCACGCCGCAAGCAATGCCATAAATCGCCAGGGCGGAGGCCGCGATCAGCCCGCCGATGAAGCCGCCGCCAGGCTCGTTATGGCCGCGCAACAGGACAAAAACGGAAAAGAGCAGCATCAGTGCAGTGAGAAACGGCGCGGCGGTGCGGAAGATCAGCGTGTTCATGAACGCTCAGCCTCCAACTTTTCCTCAAGATCAGGATCGTTGGCCGCAAGCTTGCGCTCGCCACCCGCCCGGATGCGGATCAGCGCCAAGATCGCAAGCCCGGTAATGGCCACAACGGCGATCTCGCCGAGCGTGTCCGTGCCGCGGAAATCGACGATGATCACATTGACGACGTTGTCGCCATGGGCGATCAGCTTCGAATAGTGATTGAAGAAGGCCGTCAATGTCAGGTCGAAGGGTGCCTGCGTCGCCTTCAGCAACAGGAGGCCGAAGCCGACGCCGCAAGCAATCGCAAGCGCGGCATGGGCGACCATTTTCAACGGCGGCCGGCGATCCGAGGAAGACAGACGCAGCCGCGTCATCACCATGGCAAGGATCACGACGGAAAGAGTCTCGACCATGAATTGCGTGAAAGACAGATCCGGCGCGCCGAACAGCAGGAAGATGACGGCCACGGCAAAACCCTGAATGCCGAGCGAAACGATGGCGGTCAGCCGGTCGCGCGCAAGGACGACGGCAGCAAGCCCTATAACGGCGATGAGGAAGATCGTCGCCTCATGCCATTGCAAATTCGGCCATGAGGGGATTGCCGGCAGTTCGCCATGGATGATGAGCGGGATCAACAGCGTGGCTGCAAGGCAAACAAAGGTCACGGTGACATAGATTTCCAGGCGGCCGGGTTGCAGGACGCGCGAGACGAGGTGTGACAATCGCACCAGGCTGGAAATGAAGCCATCAAAGCCGCGGTCCGGCCCCGGGCCCAGAGCCCGCAAGACGACCGACATGAAAAAGCGGGCGCGATCAAGCTTCCAATAGACAAGGATGCCGATCAACACGGTCGCCACCGACAGCGCAAGGGGCAGACCGACATGCGGGACGAGCGACACCGATATCTGCAATCCCTTGCCGCTGACAGCACTGGCCATCGGCGACGAGACATAGGCATGCCATAGACCCGAGAGCAGAGCCGAAGCGAGACCGAGCAAGGCAAGCACTACCGGTCCGAGCCAGAGCAGTGGAGGCGCCTCATGCGGATGCTGCGGCGTCTCGGTCGTCGGCCCGACGAAGGGCCTCAGCGCCACGGCAAAGGCGATGGCAAACATCAGCGCATTGCCGGCAACGGCGACGATCGTCAAAATGATCGCGCCCGGCGAGGCCTGTGCCAGAGCCGCATAGATCTCCTCCTTGGCGAGGAACCCGAAAGCGGGCGGCAGGCCGCCCATCGAGATGGCGGCGATCAGGGCGGCAGCGAAGGTCAGCGGCATGGCGGAGCGCAGGCCGCCCAGGCGCGTGATATCTCTCGTTCCCGTCTCGTGGTCGACGATGCCGGCGATCATGAACAGAGCGCCCTTGAACAGCGAATGCGCCACCAGATAAAGGACGGCGGCTTCGACGGCGTAATCCGAGCCGAAACCGGTGAGCAACACGAGCAGGCCTAGGGAGGAGACCGTCGTATAGGCCAGCTTCAACTTCAAATCGGTCTGCCGTATGGCAAGCAAGGTTCCGACCAGCAGCGTCGCAGCGCCGAAAATCGGGAGGATCGTCTGCCAGGCCATCGTCCCACCCATGGCCGGATTGAGCCGCATCAGCAGATAGACGCCCGCCTTCACCATGGTGGCGGAGTGCAGATAGGCCGATACGGGGGTCGGCGCTTCCATGGCGTTCGGCAGCCAGAAATGAAACGGAAATTGCGCCGATTTGGTGAAGGCGCCGCCGAGCACCAGGATCAGGGCTGCGAGATAGAGCGGGCTCCCGCGCAAGGCATCGCCGGCTTTCAGCAGGTCGGACATCGAGCCAACGCCGGTAATCTGCCAGATGAGCAGCAGGCCCGCGAGCAACAGCAGCCCTCCGCCGCCGGTGACCACCAGTGCCTGCAGCGCCGCCCGGCGCGACGCCTCCCGCTGATGATCGAACCCGATCAGCAGGAAGGAGGTGATCGAGGTCAATTCCCAGAAGACGAACAAGGTGAGGAAACTGTCCGAAACGACAAGGCCGAGCATCGAGCCCATGAACAGGAAGATGAAGGAGAAGAAGCGCCCGAGATCCGCATGCCCCTTCAGATAACCGCCTGAGTAGAGAACGATCAGCGTGCCGATGCCGGTGATGAGCAAAGCAAAGGTCAGCGACAGACCATCGAGCAGCCATGAAAAGCGCAAGCCGAGGCTCGGCACCCAATCGAAACCGCCCCGGACGACCTGCCCTGAGGCAATGTCGGGGAGAAACCTCGTAAAATGGAGAAAGGCCAGCGCAGGAAGCAGCGCCAACGGCCAAGCCGCATGGTGCCCAAACCACCGAACGATGACGGACGCGATCAGCGCACCGAAAAAGGGCAGACTTAGAGCCAGGAATGTCAGGCCCGCGAAACCGGCCATGTCCTCTCCCTGCTGAACACCAATGCGGAATCCGGCATGGCCGGAGCTAGGTTGCAGGGATAGGCGAAAGGCGGGACCGTCTCAAGTCCTGCGGGAATAAAACCGGGATTAAACCACTGAAATCGGCTTTCGGCAGGAACAGCCTACAGGTTGAGGATGCGCACCATGTTTCCGACAACGATCGTTTCACAGCATCGAGGCTCAGAAGTCCGGCACAAACGGCTTCCGTGTCGAATAAGCCGCTAAACGTGCATGGCTCGCAATGAAGCTGTAACGAATTTAGGCTATTTTATTCTTATTCTTAGAATCGCTATGGAATTTCTGCTGAAAAATGCGCTATTCTTGATCGGTTTGCAGATCCAGCCTCCCGGAAACCGCAATGCTCGCGCGCCTGACCGCCCTCCTGCTTCTTTCCCCTGCGTCGGCGTTTGCCGCCGACTGGTGGTCCTATGACAATACGGGCTTCGGCTATGCGATCGAGCTGCCGTCGGAATTTCATCTCTCGGCCCCATCAGACGATGCCAACCGCCTTTCCCTGTCGCCGGCGGATCGATCTGCCATGCTGCAGGTTTTCAGCACGATCATCCCCAACGGCGACTTCTCGACGGAAGCGAATGTGCGCGTGGCGCTCGCCAAGGATCAGGGCTGGAAGATTTCCTACTCCAAATCGAACTCGCGCGGCATCAGCTTCTCCGGCACAAAGCAGGGTCGTATCGTCTATGTGCGCGGCGTAGCCCTCTGCAACGGCGGAGCGGCCTTTTTCCAGATGGATTATTCGAAGGCGGACATGCAGCGCTACGACGCCATGGTCATGCGCCTGGTGCGCAGCCTGCGCCCCACGAAGAAATGCACGCCGACGGCGCAGGTCGTCAAAAGTTTTCCGGTGACAGGCTGAAGCACGTCAACACCGCCGAATAGTGCACGGCGGCGGCGGCAATGACAAAGCCATGCCAGATGGCGTTCTGGAAGCGCAGCTTTTCCCAGACATGAAAGATGACGCCGAGCGAGTAGATCACCCCGCCGATGACGATGAGCAGCATCGACGCGAACGGGATATAGGTCGAGACCGGCTTGGCCACGATCACGCCGCTCCAGCCCATGACGAGATAAAGCAGGATCGCCAGCCGATCGTAACGCCCCGGAAAGAAGCATTTCAGCACGATGCCGAAGGCTGCAAAAGCCCAGACTGCGATCAGCATGGCAAGCAGCAGCGGATCCTCCGCGCCGCGTTCGAGAAAGGGTGTGTAGGTGGCGGCAATCAGCACATAGATGAAGGAATGATCGAAACGCCGCAGGAACCATTTGGTATGCGATACGGGCCAGGCATTGTAGGCGAAGGACATCCCCAAGGTCAGCACGAGACCGACACCGTAGATCCAGGCGGCAGCGATCCCACCGTAGGAGCTCCAGACGGTCGCGTAGAAGATCAATACGGTCGCGCCGATCAGCGCAAAGACGACGCCGACGCCGTTGACAATGCTGTCTGCGATCACTTCGTATCGATCATAAGCCCAGCGAATGCCTCTATATTCGGCCATCTGTGCGCGTTCCAATTCCGTAGCAGCCCGATTCTTGCACCTCACCGAGGTGGAAGCAACCGCACCAAACGGGCATTTCAATAAATCTTCGTGAACGCGTGGAGTATCTCGTCAACAGGGAGCGAACGCTCAATCCGCAATTTCTGGCCTTCTGTGAACAATCGAAATCCGCCATATAGGATGGCAAGTACAGCGGGCGAGAGGACATCGAAGAGGCATATCAACCGGCGAAAAATCTCCCGCCCACCGCTGACGGTTTCCTGCCGTCCACGCCGGTTGCCTTTCCAGAACATCGAGGTTGGAATAACCCATGACCGAAACCGCCCCCTCCTATGCGCTGACGCGTCCTGCCTATGTCGGCCAATCGCATCTCGTGGTCACCGACCTGCCGCTGGTGTCGCGCTTCTATCAGGACATGCTCGGCCTCAAGGTGGTCGAGAAGACGGCAAGTGGCGAAGTCCTGGGCGTCGCCGGCCAACCTCTCCTGACCCTCACAACGGATCGCGCGGCCGTGCGCGCGCCGCAAACGGCGGCTGGCCTGTTTCACACCGCCTTCCTCATGCCGAGCCGGATTGAACTCGCCCGCTGGCTTCGTCATGCAGCACATAATAACGTCGTGCTCGAAGGCGCGTCCGACCACATCGTCAGCGAAGCCATCTATCTGTCGGACCCGGAAGGCAACGGCATCGAGATCTATGCCGATCGGCCACACGAGCAGTGGACGTTCCATGGCGACGGCACCGTCGAGATGGCGACCCTCAGGCTCGACTTGCAGCAGCTCTATGAAAGCGCTCCGCAGGACCGCTGGGACGGTATAGCCGAAGGCTCGGCGATCGGCCACATCCACCTGCAGGTCGGCGACGTGGCAGAGGCGAACGCCTTCTATCGCGACGTTCTCGGCATGAAGGTCATGGCCGCGCGCTATCCCGGCGCCACCTTCCTTGCGACCGGCGGCTATCACCATCATCTCGGCGCCAACACCTGGAACAGCCGCGGCGCGGGAGTGCGCTCCGAACACATGACCGGCCTTTCTGACTACACCCTGCGCTTCAACGACAAAGCCTCGCTCGATAAGGCCGTGGCCGCCCTCGACCAGCATGAGATCAAGACCCAGAAGCGCGACGGCGGCGTTTCGCTGCGGGATCCCTGGGGCATCGGGCTGAACCTGGTCGCGTAATTTGCCCGGCTGACCAAGCATGACAAGGCCCGTTCCGGAACTGGAGCGGCCCTTTCGCGTTTTAGTGGTAAGGCGATCGTGCCTTCGGGGATTTGATGGGATGGAGATCGATAAAATCGCCGGCAGGCATGCAAGCGGAACGGCGGCGCAGGAAAGCGGATCCGGGGCGGGCGGATATGGCAACGAAGCCGACGCGGCCGAACTGGCGGATTATCCAACAAATGGCAAACTTCATGTCGCCGCCTCATGGGCGACCATAGGCATCTTCCTCATCCTGGCGCTTGCAGGCGTCTATATGATGTCGATGATCCTGATTCCGGTGACGCTTGCCGTCGTGGTCGGGATGATCCTTGGTCTTGCGGCGGAGAAACTAAGCAGACTTGGCGTGCCCCGTGTCCTCAACGCCATCCTCCTGTCGTCGGCGGTAGCACTGGCCATCGTCCTCGTCGTCAACGCGCTCGCCGGGCCGCTGGCAACGCTGGCTCAGGAGGCTCCCGATTTCTTCCAGCGAACCTCCGATAGGCTGATGCCTTATCTCAACCGGTTCAAATGGCTGCATATTTCCCCGGAGACTTTCCAGAGCGGTCCCATGTCCATCACCACGCTGCTGGAAAACAGCGGCAATGTCTTGCATCTTCTCTCCAGCAATCTCACACCGGCCATCGTTCAAATACTGATCTTCTTTGCTGCGCTCCTGTTGTTTCTCTCCGGCCGGGTTACCCTGCGTAAAACGATCATCATGACCTTTTCCAGCAGGGAGTCGAGACTGACGGCAATCCGCATCATCAATGCGGTGGAGCGGGTGCTCGGTTTTTATTTCGCCACGGCCTCGCTGATCTATGCCGGCATCGGCGTTGCCATGACTGTTATCGCTTATGTCGGCGGTATGAGCGTGCCGATACTCTGGGGCGTATTTGCCTTCCTCTCGAGTTTCATCCCGTTCCTCGGCGTGACGACGATGACGATTGCGCTCGCGATCGCCGGCATCATCACGCAATCGGACATCATCTTTGCTCTAGCGCCGGCTGCGGCCTTCTTTGCTGTGCATCTTGCGGTGGAGAACCTGGTGTTTCCCGCGGTCATGGGCCGCCAATGGGAGCTCAACCCCTTTGTCGTGTTCCTCGCCATCATCTTCTGGACATGGATGTGGGGCGCCATCGGCGCCATGCTGGCGCTGCCGCTTTCGCTGATCGTCATGACCGTCGTCGATGAACTCTTCATCGAGGAAAAAACCCAGCCGCAATTGCCAGGCTGAGACAAACCGAGGCTTACGCCATCAGTTCGTCGTGCCGTCGTCGCCCTTTTCGGGGATATCCTGCAGGCGGACGAACTGCACGCCCTTGGCCTTCAGCGCCAGGATGCTTGCCGCCACGCCCTCTCCCGCCGCATGCGTCGGTTGGTTGATGTGGGAAATGATGACATCGCCGTCCTTGGCGGAGGCATATTGCTTCTCCACCATCTTGGCCGGCAGCAGCGAGCCGCTGTCGCCGTTCACGGAATATCCGGCAACGCGATAGCCCATGCCCCGGATCTGCATAATGGCGGCGGGTGTATATTTCGCGGTCGCGCCACGGAACCAGCGCGGCTGCTGGATGCCGGCGGCAATCATGGCGTCGGCTCCGCCCTTCACTTCCTGAGCTACCGCCTGCGGCGATCCGGCAGCGGCTATGCCGTAGACCTTGGTCGGAACATCGACGGCCGGAATATGGTTCTGCCCATGATTTTCCAGCTCGAAAAGGTCGGGATGGGCGAGGAAGACGGCAAGCGAATCCGGATTGGTGCGCAGCCAGCGCGCGGTGACGAAGATCGTCGCCGGAATATGCTGATCGACCAGCGTGCTGAGAATGCGCGGATCGGTCTTGCCCATGCAGGCATCGAACGTCAGCGCGATGCGCGGCGCGCCCTTCCCTGCCCGATTGACGTGCAGATGCGGCTCGACGAGCTTGACGTTCGAGACAGGGGCCTTTGGTGGAAGCTCAGGCCAGCCGGCAGGCTGTTGCGTCGGCTGAGCGGCGAAGGCAACCGGAACGGCAGCGACAAGGAATGCGGACGTCAGCAAAAAACGGTTCATCGGGCAGCCACCGAGCGGATCGAGCAAATGAAATCTGGCGGAAGGGGCACGTGATTGCCATAGGTTTTCCGCCTCGGCGTTCGCCATCATCCGCCAACACGCCGGAAATATGGCAAGCCGACGGCAAACATGCCCATTTCGCATCACAAATGCCGTGACTCTGCAAAGCATCGAGGTCCGGGCTTCAACCTGGCCGCGTCTATGCTACGATTGATATGAGGCCGCTCTATCACTATCTGCCTATTTTTCCGTGCTCCCAAAGAGAGACATGCATGAGTCGCGATCCCTATGAAGTTCTGGGCGTAAAACGGGACGCCCCGCAAAAGGATATTCAAAACGCCTATCGCAAGCTTGCCAAAAAGCTGCATCCCGACCTCAACCCCGGCGACAAGCAAGCCGAGGACAAGTTCAAGGAGGTCTCGGCAGCCTATGGCATTGTAGGCGATGAGGAGAAGCGCGCGCGTTTCGATCGTGGCGAGATCGACAGCAGCGGCACCGAGCAGGCACCGCGCAACTACTACCGCGATTATGCCGCGAACGAAGGCCAGCGCGGTCCCTATCGGAATGCCGGAGGATTCGCCGATTTCGGCGATGCCGACGACATATTTTCCAACTTCTTCTCACGGCGCAGCCGAGGCCAATCCCAAATGCAGGGTCAAGATCGTCACTATTCGATGGAAGCCGACTTTCTTGATGCCATCAACGGCGCGAAGAAGCAGATCAGCTTGCCTGACGGGCCGGCGCTCGACGTTCAGATACCGCCGGGCACCCGCGACGGGCAGACCCTGCGCCTGAAGGGCAAGGGCGAACCCGGCATCAATGGCGGCAAGCCTGGAGATGCATTGATTGCGGTGCATGTCCGTCCGCACCGCTTCTACACCCGAGACGGCGACGATATCCGGCTGGAACTGCCGATTTCGCTAACCGAGGCGGTGCTCGGCAGCAAGATCCGGGTCCCAACACCCTCCGGTCCTGTCACCGTGACACTGCAGCCGAATTCCAATACCGGCAAGGTGCTGCGGCTGAAGGGCAAGGGCGCACCGGTGCGCGGCAAGGAAAACGGCGACGCCTACGTCACCCTGAAGGTAGTCCTTCCGGATGCGGCGGATCCCGAACTCACGCGTTTCGCCTCCGAATGGGAGGCCGGCAAGACGCAAGATCCCAGAAAGACCATGGGAGGATAGGCGATGGATGAGAGAGAGTTTCGACTGCACCTCGAAATCGAGACCACAGTTCTGGAAGTCTGGATCTCTGAGGGTTGGCTGGTGCCGGAAGTGACGGATCAGGGCCGGAATTTCCGCGAGGCGGACATCGCGCGCGGCCAGCTTATTCTCGACCTCAGCAATGCCATGGGCCTCAACCAGCCCGGCGTCGATGTCGTCATGGATCTGGTCGATCAGCTTCATAGCCTCAGGGCGACGCTGCGCGACCTGACGGATGCCGTCCGCCGGCAGCCTTCGGATGTGCAGGAACACATCCTGTCGGAACTCACGCGCGTGGACGTGCAAAAGCGGAGATAGAGCCTTCCAGCGGCTTCACAGCATCGCTGCGCAATTTTCCTGAAAATGCCTTGGGCGCTTAGTCGTAAAGATAGTGCTGCTGCCAGCTGTCGCGCGGCACCTTATCGCCGATCTGATAACTCAGGTCCCGAACATGAATGTGCTGCGGGCCGGTGACGCATACATACGAGAGATGATACCAGTCACCCTTGCTGCGGAAGACCGCGCCGGGCGCATTCATCGAATCCGGGTTCATCGCCGGGTCGCCGAACGTATAGGCAATCACCTTGTCGGGCTTGAAACCCGTCTTTTCCGTGCCAATCCGCTTCATGGCCTCCGCGTCGCATGCCTGCTCCATCCGCTCGGAAGGATCAAGCTTTTCCAACTCCTTCTTCATGGTCACATCAACAGCGAAGGCAGAGTTAGCGAAAGAAGCCAAAGGGATAAGGATGGCAAAGAGTTTCAGCATGATGACCGGTCCCTTGCATTTTTCCGAATTTGATTGCGTCCGCTCCCCTCGGGGAAGGCGGTTCAACCGCCCTTATGTCGACGCATTGTATGCCGACTTCGGTAAAGAATGTGGTCTCATCAAGGCAGCCCCCAATCGGTTCTCCCGCAAGCCGCCTGTTCGATCGAGACTAATATCGGCGACTTGCATGAAACTTGACGGGGCACTTGCCTATTGAACCTCATGCAGCCGCCCTCTATTTCTCTCTTCTCCTCGCATCCGACTTTCACACCAGAGAAAGCGCTCCCGTGTCAGTTTTCAAGAACCTTCCTACCCCGCCTGCCGCCCCGAAAAAAACCATTACGGATACGCGTCATGGCATCAGCCGCAGCGACGATTATGCATGGCTGCGCGCCGACAACTGGCAGGCAATGTTCAAGGATCCTTCGATCCTGGCCCCGGAAATCCGCACGCATCTGGAGGCCGAAAACGCCTACATGAATGCCGCGATGGCCGACACGAAGGAGCTGCAGAAGGTTCTCTTCGGCGAGATGAAGGGCCGCATCAAGGAGGACGACAGCTCGGTGCCGGTCAAGGACGGCCCCTACGCTTACGGGACGCTCTTCGTCACCGGCGGCGAGCAGCCGCATTATTTCCGCGAGGCCCGCGACGGCGGCGACCGCAAGCTTTTATTGAACGGCGACAAGGAGAATGAGGGGAAGTCCTATTTTCGCCTTTCAGGCCTCGATCACTCCACCGATCATAGCCGCGGCATCTGGGGATATGACGACAAGGGCTCTGAATATTTCACGCTGAAGGTCCGCGATCTCGAGACCGGCGAGGACCTTGCCGACGTGCTCGAAAACACCGGCGGCGGCGGCGTCTGGGCGCCCGACGGCAAGAGCTTCTTCTACACGCTGCAGGACGAGAACCATCGCCCTTCCAAGATCTTCCATCACATCGTCGGCACGCCGCAATCGCAGGACCGGCTCGTCTATGAAGAAGAAGACGCAGGCTTCTTCATGGGCGTCGGCGGCTCTCTGCTTGATGATTACATCTTTATCGATATCCACGATCACGAGACCAGCGAATACCGCATCATCCCGACCTCCGACCTCACCGCAGAGCCGAAGCTGGTGGCGGAGCGCGAGACGGGGATCGAATATGAGATGACGGAAGGCGGCGACGTCTTCTACATCCTGACCAATGACGGCGACGCCAAGGATTTCAAGATCATGGAGACGCCGGCCGACAAACCGGGCAAGGAAAACTGGCGCGAAGTGGTGGCCCACAAGCCGGGCACGCTGATCCTCAACCATATGGCCTATGCCCGACACCTCATCTGGCTGGAGCGCAAGGACGGCCTGCCGCGCATCATCATCCGCGACCGCCACAGCGGCGAGGAACATTCGATTGCCTTCGAAGAGGAAGCCTATTCGCTCGGCCTGCAGGGGGCCGCGGAATACGATACGGATGTCATCCGCTTCTCCTATTCCTCGATGACGACGCCGAGCCAGCTCTACGACTACAATATGGTGACGCGCGAGCGCACCCTGCTGAAGACGCAGGAGGTGCCCTCTGGCCACAATCCGGCCGACTACGTCACCCGCCGCGTCTTCGCGCCCGCCTGGGACGGCGAGCAGGTGCCGGTAACCCTGCTTTATCGCAAGGACACGCCGCTCGACGGTTCCGCGCCATGCCTGCTCTATGGCTATGGCGCCTATGGCATCGCCATTCCCGCCGGTTTCAACACCAATTGCCTGTCACTCGCAGATCGCGGCTTCGTCTACGCCATCGCCCATATCCGCGGCGGCAAGGACAAGGGTTTTTCGTGGTACGAAGACGGCAAGATGGAGAAGAAGACCAATACGTTCAGGGACTTCATCGCCGCGGCCGACTATTTGAATGAGCAGAAGTTCACCTCTTACGCGAAGATCATCGCCGAAGGCGGATCGGCCGGCGGCATGCTGATGGGCGCTGTCGCCAACATGGCACCGGAGAAATTCGCGGGCATCATCGCCGCCGTCCCCTTCGTCGACGTGCTCAACACCATGCTCGACGACACCCTGCCTTTGACGCCGCCGGAATGGCCGGAATGGGGCAATCCGATCGACAGCAAAGAAGAGTACGAGCAGATCGCCGCCTACAGCCCCTATGACAATGTCGGGGAAAAGCCCTATCCGCCCATCCTCGCGCTCGGCGGCCTCACCGACCCCCGCGTCACCTATTGGGAACCGGCAAAATGGGTCGCCAAGCTGCGCGACAAGACGACAGGCGACGCGCCGATCCTCTTGAAGACGAACATGGATGCCGGCCACGGTGGCGCGTCCGGACGCTTCCAGCGCCTGGAGGAAGTGGCTTTCGAATATTCCTTCGCCATCAAGGTAGCGGACAGGATGTAGGCGGAAGCCGGGAGGAGAGAATGACCGTCTTTGTCGCCCTGCTGCGTGCCGTCAATGTCGGCGGCACCGGCACATTGTCGATGGCGGAGCTGAAGGCGCTCTGTGAGGAAATCGGCTTCACGGACGTGAAGACCTATATCCAGAGCGGCAATGTGCTCTTTCGCTCCGAAGAGGATGAGGCCAAGGTGCAGGTCCGCTTGGAGGAGGCGTTGGCCCGCAAGATGGGCAAATCGCCCGGGGTGATCCTGCGCAGCCGTCAGGCTTTGGAAGCTGCGGCGGAAGGCTCGCCCTTCCCGCATGCCAAGCCGAACTATCTGCTCATCACCTTCCTTCCGGAGGCGGCGCCAAAGGATGCTCTGGACAAGCTCGTCGCGCCGGGCGGGGAAGAAGTGCAGGTTGCCGGCAAGGAAATCTATGTCCACTATCCCGACGGCTCGGGGCGCTCGAAGCTAAAGCTGCCTACGCTCAAGGCAGGTACTTCGAGAAATCTCAATACGGTTAGGAAGTTGGCGGAGATGGCCCGAGAGCTGGAAGAGGGCTAGGGACGGATATCTTCCTACCAGAAACAAGCGCCTTGCACGCCCTCCTCGTCAGCCCTACCTTTAAAGGCATGAGCTCTTCCCTTTCCGAAACACAGGCGCATCAGGCACCTAGCATTCCGTTCGACAACAGCTATGCGCGCCTGCCGCCGCAATTCCTGGCGGATCAGGCGCCGACACCTGTTGCCGCGCCGCGGCTGATCAAGTTCAATGAGGCACTGGCACGGGAACTCGGGCTAGACGTGGACGCGCTGGAACGCAACGGCGCGGCGATCTTTTCCGGAAACGAGCTCCTGCCGGGGTCGCAGCCGATCGCGATGGCCTATGCCGGCCACCAGTTCGGCAATTTCGTGCCGCAGCTTGGCGACGGTCGTGCGATCCTTCTTGGCGAAGTGAAGGATCGCAACGGCAGACGTCGCGACATTCAGCTCAAGGGTTCTGGTCCGACGCCGTTTTCGCGGCGCGGTGATGGCCGTGCCGCGCTTGGCCCTGTTCTGCGCGAATATGTCGTCAGCGAAGCCATGCATGCGCTGGGCATTCCGACGACTCGGGCGCTTGCGGCGGTGACCACCGGAGAGCCGGTCTACCGCGAGGAAGTGCTGCCCGGCGCGATCTTCACGCGTGTTGCGGCAAGCCATATCCGTGTCGGCACCTTCCAGTTCTTCGCCGCCCGCGGCGATACGGACAGCCTGCGGACACTGGCAGATCACGTCATTGCCCGGCACTATCCCGAGATCAGAGACCGAACGAACCCCTATCTCGCGCTGCTGGAGGCCGTGGCCGAGCGGCAGGCAGCGCTGATCGCGCGCTGGCTGCACGTCGGCTTCATCCATGGCGTGATGAACACCGACAACATGACCGTATCAGGCGAGACGATCGATTTCGGCCCTTGCGCCTTCATGGATGCCTATGATCCGGCGACCGTCTTTTCATCGATCGACCGCAATGGCCGCTATGCCTATGCCAACCAGCCGGCAATCGGTCAGTGGAACCTCGCTCGCCTCGGCGAAACGCTGATTCCCCTGATCGACCCATCCGTCGATACGGCGATCGACCTGGCGAACACTGTTATCAAAGCCTATGGCGAGCGCTTCCAGGCCTATTGGCTCTCCGGCATGCGTGCCAAGATCGGCCTGGCAAACGAGGAAGACGGCGATCTCGACTTGATCCAATCGCTACTGGCGACGATGCAAGAGCAGAGCGCGGATTTCACGCTCGCTTTCCGCCGCCTTGCGACCCTCGCCGCGGATGAAGATGTCACGGATTTCGCCGCCACCTTCCAGGATCCGCAATCCATCGCGCCGTGGCTTCAACGCTGGCGCGAGCGCCTTGGCCGCGATCCCCGGACGGCAGCAGCGCGCGGCCAAGCGATGCGAAAGGTCAATCCGGCCTTCATTCCGCGCAACCACCGAATCGAGCAGGCGATCCAGGCGGCAGTGGAGGACGACGATTTCTCCCTGTTCGAAGCGCTGCTGAAGGTGCTCGCTAAACCCTATGAGGACCAGCCTGCCTTTGCGCCTTATGCCGAGCCGCCATTGCCGGCGGAACGGGTGCTGCAGACCTTCTGCGGCACCTGACAAGGCCCGCCGCTTAAGCTCCGGACAGGCTTGCGGAGTCATCGTCCGTCAACCCATAGGGAGATATGACGATGAAAGTGCATCACGGCACCCAGAATTATTTCAGCACCCCGATACGCAGCCAGCAGGATGCTGACTCCGACGGCAGTTCACCCTTTACCTTGCCCGACGATAGCAGCGAGCAGGAAACGCAGGCACCGTCCATCGCATCCGGCGGCGTCCCCTCCTCCATTTCATCCGGCTTATGGCTCAGCCAGATCGGTTCGACGTCGTCCTCGGCGACCGACGGTAGCCCCGGTGGAGACAGCACCGGTACCACAAGTAACAGCAGCTCTACCTCATTGAGCGAGCAGCCCAGCCAGGACATTCTGGACGAATTTACCAAATGGGCGAACATGTCGCCGGCGGAAAAGATCCGGGCGCAATATCTGGAAGAGAACAATCTGACGGAAGATTCCTTGAAGGCCCTGCCTTCCGCTGAGCAGAAGGCCATCAACGACCAGATCGCAGCCGAGATCAAGCAGAAGCTCGGCACCGACGAGAATGACGCAGACAAGGAAACGGACAGCGCCTCCGCCGCATTATCCATCGCCTGAACATGTTGCGAAACCACATGAAGACGATGGGATCCTGATTCACGTCACGATCGTATCATATTGTTTTGTCTGCGATATTTCCTGCTATTGCCCCACCATTCCGGTGACGATCTTGCCGACGTCGGCGAAGACGGCCTCGATATCCTTCGCAGGCGCGGTCCCCTCGGCGACGAAAGTCGTCACCAGGATCGGGCCACGATCCGGCGGCCAGACGACGGCGATATCGGAAAAGGAGCCGTTGTTGCCGGTGCCGGTCTTGTCGCCGACCTTCCACTCCTTCGGCAAGCCGGCGCGCAGGCGATTATCGCCGGTGGTGTTGCCGACCAACCAGTTGATCAGTTGATCGCGCGATGTTTCGGATAGCGTATTGCCGAGTGTCAGGAGCCCGATGGAATCCAGCATCGCATCCGGTGTCGTCGTATCGCGCGGATCGTCCTTGATCGCCTGGTTGACGTCAGGCTCGTTGCGGTCAAGTCGGGTTTCCGTGTCACCGGTGCTACGCAGCCAGGATGTCAACGCCGCAGGACCGCCGAAGCTCTGGAGCAGTAGATTGCCGGCGGTGTTGTCGCTCAAGGTGATCGCGGCGCCGCAGAGTTCGGCGATGGTCATGCCATCGGTGCCGGCATGCTTTTCGGTTTCCGGCGAATAAGTCACCACGACGTCCTTGCCGTAGGTGACGCGACGGTCGAGCTTTTCGACACCCTGATCGACCCGAGTCAGCACGAAGCCGACGGCGAGCGCCTTGTAGGTGCTGCACAGGGGGAACCGCTCTTCCTCGCGATAGCCGAGGGAAATGTTGGTTTCCGTATCCAGCACAGAGACGCCGAGCCGGCCGCCGGTCTTCTTTTCCAGATCCGCCAGCTGCTTGTCGACGTCGTCAGTCAGCTGCGAATTGCCCTGCGCGCCATTATCGCTGTCCATGCCCTGCCCGCTGTCGGGCGTCGCGGAATCGCCTTGGGCGGCGGGCGCCTGTGGCGAGGTGCCGGCATCCTGCGCGAAGAGTGCATTCGCACCGAATGTCAGTGCGGGCAGGAACAGCGCCGAGCCAGCCACGAGGCGGCGGCGGGTAAGCAATATGGGCATGCGAAAGCCTCCAGCGGAATCGGCAGATTTTGGGCTATGCGAGGAATATGGCAAGCCTCCGACCGGCCCGATTGCTACCGGATTCTATGCTGCCTTGTCGACAGTCACTTCAACGGTAACGTGGGAAAGCTCATGAATATCGGCAAGCCGAGCCTTGTAGAAGGCCGGATCGCGCGACACGGGCGTTGCCACCGCGACGATCGCCGCATGATGTCCAGGCCCAACCTGCCAGACGTGAAGATCGGTGATGCGATCCTCGCCCGTTTCGATCGCTTCGCGAATCTCGTCCGGCAAGTCTTCGCCGGGCGGAATGAAATCGAGCAGAATGGCGCCGGATGCGCGCAGCAGGCTCCACGACCATTGCAGGATCACCAGGCCGCCGACGATACCCATCAGCGGATCGAGGAAGGTCCAGCCGAACCGGCTGCCGAGCGACAGGGCAATGATGGCAAAAACGGATGTCATCGCATCGGCAATCACATGGACATAGGCCGAACGCAGATTGTTGTCCTTGCCGCCATGGGCGTGACCGTGGTCGTGATGATGGTCATGGGAGTGGCCATGGTGATGATGATCGGGATCCTCGCGCAAGAGCCATGCGCTGACGATATTGACGACGAGGCCGACCGCCGCGATGGCGATCGCCTCGCGGAAATTGATGGCCACCGGATTAAAGAGCCGCAGCAGGCTCTCCCAACCCATCAGCAGCGCGATCACTGCAAGTACGATGGCGCTGGCGAACCCGGCGAGATCGCCGAGCTTGCCCGTGCCGAAGGTAAACCGGGCATTATGCACATGCCGGCGGGCGTAGAGATAGGCAAGCGCCGAAATCAGCATGGCGCTGGCATGCGTCGACATATGCCAGCCATCGGCCATCAGCGCCATGGAACCGTAGACCGAGCCGGCACCGATCTCGACCACCATCATAACAGCCGTCAGCGCGATGACGAGCCAGATGCGACGCTCATTGCGCTGATGATCCGAGCCGAGAAAGACGTGGCTGTGGCCAGCATCCGAGGAAACACTCATGACATCATTCTCCTTGAACGTCCCGAAGCCCTGATCAGCGCAGATAGGTCTTGAGCACATCGGACATTTCATCGACCGCCTGACGGCGGGCTTGCTCGTCCTCGGCATTGAGCACATGCTCATGCAGATGATCTTCCAGAATTTCGCCGGTCAGTCCCGTCAGGGCGCCGCGGATGGAGGCTAGGAGCTGCAGCAGCTCTCCGCACGGCCGCTCGGCCTCGAGCGCGCGTTCCACCGCTTCCATCTGGCCCTTGAGACGGCGGACGCGAGACAGGAGCTTGGCTTGCTGGCGAATGGTATGGGACATCCGAATCTCAATGTTTAATATAGGGGGGTATACTATTATTGATGCCGCAACGGAAGCCTTGTCCCTTGCAAATCCCCTGAACGCTCGCATATATATTGCTCTAGAGACTAGAGGTATCGGAGATCATGCCATGTTATCGATCGGCGACTTGTCCAAGCGTACCGGCGTCAAGGTGCCGACCATCCGCTACTACGAGCAGATGGGATTGGTATCGGAACCCGACCGCAGCGAGGGCAACCAGCGGCGTTACTCCAAGACCGATCTGGAGCGCCTGGCCTTCATACGCCACGGCCGGGATCTTGGCTTGACAATCGACGCGATCAAGGAGCTGATCTCGCTCAGCCAGCATCCGGACCGCCCCTGCGTTGGGGCTGACCGCATCGCTCGCGAACATCTGGACGATGTGCGCACCAAGATCGCGCAGCTGAAGAGGCTGGAGCACGAGCTCGAGCGTATCGTGTCGCATTGCGACGGCCACAGCATCGAAGACTGCTATGTGATCCGGGCACTGTCGGACCACGGACTATGCGAAGCGGAGCATTGAGGCGCCCCATTGACAAATACGCTGAACCGGATCATCTATGCGCCCATGATCAAGCACGCGCTCCATAATCGCTCGTATTTTTGGCTGTACCTGTAAGGGGCGGCCAAGACAGATCATTTTGTCAACAAGCCGCCGTCAGGCGGCTTTGTTGTATCGGCAGCGTCCTGACGGCTCATTGAAAAAACAAGGACGCAAATGCCATGCTAGACGATAGCGACATCTCACTACTCCGCCCGCCTGTTCTGACCATCCGCAATGCGCACCCGCGCGACCTGCCGGAGCTGAACGACATGATCCGGCTGCTGGCCGCCCATCACGGCGACCCTTCCGGCGCGACACCCGAGCAGCTCGAGCGCGATCTTTTCGGCCCGATGCCCTGGATCACGGCGCTGGTGGCCGAAGGCGAGAACGGGCTGATCGGCTACGCCATCCTCGTGCCGCTCTACAAGGCGCAGGAAGGACAGCGGGGCATGGACCTGCATCATCTCTTCGTGCGTGACGGCCATCGCGGCCACGGCATCGGGCAGCATCTCGTCGACCGCGCCCGCGAAGTGGCCCGCAAATCCGGCTGCAGCTTCCTTTCTGTGGGAGCCGCGACAGGCAATGTTCAGGCGCACCGCTTCTATGAAAACATGGATTTCAAGCCGCGTCCGGTCACCGGCATGCGCTATCTGCAGGCTTTGGCCTGATGCCGGCCTTTACAGGGATTGCCGTCGACTGCTCCAAGCTTTAGTGATCGATGGCGATCCCGCGGCCCGCAAAAAACTTCTCGAATACCTCCAGTGACATCTCCGCGTTCTCACGCGTCGCATCGACGTGACCGGACGGATTGTGGAAGCGGATCCTGCTTCCATCGATGGCCGTCACCAGCACCAGATGGCCGCCCTTTGCCGGCGGCTCGGTCTCGGACCAGCGGATCGAGTGATGCACTGACGCGATGAAGAACTCCGATTGCCCGAGGATATCGGCAATGTCAGCGGTGGAAATCCCGGTGACGACCCTGGCATTCAGATCGAAGCGCTCCCTGACGAAGGGAACGAAGGGCGCATAGATCAGTCCCTTGATCCTGCCGTCCGGCTCCTCGACATAGCCGCCATGCTCCTTGCATCCCATCGCCAGATCCATGAGTGGAACTGTTTTGCCGGTGCGTGCGGCAAGCACCATCTTCAGGCAGGCCATACCGCAGAGATTGCCGGCCCAGCGGGCATAATCTTCGACGCTGCTTGCGCCGGAAGACGCCCAGAGCGGGTCCCTCAGCAAAGCCACCTGCGCGCCCTCGGCCACGACAGCCAGCGTCATGTCAGGCGTTTCCCATTGGCTGAAATAGGGAACTTGATGCGCCACCCTTGCGTCCACGACTGCTCTCTCCCGTTGCCGAATCCCGCGCTATTGCCGCTATAAGCTTTATCGCAAATGCGCTAGAAAAATGGCCACCGGCTTCGATTTGCAACTAGAGGGAGTGTGCCTTGGAACAGCGGTTCACATTCGATGGTGTCGCCAAGCTCTACAACAATGCCCGCCCCCTCTATCCCGAAGAGCTTTTCGACGACGTGATCGCCTTCGCCGGCATCAGCGACACGGACAAGCTCCTTGAAATCGGCTGCGGCACGGGACAGGCGACGCAAGGATTTGCACGCCGAGGCCTTTCCATTCTCGCGCTCGATCCGGGCGAGGAATTGATCGCGGTTGCAAGGAAAGGTCTTAAGGAATTTGCCAAGGTTCGCTTTGTGCAGACCACCTTCGAGGCTTGGCCGGGCGAAGTGGGAGCGTTCAAGCTGATCGCTGCGGCACAATCCTTCCATTGGGTTTCGCCTGAGTTGCGCTTCGCCAAGACCGCTGCCCAGCTTGCACCGGATGGAACCCTGGCAGTTTTCGGCAATGTTCCAATGCCGCCCGAGCCACCATTCGCGGAAAAATTCGCCGATATCCATGCCCGCCATGCACCTCAACTCTCCGGGCCTCCGGCAGAGGCATGGTATCTGCCGGACGGTCCATTCGCGGAATTGCTGCGCCAATCCGAATATTTCGAAGCGCCGGCACAGCATTGCTATCGCTGGAGCCGGAAGCATACCGCGCAAAGCTATACCGCCCTGCTGCGTACGCTTTCCGGCTATCGGCTTTTACCGCGGAAGGAACTGGAAGCGCTTCTTTCCGCCATTGCCGATGCCATCAATGCCAATGGCGGCGCATTCGAGCTGCGATACGAAACGCATCTTTATCTCGCCCGGCGCTCAGATGCGGTCTAACAAACCCTTCGCCTCACCGCGACGGCAATGCCTTCAAATAGGCAGCGATTGCCTCGCGATCGGCGGCCGGCAGATGCGCGATATTCTGCTGCACTTCGGCCATGGAGCCGCCGGCGGAATCATACTCGGGCGTGAAGCCGGTTTCGAGATAGTTGGCGATATCGCCGGCGCTCCAGCTGCCGATCTTCTTGGAACCCGGTGTTATGTCGGGAATCTGCCCCTTGCCTTCCGGATTGGGGGCTCCGGCCAGCCATTGGCCGCTCAAGAAGCCGCCGAGAGCATCGCGCGGGGTGTGACACTCGCCGCAATGGCCCGGGCCCTCCACCAGATACTGGCCGCGTTTGACCTTCTCGTCCGCATTGGCAAGCACGACGCGCGGCTGGTCGTTGAGATAGAGGAATTTCCAGGCGCCGAGCGCCAGCCGGATGTTGAAGGGAAACGGCAGTTCATGCGGCGGGGCAACATTGCTGCTCTTCGGCAGCGTCTTCAGGAAGGCCCAGAGATCGTTGATGTCCTTGTCGCTCATGCGGGTATAGGAGCCGTACGGGAAGGACGGGTAGAGATGCTCGCCGTTTTTGCCGACACCCCGCTTCATGGCATTGCCGAAATCGGCCAGCGTCCAGCTGCCGAGCCCGGCCTTTTCATCCGGCGAGATGTTCGGCACATGGAAGGTGCCGAAAGGACTGGTGAGCGCCAGGCCGCCTGACAGCACCAGCTTCGCGTCCCCTTGAGCACCGGACGCGGCATGACAGCTCGTGCAGCCACCGGCCCAGAACACCATCTCGCCGTTCTTGACATCGGGATCGCCGAGGTTGGCCCAATGGCTCGCCGGCAAGGGCGACGGCGCGGTCACGACATAGAACGCGCCACAGCCAAGAACGATCACGCCGACAAGGCAAAGCAGCCACCGGACAAACCGCGCCATCACATCTACCCCTTTATCTCGGCTTTAAAACCATAAGGCATCCGCATCGGCGGCGAGGCCGATGCGGATGCCGAAACCAATTTTCAGACGAGGCCGACCTACCGCTTAGTCTTTCTTGATGCGGTAGGCCTGATGACAGGCGCCGCAGCTGCCGCCCAAGGTCTTCAGCGTTCCGCCGACGCCGGCCTGGTCAGCCGGGAGCTGGGCGAGCGCGGTCTCTGCATCGGTGGAGAGCTTTGCGGCCTTCGCCTTGAAGTCATCGAGATTGTCCCAGATCTTCGGATTGACCTCGGCATCGGTCTTATCGCTCTGCGGATTGAACTGATCCGGAAACGCCTTCGCGGTTTCGGCGATCGTCGACAGCGAGGCCTTGACGATGTCGGCATCATAGGGCTTGTCGCCCTTGGCAATCGCTCCGAGAGCGCCCGTCGCACCGCCGATCTTCTTCATCATCCCGATGCGGGAATCATGCGTGCCGTCGGCTGCGACGACCGAACCCAGGGCGATGCCGGCCAAAGCCGTTGCCGCCACAATCGCTTTCCACTTCATTTTGTTCTCCTACCTCTCACTAGCCACAAAGACCGCGTGCGCGGCCGGCGCATGGTCACGGGTGACATGTTTGCCGGTTTCCGCTCCGGCAATGAAGTCACAAAGTGGTGAGAACCTAGCAAAATCAGTGTCATGTTCCCGACACACGGGCTGCGCCATCCCCAAGTCAGGCCATCCTGAGCCCTTCCCAGACGGTGAACGCCGAGACCGCGACAAGCAGCAACCCGGCGGCGCGGCCGGCAAAGGCAGTCGCGCGGGGATTGGCGACCAGCAGATTACGGCTACGCCCGGCGGTGACGGCAAGCCCGCCATAGATGGCAAATTGCGTTACTATGGTCATGGCTCCCATGATGACGGCCTGTATCCACATCGGCCCGTAATCCGGTTTCAGAAACTGCGGATACACGGCAAAGATGAAGAGATAGGCCTTCGGATTGATCAGGCAGGTCACCGCTCCCTGGCGGAAAGCCTTCCAGGCGGAGCGACTGCCGGCCGGCCCTTCCTGCCCGACGGTGATGGAACTGCGCATGAGCGTGACCCCGATGAAAGCCATATAGGCGCCACCGGCAATGAGCAGTGGGTTGAAAAGAATGGGCACGAAATGCATCAGCAGACCGATACCGAGAGCGCCGTTCAGCGAATGCACCACGCCGCCGAGCATGATGCCGCCGGTGGCGGCCAATCCGCGATTGCTGCCGCCGTTCAATGAATTGGCAAGGACGAACAGCATATCCATGCCCGGTACGATGATGATACCGACGAGAAGAAGAAAGAAGAGCCAGAGATTTTCCGCGTAACCCATGTCAGTTGCCTATCCTCCCCTGCACGAATCCAGCAGAGGAAATTGTTGATTTTCAATTCGATAGACAGCCTTATAGATCGGACCAACTGACGGGGTGTTGTCAGTAGTCTTCAGGTTGAGAGGATGAAATGCGCAAGGCATCGCGCCTGTTCGAGATCATTCAGATCCTGCGGCTGGCCAAAAGGACGGTGACGGCCGCCGATATTGCGGAGCGGCTGGAGGTGACCGTTCGCTCGGTCTATCGCGATATCGCCGCGCTGCAGGCGATGCGGGTGCCGATCGAGGGCGAGCGCGGCATCGGCTATATCCTGCGTCCCGGCTTCGACCTGCCGCCGCTGATGTTTTCGATCGAGGAAATGGAGGCGATCGTCTTGTCGCTGGCGCTGCTGGAACGCACCGGCGACGATGAGTTGAAGCAGGCGGCCAAGCGGGTGAGCGCCAAGATTGCCGGCGCCGTGCCGCCGCCCCTGCGCCAGACCATCGACGCCAACGCGCTGCATGCCTGGGGTTTTGCCGCGCCATCGGCCTCGGCCACCGATCTGGCGCTGGTACGCCGCGCCATTCGTGACGAGGAGAAGCTGGATCTCGCCTATCGCGACGAACTGGGCCGCGCGACCGAGCGCATCATCCGCCCGATTGCGCTGATCTATTATGCCGAAACCGCCAACATCGTCGCATGGTGCGAGCTGCGCCAGGCGATCCGCAACTTCCGCAGCGATAGAATCGAGAGCTGCGAGGCGACCGGACGATCGTTCAAGGGCGAAGGAGACGCGTTGCGGCAGATGTGGGTGAATGGCTGGCAGGTGAATGCACAAGCTGCCGCGCCCTGAGCGACTGCGGAGGCTCAGGACCATGCCCGAATGGCGTGGCCCCGAAAACTCGTCTCATCGAAGATTGGTCCTAAATACGACGCCAAAAAGGACAGCAAGTCCGTATATCTAATTCAAACCACCATGCCGCCGGAGACCTCTATGCGCTGGCCATTGACCCAACGATTGTCCTCCGACAGCAGCGAGGCGATCATCGGGCCGATGTCGTCGGGCAGGCCGGCCCGGCCGAGTGCCGTCATCGACGCAACCATCTTGTTGACTTCGGGATTGTCGCGAACGATGCCGCCGCTGAAATCTGTTTGGATCGCACCCGGCGCCACCGTATTGACGGCGATGCCACGAGAACCAAGCTCCTTGGCGAGATATCGCGTGAGAACTTCAACCGCGCCCTTCATCGCTGCATAGGCCGACGAGCCCGGGTTGCTGAAGCGGGCAAGGCCGGAGGAAATGTTGACGATGCGGCCGCCATCCTGAATGAGCGGCAGCAGCTTCTGGGTCAGAAAATAGACGCCCTTGAAATGAACGTTGTAGAGCTTGTCGAACTCGGCTTCCGTCGTTTCCGCAAAGGATGCGTGATAGGACGTGCCGGCATTGTTGACGAGAAAATCGAAACGGTCCCGCCCCCAGGTCTGGCGCAGCGCATGGCCGATGGCCGCGATGAAATCATCGAACGTGGCGACGCTTCCAGCATCGAGCCGCAGCGCCACGGCCTTCTGTCCAAGTGCCTCGATCTCGGCCACGGCGCTGTCGGCTTCCGCCTTCTTTGAGTTGTAGGTCAGGATGACATCGACGCCACGGCGGGCGAGATGAATGGCCGTGTTTCGGCCGAGACCACGGCTGCCGCCTGTGATGATTGCGATCTTTGCCTTTGATTTATCGATATTTTCAGTCGTCATTTGCCATACTCCAGAGAATGCTTGATGACGGAAGTCTACGCCCGTCGAGCCATTTCCTTGAATGCCGGAACTCTCGAATTTCTTGCCTATTCCTCCAACTACCTTGTCGACCGATGTCACACTGCTATGATGACGACATCGGCACCCTGCCCTGGAGACCATCGATGTCATCCGCTCTCAAAGACGCACTCACACAATTCATCGAAGCCAGCCCCGACGGCGACAACGGGATATTTCCGACCGGCATCGATGGCCTGCACATCATGCGCTCGACGGAGCTGAAGATGCCGCATGCGATGATCTACAGGCCGGCGCTCTGTGTGATCGTCCAGGGTGCCAAGCAATTGATGTTGCATGACAGGGTGATCGACTATGCCGAGATGCAGGCGCTGATCATCAGCATCGAGCTGCCCGCATCCGGCCGGGTGATCGAGGCAAGCCCGGAGAAGCCCTATATCGCCATCTCCCTCGAATTCGATGTCGGCATGATGCGCGAGGTGATGGAGCAGCTCGACACGCCGCCGAAGCCGGCCGGCAGTGCCCGTCTCGGCATCTTCGTCGAGGATCTCAGCCAGCCGCTTGCCGATTGCCTGGCGCGATTGACCAGGCTGCTCGCGACCCCAAAGGCCATTCCGGTGCTCTATCCGGCGATTATGCGAGAAATCTGCTTCTGGCTGCTCACCGGACCCAACGGCGGCGAGGTCTGCAAGCTGGTGCTGCCCGACGGCCAGACCCGCCGCATTGCCGACGCCATCCGCCTGCTGCGCGACAATTTCGCCGAGCCGGTGCGCATCGAGCAACTTGCCGCCGCCGCGCGCATGAGCCCCTCCTCGTTCCATCAGCATTTCAAGACGCTGACCTCGATGACGCCGCTGCAGTATCAGAAACAGATGCGGCTGCTCGAAGCCCGACGGCTGATGGTCGCCGGCCACGCCAATGTGGAGAGCGCCGCCTACCGGGTCGGCTACGAAAGCGCCTCGCAATTCAGCCGCGAATATACCCGCATGTTCGGCACACCGCCGAAGCGGGATGTGGCAGAGATGCGGATGGCGGCGGAGTGAGCGTCAGCTCAACGCCAACCTTCTGCTTGTCTCCCGACCGAACCCGACAACATCAAGCCGGTCCTCATAGACCGAGACGATCGCATAGGCGTTGCTGTCTTCGGTATCGACCATGCCTTTGAAATTGACGAAGTAAGTACCGCCGACGACGCCGAAATTGCCGGCGTGATTGTGGCCGTTGAGATAGGCGACGACATGATCGTGTTCTGCAAGCAGCGCCAGCATACGGTCGCTGTCGAGCGCGTTATGCGAATCGTCCGGGAAAATCGGGTAGTGGTTCATGACGATGACTTTCTCGCCCGCCGTCTTCGCTGCCCGCAGTTTGGCCGCTAGCCAGGCATATTGGGTACTGCCGATGGCGGCATTCCAGCGTTGGCCGTTCGACGCCCCCGAAGTCTCCAGCGCCTT
Organism: Rhizobium sp. SG570; assembly: GCF_012275345.1. Lineage (NCBI taxonomy): Bacteria > Pseudomonadati > Pseudomonadota > Alphaproteobacteria > Hyphomicrobiales > Rhizobiaceae > Rhizobium > Rhizobium sp. SG570. The sequence goes on along the minus strand of NZ_JAAZQI010000009.1, from coordinate 235,755 downwards.
CATCAGCGCCTTCGCCTCATCCCGGCGCGGATCGCCCTCCGGCGGCGCAAAGACACTGATCTCGTTGCCGTCGAGCGCGATGAAGCGATAGCCCGCATGGCCGAAATCGTAATAGGCCGACGGCATGCCGACGCGCTGGTGAACGGCTTGCAGATGCTCGGGCGCTACAGCGAAATCGTGATTGCCGAGCAGGAAATGCTTTGGGTGGCGCAAGGTCTCATAGACAGGCAGAATGGCCTCGAAGCTCTTCCATTCGCGGTCGATGATGTCGCCGAGGGTCACGACAAAGGCGAGTTCGTGCCGATTGAATTCTTCTATCGCCTCGCGAAGTTTGACAAGGCTGTTCGCGGGATAGCGATTGAGGGTCAGGTTGGGCTCCAGATCGGCATATTGCGGATCTGCGACGACACCGAAGCGGAAGAGCGGTGTGGACGACATGCAGCCTCCTTGGGCCGGCAAAGCGGTACGCGGACAACATCATTATTGACGATCGGCGGATAAGAAAACACCCGGCGCCAAGGTGACGCCGGGTGTGAAAGCCAGCCGATACGGCGAAGCTTATTTCGTTGCGGCTTCGTAGCGCTCCAGGACGTAGTCCCAGTTGATCAGGCTGTCGATGAAGGCTTCGAGATACTTCGGGCGCAGGTTGCGGTAGTCGATGTAGTAGGAGTGTTCCCATACGTCGACGCCGAGGATCGGGTTGGCGCCATGAACGAGCGGGTTTTCGCCGTTCGGGGTCTTGGAGATTTCGAGCTTGCCGTTCTTGACGGAAACCCATGCCCAGCCCGAACCGAACTGCGTGGCGCCGGCAGCAGCGAAATCGGCCTTGAACTTGTCGTAGCCGCCGAGATCGGAAGCGAAGGCTGCTTCGAGCTTGCCCGGCAGCTTGTTGCCGCCGCCGCCCTTCTTCATCCACTTCCAGAAATGGATATGGTTGTAGTGCTGGGCAGCATTGTTGAAGAGGCCGGCATTGGTGCCGAACGACTTCTTCACGATCTCTTCGAGCGAGAGATCGGAAAGGCCTGCTTCAGCGGCGAGCTTGTTGCCGTTGTCGACATAGGCCTTGTGGTGCTTGTCGTGGTGATACTCGAGGGTCTCGCGCGACATAAACGGCGAAAGCGCTTCGTAATCATAGGGAAGTTCAGGCAATTCGAAAGCCATGGTCATATCTCCTCTTGGCAAAAAATTGCGTCGGCAGGTGATCGGGAACATAGGAGGGGATGCTTGGAAGGGCAACCGGCGACATGCCAAAAAAGTCGCGGGCCGGAGGAAAATTTACCCGCCATCAGTCGGATACCATTTGCGCCGATCAAGCCAGCATGGACGTGGTATCGCCATCTAAATGCAGCAAAGACGGTCTATTCGCGCTTTCAGCCAAGACTGGTCTTATTTAAGCCTTAATCATCTTGTAGTTGCAAAGGATCGTTTTGGGTGGCTTGGCTCTTCGCGGCGTCAGAGTTCTCGACCCGCCGATCTCCTCAACCGTATGGTCTGGATATGGACGGCACAGCTGCCGTCATTTGACCATGCCAGGCCCGGGGAGACAGCATGTTCAATGGTATCGTCAAGAATTTCGACCTGGAAAAGGGCTACGGCTTCATTCAGCCGACCGACGGAAGCGTCGCTATTTTCGTTAACGCGAAAACAGTGGTGAAATCCGGGCTGGAAACACTCAAAAAAGGTCAGAAGCTGATCTTCGAAATCGAGCAGGACGGCATGGGCCGCAGCTCTGTTTCCAAGCTCAGATTGGCATGATTTGAACGGAATGCGGCGCTGACCACGGATGTACTGGCAGCCCGCGATCACTCCGTCGACAATCAGGCCACGATGTTCGGCAAGCGGCATCTCCGCCGTCTTGCCGGACATGCATTTCCCGATAGACGACATTCGCGCCAGAGCGCCATGATAACAAGGCCATGCAACAGAGGTGGCCGGAAAGAAGAAGTGTACCGTGCCCATCCACCGTTTCCCCATCGGCCAGATCGTTCGACTCAAGAGCCGGAAAGGTCTTTCCCCGAAAGCGGCGGACATTTACCGGATCACGGCTTTTCTTCCGGCGAGGGACAATTCCCCGCAATACCGGATGCGCAATGACGACGTCGCCCAGGAACGTGTGACGCAGGAAGTCGATATCGAACCGATCACGCCCGTTGCGGACGCCGAATAGCGCACGCTGCGACGTCAGGCTGCTCTCAGGTTGAAGCAGCGCGGCCACGATCTGCGACATGACACGCGTCGACAACGAGATCGCCAGAGGCTAGCCTCGGCGAATCCCGACAGTGTCGAGTGGCCTCAGCGAGACAAATTCCGTGAAAATAGCCTGCCTGCACACAGCCGACAGCAATATCCCGATCTATGAGGATGCAGCAAGGCAGCTTGGCCTTCCGGCTGGCGCCCTTCATCATCATGTCCGCGCCGACCTCCTCTTGACTGCCGAACGGCTGGGAGGACTGACGAGCGATATCGTGATGGAGACGGCTGATGTCCTGCAGTGCCTTGCGCGGGATGCGGATGCTGTCGTCCTCAATTGCTCCACTCTCGGCCCGGCGGCATCGGAAGCCGCCGCAAACGCAGCGGTTCCGATCGTCAGAGCCGATGGCGTGCTTGCGGAAGAGGCCGTCAAAGCGGGTGGCAAGGTGATCGCGCTCTGCACCGTCGAAACGACCATCGGCCCGACCACCCGACTGTTCGAGGCGGCGGCCGAAGCGACAGGTGCTGCGATCGAGGTTCGATTGATCCCCGGCGCATGGGCATTGTTTCGGGCGGGCGATCAGCCGGCCTATCTGGCATCCATCGCCAAGGCGGTGGAGGCGGCCCATGGCGACGGCCCCGTCACGGTGGTTTTCGCGCAGGCCTCCATGACCGACGCCGCGCAATTGCTCCCTGAAAATTGCGCCCACCCCATGAGTGGTCCGACGACCGCTCTGGCGGCAGCCTTGTCGAAGATCACTGCCGTCTGAAGCGGCTATTTTTACGCAATTCCGGATGGAAATCCGCTTCGCACCTTTCCTGGAATTGCGTCAGACGTCCCGCCCGAAATAGACATTCACCTCGGCGATCCTGTCGCCGGCGAAACGGATCAGTTCGACATTGCGAAAACTGTTGCCGTCCATCTTCTCGGCACGATAGCTGACGATCACGTCGTCGCCATCGGGCACCAGATGCTCGATGTGAATGTCACGAAACACCTTCTCTTTCGGCCAGCAATGCTCGAAATACCGTTGCCGGTCGATGTGATCGTCGCGCGGGCTGGAAAAGGTGAAATCAGGGGCCAGCATCGGAGCGACGGTATCGGGATGCTGCGCCACATAGGCGGTAAACAGGCGCCGCACCGTATCGCAGCGGACAGTTTCAAGAGAACTCATGATGCGTCTCCTCTCCAAGGCAGGCGACCAACCCCAAATTTGTTGAGTTAGCCGCAAACTGATTGCAAAACGCAATCGGTTATAACATATGCCAACCGAACCGACAAGGCACTTTGCGGCCTTGGCATCGTCACCCGTGTGGTCCAAACTTGACGACGCCCCTCATCTGCAGAAAGCCATCGTCGTGTCCGAGGCCCACAATTACATACTGGAAAAGTTGCGCCGCCTGGCGGCCAAGGACAATCGTCCCGCCGCGATGCCGGTCGGCGCAAACAGCTACTCCACACTCTTCACCTTCGTCACGCGCGAACGCGAGCGCATTGCCGGCTCGGCCTTTTCCCAGCTCTCGATTGTTGCCATCCTCGAAGGCTCCAAGGAAATTCTGAGCATGGGACGGCATCGGCGCTTTGCCGCCGGCACGGTGATCGTGCTGCCCGCGGGCTGGAGCGGCGATGTCGTCAACGATCCCGATCCGCAGAGCGGCATCTATCGGGCGATCTTCATCACCTTTCCCGACCAACTCGCGCGCCGCGCCACCAAAGCCTTCCCGCCCGCCCGCGTCGCCTCGCAGATCGATCTGCCGCTGGATTCGCTGCTGGCCGCCGCCGTCCATCACGCCGGCGAAGGTATCGCCGCCGGCGGCCTGCCGACCGCCCTGATCGAGCATCGCCTCCTGGAAGTGCTCATGGTACTCGGCATGCGCGGCGCGCTGCCGGGCTCGCCGGAAACGACCGCAGATGCCGTACGCGCTCTGGTGCGCTGGCAGCCGGATCGTCCCTGGACCGCCGATCTTATCGCCACCGAACTCGGCACGAGCAATGCAACACTGCGCCGCCGCCTGTCGCGGGAGGGTGCGTCGCTGCGCGACGTGCTGGCGAGCGAGCGTATTGCCTTGGCCACGACGCTGCTTGTCGAAGACGGACTGTCGCTGCGCGAGGCGGCCCTCGCAACAGGCTATCGTTCCCCTCGCCGCTTCGCGGGCCGCCTGCGCAGCGCGTGAGCGTTTTTGGCCGCATATTGAGCGTTTGCGTGCGCCAGTGCTCAGGGTGGATTTGCTAGACCCTGCCCTCGAAAGCTCGCATGGAACGAAACGCGAAAGGGCAACATCATGAAAAGCAGTCTCACCCTCATCACCGCCATTGTCGTCGCGGCGGCCGTCACGCCGGCCCTATCGGCCGATCTCAAGGTGACGATCGAAAAGAGCAACGGCCGGATGCTGTCGCCGGAGAATGCCTCCTGCATTTCGACACCGAACGACAAATCGGCGCCCGGTCCGAACAAGAGCCTTCCCCTGTCATGGGCGAAGGGGCCGAAAGGCACGCGCTCCTATGCCGTGACCATGGTCGATCCGGATGTGCCGACCGACTTCTCTCTGTTCAACAAGGACGACAAGGCCATCCCGAAAGACTTCAAGCGGATGGAGTTCGTCCATTGGGTCCTTGCCGATATTCCCGCCTCCCGCACGACGCTTGCCGAAGGCGCCGATGGCGGTGGCCCCTCGGCGAGCGGCCTGCCGCTCGAGCGCACGGACCACGGGCGGCGCGGCCAGAACGGCGCCGGCGGCGGCAACTTGAAGGATGGGCCGCATGGGGGGTATATGGGCGCATGCCCGCCCTGGAACGACGAGCGCGTGCACAGCTATCATGTCACCGTCTACGCGCTGGATGTCGACCGACTGAACCTTCCCGACCTGTTCACCCGCGCCGACCTGCTCGCCGCCGCGAAGGGTCATATCCTTGCGTCAGGCAGTCGGGAATTGTTTTACACATTGAATGCGAAGGCCAGGAAATGACCGAGACGAGATGGGAAGCAGCGGCACCTGCTGAGCCGGAAACCGCTCATTGGATGCGGAACCTGATCATCTGCCTCGTAGGCTCCTTCACGACCATCGTGGCGATGACGCTACTGCTTCCCTTCCTGCCGATCTATGTCGAGGAGCTCGGCGTTACCGACAAGGCGGCGATCGTGCAATGGTCTGGGATCGCCTATGGCGCCACGTTCTTCGCCGCCGCCTTCGTCGCGCCGCTCTGGGGGCGGCTCGGCGACATCTACGGCCGCAAGCTGATGCTGGTGCGCGCCAGCCTCGGCATGACGGTCGCGATCTCGCTGATGGGCATGGCGGGCAATGTCTGGCAGTTGGTAGCATTGCGCCTGTTCACCGGCCTTGCCGGCGGCTACGCCTCCGGCTCCATGGTGCTGGTGGCGACGCAGACGCCGAAGCATCGCTCGGCCTGGGCGCTGGGCACGCTGTCCGCCGGCATCATGGCAGGCAACCTCGTGGGACCGTTGATCGGCGGCGCGTTGCCGCCGCTGATCGGCATCCGCGGTACGTTCCTGCTCGCCGGCGGCATCATCTTCTTCACCTTCCTGGCGACGACCTTCCTCATAAAGGAGGAGAAATCGGCGGCGCGGAAGAAGGCGGCGAAAGCCAGCGGCGGCTGGGCCTCCATCCCCGACAAACGCCCCGTCATCGCCATGCTGTCGATCGGCCTGCTGCTGATGCTGGCCAACATGTCGATCGAGCCGATCATAACAATCTATGTCGCGCAGTTCGTGGCCGATACGAATGTGACAATGGTATCCGGCGTTGTCATGGCCGCGGCGGCCCTGGGCAGCATCCTGTCAGCCTCATGGCTCGGCAAGCTCGCTGACCGCATCGGCCATTGGACCGTGATCATGGCAGCCCTGGCGGTCGCAGCATTGCTGCTGATCCCGCAGGCTTTCGTGACCTCGGCCTGGCAATTGATCGCGCTGCGTTTCCTGATGGGCGTGGCACTTGGTGGGCTCCTGCCCTGCATCACCGCCGTTATCCGCCACAATGTGCCGGATGCAGCCACCGGCAGCATCCTCGGCCTCTCCATCTCCTCACAATACGTCGGTCAGGTGGTAGGTCCCGTCATGGGCGGTTTCGTCGGCGGCCATATCGGCATGCGCGCCGTGTTCCTCGGAACCTGCGTGCTGCTGGCGATCGGGGCAATTTACTGCTGGTGGGTCAGCCCTAGGAAAGAGACCGAGTAATCCCGTCAGCGAAAATCATTCGCCGTCAGGATATAGAGGCGCCGCCGGGCATAGCCATAGGCTTTCGTTGCGACCTTCTGGATCGCGTCGCGACCGGCATCGAAGGCGGCTAGATAGCCGGCCTCGGTGCTGGCACCCGGGAAGACATCCGCCTCGACGAGAAACGGAACCTCGAACATGCCGTCATGGCCCGTGAAACGGATGCGCCGTGCCGAGGCATCGTAACTGCGGCTGCGGTTGGGAAAGCTCAGGCTCATCGTCGACTACCTCTTAATAATATGGACCCGTCCGCCTTCATGGGCCGACGGCTTCGATCGCTTCCGATATCACCAGGTCAATCCGAACAGCGTCGAATAGATGATGAATGCAATCGCCAACACGACACAGAGCTGAAGAAAAACCCTGTAATAGTCGAAGAGATAGACAGACGCAGGAAGAGAAATTTTCATGGCGGCCTCCTTAGTGGTTATGCCGACCAAGTTCACTTTACCACAATAGCAATCGCCGCGGGATTAATTCTCAATATTTCTTATGTCGTAATTTATTCTTTTGCGCCTTGGCGCCTATGTTTGTTCCGATCCGAAAGCGCATCGACTATTGCTGACGAATGATCCGGCGGAAAGCGGCCTCCGCCGAACTCTGCGCTTCACCGAGGCTTAGTGCTTCGCCGTCGCCCTCATTCTTCGCTGGTGCGGCGTCCGTGTGCCCAATGCATGTAGAGCTCCAGAGCCTTGCGGGCGACTGGCCCCTGCTGGAATTCGCGGTCGTCCAGGCGATTGACGGAAACGACCTTGGAATAGTTGCCCGTCGTGAAGATCTCATCGGCGTCCGTGAACTGTTCGACAGACAGGGTCTCCTCGCGCACGTCGAAACCCTCCTGGCGCAGCAGGCCGATGACGCGGGCGCGGGTGATGCCGGCAAGGAAGGTGCGGTTGGCGACCGGTGTATAGATAACGCCGTGCTTGACCATGAACACGTTGGATGAGGCGGTCTCGGCGACATTGCCGTTCATGTCGCGGACGAGCGCGTTGTCGAAGCCGCGCTTCCTCGCTTCCAGGATCATGCGGCCGCTGTTCGGATAGAGCGAGCCCGCCTTGGCGTCGGTCATCGCCGTTTCCGGCGACGGACGACGGAAGGGCGAGACGGTCAGCGTGATACCACCAGTGCCGCCGAGCGGCGCCTCGAACAGGCAGAGTGCGAAACGGGTCGATTCCGCATCGACGGCGACGACGCTGCCTGCAGAGCCATGCTCGCCCCAATACATCGGCTTGATGTAGAGCGGCGTCTTGCCATCGAATTTCTTGATGCCTTCCCAGGCAAGCGCCTCGATTTCCTCTGATGTCTTGATCGGCTTCAGCCCCATGGCCACAGCCGAGCGGTTGATGCGCTGGCAGTGAAGATCGAGATCGGGGGCGATGCCGTCGAACCAGCGTGCGCCATCGAACACGGTCGAGGCAAGCCACATGGCATGCGAGGTCGGCCCGATCAGCGGCGGATTGCCGGTAAGCCATTCTCCTTCGACATGGGTCCATGTGGTGGTGCGGGGCGATGTATCGACGGCCATGGTGGTTTCCTCTCTAACGTGGCGAAAAGCAAATAACCGCACAATCCCAGGGTCAAGCAGAAACTGCGCGACAAAATCCATTTGCAACAAAGCGCCTGATACCGCATTCATAGCGCAATTTTCATGCGCCGAAACAACAGCTTGACGAATAGGTTCATCAGGAAAAATGATGGCCTGCAACGACCGTTAGGAAAAGCGAGAATTCCGATGAAAGCGATGTATTACGAGGCCTTCGAGGTGATGCCCGAGATCCGCACCCTGGCCGACCCGACGCCGGGCGAGGATGGCGTTGTCATCGCGGTCGGCGCGAGCGGGCTTTGCCGCAGCGACTGGCATGGCTGGATGGGCCATGACCCAGATATCAGGCTCCCTCACGTGCCCGGGCATGAGCTTGCGGGAAAGGTCGTGGCGACCGGTCGCGGCGTCGTCCGTTTCAAGGTCGGCGATCGCGTCACCGTTCCCTTCGTATCAGGCTGCGGCCATTGCGCCGAATGCCATTCCGGCAACCAGCAGGTCTGCCCCAACCAGTTCCAGCCCGGCTTCACTCATTGGGGTTCCTTTGCCGAATATGTCGCGATCGACTATGCCGACACGAACCTCGTTCACCTGCCCGAGACGATAGATGATGCGACGGCGGCGAGCCTCGGCTGCCGTTTCGCCACCTCGTTCCGCGCCGTCGCCGATCAGGCGAAAACCCGCCCCGGCGAGTGGATCGCCGTACATGGCTGCGGCGGCGTCGGTCTCTCCGCGATCATGATCGCCAGCGCGCTCGGAGCGAATGCCGTCGCCATCGACATTTCGGACGAGAAGCTGGCTTTCGCCCGTGAGTGCGGTGCTGTCGCGACGATCAATGCGGCAAGCGTCGCCGATGTCGCGGAAGCGGTGCGCGAGATCACCAAGGGCGGAGCGCATGTGTCGATCGATGCGCTTGGCCACCCCGCAACCTGCTTCAACTCCATCAAGAACCTGCGCCGGCGCGGCCGGCATGTTCAGGTCGGCCTGATGCTCGGCGAGCATGCAACGCCGCAGATCCCCATGGCGCAAGTCATCGGCCATGAGCTGGAAATCTACGGCAGCCACGGCATGCAGGCCTGGCGCTACGATGCCATGCTCGACATGCTGGCGGCCGGCAAGATTGCGCCGCAAAAGCTGATCGGCCGCAGGATCAGTCTGGAGGAGGCCGTTCCGGCGTTGACGATGCTGGACAAGGCCGAGGGCACGGGGATCAGCGTCATCACGCGATTTTGAATCTCACTCCGAGCGCAAGACGGCCCGCCGTCGACCTTTCAGAGTGGTCGAAACCATGGGCAAAAAAGCATTTTTGAAAAAATGTCATGCAACTCAGGTAGATTGATCTGCCCCGCGCCCTTGCGCAAATGCGATTTCGTGTCCAGATAGCAGGCCATGCCCGATAGCGAGCCTTATAGTTCTTGTCCCAGGAAAGCCGACCCGCTTGGTCTATGCGATCCGGATAGCGACGGCTGTACCAGCCGCGCTTTGGGATTGGCGCGCGGCATATCATCCGAAAAACTGAAGGAAAGAATTGGCAGGCCTATCATGGCCGGCGCCAAGCTTAGGAATTAATGATCTTCGACTGGCTATCCGACCCATCCGCCTGGATCGGGCTTGCTACCCTGATCGTTCTCGAGATTGTTCTCGGCATCGACAATCTCGTTTTCATCGCCATCCTTGCCGACAAGCTGCCGCCGCACCAACGCGATGCCGCGCGCATGATCGGACTGGCGCTGGCTCTCATCATACGCTTGGCGCTGCTCGCCTCCATCGCCTGGGTGGTGACGCTGACGGCACCTCTGATCTCCGTCTGGGGCTTCGGCCTGTCCGGTCGCGACATCATCCTGATCGTCGGCGGCCTGTTCCTGCTGTTCAAGGGCACGATGGAACTGCACGAGCGGCTGGAAGGGCAAGAGGCCCAGGGGGAAAAGAAGATCGTTCATGCCGTCTTCTGGCAGGTGATCGTCCAGATCGTCGTACTCGATGCCATCTTCTCGCTCGACAGTGTCATCACCGCAGTTGGTATGGTGCAAGAGCTCTCGGTGATGATGGTTGCGGTGATCATTGCCGTCGGGGTCATGCTGTTCCTGTCGAAGCCGCTGATGGCCTTCGTCTCGAAACATCCGACCGTCGTCATCCTCTGCCTTGGCTTCCTGATGATGATCGGCTTTTCGCTTGTTGTCGAAGGCTTCGGCTTCCATGTGCCGAAGGGATATCTTTATGCGGCAATCGGCTTCTCGATCGTCATCGAGGCCCTGAACCAGCTCGCCCGGCGCAACAAGGAACGGCTGATCACGCCGACCAACATTCGCAACCGCACCGCCGACGCCGTTCTTGGCCTGCTCGGCGCACAACGGCCGCAGGGCGCTCTCGGCGAAACGAGCGAGCGGACAGCCGAAAAGCTGGTGACCGAGGAAGTGTTCTCGACGGAGGAAAAGGACATGATCCACGGCGTGCTGACGCTCGCGGATCGCTCGGCCCGCTCGATCATGACACCGCGCACGGATATCGTCTGCCTCGACCTCGACAAGCCGCGCGAGGAGCAGCAACGCCGCGTCATCGAGATCGGCCATTCGCGCTTTCCGGTCATCCGCGGCAGCTTCGACAATTTCGTCGGCATCGCCAGCGCGCGCGACGTCATGCGCGATCTGCTGCAGGACGGCGAGATCGATATTAAGCGCTCCATCCGTCAGCCGCTTGCCGTGCATGAAAGCATCAATGTGCTGAAGTTGATGGAGCGGCTGCGCCAGTCCAACCAGGCGATGGCGCTTGTTCTCGACGAATATGGCGAAATCGAAGGACTGGTGACGACTACCGACCTCTTCGAAGCGATCGCCGGCGAATTCCCCGATGAGGACAATGAGCCGCTGACCATCGACAAGGGCGAGGACGGATCGTTGACCGTCGACGGCTGGATCGACATTCGCCATCTGTCGAAGCTTGTCGGCACCGACCTCATCGACGAGGCGGATCGCTATTCGACGCTTGCCGGCTTCATTCTATGGGGCCTTGGCCATTTGCCGCATGAGGGCGAACGCTTCAACTCTGGCCGACTCGCCTTCGAAGTGGTCAAACTCAATGGCCGAAATATCGACAAGGTCCGGATTCAACCGATGGAATATGCAATCTAGGTAGAGGATACGCTCATGGCATGGTCTGCTGGCCAATATGTGAAATTCGAGGATGAACGCACGCGTCCGGCGCGCGATCTTCTGGCGCAGGTGCCGCTGGAGCGCATCGAACGAGCGATCGATCTCGGCTGCGGCCCCGCCAATTCGACAGAATTGATCGTCGAGCGCTATGGCGCCGCCGGTGTCTCCGGTCTCGACAGCGATGAGAATATGCTGGAAGCGGCGCGCAAGCGCATGCCCGGCACGACTTTCGTCAAGGCCGATCTTGCCACATGGCGCCCTGAAGAGCCCGTCGACCTGCTCTTTGCCAACGCCGTCTTTCAGTGGCTGCCCGATCATCTTGAGATTTTCGATCACCTGATGGATGGGCTGAAGCGCGGCGGCGTACTGGCTATCCAGATGCCCGATAATCTGACCGAGCCCAACCATCTGATGATGGAGGAAACCGCGAAGAACGGCCCCTGGAGCGACGCTTTCGCGAAAAAAAGCGTGCGCCGCAATCCCCTTCCCACACCCTCGGCCTACTATAACAGGCTGATCGGCAAGTCGGCACGCGTCGATATCTGGCACACCAACTATAATCACGCGCTGGAGAATGCTGCTGCCATCGTCGAATGGGTCAAAGGCACAGGCCTGCGTCCCTATCTCGATCACGCTGGCGCCGAGCATCGGGACGCTTTCGCGGCCGAGTATCTGAAACGCATCGAAAAGGCCTATCCGCCGCTCGTGGACGGCAAGGTGCTGTTGCGCTTCCCGCGGCTCTTCCTGGTCGCCGTGAAGAAGTAGGCGACACCCCATCCCAAAAGTCGGGCTGACAGCGGTCTGTCGATCCCATCGACAACCGGCGTTGGCCCGCGCTAGAACACGAGCAGCCAAAGCTGAAACAGCAATAGCTCCGAGGAGATAGTCGATGTCGTCCAGAAGCCCCTTGTATGGCCGCCAGAAGGAGATGCGCTCATGACCAGCCCCGACGTTGCACCGGCCCCGCCGCTGACATTCGTAATCTTCGGCGCGACCGGCGATCTTACCCGGCGCCTTCTTATTCCGACACTGATCAACATGACCTACAACGGGCTTGTGGGCGAAGATCTGCATGTTCTCGGCATCGGCATCGAACCCGGCAACGTCGAAATGCTGCTGGAGCGCCTGGATGCATTCTTGAAAACATCAGGCGACATCGAGGATCAGGAGCGAAAAGCGGCGTGGCAAAGCCTGCGCAAGCGCATCAGCTACATCTCCGGCGACTTCACCCAGAATGCTGTCTACAAGAGTATCGCGGATTATCTTTCGCATGCGCCGAGCGCCAATGCGGCTTTCTATTTCGCCGTGCCGCCGAGTTTCTTCGGTGATATCGCCGAAAAGCTTTCGGAAAACGGCCTAACCGACGAAACGACCGGCGCATTCCGGCGCATCGCGATCGAAAAGCCTTTCGGCCACGATCTTGCCTCGGCCCAGGCGCTGAATGCGCGACTCCTCAATCATGCCGAAGAAAGCCAAATCTATCGCATCGACCACTTCCTCGGCAAGGAAACCGTCCAGAACATCATGACGACGCGTTTTGCGAACATGATGATCGAGGCGCTCTGGAACAACAATTACATTGATCACGTCCAGATCACGGCAGCGGAACTGGTGGATGTTGGCCTTCGGGGCAAGTTTTACGATGCGACCGGCGCCTTGCGCGACATGGTGCCGAACCATCTCTTCCAGCTCCTGGCGATGGTGGCCATGGAGCCGCCAAACAGCTTCGACGCAGAATCGATCCGCAACGAAAAAGCTAAAGTTCTGAAAGCTCTGCGCCATTATTCGCGTGAGGAAGCAACCCAGAACGGTGTGCGCGGCGCCTATACGGCCGGCCCGCTCGCCGGCAGGGATCTGCCCGCCTATACTCAGACCGCCGATATTGCGCCTGACAGCGATACGGAAACCTTCGTGGCACTGAAGCTCCTGGTCGACACTTGGCGCTGGGCCGGCGTGCCCTTTTACCTGCGCACCGGCAAGGCGATGAAGACGCGCGATACTGAGGTGGTCATCACCTTCCGGCAGGTGCCCTTCGCACAATTCCCCCGCCACGATTCGCGCCCTCAGCTGCCGCCGAACAGGCTCATCATCCAGGTGCAGCCCGATGAGGGGCTGGACATGGAAATCTCGATCAAATCGCCGGGGCTTGTGCTGAAAACCGCGCCGATTTCGCTCGATTTCCGCTATGCCGATCGTTTCGATATCGGCAAGCAGACGGGCTATGAAAGCCTGTTCTACGAGCTTTTCGTCGGCGACCAGACCCTGTTCCAGCGCGCCGACGGCATCGAGGCCGGCTGGGCAGCCGTGCAGCCATTCCTCGATCTCTGGGCCGAGGGCGGCAAGCCCGATCCTTACGCGCCCGGCAGCATGGGGCCGGCCTGCGCCGACGAACTCATCGGACGCGACGGCCGCATCTGGCATCAGCCGGGCGATAAACCGGGCAGAAAGACGGTTTGAATGTGCACGGGCCGGTATCGATAGATGCCGGCCCTTATCGCAATGATTTTATTACTTTTTCGCTGTTGATTTTGAACAATTTACAGCGGCAATGGTATTGTTATCCGAATTCTGAACTGTCTCTCTAAGAACGGTGCAGCCAGTAGCTGCTTCGATAGCTTTCACATTCCCCGCATAGATGGTCGGATCTATAACGATCAGCGACGCGCCACTCGGGCGATTTAGGCTAGCTTGCCAGGAGTTCTTGCTTGAAAGCGGCCTGACCGAATATTCTATGCCGTCAACGATTGCGACCTTAGCATTTGGAAAAAAACTTGATACACCTTGGCAACCAGCCAGTCCAACGAGCGCAATGACTGTTAAAAACCGCTTCATATTTACCCCTCTGCCCCCCAAAAGATTTGCTCTCAACTACAATGCACGCGCAATAGTTGCAAGCTTGCTTCCGGCAACGGACGGAATATATCTTTTATATCCCGCAATAAGGGTGTCAAAAAAATTTAGGCTCTCTTGGATAGAATACCCGCATCCCCGGCGACGGCATTTTCAATTTCAACCGATCCGAGGCTTGGCAATCATACCGCCGCCGTAATCTGAACCTGCAGGCCATCCCCTATGAAGGGGCGATCCACCGGACCGCCCTGACCATGTCCCACGCTCCATTGCGCCGGCCAGACCATATGCTCGAGGCCGGTTGCGGAGGCTCCGTGGAATGAATTCCATCGGTGATCCTCGTGCTTACGATAGAGCATGCCGCCCGGTCCCATGCCGGCATGCAAGGCGATGTCGATATCGAAAGGCTGGCCGGGGATCAGATCGGGTCCGAACCAATAATGAGGGCTGCGGCCGGGCTTGCGGCCGAGAATCAGGGTCAAGGTCTGATGCGGGCCGCGCAGGCCGAGCCAAAGCGGCGCGATGATTTGAGGATCGAAGGCGGAGAAGAGCGTTTGCGCCGGTGCATGCGGCCCATCTGCCATGAACCCCGTAATCCGCAGTTCGACGACATGGTTCGGCCCTTTGGAGCCGCCGAAGCCTGCCGCATGCGATCCCGGCGACAGATTCTGCCAATTCTCGGCCGGCTTGAAAGGCCATTGCAGTTTCTCGCGAACCACGCCATCGGTGTCCAGCACCTGATAGCGAAACCCGTCCGCATCCAGCGCGGCCTGGATGCAATGCAGATATTCCACCTCCTCCGGCATCCGATGCGCAGTACCTGCCCCTGCCGTGCAGAGCTGCAGGACGCCACGATGAACCTGAACGTCGAAGGCGAGCATATGGCTGCAGACATAGGCAAGCACATCGGCTTCCACGAGAATATCCCAGAATCGCCCGGCATATTCGGGACCGATTTCGCGTTGGTATGCACCGGAAAAGCCGTTGACCGGGAAGACCGGATGATGGCCGAGGACGATCTTGTGCCTGACATCGGCATGCTCCCTCAGCGTCGCCTCCAGCCATTCCGTCTCGACATGCCCCTCGCCGCCAAGACCTGTCCATAGCGTATGGACGAAAACAAGCAGAAGATCGCCGCGGCGGACCCAATAGGACAGTCCCTCCTGCCCCGGCGGCCCGTTTTCCGGCAGCTGAAGCACCTCGCGGAACACCCGCTCGCTCATCTCGTCATAGGTCGTGTGGTTGCCGGTGGTGTGCCAGAGCGGCGTCGCCTGCCGGTCGAGCCATGCCATTTCATGATCGAGCCAATGCCGCCATTGCGCCCGCAGCGCTTCCGGATCGGCCGTCAGCCCGATGATCTCGTCACCCGGAAACAGAATGAATTCCGGCGGCGGATCGAGCCGGCGCAAGACGGCGTTGACGGCAGCGAAGGTGCCTTCATGCAGGGCACCCGGAACGCCGGAGCAGGAATCGCCGTATAGCACGAAACGATGCCCCGGCCCTCCCGGCAAAAGGGAGGGAATAGCGCTGACGGACATGAGGCGACCTCCCCAAAAGCCACGGCCCTCGCCTCACAAGGGATGGCGAAGGCCGGAAGACATGAAGATTAGACCATCGCTCGCTGGCGGCGCCTGCAAAAATCGACGCGCGCCGGTGGCTGCCGGCCTCTCCGAGCTTTCCGGAAAGGCCTTACCTATCTCAGAGGAACTGATGCAGGCCAGGAACGGAGTTGACGACCTGGTCGACCACTTCGTCGCCGGCATGCTGGCGGGCGGTTGCGATCGTTTCCTTGGCGAGCGAGGTGATCTCGCCCATGCTGAGACCGCTGCTCATCAATTGCTGGCCGAGCGCCATGAGGCCGCCACCGCCGCCAACGGCGCTAAGGAGGCCGCCGAGCAGGCCGCCGCCCGATGTTTCCTCGCCATTGTATTGCGCAACGAGATCAGACGCGCCGGGGATCGATTCGATCATCTTGGTGACGGGGCCATCCGGAGCCTCGCGTTGCAGAAAGCCAAGGATCATGCCAACGGCCTTCTCTGCGAGATCAGGAGCAATGCCGGCTTTGGTCGCGATCTGATCAATAACTTCGTTCACTTTGGCCTCCTGCCTTTTTACGACGTTAACGTCAACGTAACTGAACGGGCCAACCGACACAAGCCGCGCCGGACCTCGTTATACTACCAGAAACATAACCGTGACGCGAATGGTTGTCCCCGTTCAAGTCAGTTCTTATAACAGTGTCAGGACAAATCGATGAACGGTTCTGGCAACCTTTAAGCGTTGCTGTGCCGCCGCCCAAAGGGAGACGACACCATGCCGCAGCAGGATGGACAGATTTTCGTCGGCGCCAGCCGCAATCCGGACGAAAGCATCAACAAGGACGAATTCCTGACGCTGAAATTCGGCAACCGCCACGGCCTCGTCACCGGTGCGACAGGCACAGGCAAGACGGTGACGCTGCAGGTGCTGGCGGAAGGATTTTCCAAGGCCGGCGTGCCTGTGTTTTGCGCTGACATCAAGGGCGACCTCTCCGGCATCGCCGTCAAGGGCGAGGCCAAGGACTTCCTGCTGAAGCGAGCCGAGGAAATCGGCCTGTCCCCTTATGAATTCGATCAGTTCCCTGTCATCTTCTGGGACATCTACGGCGAAAAGGGCCACCGCGTGCGCACGACCATCGCCGAGATGGGGCCACTGCTGCTCGCGCGCCTGATGGACGCTTCGGAGGCGCAGGAGGGCGTGCTCAACATCGCCTTCAAGATCGCCGATGAAAACGGTCTGGCGCTGCTCGATCTCAAGGACTTCCAGGCGCTGCTGAACTATATGGGCGAAAACGCCAGCGAGCTTTCCAGCAAATACGGCCTGATCTCGAAATCGTCAGTCGGCTCGCTCCAGCGATCGCTTCTGGTGCTGGAGCAGCAGGGTGCTGAAAACTTCTTCGGCGAACCGGCGCTGAAAATTTCCGACATCATGCGCGTCAGCAACGACGGCTACGGGCAGGTCTCGGTGCTGGCCGCCGACAAGCTGATGATGAACCCCCGCCTCTATGCCACCTTCCTGCTCTGGCTGCTGTCGGAACTCTTCGAGGAACTGCCTGAGGTCGGCGATCCGGAAAAGCCGAAGCTCGTCTTCTTCTTCGATGAGGCGCATCTGCTCTTCAACGACGCGCCGAAGGTGCTCATCGAGCGTGTCGAGCAGGTCGTGCGCCTGATCCGCTCCAAGGGCGTCGGCGTCTATTTCGTGACGCAGAATCCGCTCGATGTGCCAGAAACGGTGCTGGCGCAGCTCGGCAACCGTGTGCAGCATGCGCTGCGTGCCTATTCGCCGCGCGAGCAGAAAGCCGTGCAGACCGCAGCCTCGACATTCCGGCCCAATCCCGCCTTCGACTGCACTGAAGTCATCACCACACTCGGCACCGGCGAAGCGCTCGTTTCGATGCTCGAGGGCAAGGGCGCGCCGTCGATCGTCGAGCGCACGCTGATCCGCCCGCCGTCAGGCCGTATCGGGCCCGTCAGCGATGCGGAACGTCGGGCCGTCATCAACGCCAGCCCGGTCGCAGGCTTGTACGACCAGACGATCGATCGCGAATCCGCCTATGAAATCCTGACCGAACGCGCGCGCAAGGCAGCCGCGCCGCAGAGCGATAATGCTGGCGATGGCTGGACGCTCCCCGGCTTTGGCGGAGACAGCAACAAGACATCAAGCCGCGGCCGCTCCGGCTATCAGCGCGAGACGATCATGGAAGCGGCCTTGAAGAGCGTGGCGCGCACGGTCGCCACGCAGGTCGGCCGCGCGCTGGTCCGGGGGATTCTGGGAAGCTTGAAGCGGTAGAAGGGTACCCTCCCCTTGAGGAGGTCGCGGCAAAGCCGCGGGTGGGGGTGACATGCCGCAAACTTGGAGATCACCCCACCCCGGCCCTTTGGGCCGACCCTCCCCCTCAAGGGGAGGGTAGAGATCACCGTATCGGCGCGACCAGGGAGAAAAACGCTCCCTGCGGGTCGGTGGCTTGGACGATCCAGCTACCGCCGGGAACCTCCATCGGGCCGTTGACGATCGCGCCGCCGCCCTCGCTGATACGCGTGATCGCCGCATCGATCGCCGGCACGTTGATGTAGAAATTCCAGGCCGGCACCGGCATTTCCGCGGGCTTGGTCATGATACCGCCGAAGTCCCGATCGCCGATCTTGAAGATCTTGTACGTGCCCATCGGGCCCATATCGAAGTCGGAACTCGATTCCCAGCCGAACATCTCGCAATAGAAATCGAAGGCCTTCTGGCCGTCGCCGGCATAGAGTTCATGCCAGCCGATATAGCCGGCAGCAGCGGGCTCCGACGGACCCCAATCCTGCCCGGGTAGTGGCGTGAAGATGCAGAAGGCGGCTCCATAGGGATCGGCCACCACAGCAAACCGGCCGATGCCCGGAATATCCGTCGGCTCGCGATAGACCTTGCCGCCCTTCGCGACGATGGTCTTGGCTGCCTCGTCGACGTTAGGCACGCCGATATAGCCGGTCCAGCAGGGGGGCGTCCCCATGGCCTTCGCCTCTTCAGGCAGCACCATCAATCCGGCGACGGGACCCGCACCGGCGCTAAACAGTGTGTAGGCCATGCCGACATCCGGCATGCCGGCGTCCTCTGCGTCCCAGCCGACAACCTTACGATAGAAAGCCTCTGCCGCTGCCATGTCGGTGGTCATCAACTCGTACCAGACAAAATAACCCTTCTCAGCCATCGAATCTCTCCCTATTCGTTTGTGGCATTCGTCCAGCTCAATTTGAGCCGGTTGTCAGCGCGAGCCATCATCGCCGATGAAAGTGACGGCCGAACGATAATCGATCAATCGACCTGTTTGTTTCGCTGCAAGCAAACGCTACGTCTTACCTAAATACAAAACACAATATTTCGACCCCTGCTCCCACGGAATCAACAAATATCACAGTCCTGTAGCGTCTCAATGGCAGGAATGCGCCTTGGCGGTATCCTCATATTCATCATGACGACGAACGAAATTCATCGTGCTGCTTTCGTTGCGCCCCTTGGGTGCGCGATCAAGGATCATCAGCGTGCCGATCAACTCTTCCGGGCCGCGGGCATAGCTTGAATAGGTATGGAAAATATTACCAACCTCGTCCTTGTAGAAAGCGCTGAGACCAGGCAGCTCGTCATTGCCTTCAGCCGAATCCATGGGCGTGAAATTGTAGAAGACCGTCTCGCCGGCAAGCTGCTCCTTCGAGAAGGAGACATGATAATCGAAGTTGAAGTCGTTGGCGAAGGACGATACCCAGGGGAAGTTCCAGCCCATCCGTTTTTTGTAGGCCTCCACCTTGTCGATCGGGGCACGGGAAACGACGACCAATGTGACGTCATGATGGTTGAGATGCACAAGCGTTCCATCGAGATGATCCGCGAGGAAAGAGCAGCCAGGGCATCCAGCCTCCCAATCCGGACCGAGCATGAAGTGATAGACGATCAACTGGCTGCGGCCATCGAAGAGATCGGCAAGCGATTTCCTGCCGGTCGGCGTATCGAAAACATAGTCTTTCTCGACCTTCACCCAGGGCAAGGCCATGCGCTCCGCATTGACGCGATCGCGCAAATGCGTTGCCTCCTTCTCGCTGGCAAGCAATTGACGGCGGGCCTCCAGCCATACGTCTCGGGAAACGACCTGGTTCATTGTCAGCGCCCTCCTCCGGCGTTTTCCAGTCCAAATCTTGACAAATATATTGATATCAATATTAATGAATCATGTCAAACGCGATCGAAATTCCCTTTGAAACTACCCTGTTGGTGCGTGACACCTGCCTTTGCCTGCATGTCCAGCGTGCGGCGCGAGCTCTGGCGCGACGTTTCGACGAGGCGCTGAGGCCGCTCGGGCTCACCAACGGGCAGTTTTCCCTGATGATGTCCTTGAACAGGCCGGAGCCCGCGCCCATGGGTCCTGTCGCGACACTGCTTGCAATAGATCAGACGACGTTGACGGCAGCCTTAAAGCCGCTGGAGCGGCGCGGATGGGTGAATATCATGCCCAATCCCAAGGATCGCCGCGCCCGCCTGCTCAGCCTCACACCATCAGGCAGGGCGATGCTCGCCGCCGCCGTGCCGATCTGGAAGACAACGCATGCGGCCTTGGAAGAGCGTCTGCCCGATGGCAATGGCGACCGGTTGCGGAGTGACCTGGCGGCGTTGCTCTGAGCCGCTATCCCGCCAGGCGGGGATCGCTGCCAAAATCCTTCCGTTCGAAGCCGATACGGCGCCTGGGGAATTCACAAAGCGCCTGAACACCGGCTCGCGACAGCCTGATGCGCCAGGTCTGTCGTTCCACAGGTTCGCGCGCCGCGAAGGCCCTGGCAGTTAGAAGCGCCATGTTTCTGCCGCCTTGCGGATCCCGGACCGAGCGATAGAGGATCGCCTCGATGCCCCCTGCCCGCGCTGCCACGGCAAGCGATTGACATGCCTCGTAATTGACCGGATCGGTCCATTGCCGCTGGTCGCGATCCAACGGCGGCCTTGTCAGATCGATCGCCTCCTTCGTCGCGATCGCCGCGGCAAAGGCAGTATATTCCGCAGCATTGGTGGGCAGTGGGGTATCCGGGGAATCGCGGAAGAAGAGCAGCCGATAGAAGCTCATTTCCGCTAGGGACGTCTCCACCTGTTCGGAGGCGTAGAAAACGCCGAGCGTGCGGCCGGCACGGCGGAAGCGGGAACCGTGCGGATAGATCGCGCCATAGCGAAAGGGCGTGGCGAGCAGATAGTCGAGCCCGGCACATTCCGGCGGCAGGACCGGCTTGCTTTCTTCCAGAAGATTTTCGAGGAGCGCCTGCTCTTCCAGCGTATCGACCAGTTTCAGCGTCGAGACCTGATGCTGCGATTCCACCAGCCGCCAATAACGGCCGGAAATTGCCCCCGCCTCAGATGAGAGCGCGGCGGGCGTCCAGATAGGCAAGGACATCGGTCAAACCAGAAATAGAGGTGATCTTATCTTGCGGCGCGGCGCCAAGGGCGAGATTGCCGTTGCGCAGCCATTGGCGCGCCACCATCTCATCGCCGCCCACAATGGCATCGAGCGAGCGAAAGAGACGAACGAAAAGCACGGCAAGTTCGAATGGCTTGCTGTCACGCTCCAGAAGGTGATCCTGCCGTTTCATGCGCGAGACGGTCGCCTCGGAAACGCCGATCACC
Organism: Rhizobium sp. SG570; assembly: GCF_012275345.1. Lineage (NCBI taxonomy): Bacteria > Pseudomonadati > Pseudomonadota > Alphaproteobacteria > Hyphomicrobiales > Rhizobiaceae > Rhizobium > Rhizobium sp. SG570. The sequence continues at coordinate 214,618 of NZ_JAAZQI010000009.1, read as the reverse complement.
GCAGCCAATATGCGCGCATTCAATCCCAGCCGCTCGGCGGCATTGACAACGGCCTTGGTGATGACGGCAGCCTCACCAGGCGCCGAATGACCTGCTATTTGAGCTTTTGCCATCGCCTTATCCTTTCCTGAGAAAATATATAGCATCTTTCTTGCAAAAGAAAAGGAGCGGCAAGCAAAAAGCTCACCGCTCCCAATTTTGATTTGTCCGCCTCTCACGCGGCCGCGTGGGAGGATTTCGTTTTAGGCGACCGTGACCGGCACTTCGGTCGACGTGCGCAGGGCGTGGCTATAAGGGCAGACGATGTGGGCGGCGGCGGCGAGCTTCTCAGCCTCGGCCTTGTCCATGCCGGGAATGTGGACGGACAGAGACACCTCGATGCCGAAGCCGCCGCCGTCCTCGCGCGGGCCGATGCCGACAGTCGCGGTCACCTTGGCGTCTTCCGGAATCTTGACCTTCTGCTGGCCTGCCACAAATTTCAAAGCGCCGAGGAAGCAGGCAGAATAGCCAGCCGCAAAGAGCTGCTCGGGATTGGTGCCGGTAGCGCCATCGCCGCCGAGTTCCTTCGGCACAGTCAGAGTGACGTCGAGGACGCCGTTTTCGGAAACAGCGCGGCCAGCGCGGCCACCGGTGGCGGAAGCTTTGGTGGTGTAGAGAATAGGCATGTCATCTCTCCTTCGGGTTGGATGTCGATTTTATATATCACGATTTAATCGTGCGCAATATATATTTTTGCAATTTGATTTCGCAAAGTGAATTTGTGACAATGCACCCAACAAAAAAATGGCGGAGCAGCAATGACGGACAAGCCAAATGGGCAAAGCATGATCCCCGACGAAGAAAAGCGGCTTGAAAGGCAGCTTTGTTTTGCCGTCTACAGCGCCGCACATGCCTTCAACCGTGCTTACAAGCCGATCCTCGATCGCGTCGGCCTCACCTATCCACAATATCTCGTCATGCTCGTGCTGTGGGAAAAGGGTCGCCTTTCGGTCAAGACCATCGGCGAAAAGCTGGATCTTGATTCCGGCACACTGTCGCCCCTGTTGAAGCGATTGGAGCAGGCTGGCCTGATCAGCCGCACGCGCGACCCGAAGGACGAGCGGCAGGTGATCATTTCACTGACGGAGAAGGGTACCGGTATGAAATGCCAGGTCGGCACCATCATGGACGCCATCGGCGAGGCCACCGGCTGCGACATGACTGAAATCGCCAATCTGCGCGACAGGCTACAGCAATTGAAGATCAATCTGACGGCCGAGTGAGCGGCGGCTGCCTTAGGTCATCTCGCCCGCCCGTTCGGTAGGATAGAGGGGCGAGGAAGGACGCCCGCATTCGTGGCGTCCCGCTTACGACAATAACTCGATGTTAAGACGTCACCAGGATCGGCGCGCGTTCCGGCACGCGATCATAGAGATCGATGACGTCCTGGTTCAGCAGACGGACGCAGCCGGAAGAAACGGCCTTGCCGATGGAGCGCCAGTCCGGGTTGCCGTGCAGGCGATAAAGCGAATCCTGCTTGCCCTCGAAGATATAGAGAGCGCGCGCGCCGAGCGGGTTCTTCAGACCCGGATCCATGCCGCCATTGGCGATGGAGAACTTGACGAGCTCCGGCTGGCGGGCAACCATTTCGTCCGGCGGGTTCCAACGCGGCCACTTCTTGCGCCACTGAATGACGCCGCGGCCCTGCCAGGCAAAGCCTTCGCGACCGACGCCGATGCCGTAGCGCATCGCCGTGCCGCCCTGCTCGGTGACGTAGAGCATGCGCTGGGTGGTATTGACGATTACACTGCCCGGCGCTTCGCCTGTGGGATCGACGACGCGCTGGCGATAAAAGCGCGGATCGATCTGCTGATAGGGAATCGCCGGGAGATGGAAGCCGCCATCGTCCATGGCCGCATAGATCACGGCTGGATCCGGTTGCTCACCGTCATAGCTGGAGAGCCAGGTACGGAACGGCCTGGGCGCGCCGGTATATTGCACCGGGCTGACGACAGGGCCGTTGTCGATGGTGGAGGCACAGCCGGCGAGCGTCGAGACGGCACCGATGCCAGCAAGGGCGAGGAAATTACGTCGGGAAAAGGATGAAGGCAGGCTCATGTCGACAGCATCGTTCCTATTGAAGGGAAGCAAGAACCCGCAACAAAAAGCTGATTCGGCTGCCCCGAGGTTCGCAGAGACAGGAGCAAAACTAAAGAGCGCAGCCGAGCGCGGCTATCGCACTTATGCAACATCACGAAAATTTGTGGTAAATTACCGCTACAAAACGACGATTTCCGCTTTGTCGGGCACGCGGCTGTATAAATCCATCACATCCTGGTTGAGCATGCGCACGCAGCCGGAGGATGCTGCCTTGCCGATCGACTGCCAATCCGGCGTGCCATGGACGCGGTAAAGCGTGTCCTTGCCATTCTGATAGATGTAGAGCGCACGCGCGCCGAGCGGATTGGTCGGCCCCGGATTCATGCCGCCGCGCTCGGCCGAAAGAGGCCTCATCTGCGGTTCGCGGGCAACCATTTCGGCGGGCGGAGTCCAGCGCGGCCATTTCTGCTTCGACTGAATGACGCCCCTGCCATGCCAGGCGTAACCTGCCGCACCGAGGCCTACGCCATAGCGCATGGCCTTGCCGCCCGGCTCGATGAAATAGAGATAGTGGCTTCTGGTATCGACGACGATCGTGCCGGGCCGCTCGTTGGTCGTGTAGTCCACCTCCTGCCGCAGGAAGCGTGGATCGATGCGCTTGTAGGGGATGGCCGGCAGCGTGAAATCGTCCTCGTCTCGCTGCGCATACATGGCCTGATGCACCGGATTGAAGGTCGGCAGGCCATAGGTCTGATGGAATTGCGTGCGGAAGAGATCGCGCGATTGCGGCACGGGCTGCACCGGCAGGCGCCGCACCTTTTGCGGATCGATGCCTTCGGGCCGATAGAAGACCGGTGACGTTTCCTGCACGAACCGATCAGGATCGGTCGCACCGGTATCGGGAATGACGCTGCAGGCGGACAATGTCGCCAAAGCGGTAGCGGCAAGCAGGTGGCGGGAAACGGGCAGCAGATCGGCCATCATCGGAAACCAGTTGGAACACACGTCGGGTCGGCGGCATGATGACCGGCGCGGCTGGAGCGAGGCTGGCGTCACGGGCGAAGATATTGCACGGATTGGCCAAACTCCTGTTTTCCCCCGCGACATCATGGGCTAGACCATTGCGGGACGGAGGATGGCATGAATATCGACAGTCTCGACCCGAACATCTTCGCTGGAGCCGATCGCAAGACATGGCTCAAGCTGGTGGAACGGGCGCTGAAGGGCAAGGATTTTCAGGAAACGCTGGTCTCGCAAACCGATGACGGCATCGCGATCGAACCACTCTACGAGCGCCGCCGCGATTGCGCGCCGCTATCGCGCGGACGAGCCGATCTCCCCTGGACAGTCACCCAGCGACTGGACGATCCCGACATGGATCGTGCCCTGCAACAGCTCGATGACGATCTTGCCAACGGTGCAAGCGGGATTTGCCTCGTCTCCAAAACCTCGGCCTCAGGCTTCGGCACCGGAATCGACACGGAGAGGGAGGCGCTCGCTAACCGGCTTGTTACGGTGATGTCGGGCAAGAATGTCTCGCTGCGCCTCGATGGCTTCACTCCCGACACCGCGAAGACTCTGATCGCTGCCTTCGGAGAAAAACCGCCCGCGGCGCTGCATCTTGGCCTTGACGCTTTCTCGATGGGCGACAAACAGGCCGAGACAGCAAGGGACATTCGCCGTTTGTCCGAACAGAAGCTGCCCGGCACCACCGTCAATGCAGACGGCCGCTCAGTCCACAATGCCGGCGGAACCGAGGCGCAGGAGCTGGCGGTCATGGCCGCAAGCCTCGCAGGCCATCTGCGGTCGCTGGATGAGGTGGGACTTTCACCGGAGGCCGTTCTGGCCGCAACGAGCCTCTGCCTTTCAGCCGACCAGAACCAATTCACGACCATGGCCAAGGTCCGTGCCGCGCGATTGATCTTCAGCCGCATCGCCGAGGCCTGCGGCGCCTCCGATCCGCAGCCCGCGCATATCTTCATGGAAACGAGCTATCGCATGCTCACGACGCTAGATCCGGAGACCAACATTCTGCGCAATACGATCGCGGTCTTTGCGGCGGGCACCGGCGGCGCCGACGAAATCGCCGTGCTGCCGCACAGCCTGACGCATGGCATCCCCGATCCGCTGGCGCGGCGCCTGGCGCGCAATACGCAGACGATTCTGATCGCCGAAAGCCATCTCGACTATGTCGCCGATCCCGCCGCCGGCGCCGGCGGCATCGAGGCGCTGACGGACGCTCTTGCCGAAAAGGCATGGGAGATCTTTACCGGCATCGAACGCGACGGCGGATTGGCGAACGTCATCGCCAGCGGCCGGCTGGCGGCGATGGTTGCCGAGGCGCGCGCAAGCCGCATCGCCAAGCCGATTGTCGGAACCACATTGTTTGCGATGAAGGCGGACCGGCCGGTTGCGGTCTTGGGGCCGCTGGGTCCGCTCGTTGGCGGGATGGGGCTGACGCCGATACGGCTGGATGAAGGATTGGGGGCATGAGAACGATCATCGAATTCGTCGCAGCTGGGCGTAACGCAGGCTCGGCATTCGCGGAGGTACCGGCCGCATGACCCTGATTCCCGATTTCGCCAATATCCCCTGGGCAAAGCCGCAAGCCAAGACACGCACGACAAGCGCGCCGGCCTGGGACACGCCGGAAGGGATCGCCGTCAAGCGCAGCTACGGTGAGAGCGACCTCGCCGGCTTGCATTTCCTCGATACCCATCCGGGCGCCGCCCCTTTCCTGCGCGGGCCCTATCCGACCATGTATGTCCAGCAGCCCTGGACCATCAGGCAGTATGCGGGCTTTTCCACCGCCGAGGAATCCAACGCCTTCTATCGCCGCAATCTTGCCGCCGGACAGAAAGGCCTCTCCGTCGCCTTCGATCTCGCCACCCATCGCGGCTATGACAGCGATCATCCGCGCGTGGCGGGCGACGTCGGCATGGCAGGCGTCGCGATCGATTCCATCCTCGACATGCGCCAGCTCTTTGACGGTATACCGCTCGACGAGATGAGCGTGTCCATGACTATGAACGGCGCCGTGCTGCCCATCATGGCGCTCTATATCGTCGCGGCGGAGGAACAGGGCGTTTCCGAGGACAAGCTTTCCGGCACGATCCAGAACGATATCCTCAAGGAGTTCATGGTCCGAAACACCTATATCTATCCGCCGCAGCCTTCGATGCGGATCGTTTCGGATATTTTCAGCTACACCAGCCAGCGCATGCCGAAGTTCAACTCCATCTCTATCTCCGGCTACCACATGCAGGAGGCCGGTGCGAGCGCGGATCTGGAGCTCGCCTATACGATCGCCGACGGCATAGAATATGCACGGGCCGGGGTCGCTGCCGGACTGGACATAGACAGCTTCGCCCCCCGCCTCTCCTTCTTCTGGGCAGTCGGCATGAACTTCTTCATGGAAGTCGCCAAGATGCGCGCCGGCCGCCTGATCTGGGCCGCGCTGATGCAGAAGAATTTCGCGCCGAAGGACCAGAAATCCCTGGCGCTCAGGACGCACAGCCAGACCTCCGGCTGGTCGTTGACGGCGCAGGACCCGATGAACAACATCATCCGCACCATGGTCGAGGCCATGGCGGCGACGCAGGGGCATACGCAGTCGCTCCACACCAATTCCTTCGACGAGGCGCTGGCGCTGCCGACCGATCATTCGGCCCGCATCGCGCGCAACACGCAGATCCTGCTGCAGAAGGAATCCGGCACATCAGGCATCATCGACCCCTGGGGCGGCTCGGCCTATGTCGAGCGGCTGACCCATGATCTTGCAGCCCGCGCCCTTGCCCATATCGAGGAGGTCGAGGCGCTCGGCGGCATGGCGAAGGCGATCGAGAAGGGCATTCCGAAGCTCAGGATCGAAGAGGCGGCCGCACGCACGCAGGCACGCATCGACAGCGGCCACCAAATCCTCGTCGGCATCAATTTTTCAAGGCCGGAAAAGGACATCGAAGTCGACGTGCTCAAGGTGGACAATTCCGAGGTGCGCGCCCGGCAGCTCTCGAAGCTGCAGCAATTGAAGGGCACGCGCGAGACGGCTGCGGTGGAAACCGCCTTGGATGCTCTGGCAGATGCCGCGCGCAACGGCACCGGCAATCTGCTCGACTTCGCGGTCAAGGCGGCGCGGGCGAGAGCGACGGTTGGCGAAATTTCGCTGGCGCTGGAAAAGGCCTATGGCCGGCACGTTGCCGAGATCAGGACCATTTCGGGCGTCTATCGCCAGGAAGTCGGCGATGCCGACCCAGCATTCAACAAGGCCGTCGCCAAGGTCGAAGCCTTCCGCAAGGCGCGTGGCGAGAAACCCCGCATCCTCATCGCCAAGATGGGTCAGGACGGTCACGATCGCGGCCAGAAGGTCATCGCAACGGCATTTGCCGATCTCGGCTTCGATGTCATCGTCGGCGCGATGTTCCAGACACCGGAGGAAGTGGCCGATGTCGCCGTCCGTGAAGGTGTTGATATCCTCGGCGCATCATCACTGGCTGCAGGCCACTTGACGCTGGTGCCGGAGCTGAAGGAAGCGCTCGCCCGCCGCCATGCCGGCAATATCCTGATCGCCGTCGGCGGCGTCATCCCGCCCCAGGATTTTGCAGCGCTGGAGGCCGCCGGCGCGGACGCGATCTTCCCGCCCGGAACGGTGATCGCGGAAGCGGCGGCGGCACTGATAGAAAGACTGATGGCATAGCCGATACATAGCGCGGCGCAGCGTTTCACGGACTCGCCGAACCGCTCTATGCGTTGCTCTGAGGCAATTCCGGACGGAAAACCGCTGTGCATTTTTCCTGGAATTACTGTTAGGCGGCCACGCTTTCGAAGAACCGGATGCTTTGCTCGATCTCGCCCGGCAGCGCGGAATTGTGGCTGCCCGGCATGGTTTCCATGTCCATCTTCACGCCGCCCGCCGTCGCCCGCTTGGCGAGCAGAGCGAGCCGCGAGTCGAAATGAGCCTCCTCAGTGCCGTGAAACAGCTTCATCGGGCATTTGAAGTTGTGCGCATAGCAGAGCGGCGAGCGCATCTGATATTCGCGCGGGTTCTTGGTATTGAAGCGGATATCCTGCGGATAACGGCTGAAGAAGGCATAAGCATCCGGATTGCCTGATATCGGCGCGGCCGCGCGGAAGCGCCTGGTCGACATGGCAACGAGCATTGTCAGCGTACCCCCCACGCTATGTCCAGCCAGGAACATGCGATGCGGGTCGACGCCGGGCAGATGCCGCAGCCGGTTGGAAGCGGCCAGCACATCCGAAACCTCGTCATAAAACCCGGAGAAATTGCCCTTCTGGCCGTTTTCACCCCGCATCGAAGGGATCATGACGACGTAGCCAGCCTCGATATAAGGCTTCATCAGCTGCCAATGACCCTGGCCGATCGCGTTGCCGCCATGCAGGAAAAGCACGGCCGGTTTCGGCTTGGCCGTTCGCGTGTAGCGGGAAACCCAGGCGACGAGCTCCAACTCGCTGCCGACGCCGCTGCGATAGAAAAGCTGGTCGGCGGTCGACGGCGTTACCAGCGGTTCGTATATGTCGGGAGCAGGCCCCTTGCTCAGCAGATCCGTGCGGAACAGGTGGCGCTCCTTGGCATAATCGCCCGACAGCAGCGGCGGCGCATCCGCTGCCTTTTCCTCATTCTTTGCGACAGCGCTCTTGCCATCGGCAGGCTTAGGTCCGGCCGTGCTGTCATCGGCAGCCCTAACGATGTTGGGAGCGAAAAGCACGGAGGCGAGGCCGGCAAGAACGCCGCGGCGATTGGGACGGAATGTGTTGTCGTCAGACATGGTCATAGGCTCTGTCCAATTATCCCGGCGCAGTTCAAAATTGCACGGGTTGAAAGGCAGGGCCAACTCACATTGTGGTGAGGAATCGCCCTCACCTATTCATCAACAGCGGGAGCCTTCGCGTCAATCAGTGCGATCAAACTTTCTAGCCGATCCGCCTCATAGGGCGGCTTGTCCGGCCGAAGCCTGGCAATGCGGGGAAAACGCATCGCAACACCGGATTTATGACGGGTGGAGCGGTTTATCCCCTCGAAGGCGACTTCGAGAACGAAGCCGAAATCGCGATCGGCGCGCACCGCCCGCACCGGACCGAAGCGATCGACCGTATTGTTGCGAACGAATTTGTCGAGCACTTCGAGCTCGGCATCGGTGAAACCGAAATAGGCTTTGCCGACGGGCACCAGCTGCTCGCCCTCAGGCGTCATCGACCAGACGCCGAAGGTGAAGTCGGAATAATAGCTGGAACGCTTGCCATGACCGCGCTGCGCGTACATCAGCACGGTATCGACATTGTAGGGGTCGCGCTTCCATTTGAACCAAGGGCCTTTGGCCCGTCCGGCAAGATAGGCGCTGTCCCGGCGCTTGATCATCACGCCTTCGATCACCGGATCGGGCGGCGAGGCGCGCAGCCACTCCAGTTCCTCCCAGGAGGTGAACTCGACAAGGGGCGAAAGATCGAAACGGTCATGGGGTGCCGCCTCGACGATCTCAGCCAGCCGTTCGCGCCGATCGAGAAAGCCGCGGCCGCGCACATCCTCCTCGCCGTCGAACAGCAGGTCGTAGGCGCGGATGAAGGCAGGATATTCCTCCAGCATCTTCGGAGTGACCGTCTTGCGGTTAAGGCGCTGCTGCAGGTCTGAAAAGCTGCGCGTCGGGTTGTTGGAGCGCACCGTGCCGCCGATCAGCAGCTCGCCATCCATGACGCCCTCGAAGCTCATCGCATCGACGATGTCGGGAAAGGCGCCGGAAATATCGTCGCCGGAGCGGGAATAGAGCTTGCTCGTGGACCCGGCACGCGAAAGCTGGACGCGGATGCCGTCCCATTTCCATTCGGCTGCAAAGTCCTTCGGGTCTAGCCCATCGAGATCGCCTGGCTCGACCGGGTTGGCCAGCATGACGGAATGGAAGATCGCCGGCGTCGCCAGCACCGGCCGCTCTGCCCGCCCTTCAAGCCAGCGGAATAGGCTCTCATAGGGTGGCTGCAGACCATGCCACAGGGTTTCGATTTCGGTCACGTCCTTGCCGCTGAGCTCGGCCAGCGCCTGCTTGGCGAGCCGGGCCGATACGCCGATGCGCAAGGCGCCGGTGGCGAGCTTCAGGAAGGCGAAGCGGCCCGAGGTATCCAGCCGATCAAGCAGGTCTCGAACGAAGCCGCGCACCTCGGTACGGCCAAGCGCATTCATGCCGCGGACGACCTCGCCGAGCCTGGGCTGCTCGCCGGCCGGGCGCACGATGTCGCTTTCCTTGTCCCAGACCAGCGATATGGTCTCGGCGAGATCGCCGACATAGTCGTAGGAATAGCGGAACAGCACGTCGTCCATGCGCTCCAGCACCAGCTCGCGCAGCATCGCGGGCTTGACGTTGCGAACCTCGAGCGTGCCGGCGATGGCGGCGAGACCATAGCCGCGATCGGGGTCCGGCGTGTCGCGGAAATAATCGGTCAGCAGCTTCAGCTTGCCGTTGCGGCTCGGCGTCAGCACCAGGCGGTCGAGAAGATCGGCGAAGGCTTTCATCAATCGCCCTCGTCTTCATAGCCGATGAGATGCAAAGGCTTCGCCGCAATACCCTGCAGCTCGCACCAGCGCACGAGCGCTTCCTCGCGTCCGTGGGTGACCCAGACCTCGCCCGGCTTCAATTCGGAAATCGTCTCCGTCAGCTCAGGCCAATCGCAATGATCTGAGATGACGAGCGGCAGCTCGACGCCGAGCTGCTTGGCACGCTGGCGCACCAGCATCCAGCCGGAGGCAAAGGCCGGCAGCGGATCATGAAACCGCCTTGCCCAGCGATCGGAAAATGCCGATGGCGGGCCGACGACCACGGCGCCCTGGAAGATCGACTGATCGCGGCTCTCGACCGTTGCCGGCCGCAACTCGCCGAGCACAATGCCCTGACTGATGTAGTAATCGCACAGGGTCTCGAGCGCTCCGTGAATATAGATCGGCTCGTCGTAGCCGGCATCGCGCAGCAGCCGGATGACGCGCTGCGCCTTGCCAAGCGCATAGGCGCCGATGAGATGGGTCCGCTCCGGGAATTGGCGAAGGGAAGCCAGAAACTTCTGCGTCTCTTCCATCGGGTCGGGATGGTGGAACACCGGCAGCCCAAAGGTAGCCTCGGTGATGAAGATATCGCAGGGAACGGGTACATAGGCGGCGCAGGTCGGATCCGGCCGGCGCTTGTAATCCCCGGAGACGACGATCCGCAGCCCATCCTTCTCCACCGCGATCTGCGCCGAGCCGAGAACATGACCGGCCGGATGGAACCGCACCTTAACCTCGTTGATTGTCACTTCCTCACCGAAGCCGACCGCCTGTTCCGAGCCGGCAAAGCCGGTGCCGTAACGAATACGCATGATATCCAGGGTCTGGCGCGTGGCGAGCACATGGGTATGGCCGGAGCGGGCATGGTCGGAATGGCCATGCGTGACGAGCGCCCGTTCGACCGGCTGCACGGGGTCGATATAGAAGCCGCCGATCGGACAGAACAATCCCTCGGGCGCTGGATAAAGCAGTTGTTCTGGTCTCATGGATGAAAGGATAGCGTGATTTGCGCGATTATGTAGCGATGACACCAGCTTTTTGATCGAATTTGCCTTCATGCTGTCGATCGGGCAGATCGAAGACCAGCACATCCTCGCTGTAAGGCTTCGCCTTCGCGACGACGACGCCGTTGGGATCGACGATCGCTGAGCTGCCATAACTGAGCCAGCCGTCGTCGTTGCTGCCGACGACATCCGACGCCATGACCCAACATCCTGAATGCTTGGCGCATGTCTGCAGGCCTGATATGCCCGGCCTGTGCCACATCTCCGCCTTGTGCGGGCGAAGCATCAGGTTGACAGGATTGCAGATGAGGCCGGCACCCTTTCTGGCAAGCCGGGATGCCGTGTAGGGATATCTGAGGTCGGCACAGATATTGATGCCGAAGCGCCAATCGTCCAATGCCCAGATAGGAAAATCCGTTCCCGGCGTGCAGCCGCTCTCGAGGGGATGCGCCTTGGCATAGACCCCGATTATATGACCTGCCTTGACGACGATTGCGCTGTTGCAGATCGCCTCCCCTCGCCGCTCGAAAAGCCCGATGACCGCGGTCGTCCTTGCCGATGCGCAGCGGCCAATCAAGGTATTCAGGGCGGGATCATCGAGAGAGAGGGCGCGCCGCCTGGCAATCGCCTTGTTGTAGCTGTGTCCCTGAAGGTAGCATTCGGGAAAAAGGGCAAGGTCAATGCCTTGTGTTTCCGCCCACGCCAGATCGCGCGCCAGCACCTCCGTCGTCCGATCGACGGCGTCGAAGAGTGCCATACGTTGAAAGGCTGCGATCCGCATGTGCCAGAGCTAGCATGCGCCGCGATTCGCCCACAGCGCGAACCGATCGAATTCCAGCCATCGTCCGGGCCGGATCGGTAAACGAAACGATAAGCGCGCGACCCGACGCCCAGGAGGAAAGCGTCCAAGTCGCAGATTCGGCGTCGCATGCGTGCCAAAACGGGACAGATGCTCGTGGCACGATTTCTGCTTGCTGAGTGCTATTTCGGGAGTCCGCAATGATCCAGCGCCGCGCCTTCATCGCCTCTGCGGCCGCTTTCGCCGCCGCCGGCCTGTTTGCGCCCCGCCTTTTTGCTGCGCCGCTTGCCGGGATGAACGGCGCCGCGCTGCGCGGCCCGATCGACGCCATCGCCTACAAGGCGACGCCGGGCACGAGCGACATCAAGAGCGGCAAGCTGCAGGCGATGATCGATAGTGCCGCGCGCAACAACGTGCCTCTCCTCCTGCCGCCAGGCAACTACACCGTCTCGAACCTGACGCTGCCTGATAATACCCGCATAACCGGCGTGCCCGGCGCCACGCGCCTCGTCTATGGCGGCGACGGCCACCTGATGAACGCCGATAAGGCCAGGCGCATCGAGCTTTCCGGCATCGTCTTCGATGGCGGCAATCGCTGGCTTGCCGACTATGCCGGTGGTCTCCTGCAATTCACCGGTGTCGACGAGGTGCTGATCGATAATTGCTTGATTGCCGGCAGCCGCAAGCATGCGCTGCAACTGGAGCGCTGCGGCGGCCGGATCGAGCGCAGCCGCATCTCCGGCGCCGCCGAGGCCGGCATCTATTCCGTCCAATCGGCCGGATTGATGGTCACAGGCAATAGCGTCGAGGATTGCGGCAATGGCGGCATCCTCATTCATCGCTGGGAGAAGGCTGAGGACGGCAGCAGCGTCACCGACAACCGCATAGCCCGCATCGGCGCCAATGGCGGCGGCACCGGCCAGAACGGCAACGGCGTCAACGTCTTTCGGGCCGATGATGTTCTGGTTTCCGGCAACCGCATTGCCGATTGCGCCTTCACCGCGATCCGCGCCAATTCGGCATCGAACGTCCAGATATCGGCCAATCAATGCCTGCGCTCCGGCGAGACGGCAATCTTCTGCGAATTCGAATTCGAAGGCGCCGTCATCAACAACAACCTGATCGACGGCGCGGCAAACGGCATTGCCGTCGCCAATTTCGACAAAGGCGGTCGGCTCGCCACCGTGACGGGCAATATCGTCCGCAACCTGTCGCTAACGGCGCCTTACGCTCAGGAAAGCGGTTTCGGCATCGGGATATCGGCCGAGGCCGACACGCTGATTGCCGATAACGTCATCGAAAACGCGCCACTTTGGGGCCTGAAACTCGGCTGGGGGCCTTATCTCCGCAACGTCGTCGCCACAGGCAACATTATCCGCCATGCCGGCATCGGCTGCGTCGTATCGGTAGCGGATGGCGCCGGCTCGGCGCTCATCTCAAACAATCTCTTCCAGGAAATGGAGAAAGGCGCGATCATGGGCTTTCGCTGGGACAAGCCAGCTTCCGGCGACCTGGCGGCGGGAAACAGCGAGTTCCCGCAACTGACTATCGAACGTAACAGGGTCGTCTAGGCCTCTCGCCAGTTCGGTGGCCGCTTTTCGAAGAAGGCGGCAACGCCCTCCTTTGCCTCCTCGCTTTCCCACGCATCCGCCAATTGCTCGACAACGTGATCGATCATGCCGTCGGTAATCGGCCTGCCGACCGAGCGAGCCAGCGCCTTGGCGCGGGCTGCAGCTTGCGGAGACGCGGCAAGGAAATGGCGGACTTCCGCTTCGACGGCCTCGTCCAGCGCCTCCTCGGGGACGACACGGGAAAGCAGGCCGGCGGCATGCGCTTGCCAGGCATCGATGATCTTGCCCGAGAGGAAGAGCGGACGGGCGTTTGCCTCGCCGATGCGGGCAACGACGTAAGGGCTGATGGTGGCGGGGATGATGCCGAGGCGGACCTCCGTCAGACCGAAGCGTGCCGTGGACGCGGCAATCACCAAGTCACACACGCTGAGGATGCCGATGCCGCCACCGAAGGCATTACCGTGGACACGCGCGACCAGCGGCTTGGGCAATTCGTTCAATGCCTTGAAAAGCATGGCAAGCCGGCGAGCCTCAACCATGCGCCCGGCGCGCGTTGCGTCGAATTGGGCGCGCATCCAACCGAGATCACCGCCGGCGCAAAAGCTTGCCCCCTCGCCTGCAAGCACGACGACGCGGACAGTTTTGTCGTGGCCGAGATCATGGATTGCAGCGGTCAAGTCATCGATCATCTCTGCCGACAGGGCATTGTGCTTTTCCGGGCGCGCCAGCGTCAGCTGGGCGACACCACGCTCATCGACAAGGACATGGATCGTTTTCGATATCATGCGGCACTCCTCAGGCTTCGCGCGAAGGCAGCGGCTCGGCCGAGCTTCTCTTCGTCAAGGCCGGTCCGGAAGCCGCGCGAAACCAGATAGTCATGCACGGCCACCGTATCGACATTGCCTTTTGCGCCAGGTGCGAAGGGGCAGCCGCCGAGGCCGCCGGCGGCGGCATCGAACACCCGCAAGCCGCGCTCCAGGGCAACAGCGATATTGTCGAGCGCGCGCCCGGACGTATCGTGAAAATGGCCGGCGAGTGCTGCGACGGGAAGTTCGGCCAGAACCGCCGCGAGCATTCTGTCGACAGCCTCCGGCGTTCCCTTGCCGATCGTATCGCCGAGGCTGATTTCATAGCAGCCGAGCGCCCGCAATTGCCAGGCAACATCGGCAACCTTCTCCGGCGATACCGGGCCTTCATAAGGGCATTCGACAACGCAGCTGACATAGCCGCGCAGAGGAAGTCCGTGATCGCGGCTCGCGGCCGCCACCGGCCGGAAGCGCTCGATGCTCTCGGCTATGGAGCAATTGATATTGCGCATGGAGAATGTTTCGGAAGCAGATGCAAAGATCGCCACTTCGTCTGCACCGGCCGCAAGTGCCGCCTCGAAACCCTGCATGTTCGGCGTCAGCGCAGCATAGCGCACACCTGGTCTACGCTCTATCCCGGCCATGACGGTGGCGGCGTCGGCAAGCTGCGGCACCCATTTCGGGCTGACGAAGCTGGTGACCTCGATGCGCTCGAAACCGCAATCGGAGAGCAGGTTCACCAGCTCGATCTTTCTTGCCGTATCGATGGGTTGCTTTTCGTTCTGCAGACCGTCACGCGGAGCCATCTCGACGATCGTGACATGGTGGGAGGGCTCTTCAATCATGCCGTATCCTCCGGGCGGAGCAACAGAAGGACGGCGCTCTCACTGGTCTGATCGCCCTCGCCGACATGCAGGCTCTCCACGACGCCGTCGCGCATCGCCGTCAGCGTCAATTCCATTTTCATGGCCTCCATGATGATCAGCGCCTGCCCCTTGGCCACCGCCTCGCCCTCGCGGACGCGGACGATCTTGACGAGGCCCGGCATCGGGGCGATCAGTCGATCGCCGCCGGCGGTCGCCTCTTCGCCGCCGTCCAGCGGATCGAGGCGATGGAAATGATGCGTGCGCCCGTCGAGGAACAGCGTCATGCCATGCGATGCCTCGAAGATATCGACGCTCGACTGCCGGCCGTCGATCTCGACGCGACGGACACCATTGCCATCTGCCATGAGGCGGACCGGAATGGTGCGGTCATCGAAGGCGACCCTGAAAAGCTGCCCGCCTTTTGCGATCACGCGGCAATTCGTCTGCTCGCTGCCGAAATGCAGCGTCACGGGCCGGCTCATTTCGCCCCAGAGCTGCCAGGCGCCGAGCGCATGCCAGGGATCACTTCCATCGAGCCGGGCAAAGCCGCCTGCCTCGACAATGGCTGCAATAGCGAGCGCCGCATCGTCAGGCTGTTGCGCCGATGTCAGGGCCTCCGCTTCCCGGTCGATCAGCCCCGTATCCGGACGGCCGGCGCAGAAATCCGGCTGGCGGCTGAGGCGAATGAGGAAATCGAGATTGGTGGTGGCTCCCGCCACCTGCGTCTGCTCCAAAGCCCGCGTCAGCCTGGCAAGTGCTGCCGGGCGATCCGGCGCGTGAACCGTCAGCTTGGCGATCAGCGGATCGTAGTGCGGCGTGATGCTGTCCCCCTCGCGCACGCCCGCATCGATGCGGACATCGCCATCGGGAAACCTCAGATGCGACAGCGTGCCGGTTGCCGGCAGGAAGCCGCGCGACGGATCCTCTGCGTAGATCCGCGCTTCGAAGGCCCAACCGTTTATCGCAAGTTCGGCCTGCGTCTTCGGTAAAGGCTCGCCACCGGCGATCCGCAACTGCCATTCCACCAGATCGACGCCGGCAATCGCCTCGGTGACGGGGTGTTCGACCTGCAGACGGGTATTCATCTCCATGAAGAAGAAGTGATCCGGCGACAGGCCATCAGAGACATCGACGATGAACTCGACTGTGCCGGCGCCGCGATAGTCAATGGCCCGTGCCGCCCGTACCGCCGCCCCGCCCATGGCGCTGCGCATCTCCTGCGTCATGCCGGGCGCCGGCGCCTCCTCGATCACCTTCTGGTGCCGGCGCTGCAGCGAGCAATCGCGCTCGAAGAGATGCACGACATTGCCCTGGCTATCGCCGAAAACCTGGATTTCGATGTGGCGAGGCTGGATGAGATATTTTTCGATCAGCACGGCATCATCGCCGAAGGCCGATTTCGCCTCCCGCTTTGCAGCTTCCAGCGCGGCTGGAAAATCGTCAGGCCGATCGACACGGCGCATGCCCTTGCCGCCGCCGCCCGCCCGTGCCTTGATCAACACGGGAAAGCCGATGCTACCAGCCTGCTCGATCAGGAAGCCCGGCTCCTGCCTCTCGCCGTGATAACCGGGCACGACGGGCACGCCGGCCCGCTCCATCAGCGCCTTGGCCGCATCCTTGAGGCCCATGGCGCGGATCGAGCCCGGCGAAGGGCCGATGAAGATCAGTCCGGCCTTCTCGACCGCCTCGGCAAAATAGGCATTTTCCGACAGGAAGCCATAGCCGGGGTGAATGGCTTCCGCGCCAGTACGCTGAGCGGCCGCGATGATCTTCTCCTTCGAAAGATAGCTTTCGCCGGCGGCGGCCGCGCCGATATGGATGGCTTCATCGGCCAGCGCCACATGCATCGCGCCGATATCCGCATCCGAATAGACGGCGACCGTGCGAACGCCCAGGCGTCTTGCCGTCCGGATGATCCGGCAGGCGATTTCTCCGCGATTGGCGATCAGTATCTTCGAAAACATCAGCGGACCCTATTGCGCGGCGATGACCTCGACTTCGAGGAGCCAGGCCGTATCGAAAATACCGGCAATCACCACCGTCATGGCCGGCGTGAGCGAACCCAAATATTCGCTGCGGATCTCGCGGTTCTCCATCGTGTGGTGACGATCGGCAAGAAAGGTCGTCACCTTGACGATATCGGCCTTGCCCATGCCGGCCGCTTTCAACTGGGCATCGATATTAAGCCAGACCTGGCGGGCCTGGGCCTGGAATCCCTCGGGAAGCGCATCATCGGCGGTCGTCGGAATCTGGCCGCTGATGAACAGCAGTTTCTCGAAATTCTCGAGCTTTACCGCCTGGGCATAGCCGCCGCGCGGCTGCGGCGCATTCTTGGCATTGATGGTATCGCGTTTCATCTCAATCTCCTCACATTCTGAACAGGCCAAAGCGTGTGTCTCCGATCGGCGCATTGAGCGCGGCCGAAAGCGATAGAGCCAGTACGTCACGGCTCTTGCGCGGGTCGATGATGCCATCGTCCCAAAGCCGGGCCGAGGCATAGAGCGGGTGGCTCTGGATCTCGAACATCTTGAGCGTCGGCGCCTTGAAGGCGGCCTCTTCCTCCTTCGTCCAGGGCTTGCCGGCACGGGCCAGCGCCTCGCCGCGCACCGTTGCAAGCACACCGGCCGCCTGCTCGCCGCCCATCACTGAGATGCGGCTGTTGGGCCAGGTCCAGAGGAAGCGCGGCGAATAGGCGCGGCCGGCCATGCCATAATTGCCGGCGCCGAAAGAGCCGCCGATCAGCATAGTGATCTTCGGCACCTTGGTGGTGGCGACCGCCGTCACCAGCTTGGCGCCGTTCTTGGCGATGCCCTCCGTCTCATACTTTCTGCCGACCATGAAGCCGGTGATGTTCTGCAGGAAGACCAGTGGGATCTTGCGCTGCGAGCAAAGCTCGACGAAATGCGCGCCCTTCAGCGCCGATTCCGAAAACAGCACGCCATTGTTGGCAATGATGCCGACCGGAATGCCGTGGACATGGGCAAAGCCGCAGACCAGCGTCGCGCCATAGCGGGCCTTGAACTCATCGAAGCGCGAACCGTCGACGATGCGGGCGATCACCTCGCGCACATCATAGGGCGTGCGCGGATCGGAGGGGACGATGCCGAGGATTTCTTCCGGATCGTAAAGCGGCGGCTCGGGCGCGCGCAGTTCGACCGTCATGGGCTTGCGGCGATTGAGATTGGCGACCGCCTGCCGCGCCAGGGCAAGCGCATGGGCATCGTCGCGCGCCAGATGGTCGGCAACGCCGGAAAGACGCGTGTGAACATCGCCGCCGCCGAGATCTTCGGCCGAAACCACTTCGCCCGTCGCCGCCTTCACCAGCGGCGGGCCGGCGAGAAAGATCGTCCCCTGCCCTTCGACGATGATGGCCTCATCGGACATGGCAGGCACATAGGCGCCGCCTGCGGTGCAGGAGCCCATGACCACGGCGATCTGCGGAATGCCGGCCGCCGACATATTGGCCTGATTGTAAAAGATACGGCCGAAATGATCGCGGTCCGGAAAGACCTCATCCTGGTTCGGCAGATTGGCCCCGCCGGAATCGACCAGATAGAGGCAGGGCAGATTGTTTTCCGCCGCGATCTCCTGCGCCCGCAGATGCTTCTTCACGGTGATCGGATAGTAGGTGCCGCCTTTGACCGTGGCGTCGTTGCAGACGATCATGCAATCGCGGCCGGAAACACGACCGATGCCGGCAACGAGCCCGGCGCCCGGCGCGTCGCCGCCATAGAGGCCATGGGCTGCCGTCGTGCCGATCTCCAGAAACGGTGTTGCGGGATCGATCAGTCCCATCACCCGGTCGCGCGGCAGCATCTTGCCGCGGCTGACATGACGCTCACGCGCCTGCGCACCGCCGCCTTCCGCCGCCTGCAGGGCTGCAGCGTCCGCCACGCCGATCGCCTCCAGCATGGCGACGCGATTGTCCCTGAAGCGATCCGTATGCGTCGATATCTCTGATTTCAGGACGGTCATGCGGCTTCACCGTTAATGGGAATGGAATTGCGCAATCAGGCAGTTTCAGCGAACAGTTCGCGGCCGATCAGCATGCGCCGGATTTCGGAGGTGCCGGCGCCGATCTCGTAAAGCTTGGCGTCGCGCAGCAGCCGGCCGGCGGGATAGTCGTTGGTATAGCCGTTGCCGCCGAGCGCCTGGATGCATTCGAGCGCAAGAGCCGTCGCCTTTTCGGCGGAGTAGAGTATGCAGCCGGCGGCATCCTTGCGGGTCGTCTCGCCGCGATCGCAGGCCGCGGCGACCGCATAGACATAGGCGCGAGCGGCATTCATCGTCACATACATGTCGGCAAGCTTGCCCTGCATGAGTTGGAACTCGCCGATCGACTGGCCGAACTGCTTGCGCTCATGCAGATAGGGCAGCACGACATCCATACACGCGGCCATGATGCCGACGGGACCGCCTGATAGTACGACGCGCTCGTAATCGAGACCCGACATCAGCACATGGACGCCGCCATCGATCTGGCCGAGCACATTTTCCTCCGGCACTTCGCAATCCAGAAAGATCAGCTCCGACGTATTCGAACCGCGCATGCCGAGCTTGTCGAGCTTCTGGCCGACCGAAAAGCCGGCGAACCCTTTTTCGACGAGAAAAGCGGTGATCCCGCGCGGTCCGGCATCCGGCGATGTCTTGGCGTAGACGACGAGAACATCGGCGTCCGGGCCGTTGGTGATCCACATCTTGCTGCCGTTCAGTAGATAACGGTGCCCGCGCTTTTCGGCTTGCAGCTTCATCGACACCACGTCCGATCCCGAGTCCGGTTCCGACATGGCAAGCGCGCCGATATGTTCGCCGGAAACCAGCTTCGGCAGGTAGCGCTCCTTCTGCGCCGTCGTGCCGTTGCGGTGGATCTGATTGACGCAGAGATTGGAATGGGCGCCATAGCTCAGGCCGACGGAAGCGGAGGCGCGGCTGATCTCCTCCATCGCGACGGTATGGGCGAGGTAGCCGAGGCCGGCGCCGCCATAGGCGTCGTCGACGGTGACGCCGAGCAGGCCAAGCTCGCCCATCTCCCGCCACAGATGCGTCGGGAAACTGTTGTTGCGATCGATCTCGTCGGCAAACGGTGCGATGCGGCGGTCGGCAAAGCGGCGCACCTGATCACGCAGCGCATCGATCTCCTCGCCAAGTGCGAAGTTCAATCCCCCTTCAAACATCCGGCTTCTCCTCCCGTGCTTCCCAAACGCATCTGTCGATAGGCTTGTTTCATATCCGCCCGGAAGCCGTCAGGCCGCGTCGGCCGGAACACGTTGCTTCTCCCGCGGCGCCTCATAGGCCTTCAGCTTGTCGACTATTTTGGCCATGATCTTCCGGGCAGCCTCCTCCTTGACCGGGCCGAAGCCTCTTATCTCATCGAACAATGAGAGGATGGCAAGGGCTTCCGCCTCGTTGTCGTGATTGAGGCCCGCAAGCACGCGCCCGGCGATGCCTTCATATTCGGCGATCAGCCGGCGCTCCAGCCGGCGCTCCGCCATGTAGCCAAAGGGATCGAGGGCCGTGCCGCGCAGCCGCTTCATCGGCGCGAGCATGCGAAGAAGCGGCAGAATCCACGCGCCGAATTCGCGCTTCTTCGGCCGGCCGTTCGGATCCTTGCCGCCGAGAATGGGTGGGGCGAGATTGAGGGCCAGCTTGAAATCGCCCTCCATCTCGTCGCGCAGATGTGCTTCGAAGGCGGGATCGGTCAGAAGCCGCGCCACCTCGTATTCGTCCTTGTAGGCCAAGATCCGGGCATAGGTGACGGCAACGGCAAAAGGCACTTTGTCCGAAAGGCGCTCCCTTGCGGCCAGGGCGTTGGCGCGGGCGACGAAGGCGGCGTAGCGGTCGGCAAGCGCGGTGTCCTGATAGGCTGTCAGATGCGCCTTGCGATGCCTGATAAGGTCTTCGAGGCTCATTTCCGCCAGCGTCTTGCCGACATTCGGCTCGGCCATCATGTCGTGTACCGATTGCGGATCATGGGCGAGAAGCCTGCCCCAATGGAAGGCCGCGCGGTTGGCCTTGACGGCGACGCCGTTGAGCTCGATCGCCTTTTCGATCGCTTCGAGCGACAACGGCAACAAGCCGCGCTGCCAGGCAAAGCCCGTCAGCATGATATTGGTCGACATGGCATCGCCGGTGACCTCGGTGGCGACATGGCCGAAATCGAGGAAGACGGACTTATCGCTCACAGTCTTGGCAATCGCATGCTGCACCGAGCCGACCTTGAAATCGAAATCGCGGTTGCGGACGAAATCGGCGACCGGCATCAGGCCCGTATTGACGATGGCCGTGGTGCGCGTCGACGAGCAGAGCGTGATCGCATCCTTGGATGCGCCCACTACCTCATCTGCTGACAACAGCAGGTCGGCGCCGCCATTGACGATGCGCGACGAGGTGACGTCGGCCTGATTGAGGCCGATGCGAAGATGGCTCATGACGGCGCCGCCTTTTTGCGCGAGGCCGGCCATGTCGAGGATCATCGGCACTTTGCCGTCGAGATGGGCAGCCATGCCGAGAATGGCGCCGATGGTCAGAATACCGGTACCGCCGACGCCGGCAATGGCGATGTTCCAGGGCCGTTCGCCGACAATGGGGATCTCCGGCAAGGGCATTTCGACATCCGCGTGTTCCAGCGCCTTCCGCTTGCGGCGCTTGCCGCCATGGACCGTCACGAAGGAAGGGCAGAAGCCTTTGACGCAGGAGAAATCCTTGTTGCAGCTCGACTGGTTGATCTGGCGCTTGCGGCCGAATTCGGTCTCCAGCGGCTCGACGGAAATGCAGTTGGATTGCACCGAGCAATCGCCGCAGCCTTCGCAAACCGCCGGATTGATGAAGACGCGCTTGGCTGGGTCTTCCATCAGGCCACGGCTCCTGCGGCGGCGCTTCTCTGCCGCACATGTCTGCACATAGACGATCGCCGAGCAGCCCTGCGTCTCGCGCAGCGTCAGCATTACCTGATCGATATGGTCGCGGTGCAATACCTTGACGCCAGGCGCAAGCGCGGAGGCTCGATAGACGCCGGGATTGTCGGAGAGCAGGTAGATCGGCGTGACGCCCTCGTCGTGCAGCTGCTTCGTCACCAGCTCCGGCGTCAGATAGCCGTCTATCTGCTGCCCGCCGGTCATCGCGACGGCATCGTTGTAGAGCAGCTTGTAGGTGACGTTGACCTTGGCTGAGACGGATTGACGGATGGCGAGAATGCCGGAGTGGAAATAGGTGCCGTCGCCGAGATTGACGAACATGTGCTTTTCGTCGGTGTAGCGGGCAATCGCCGTCCAGGGCACACCCTCGCCGCCCATCTGGGTGAAGGTCTCGGTGTTGCGGTCCATCCAGGTGACCATGTAGTGGCAGCCGATGCCGGCGATCGCGCGGCTGCCCTCGGGGACGCGGGTGGAGGTGTTGTGCGGACAGCCGGAGCAGAAGAAAGGCGTGCGGTTCACCGGTGCGACATGGCTGCGGCTGATCTGGCCGCGCTCGGCAAGGTAGGCGAGTTTAGCAGCGATACGGTCGTGCAGCGAAGGGTCAAGATCGAGCTTGACGATGCGCCCGGCGATGGCTCTGGCGACAGCGCCGACGGTCAGTGCCGCCGATAGGCTGAGATAGGGTTTGTCGTGTTCGTCGAATTTGCCGACGATGCGCGGGCGGACATCGGCGCGCCAGTTGAAGAGCTGCTGCTTGATCTGGTTTTCGATGATCTCGCGCCGCTCCTCGACAACGAGCACCTCGTCCAGCCCTTCGGAAAAATGCCGCACGGCCTCCGGCTCCAGCGGCCAGGGCATGCGGACCTTGAGGATGCGCAGGCCGATCGCGGCCATTTCCCTCGGACCGATCTCCAGCTCGCGCAGCGCCTGCAGCACATCCTCATAGGCCTTGCCTGAGGAGATGATGCCGAAGCGGGCATTGGGCACGTCATGGGTGATTTCGTCGACGCGATTGGCGCGGGCAAAGGCGATGGCGGCATAGGCCTTGTAGGTCTGCAGACGATCGTCCTGCACCAGAGGCGGATCGGGCCAGCGAAGATTGAGGCCGCCTGGCGGCAGCTCGAAATCGGTCGGCAGCACGAATTGCCGCTTTTCGCTCGAGAGATCGACGGCGGCCGTCGTCTCGACGGTGTCGGCAATGAACTTCATGCCGACCCAGCAGCCGGAATAGCGTGACATGGCGATGCCGAGCAGGCCGTATTCGAGAAATTCGTGAATGGAGGAGGGATAGAGGACCGGAATGACAGCCGACATGAAATCATGGTCGGTCTGGTGCGGAATCGTCGAGGATTTGGCCGAGTGGTCGTCGCCGGCGAAACACAGGACGCCGCCGTGCTTCGATGTCCCGGCGGCGTTGGCATGTTTCAGCACGTCGCCGGAGCGGTCGACGCCTGGGCCTTTGCCGTACCAGATGCCGAGCACGCCATCCTTGCGCGCACCGGGCGACAGCCCGACCTGCTGCGTGCCCCAGACGGCGGTGGCCGCAAGATCTTCATTGATGCCGGGCTGGAAGGTGACGTCGTGGGCGTCCAGGTAAGTCTTGGCTTTCAGGAGCTGCTGGTCATAGCCGCCGAGGGGTGAGCCGCGATAGCCTGAAATGAAGGCTGCCGTATTGAGACCGGCGGCGTGGTCACGCCGCATCTGGGTCATGGGCAGTCGAACCAGCGTCTGCAGGCCGGTCATGAAAACGCGGCCTTCCTCTGCGGTATATTTGTCGTCTAGCGATACGCTGGTTGCAAGCATCTGCTCTCCTCCCGAGATCGCAGTCACCAATTGCGCGTATTTCACCGAATGCCTCCTACCGCACCCGACGAAACCACAACCCCAATGTAACATGCACGGGCGCTAATTTCCGAACGAAGGCTGGGCATCGGCAGCATGATTTGCAAAGATTTCGGGCGGCTTGCGGATATTTTCGTGCTTGCCCCCCAGGGCCCGCCATCCGCCCCGCCCTTCGAGGCTCCAGCACCTGGGCTAACCGCCACTGTTGATCTCAGAGCTCTCTCCAACCCTCATGGTGAGGTGCCTTGCCGGCGAAGCGGCAAGGCCTCGAACCGCGAGGGTTGGCCAGTTGGCCCACCGCTCATCAAAAGCTTTGATCTCAGATATCAGCGCAAGCCTCTTCCGTTTGACAGGACGTACGCATAACGTCCTGCCGACTCAAAAATCGGAGAACGACATGCTGACGATCTATGGCGTTTATCGCTCGCGCGCATCGCGCAACTACTGGATGGCTACGGAGATCGGCATCGCGTTCAACTCCGTGCCGGTCATCCAGGCTGGGCGCGTCGCCAATCCCCTTGCCGCCGATGCCCCGATCAACACGATGTCGCCGGAGTTTCTGGCCATCAATCCGATGGGCATGATCCCCTGCATTAAGGACGGTGATCTCGTCATGCATGAATCGCTCGCCATCAACCTTTACCTTGCCCGCAAATATGGCGGCCCGCTCGCCGGCAAGACTGTCGAGGAGGAAGGCATGATGTCTATGTGGACCATGTGGGCGGCGACCGAAGTCGAGCCCTACAGCGTCGCGATCGTCCGCATCTATGACAATGCCCAGGAGAACAGCGAGCCCGGAAAGGCCGGGATCGCAGTTGCCTGCCGCTCGCTGAAGAAACCGTTGGATGTGCTGGAAAAGCACCTGCAAAACCAGGACTACCTCGTCGGCAATCGCTTTACCGCCGCCGATCTCAATCTGGCGGAAGTGCTGCGCTATGCGCAGACGGAGCACGAACTCTTCGACGCACGACCGAAGGTAAAAGCCTGGATCGAACGCTGCCAGTCACGCGACGGCTACAAGGCCATGCAGGCAAACCGCAGCAAGGAGCCGGTCTGAGTCCCCGCTATTGGAAGAGACGCATGCTTTCTTCCATCTCCTCGCGGATCCAGGCCTTGAAGGCGGTGACCTTCTGCGCCTCGCGCACGCCTTCGGCGGTGATGAAGTAATGGCCGAAACCGGTTCTGGCGCGGATGCCGAAGGGGTCGACGAGGCACTTCTGCTCCAGCGCATAGGCTGCCAGCGTCTGCCAGGCGAGCATCGTGCCCTGCCCCGCCATGGCAGCATCCAGGCAGAGTGATGCGTCGTTGAAGATATGCCGCTCCTCCATGCAACGGCCGGAGAGGCCAGCCTCGCGAAGCCAGACGTCCCATTTGAACATCGCGTGTCCGTCGACGACGGCAGGCACTTTCAATAGGTCGGCGGGCTCGCGAAGCGTCGCTGCGATCTGCGGCGTGACGACCGGAAAGATCTCCTGCGCCAGCAACAGCTCGGACTTGACGCCCGACCAATGCCCGCTACCGACCCGGATGCCGATATCGACATCCGAGGTTGCAGGGTTGACCAGCTGCGTGGTGGCATCGATGCGCAAGCGGATATCCGGATGGCGGCCTGCGAAGCGATCAAGCCGGTACACCAACCAACGAGCAGCAAAAACCGGCGCAACTGAAATTGTGAGGATATTGTCGTCCCTGTGCTGCGCAAGGGCGACTGCAGCCGACAGCGCCTGAAAGCCCTCCCGAAGCCGCGCCAGTATCGAAGCTCCCGTCTCCGTGACCGTCATGCCCTTGGGCGTGCGCTCGAACAGCGGTCGGCCCAGCTGTGCTTCGGACTTGATGACCTGTTGGCTGACGGCGCCGATCGTCACGCCGAGCTCATCAGCGGCGGCTTGCAAGGAGCCCAGCCTGCCGACCGCCTCGACGGCGCGAAGACCATTCAGATGAACGCTGTTGAGATTCTTCATATAGATTATCTATATCAGCATCTCGTCATTCTCAATTGCATAAAGCGGTCATAGGCGCGATTATTGCAGCATGGAATTGAAAACTGCCGCCGCCCGACTGGCCGATGCCCTCGTGGTTGCATCGATGCGGAGATCCAAGGAGGCATGCCATGTCTATATTGAAGCTTTTCTTCAGTCATTTGCTGGATGAGGCTCGCGAAGAAGAAAGCGATCCCCTGCAACATCCTACACTCGCGGCCATGTCGCTCGAGGAGTTGGCCGACTTGCCGCTGATGCCGGAAAATCTGGGGCGGCCTATGGACAAGCGCGCCGTTCAGCCGGAAGAATGCGCGTAAGAGAGACCCTATATCGCCGGCACGAGCATGGCCTCACCTGTCGACATCGATAGCGTCGCTGCCCGCCTGCAGCAGCTCATCACGCAGGCGCAGCTGCCGGGCGTCGAACCTGGTGCGCATTATGGCCTGCCCGCCTTCAAAGTCGGCGGCAAAGCATTCGTTACGGTCAAGAACAACGAGACCGTCGTGCTGGCCATCCCCATCGACCGCAAGGAGCAATTGATGGAGATGGCGCCGGAGATTTATTTTCAGACCGATCATTACGTCGGCTGGCCGTCCCTGCCCCTGCGCATTACCGCGATCGGCGACGAGGAACTGCAGCAGCGCTTGATCGAGGCGTGGCAGTACCGCGCGCCGAAGAAGCTTCTGGCGGCATTCCGCCAGATGTGATCAGCCCTTCTCGACGGCAAGCGCTCTCTGAACGGCCGGGCGCTCGAGCATGCGAGCATAATGAGCGCTGACCTTCGCGAAACCGTCGCGATCAACGCCGTCGCCGGGCAACCAGGTTTCCATGGCGAAGAGATAGCCGTCTGCGACGGTATATTGCTCGCCCATCACCCAAGGCCCCTTCAGCATCTTGTCTTCGATCAATGCGAAGCTTTCGGCCATGGTCTGCGGCACTTTTGCCTTCATCGTCTCGATTGCCGCCGCATCGTCGGTCCAGCGATAGCCGCGTCCCTTGTGCGAATGGTTCACATGGACGGTCGAGACAATATAGCTGTTGAAGGCCTGCATCTCAGCAAATTCAAAGGGATCGTCGAACGGTGCCAGTTTTGCTGCCGGCGCGATCTGAGCGATATAGGTCATGATCGCAATATTCTCAGTGATGACGCCTCTGTCGGTCACCAGTGCCGGCACACGTCCCTTGGGGTTGATGGCGAGATATTCCGGCTGGCGCTGATCGCCGTTGGCAAGGATGAGACGCCGGGGCTCATAGGCAAGACCCGCCTCTTCCAGGGCGATCAAACTGGCGAGCGCGCAGCTGCCCGGTGCAAAATAGAGTGTGAGCATGTTCCATTCCTTGGTTGGATTCCAGCGGAAAGCTAAAGGCAACCTGGCAAATACGGAAGTGGCTGGCGTTGATGGCCGCTACAAAAGGTTTTGATCGATCAAGCCGGCATGCCCATCCGCATGACATCGGATCACGAGGATGGGCGGCTAGCGATCAGGCGCAGCCGGGCACGTCTTCCAGCTTGTACCAGACGGGAATGCCGCGCTCGCGGGCGATGCGGACATCATTGTCGGCGCCCTTGGACTCACCCGGCAATCTCAGAACACCCTCGCAAAGCTGAAGCAGGCGACCGGCGGTCGGATGGAAGATCTCCTCATAGAGGTCGTCGCCGACGCTCCTGCCGCCGGCGGCATGCCAAACCGGCAAGGCCACCCATTCGCCGATGACAGGCAGATGCCCGGCCTTGAACAGGGCATAGGACGGCGCCTCCAGGCGCTTGAGATTTTCGGCCATTTTAACGGGGTTATCCCCGGTGCCGGAACGATAGGGGCCGGCGATCAGGATCAACATGTCACATCTCCTTTTTCTCCTGCTTGCTGCAGGAATTTGCACGAATATGCGCATATTTTCTTGATTGTCGACTCTATTCTGGTAGATTCATGAAAATTCATGAATTATCGTGCGGAAACAAACATGCTCACCAGCCAAAGAAAAGCTCTCATTCTCGATATTCTGCGCCGTGACGGCCAAGTCATCGCCAAGGCGCTGGCCGATGATCTCGGCCTCTCCGAGGACACGATCCGCAGGGACCTGCGGGAAATGGCTGGGGAAAAACTGCTGAAGCGGGTGCATGGCGGCGCACTGCCGCTCTCGCCCGACCTGCCGGACTTTTCGGCCCGGCAAAGCGTCTCCTCGGATGAGAAGCGGCGGCTCGGCGCCCATGCGGCTGGCATGGTTCGGCCTGGCCAGACCGTATTCCTCGATGGCGGCACCACCAACGCCGAGATTGTCCGCCACCTTCTGAAAGATCTGCCCGTCACCATCGTCACCCACAGCCCGACGATTGCCGGCGAGCTGGAACATCATTCCGCCGCCGACGTCATTCTGATCGGCGGCAAGCTCTACAAGCATTCGATGGTGGCAACGGGCGCCGTGGCCATGGCGGCAATCGCATCAATAAGGCCGGATACGTTCTTTCTCGGCGTCACCGCCATCCATCCCGCTCGCGGATTCTCAACCGGCGACTTCGAGGAGGCCGCCATCAAGCGGCACATCGCGCAATGTTCGGCGGAAACCTATGTGCTGGCAACGCGCGAGAAGCTGAATGCCGCCTCTCCCTGCCAAATCCTGCCGATGACGAGCGTCTCCGGCTTGATCGTATCGTCCGATATCCCTGAGGAAAGCCTGGCTCCCTATCGCGATGCGGAGGTGCCCCTCTTGACGGCCTGATGAAAGTGCCACCATTCAACAGCCGGGAAAAATGCGGCATTGGAAATTGCTTCGCAATGATCATGATCCGGCCGAAGATTGATCCTATGCCGGCCTGATACCAGTGCATTTCAAGAGCATCCCAAAGAGGTTACGATCGCATATGAATGAGCGCCGGATTCATCAGCTCTTCGAAATCAGCGTCCTGTTAAAGGGCGCGCATGCATTGATCGAATGCATCGGCGGCATCGTCCTTGGGCTTGTCAGCACCGAGTCGATCCTCCGGCTGGCGAACAGGGTCTCACAGCCCGAACTGCTCAACGATCCGAAAGACTTCGTTGCGACGCATCTGCTTGCCTGGGCGCAGGGTTTCTCCGTCGGCACCAAGAACTTCTATGCCTATTACCTACTGAGCCACGGGTTGGTGAAGATACTGCTCGTCATCGGTTTGCTCAGAGGCAAGATGTGGGCCTACCCGGCATCATTGGTGGCTTTGGCGCTTTTCATCGCCTACCAGCTCTACCGCTTCACCGAGACGCACGGCATCGGGCTCATCATCCTCACCGTCTTCGATTTGGTGGTGATGATCCTGATCTGGCAGGAATACAGGATCGTGCGGCAGCACGTGCCGGCCGAATAGAACGAAAATCGAGCGGAATCAGCTGGGGAATACTACGCCATCAAAGCCGCCGCCGGCCTGATATCCCCGACATGGATGCCGTTCCAATTCCTGAACGGTCTGTTGGCCATGGCCATAAGGCCGGCGTGAACTTCGCCATCTTTTTCGAAGAAACGGGAGAGCGCCGTCGTCACCATAACTTCGGCGGCGCGACCATTGCCGTCGTCGCATTTGACTGAGATGGCGATGCCCTGTTCGGGGATTGCAGCGCAAAAGACGCCTTCGGCACCGGTCTTGGCAAAGATGCGGCCGGGCGCGATCTGCATCAGCTTCGTGCAGGCGCGGTCGGTGCCGGCAACGTAAAAAGGCTCTGCCATGCAGGCCTCGAACAGCCGGCGTGACGCCTTGGCGCGCAGCGGCTCCAGGCCGACGCCGGTTGCCATCCTTGCAAAGCCTTGCGCCAGCCCCTTGAGCGGTACGGAATAGGTCGGGATCGAGCAGCCGTCCGTGCCGCAATTGTCATGGCCGAGAACCGCCCCGGTGAGGCTTTGCATCGTCTCGCGGATCTGCTGCTGCAGCGGATGGTCGTAGCCGACATAATCTGTCGGATCGATACCCTGATGGCAGCAGGCGCAGACGAAGCCCGCATGCTTGCCCGAGCAATTGTTGTGCAGGGCCGTTGGCTTGTCGATGGTGCGCGCCTGATGGATGACCGTCTTCAGATCGGAAGACCAATGCGCGCCACATTCGAGCGTGCCGACATCACGACCGGCGCGGGCGAGCATGGATGCGGCGAGCGCGACATGCTCATCCTCGCCATTGTGGGAGGAACAGGCAAGCGCCAGCTCCCTGTTGCCGAAACCGTATGCATCGGCGGCACCGCTTTCGACCAGTGGCAAAGCCTGCATCGCCTTGCAGGCCGAGCGGGGAAACACGCCCCGTTCGATATCGCCGACCGAAAAGACCAGCTTCCCCTCTCCGTCGACCGCAACGACGGAGCCGCGATGGCGGCTCTCCACCAGGGCACCACGGGTGACTTCGACGCAGACGGGATTGAACATGACGGAATGCAGCCTCTGATTTGCCGGGATGGCCAGTGATAGCCGCTGCACCCCGGATTGCCAATCTCCGATGACATCGACGGCTCTCAAAAAGACCCCAGCCGAGACTGCTCCGAACCCTTGGCTGCGGCGAGAGGTTCCGCCGCCGTCAAATCCAATTTTCCAAGTTATAACTTGTTTTAATTTCGCAGTGATGTAATTTTCCAAATTATAACTTGGAAAATAATTGCCTACTAGGGAAACGCCGAGGATCTTCCGATGTCGAGCATCGAAAACACCATGCCGCCCAAACCCGCCTCCCTCTTCACGCTATTCTCGCCAAGGCTCTTGCCTGCGACGCTGATGCTCGGCGGTGGCGTTACGCTCTATGCCGTGGAAGCCTATATCATGGCCACGGTTGCACCTTCGATCGTTCGGGATATCGGCGGCCTGGAGCTGTTTTCCTGGATGACGACGCTTTTCGTCGCCGCTGGCGTACTCGGTTCAATCACCGTCGCAACTAGGCCGAAAGGCATGGGTCTGCGTGCTGTCTATATCGCGGCCGCCATCCTATTCGGCGCCGGCAGCCTGATTTGCGCCGCCGCGCCGGCAATGCCGGCGCTGTTGGTTGGTCGCGCCGCGCAGGGCTATGGCGCCGGCATGCTGTCCGGTCTCGCCTATGCCTTCATTCGCTTCGTCTATCCCGAACCTCTGTGGCGCAAAGCGTCCACGCTCTATGCTGCCATCTGGGGCGCAGCGACAGTGCTCGGACCGACGCTGGGCGGCTTCTTCGCCGCCGGAGGCGCCTGGCGCGAGGCCTTCATCGTCCTGGTGCCGCTGACCCTGGTCATGGCAGTTTCAGCACGGTGGCTGCTGCCTGACGTCGCCGACGACCGGGCCGAGCAAAGGACGCCGCTCACGCAGATCATGCTTCTGCTTTCCTCGGTGCTGCTTGTCAGCGTCGCCGGCACCATCGAACATGGGTCCTACAAGGTCGTGCTGATCGTAGTTTCAATCGCGGTCATCGCGGCGATGGTAGTCATCGAGCGCAGAAGCAATGCCCGGCTGCTGCCAAATGGCGCCGCCATGATTACCAACCCGATCTCACGGCTCTATCTGACGATGTTCGTGCTCATAGTGGTGCTGACGAGCGATATCTACATCCCCTATTTTCTGCAGACGCTGCATGGCGTGACGCCCCTGGTCTCGGGCTATCTCGTTGCGCTGGTAGCGCTCGGCTGGACGATCGGGGCTTTCTTCAGCGCCTCGTTTTCGGGCAGGCGGGCGGCCGTCGCCATCGTAACCGGCTGCATCCTTGAAACGGCCGCCACCGCAGCCTTGATCCCATTCATGGCGACCACCGCTTCCTTTGGCGATCTTGTCCAGCTCGCGCCCGCCGTCGCCGCCATGTTCCTGATGGGCTTCGGCGTCGGCATCGGCTGGGCACATCTCGTCACCAGGATCATCAGTATCGCCAGCCGGGCCGAGCAGGACAAGGCATCGGCAGCGATCTCGATGGTTCAGTCGCTCGGCGGCGCATTCGGTGCGGCGCTCGCCGGCGTCATCGTCAACGGCGCGGGACTGACCCATCCGGGCGGCATTGCCGGAAGCCTGTCAGCGGCGACCTGGCTCTACGCACTGATGGCACTGCCCGGCCTGATCGCCATCGCCATGTCCGTGACGATCAAGCCAGCTTCAGCATGATCTTGCCGATATGGTCACTGGTCTCCAGCAACCGGTGCGCCTCGATCACATCGTCAAAGGCAAATACCCGATGAATGACGGGGGCAATCGTGCCCTCGTCCAGCAGCGGCCAGACCTGGGAGACAAGGTCGTCGCGGATGGCCCGCTTTTCCTCCGCCGTGCGCGGGCGCATGGTCGACCCGGTCACCGTCAGGCGCTTGACCATGATCGGCTGCAGATTGACCTTGTCAGCCACGGCGCCGCCGAGGAAGGCGATGATCGAGAGGCAGCCGTCGCGGGCGAGCGAGGCCAGATTCTTCTCCAGATAGGCAGCACCGATCATATCGAGGATGATATCGACGCCACGGGTCGTTTCCGCCTTGATGACCTCGGCAAAATCCTCTTGCCTGTAATTGATGGCCCGCTTCGCGCCGAGCTTCTCGCACGCCTCGCACTTTTCTTTCGATCCGGCCGTCGTGTAAACAGTTGCGCCGAAAGCGCGGGCAAGCTGGATCGCCGTCGTGCCGATACCGCTGGAGCCGCCGTGGATCAGCACGCTTTCGCCTTCGGTCAGGCCGGCCATCTGGAAGAGATTGGCCCATACGGTGAAGAAGGTTTCGGGGACCGCCGCGGCGCGCACTGCATCATAGCCATTGGGAAATCGCAGGGCCTGACCGGCCGGCAGCACGCAATATTCGGCATAGCCGCCGCCGTTGGCAAGGCCGCAGACCTTGTTGCCAATGGCGAATTCCTTGACGCCGGGGGCGACGTCGACGACCTCGCCGGCTATTTCGAGGCCGAGTATCGGGCTGGCATCCTTGGGCGGCGGATACGTGCCCTGCCGCTGCGCCACATCCGGCCGGTTGACGCCGGTGGCCTCGACACGAACCAGGATCTCGCCTGCTTTCAGAACCGGCAGAGGCTTCCGGGCGATGGTCATGACCTCCGGTCCGCCGAAAGACGGCAAATCCACGAAACGCATTTCAGACGGCAAGGGCATGGCGTATTTTCCTCTCCAGTAAAGCAGTGGAGATAGTTTAGCGCAGGGCGCTTGAAAAGGCGCGAATGCGGGAGGGCGTCAATTCGTCTCGGCCAGACTGAGGAATGCGACGCCGGCGGCGCTCTCCTTCGCCTTCGTCTTGATGCCTGCGATGGAGGTACTGACGCGGTTGATATTGTCGATCACCAAACCTTCTGGCAGTTGCAGGATGCCGATGGAGCAGCGCATCAGCGGGAACTCGGCCTCGACGCCGCTACGGTCATGACCGCGAATGCGGCCGGCCGCCCGGTCCTCCGCCGAATAGAGATCGAGAACATCAGCATGAAAATCGGCAAGCAGCCGGTCCAGGATTTCGCGAAGCTCCTCCATGCTCCAGCCGGCGACGCCGATGAAGAAATCGTCGCCGCCGACATGGCCGAGGAAATTGCGCTCGGCAAAGAAGTAGCGGCGCATCAGCGCCGCGAACAGCGAGATGGCATGATCGCCCAGATGGAAGCCGTAGGCATCGTTGAACGGCTTGAAATTGTCGAAGTCGCAATAGCAGAAGTGCCTGACCTCATCGCCGTCGCGACCGGCACCCTGCATGAAATCATGGATCGCCCGGTTACCCGGCAGGCCGGTCAGCGGATTCTGATCCTGGGCGATCTTGAGCTGCTTTTCGTTGATGACCTTGATCAGCGACGCAGCCGAAACAATACCGGCATAATGCGTGCCCTCGGTGACGATCAGGCAATCGCTGCTTTCCATATTGGCGAAGATCGCCATCAGCGTATCGGCATCGGAATCGAGGCCGACGATCGGCGCCATCTCGACGAAATGCGAGATCGAGCGCTCGTAGACCTTGTTCTTCAGGAGATCGCGCCCGAAGGGCTGATAGATGTATTCCTTGAGCTGGTATTCATGGATGATGCCCCGCGGCTCGTCATTGGCGTTCACGACCGGGAAATAGGCCCGGCGCGGATTGCGGCGGAAGAGCTCGAAGACGCTGTCCATGCTGTCGCCCTCACGAATGGTCGGCAGCACTTCGATCTGCTTGCGGATGAGAATTTCGTCCAGGGACTGGCTGTTGCGCATCGTTTTGCCAAGGTCCTGCAGATGCGGATAGCTCTGTTTCAGTTCATTGACCAAAACCGTCGGGCGCGCAATGAACCAACCCTGGACGAGATCCACCCCGAATTCGCGGCAGGTCAGGAACTCCGCCTCGGTTTCAATGCCTTCGGCAATGACGCGGGTGCCGAGGACATGGGCGATATTGACGAGGTTTCTGAGAATGTGGCGCTTGCGGGCGCTGCGATCGATATTGACGATGAGATGCCGGTCGATCTTCAGGTAATCGACGGGGTAATCGGACAAAAGCTTCATTTCGCCGTGGCCGACGCCGAAATCGTCGATAGCCAGCTTGAAGCCCGCATTGCGCATCCGTGCAACCAGATCACGGAACTCGGGCACGCTCGTATTGTCGAAGCGCTCGGAAAACTCGAAGCAGACGGAGGAAGGGGCGACACCCGCCTTTCTCATGTGCTGCAGCAAGCCATCGACCAGTGCGACGCCCTGCGGGATCAACCGGACATCGAGATTGAGGAAAAGAGTGGCGGCAACGGCATTGGGCAGGGTGGCGAATTTCGCCAGTGCGCGGCTTGTGACCATCTGCTCCAGCCCGAAAAGCTGGCCGGTGCGCTCGGCTTCGTCGAGTATATCGACCGGGCTGTCGAAACCGATACGCTCCTGTCCGCGCATCAGGGATTCATAGCCGAAAACAGTGCCGGTGCCGGCCTCCACGATCGGTTGGAGCGCATTTTCGATAACGAGTTTGGCGAGAGTGACAATCTGGTCGCTGGCATACCGGCGCAATAGGCCCGGCTCGACTGCGGCAGTCAGGGACATGCCCATCTCCACTTGCGGATTCTTGATCTAATTATTTGAGTAAAACTTTGTATTTACCGCGTTTTCAACCCAAGATGCGCCAGAAGACGTCAACGAAACCTTTCCCCTGTGTGAAAGTTTCGTGAATGGTAAAGGTATATTAACCATCCATTCAGCGGCCACGAGCAAGGGATCCGCGACGATCTTCCGATGTTGCGGAGGCCTTGCGGCTCAGTTGTGCCGGCGTCTCTCCGCCTCGTAGTCGGCGAACATGTCAGCAACGCAACGGCTGCTTTTTACCGCCGTTTCCAGATCTTTGGCTGCTTGGGGCGCATCGCAAATGTCGCCGCGCTTGCGTGCGGCATCCCACATGCGCAGGGCCTCCCGCACGACTTCACTGCTCGAGGCGTAGGTGCCGGTGTCGACTGCGGCACGAATGCCTGCGGCCTGAAGCGGAGAGATGGAAACCGTTACCATCGGCATGATATTCCTCCCTTGACGTTGTTTAAGCGGAATTTTCGCTGGAGACATATTCTGCGGGCTTAAACAGTGCCTGTGAGACACGTCCTTCGGACATGCATGCTCCAGTTGATGGCACCGTCGTTACATTCGTTCGACGCCGTTCCGCCTTACACGGCAACAGGCAAAGAGTAGCGCTGCTCACGCTCCTTGTCAAAAAGTAGTAGTTCGTTACTCCTTAGGAAGCGGTCTACCGCCTGAGGAAGAGGCCGAAGGCCACCTGCGTCCAGCCCTGGAAAATCAGATCAAACGCCAGGAAAAGACCGAGAATCCACAGGCTGTTGACCGGCCAGCCAAGCGCGATGGCGATGCCGGCGATGGCGGTTGCAACGCCGCTGATGACGATCCAGAACCAACCGCTCTCGGGCTTCACCTTGCGGCCGACCCAGACGCGAAATGTGCCGGCGATGAGCAGCGCGATGGCGAGGAACAGGGTCAAGGCCTCGGAGGCCAGCAAGGGATTGGTAAAGGCAAGGACGCCGGCAAGCGTATAGAGCAGGCCGCTGAGCACCCAGAACAGGATATGCTCCCAACCCCGCACCTGAAAGGCATGCGCCAGATGCACGATGCCGCCGATCAGCATCAGCATGCCGACATAGTACACCGAGGCTACGGTGGCGATAAACAGATTGCCGAGAGCTATGCCGCCGCAAATCAGCAGCAAGATGCCGAGGCCAACAAACCAACCCCACTTGTCGCGCATCGCGGATGGGGGAACTTCATTAGGAATATCGACCATGACTGTACCTCCTCCTGTCAGGAAGTATGGCACAGAAATGCAACTCGGAAAGAGGCTGCGGATTTTTTGACGCGGCCCGGTCCGGCACGAGATTTTTTTGTTGATTGATCAGTCAATCAAAAATACACTCGCTCCAAGCCTTCAGGAGTCACGCATGCCGAAAGTCGGAATGGAACCGGTGCGCCGCAAGGCGCTTGTGGATGCGGCGATGCGCGTGATCGGCGATCACGGCTCGCTGACCGTTACCATGTCCGAAATCGCCAAGCAGGCGGGCGTTTCCCCTGCCCTCGCGCATCATTATTTCGGCAGCAAGGAACAGTTGCTGATCGAAACCGTCCGCGCTCATCTACAGCGCCTGCGCGACAGCGTCGTGACGGCGCTCCGGGCCGCGAGAACACCCCGAGAGAAGCTGTCAGCCGTCATTCGCGTCAGTTTCCAGGCGGACCAGTTCGCACCGGAAACGATCGCCGCATGGCTCGCCTTCTATGCCGAGGCGCAACGCTCCGAGGAAACGCGCCGCTTTCTCGTTATCTACGCGCGCCGGCTGCATTCGAACCTGGTGGCAAATCTGAAGCCTCTGTGCCCGGCCGAGGACGCGGAGCGTATCGCCGAAGGTGCCGCTGCCATGATCGACGGGCTTTATATCCGTCAGAGCCTGCGATCCGCTCCGATCAGCATCGAGGCGTCGATCGCGCTGACCGAGGATTACCTGACGACCTACCTCAACGCGCTGAAAGGCTGAAGAGCATGCTGACCGTATGGGGCCGTAAATCGTCATCCAACGTACAGGCGCTGATGTGGTGCATCGGCGAGCTCGGCCTTGCCTATGAACGCATCGATGCGGGCTTCAAATATGGCGTCAACGACACCGCTGAATTTCTAGGGATGAATCCGAACGGCACCGTTCCGGTGCTGCGCGAGGATGATGGCGAGCCGCTCTGGGAAACAGGCGCCATCATCCGCTATCTCGCCGCGCAACATGGCGATGAGGCCTTCTGGCCGGATGACGCGCGACGCCGCGCTCAGATCGACAAATGGGCTGAGTGGGCCAAGCTCAACATTACGCTGAACTTCACCGGCCCGGTGTTCTGGCGCGTGGTGCGCACCGCACCGGCTCTGCAAGACCAACAGGCCATTGCGGCGGCGCTGACTGCGCTCGGCGCGAAACTCGACATCGCCGAGAGGCAACTCGAGCGGCATCGCTTCCTTGCAGGAGATGACCTGACGCTGGCCGATATACAATTCGGCCATGTGCTCTATCGCTATTTCGACATCGATATCCCGCGCCCCTCCCTTCCGCGGCTGGAGCGCTATTACGAAAACCTGACCGAACGACCTGCCTTCCGGGAGCATGTCATGGTGTCTTACGAAGAACTGAGGGTTCTATGATGCGCGCACAACCGAAAGCCTCGCATTTCATCGACGGCGAATATGTCGAGGATACCGACGGAACCGTCATCGAAAGCATCTACCCCGCCACCGGCGAGGTGATCGCACGGCTGCACGCGGCAACACCTGATATCGTCGAGAGGGCCATTGCCAGCGCCAAGCGGGCGCAGCCGGAATGGGCTGCGATGAGCCCGACGGCGCGCGGCCGCATCCTGAAGCGTGCCGCCGACATCATGCGCGAGCGCAACCGCGAGCTTTCCGAGCTCGAGACACTGGATACGGGCAAGCCGATCCAGGAAACCATCGTCGCCGACCCCACTTCCGGCGCCGACAGTTTCGAATTCTTCGGCGGCGTCGCGGCAGCCGGCCTCAACGGCTCCTACATCCCGCTCGGCGGCGATTTCGCCTATACCAAGCGCGTGCCGCTTGGCGTCTGCGTCGGGATTGGCGCCTGGAACTATCCGCAACAGATCGCCTGCTGGAAGGGAGCGCCTGCACTTGTGGCGGGCAACGCCATGGTGTTCAAGCCTTCGGAGAACACGCCGCTCGGCGCGCTGAAGATCGCCGAGATCCTCATCGAGGCCGGTCTTCCCAAGGGGCTCTACAACGTCATCCAGGGCGACCGCGAAACCGGGCCGTTGCTCATCAACCATCCCGACGTCGCCAAGGTTTCGCTGACCGGCTCGGTGCCCACTGGCCGTAAGGTCGCCGCTGCGGCCGCGGGCAACCTCAAGCATGTCACCATGGAGCTCGGCGGCAAGTCGCCGCTGATCGTCTTCGAGGATGCCGACATCGACAGCGCCATCGGCGGCGCCATGCTCGGCAATTTCTATTCGACCGGCCAGGTCTGCTCGAATGGCACCCGCGTTTTCGTCAACAGGAAGATCAAGTCCGAATTCCTGAAGCGGCTGAAGGCTCGCACCGAAGCGATGCTGATCGGCGACCCGATGGACGAGGCGACCCAGATCGGCCCAATGGTCTCCTGGGCGCAGCGCGAGAAGGTGCTGTCCTATATCGAAAAGGGCAAGGCGGAAGGCGCGACACTGGTGGCCGGCGGCGGCATTCCGAACAATGTCTCCGGCGAAGGCTACTATATTCAGCCGACCGTCTTCGCCGACGTGACCGACGACATGACCATCGCCCGCGAGGAGATCTTTGGGCCGGTCATGTGCGTTCTCGATTTCGATGACGAGGCTGAGGTCATCGTCCGCGCCAATGCCACCGAATTCGGCCTCTCCGGCGGCGTCTTCACCGCCGATCTCACCCGCGCCCACCGCGTCGTCGACCAGCTCGAGGCCGGTACGCTGTGGATCAATGCCTACAATCTCGCACCGGTGGAAATTCCCTTCGGCGGCTCGAAGCAATCCGGCTTCGGCCGCGAGAATTCGCTCGCAGCACTAGAGCATTATTCGGAATTGAAGACGGTTTACGTCGGTATGGGGCCGGTGCAGGCGCCTTATTGATCTACCTCCCCTTGAGGGGAGGTCGCCGCATAGCGGCGGGTGGGGGTGACCAGCCGCTATGCGCATACCAACGATCACCCCTCCCCGGCCTTCGGCCGACCCTCCCCTCAAGGGGAGGGTATAGAACCGCCTCGACTTTCGCCGCTATCCACCTGGAGCACATGGTCATGCAAGCAGATTTCGTCATCGTCGGCTCGGGCTCGGCCGGCTCCGCCATGGCCTACCGCCTGTCGGAGGATGGCAAGCATTCGGTCATCGTCCTTGAATTCGGCGGCAGCGACTTCGGCCCCTTCATCCAGATGCCGGCGGCCCTTGCCTGGCCGATGAGCATGGACCGCTACAATTGGGGCTATCTTTCCGAGCCGGAGCCGCAACTTAACAACCGGCGCATCACCGCGCCGCGCGGCAAGGTGATCGGCGGCTCCTCCTCGATCAACGGCATGGTCTATGTGCGAGGCCATGCGGAAGATTTCAATCGCTGGGAAGAACTCGGCGCCCAAGGCTGGGCCTATGCCGACGTGCTGCCCTATTTCAAGCGGATGGAACACTCGCACGGCGGCGAGGAAGGCTGGCGCGGCACCGATGGGCCGCTGCATGTGCGCCGCGGGGACGCCCGCAATCCGCTGTTCCATGCCTTCATCGAGGCGGGCAAGCAGGCAGGCTTCGAGGCGACCGAAGACTATAATGGCAGCAAGCAGGAAGGCTTCGGCCTGATGGAGCAGACGACCTGGATGGGCAGGCGCTGGTCTACGGCGACAGCCTATCTCAAGCCCGCCCTCAAGCGGCCGAATGTCGAGCTCATCCGCTGCTTCGCCCGCAAAATCGTCATCGAAAATGGTCGCGCCACCGGCGTCGAAGTGGAACGCGGCGGCAAGATCGAAGTCATCAAGGCGAACCGCGAGGTGATCATTTCGGCCTCTTCGTTCAATTCGCCGAAGCTGCTGATGCTCTCGGGCATCGGACCGGCGCAGCATCTGCGCGATATGGGCATAGAGGTGAAGATCGACCGCCCCGGCGTCGGCGCCAACCTGCAGGACCACATGGAATTCTATTTCCAGCAGACCAGCCTGAAGCCGGTTTCGCTCTATTCCTGGCTGCCCTGGTACATGCAGGGGATTGTCGGTGCTCAATGGATGTTCTTCAAATCGGGCCTCGGCACCTCGAACCAGTTCGAAGCCTGCGCCTTCCTGCGCTCGGCACCCGGCGTCAAGCAGCCCGACATCCAGTATCACTTCCTGCCGGTCGCCATTAGCTACGACGGCAAGGCGGCGGCCAAGAGCCATGGCTTCCAGGCGCATGTCGGCTACAATTTGTCCAAGTCGCGCGGCGCAGTCACCTTACGCTCGTCCGATCCGAAGGCCGATCCCGTGATCCGCTTCAACTACATGAGCCATCCGGAGGACTGGGAAAAATTCCGGCATTGCGTGCGCCTTACCCGCGAAATCTTCGGGCAGAAGGCCTTCGACGACTATCGCGGGCCGGAAATCCAGCCAGGCCCGGGCGTCCAGACGGACGAACAGATCGACGCCTTCCTGCGTGAGCATCTGGAAAGCGCCTATCACCCCTGCGGCACCTGCAGGATGGGCTCGAAGGACGATCCGATGGCAGTGGTCGATCCGGACACCCGCGTTATCGGCGTCGACGGGCTGCGTGTCGCCGACAGCTCGATCTTCCCGCACGTCACCTACGGCAATCTGAACGGCCCCTCGATCATGACCGGCGAAAAGGCCGCCGACCATATCCTCGGCAAGCAGAGGCTGGCGCGCTCGAATCAAGAACCGTGGGTCAATCCGCGCTGGGAGACGAGCGACCGGTAAGATCGACAGGCATCAGTGATAGTCTTCCTCGCGCTGAGGCCTGATCGCCAATATCGTCACCGTCTCGCTATCCTCGATTTCAAACAGCGCGACGTAACCGGCAGACCCAAACGGAATGACGAGCTCGCGGAGAAATGGATTATCCACCGATGCCTTGCGGCAGCTGAACGGAAAGTCCGCTAACATCTTCATCGCACTTTCAATGACCGAAATGGCACGTTTGGCGGTGTTCTCATCGCGGTCGAGCAGATAGGCATAAAGCCGCTTGATATCGTCACGAGCCGAGCTGGCATAGCGAACTGCATATTTCAATTTGCTTTGCGCGCTATCTTTGCTGCAAGCATCTCCTTCAATTCGCCAACCACCTCATCGGCGCTATAATAGATCCCTGTACGCTTGGCTTCCTCTCGCGCAGCCAAGCCGTGCGCGATGAATTCCGCGTGTGCCCGTCTGTGATCGATTTGAGCCCTTAGCGAATTCTCCACAAAAGCCGAGAGCGTTTCCCCCTCTTTCAGCACACTCTCAGCGGCGGCGCGCAGTTCCGGGTCGACTCTTAACGAAGGAATGGAAGCGGATTTTATGACCCACCTTTGTGCGTTGCAATTGCGATGCAATTGGAACATGTCAACGCTCATGTAAACGTCCGCGGTTAATTGAAGTCTTGTAAGACAGTGTGAGTATCCTCATCCGCCATTTTTAAGCAGACTGTTCAGACTTGAGTCCTAAATGGACACATCGCTCGATCCACCGGTTAAAAAGCCTCATGCCCCCCATCTATCGCAAGTCCAAGCTGCTCCGCCGTTCCCGCGTCTTCTGGGGTTCGTTTCAGCTCTGGCGGCCGCGATTGGTCTTCTGGACGGGGGCTCTGGCGATCGGCGTGATCAGTGTCGGCTTTGCGAAGCTTGCCGATCTGGCGCAGCGCGCCTTTGCGGGTGTTACCCATTCCGGAGAATGGACTTGGCTGCTGCCGCTCGTGCTGACGCCGCTTGGCTTCGTGCTGTCAGCCTATCTGGCCACGACCTTGTTTCCCAACGCGCAAGGGAGCGGTATTCCGCAGGCAATCGCCGCGCGGCATCTGCATCACCCCGAGGACCGTACGAAACTGCTGTCGCTACGGCTTGCCTTCGGCAAGATCGTGCTGACCGTTCTCGGGCTCCTCAGCGGCGCCTCGATCGGCCGCGAAGGACCTACGGTGCAGGTCGGCGCGTCCTTCATGCTGGCCGTTGCCCGGTTCGGCGGTATGGCGCAGGCGAAGGGGTTGATCCT
This sequence comes from Rhizobium sp. SG570, assembly GCF_012275345.1. NCBI lineage: Bacteria > Pseudomonadati > Pseudomonadota > Alphaproteobacteria > Hyphomicrobiales > Rhizobiaceae > Rhizobium > Rhizobium sp. SG570. Next base: position 173,123 of record NZ_JAAZQI010000009.1, on the reverse strand, counting down.
TGCCGGCTCCGCGGCCGGCATCGCGGCAGCCTTCAACACGCCGCTTGCCGGGATCGTCTTTGCCATCGAGGAGATGAGCCGCACCTATGAATCGCGTGCCAACGGCCTGGTATTGACGGCCGTCATCCTTTCCGGCCTTGCAGCTCTCGGCCTTTCGGGCAGCTATAATTATTTCGGCACCGCCGATGCCGCGCCGACGATGCTCAGGGATTGGATCGTCATGCTGATCTGCGGCGTCGGTGGCGGCGCTCTCGGCGCCACCTTCAGCGGATTTGCGCTCTATGCCGGCATCCGCATCCGCCGCTGGGCGCAGCCTCAGCCGCTCCAGCGCATGCTGATCCTTGCCGGCCTGTGCGGCCTCGTCGTGGCCGCCATCGGCGTCTTCTCGGGCGGCCAGACCTTCGGCACCGGCTACGACCAAGCCCGCGGCGCTGTGGAGGGACATGCCCTGCCCGCGCTCTTCTTCGTCGAAAAGCTGCTTGCGAGCTTCCTGTCGATGATCTCAGGCATTCCCGGCGGCATCTTTGCGCCTTCGCTTGCCGTCGGCGCCGGCTTTGGCAGCACGGTCGGCCAACTCGTCGGTGGCGGTGTCGCACTTGCGGCAATTCTCGGCATGGCCGGCTATTTCGCCGGCGTCGTCCAGGCACCGATGACGGCCTTCGTCATCATCCTGGAAATGACGGGCGACCATCAGGCAGTGATTCCAATCATGGCGGTCTCGATGATCGGTTATGTGACGTCGCGGCTGCTATCGCGCGAGCCGCTTTATCACGGCCTGTCGCGCGTCTTCATCGCGGCGGCCATCCGCGCGCGGCGTGCCATGGAGAAGGAAGCGGGCGAGGAAACCGCCGCTCACTAAAGGTCAGGCCATCAGCCTCGTGACCGCGGCACCGTCAGGCTGCGCCACCGCATCGGCGATGGTCGTCGAGAAAAGAACCTTGCGGGTTGCATCGGCGACCCTGGCGAAGACATGCCGGATTTCGCAGGTCTGCTCACCGTCACAATCGTCACAACGACGATAGGCGGTGAGCGACAGACAGGGCAGCGGCGCCAGCGGCCCGTCGATGACGCGCAGGATCTCGCCGAAGGTGATTTCGTCGGCCGGCTTGCGGAGGAGATAACCTCCCTGCTTGCCGCGCCGGCTGATCACGATGCCCTGATGCTTCAGGTCGAGAAGGATCTGCTCCAGAAACTTTTTCGGGATCCTTTGCTGCGCCGCGATATCGGAAATCATCATCGGCGCGCCTGCCTCGGACTGGGCAAGGGCCGATAGCGCACGCAGCGCATATTTTGCTTTCTGAGTAATCATTTCGAACCGCTTACACACACATGCGATACGTTCGGCCGATCGGTTCAGCCGGATCGTTTGAGAACTCTGCAGACTTCGTCCACGGCTAATTCCGGAGCGAAGACACCAATGGGGCAACGTCGGGAAAACGCTGGCAACCCAGCCTTGTTTTCATTCTTTTGTCTCTATGCTCATAGTTTAGCTCAAAATCCGCCAATATGCATCATTTTGGCCATCACTTCCGATTTCCGTTTGACAAGCTATGTGTAACTCTACTATTTCTATAGACATTAAAGCAAGTACTTAAAGATGGCTAGCCATTTCAGGTGCTTCCGAGCAGCCGCTTCAGGTGGCAAAACGCCTTGGTTAACAGCCGAGGCGGTCGCTTTTCCTTATCGGCGCAGCTTCATGGAGATATTTACTCTCCAGCCGCTTGCTTTCGAAATCTATTTTTCTGTCCGCTGCCCCTGCGAGCTGCGATACTCCTGAGAATATCAGGACAGGATCCCCCATGACTGCCATTACCCTTATTGAAGACGCCGCGACGCTGAACAGCCGCTTGGCATCGCTCGATCTTGCAGGCCGTCTGTCCCTGGTCGCCAGCCTTGGCGGCCGCGCCGTGTTCACGACCTCGCTCGGGATAGAGGACCAGGTCATCACGGCGGAGATCGGCAACCATCGCCTGCCGATCGAAGTCGCGACGCTGCAGACCGGCCGTCTCTTTCCCGAAACGCTCACCTTGATCGACGAGACGGAAAGCCAGTACGACATCCATATCGTCCGTTACGAACCGGAAAAGGCTGATATTGACGCCTATGCCGAAAAGTACGGTCTCAACGGCTTCTACGAGAGCGTCGAAGCCAGGCATGCCTGTTGTGGCGTGCGCAAGCTGAAGCCGCTTGCGCGTGCACTGTCCGGCGCCACGATCTGGATCACCGGCCTGCGCCGCGGCCAATCCACCAACCGCGCCGATACGCCGTTTGCCGAATTCGACCCGGAGCGCAACCTGATCAAGATCAATCCGTTGGCCGATTGGGATATCGATGCTATCCGCGCATACGTCGCGGATAACAGCGTCCCGGTAAACCCGCTGCATGCCCGCGGCTATCCGTCGATCGGCTGCGAACCCTGCACCCGTGCCATCAAGCCAGGCGAGCCCGAGCGCGCCGGCCGCTGGTGGTGGGAGAACGACGAAAAGCGCGAATGCGGCCTGCATGTTCACGAAGAGGCCACGGTCGCCGCTCAATAGCATACCTCGCCGGTTCCCGGCTCCGATCTGAAGCGCGTTTCATCGCCGCCGATCTACCGGGAACCAACGCAGCCATTCTTTCCGGCCAAATTTCCGGTCGGGACAATTGAAGTTCTGGAGTCATACATGCCCGATAGCCGTCCGGATACGGAACTTTCCAATCCGCAAAGCGTCAAGCCGCCGCTCGATCCGCACCTGAAGGCGCTGGAAAACGAAGCCATCCATATCTTTCGCGAAGTTGCGGCCGAATTCGAGCGTCCCGTGATGCTCTATTCGGTCGGCAAGGATTCCTCGGTGCTGCTGCATCTGGCGCGCAAGGCCTTCTATCCCGGCCGCATCCCCTTCCCGCTGCTGCACGTGAACACCGGCTGGAAATTTGCCGAGATGATCACCTTCCGCGACGAGATCGTGAAGAAGTACGATCTCGACCTGATCGAGCATATCAACCCGCGCGGCAAGGCGGAGAACATCACGCCCTTCACCCATGGTTCGGCTGGCTACACCGACATCATGAAGACGGAGGCCTTGCGCCAGGCGCTGGATGCCGGCCAGTTCGATGCCGCCTTCGGTGGCGCCCGCCGCGACGAGGAGGCTTCGCGCGCCAAGGAACGCATCTACTCCTTCCGCACGCCCGATCATCGCTGGGATCCGCGCAATCAGCGCCCGGAGCTCTGGAACATTTATAACGGCCAGATCCGCAAGGGCGAGAGCGTGCGCGTCTTCCCGCTCTCCAACTGGACCGAGGTCGACATCTGGCGCTACATCCAGGCCGAGGACATTCCGATCGTGCCGCTCTATTTCGCCGCGAAGCGCCCGATCGTCGAGCGCGACGGCATGATGATCATGGCGGCCGATCCGCGGCTCGAATTGCTGCCGGATGAAGTCAAGCGCGAGGAACTCATCCGCTTCCGTACGCTCGGCTGCTTCCCGCTGACCGGTGCGATCCGCTCCACCGCCACGTCCCTTGAAGAAATCATTGCAGAGCTGGAAATCGCCACGGTTTCCGAACGTCAGGGCCGCGCCATCGACCGCGACCAGTCCGGCTCCATGGAAAAGAAGAAGCGTGAAGGATATTTCTGAGATGACCGCAAACGCCAACGCCGCCGTCACCCTGCCCGCTGTCGGGGCCGCCGCCGAACCGGCCAAGGCCGTCCGCGACTCGCGCCCGCTTCGCTTGCTCACCTGCGGCAGCGTCGACGACGGCAAGTCGACGCTGATCGGCCGCCTGCTCTGGGATACCAAGGCGGTCAAGGAAGACCAGGCCGCCACGCTGCAGCGCGATTCCACCGGCAAGCAGAACGATCTCGGCTTGCCCGACTTCGCGCTCCTGCTCGACGGCCTGCAGGCCGAGCGCGAACAGGGCATCACCATCGATGTTGCCTATCGTTATTTCTCGACCGACAAGCGCTCCTTCATCGTTGCCGACACGCCCGGCCATGAGCAATATACCCGCAACATGGCGACGGGCGCTTCCACCGCCGATCTGGCGGTGCTGCTTGTAGATGCCCGCATGGGCATTCTAGAGCAGACGCGCCGGCACGCGACGATCGCTTCGCTGCTCGGCATCAAGCAGTTCGTGCTGGCCGTCAACAAGATCGACCTGACGAACTACGACCGCGCCGGCTTCGAGAAGATCTCGCACGATTTCCGCGAATTCGCCCTTTCGCTCGGCGTCAAGCAGATCACGGCCATTCCAATGTCGGCGCTGAAGGGCGAAAATGTCGTCTATTCCGGCCAGGCCGCCATGCCCTGGTACAATGGCCCGACGCTCGTCGAGGCGCTGGAATCGGCAACCGTTCGCTCGGCGCAGACGGTCGGCTTCCGTCTCTCCGTGCAGCGCGTCTCGCGCCCCGGCGAAAGCTTCCGCGGCTATCAGGGCACGGTTGCCGGCGGCTCGGTGAAGCCGGGCGACAGCGTCATGATCCTGCCTTCGGGCATGGTCGCCAACGTCTCGAAGATCGTCACCTTCGATCTGGTGCGCAACGCCGCCGTTGCCGGCGACGCGATCACGCTCGTCCTCGACCGCCAGGTTGACGTCTCGCGCGGCGACATGATCGTCGCGATCGACAGTCAGCCGCAATCCGGCCTCTCCTTCGATGCGCAGATCGTTGCGCTGCAGCCTGAGGGCATCGAGCCGGGCAAGCGCTACTGGCTGAAGAGCGGCAGCCGCCGCCAGCGTGTACAGGTGCAGCCGATCGCTCAGCTCGAACTGAAGACCGGCGCCTGGGCACCGGCGCAATCGCTGTGGATGAACGCCATCGGCAAGGTTCGCCTTTCCTTCGACGAAGCCGCCGTCTTCGACCCATACGACCAGAACCGTTCGACCGGCTCCTTCATCCTGATCGATCCCGAGAGCAACAACACGGTCGCCGGCGGCATGATCACCGGCAAGCGCACCGATGTCGGCGGCATCCACAAGGAGGGCCAGCGCGTTCTCCTGTCTCTGCCGGCCGATCTCGCCGAGCAGATCATGGCGAGCGAACTCTTCGCCAGCCGCCGCGACGAGACGGAAGTCCGCCGCGTCACCTCGGCGCAGGCCGCGGAAATCTGGTCGAACGCAGCCAGCGATATCTGATCACGGCTGGGCATTCAGCAGCAGAGAGGCCGACCTCGGGTCGGCCTCTCGCCAATTAATGGAGCAAATGCCACCATCGAACGGCATCTTTCGGCAGCCAAACTCCAAGAGCTTTGGTCCTTTGCCTTGTCCCACATTTTCCAAGCCATTTATGCGTGACCGGATTAATCGCAAGACCCGCTCTCAGAGTTGACCCGACACCATCTGCATGAGGAGCGTGATACGGTGAGACCGGAAAGCGGGCCTTATCCTGCCGTGGCGCTCAAGCTCCGCCAATCCGTGGAGTGCCGCCCAGAAAGTTTCAGTAGCGGTATCCACATCCTGGGAGAACGGCGCGATCACGGTCGCCATGGCTCCGAAACCCGCACGGAGCGGTGCCGGCGTGTCGGACCTGGCGAAGCGAAGGCCGGTTGGAAGGATAAACATCGCCTCGTACATCGCAGGCCGGGCGAAAGCGAAATCGAGGTAGGCGGTCGCGACGCCTTCCACCGACTCCTTTGGCGTGGATGATGGCCGGATCGCGGCACGGAGTATCGTGGCCAATTCGCCGAAGCCCTCAAGAGCGACCGCTCCGACGATCTCATCGCGATTTCCGAAATGCGAATAGAGAACAGGCTGACTGTATTCTATCTCGTCGGCGAGACGCCGGATCGTGACTGAAGCCCAGCCATCACGTTCCGCGATCGTCCTCGCAGCGACGACTATCCGGCGTTCGCGCTCCTCACGTTCCCTGATCTTGCGTTCGCTGCTGCCCACCTCATGCCCTCATCTTCATGCGCGCGAATTTTGTAAGGCCAAAGCTATCAAAAAGAGCAGCGATTGACAAACTAGCGATGCTAGAATATATTGTATTGCTAGAATATCCAGAACGGCATGATTCATCATCGAAGAGAAAATCAATGAATCTTCCAATTCAAACTTTCACGGGCGCAACGGTCCTCGAAAACGTCCTCGTCTGGCTGGCCGCCGCGGCGTTCCTCGTCGGCGCTATCGTCAACGCGAGCGGTCACCCAAAAATCCGCGCGGGTTTCGTGCAACTTGGATTTCCATTCTGGTGGTGTTGGGTAACGTCCGCTCTCGAGCTTGTAACCGCGTTGTTGTTGATCACAGCCGGCACCCGCTACATCGGGGTCGGATTGGGTGCCTGCATCATGCTCGCCGCAATCGCGTCCATTGTCCGTATCCGGAACTATCGGGAACTCCCGCCGCCAATGCTGTTCCTACTACTGCTGATACTGGCCGGTCTCAGCGGCCTCGCCTGAGCATCTTGCGGCAAGCAGAGGCGGCACCATGAGAACCAGCGCGTAACCGGCTGGATAACGGTCTTCATCGCCGCGGCATCGGGTGTCGTCCGAACTCCCGTCATCAATCCATCTCGAAGAAGACGCCAGACGGAGCGAACTCGCTTCCGGACAGCACAAAACAACGGCCCGAAGGAGGCCAAAACCAGCATGTCAAATCGTACAGCAAGCACAGTCGTCGTCTATCATTCCGGCTACGGCCACACCCAGCGGATGGCGGAAGCCGTCGCGGAAGGTGCGGGCGGAGTGCTTTACGCCGTCGATGCAGACGGCAGCCTCTCCGATGACGGATGGGCCGCGTTGGATGCCGCCGATGCCATCATCTTCGGATCGCCAACCTACATGGGTGGCCCGAGCTGGCAGTTTAAGAAGTTCGCGGACACTTCCTCGAAGGCCTGGTTCACCAATAAATGGCAGGACAAGGTTTTCGGGGGCTTCACCAACAGCGCCAGCCTGAACGGCGACAAGCTCAACACGCTTGAATACTTCGTTCTTCTGGCAGGACAGCATGGGGGACTGTGGGTCAGCCTGGGGATAAAGCCAGCGAACGTGAAGGCGTCGACGCGGGACGATGCAAACAGGATGGGATCGTATATCGCGCCCATGGCGCAGTCCGATGCCGACGCAGCCCCGAACGAAATGTCGGTCGGCGATCTGGAGACTGCCCGGACTTACGGCGAGCGCGTGGCACGAGTCGCACAGCGGTTCGCGTTGGCTCAGGACGCCTGAGGCCGTGTCCTGACTCCCGGCATATGAAAGGCAGATGAATCTGGCGAGCAGAGCAGTCGTTTTCAGCATCACCGACCGACCCGCGACGCAGCGGTGCAATCGCGTCAACAAACACGACATAAACGGAAGTCACTCGCTCTGCTCGCCCGGCTACGCCGCCATATAGGGCTCTGCCCAATCGCCAAGCATGCCGCGTGCATCGGCACCTTTGCAAAATCCGCTGTTGGCGCAAAGTTGCCGCCGACACCGTTGCTATCTCATTCCGCAATTTTGCATTGCCGTTGAAGATTGGCCCGGATAGGCCTTGATTCAAGCTTTGAGAGCAGCGGGCAAGACTTCGCAGCTCTTTGCAAAGAGCCGCTCGCCCACAAAATCGACGAACACGCGGACCTTGGGCGACAAATGACGGCTCGAGGGCCAGAGCACATGGAAATGGCCGGGCTCATTGATGAAATCATCGAGAACAGTTCGCAACTTTCCTTCCGCAAGCGGACTGCGCGCGAGGAAATCCGGCATGCATCCGATGCCAAGGCCGGCGACGGTGGCACCGCGCACGGCTTCCATATTATTGCAGGAAAAAGCCGTTCGCATGCGCAGTTCTGGCTCGCCCTCCGGCAAGGTCAGGGGCCAATCCTGCAGCTTGCCGCTGTTCGGAAAGCGAAACCGCACCGCCACATGCTCATTGAGCGCGCGCGGGCAATCGGGAACGCCGTGGCGCTCCAGATAGCTGGGGGCCGCGCAAAGCAGCATCTGAAACGGCCGCAAGGTGCGTGACATCAGACGCGAATCCGGCAGATCGCCACTGCGGATCGCCACATCGACCCCCTCCTCGATCATATCGACGATCCGGTCGTTGAAATCGATGTCGAGCTCGACATCGGGATAGCGGGCCACGAATTCCGGCACGACCGGCAGCAGGAAATGGTAGCTGACGATGGGAACGCTGACACGCAGCCGCCCACGCGGCACCGCCACCGCCTGCGCGAGCGAGGCCTGCGCGTCGTCGAGATCGTCGAGCACGCGTCGGCAGCGCTCATGAAAGAGGCGCCCCTCCTCGGTCAAGCGGATGCTGCGAGTGGAGCGCTGCAGCAGCCGAACGCCAAGCTGCCGCTCCAGATTGCTGACCGCCTTGCCGACCGCTGAGGCCGAAAGGCCAAGCACGCGACCGGCAGCGGCAAAGCTGCCGAGATCTGCCGTCCGGACGAAAGCATTCAAGCCGCTCAAGCGATCCATGCGCACCTCATTCAAGCGTTTTTTTCCGGTATATATGGAGTTATAGCCTTATTATCATCCGATTACAGCAAAACTATCTTCATCGGGTCATTTGAAGCCCATGGGCGAAGGCGTTCAAGCCTTCATCGTTCCCAAGCCGCCCATGGGCTCGCCCTTGCTCAAACCCAACGGAAATCCCGATGACCCTCAGCAAGACAAAGGTCGCAACTGCGACCGAAAAACTCTTCGTCCTCGTCGCAGTCTGCTGCGCCGCAGCGGCGATGCCCCTGACCTTCACCGGCCCGGCCGTTGCCTTGCCGGCCATCGGCCGCACGCTCAGCGGCAGCCCGATCGCCCTCAACTGGGTGACCAATGCCTTCATGCTGACCTTCGGCAGTTGCCTGATGGCGGCCGGCGCGCTTGCCGACAGTTTTGGCCGCCGGCGCATCTTCCTGACCGGGGTCGGTTGCTTCGCGCTGTTTTCGGCCGGACTGGCGTTTGCCGGCAACATCGTCTGGTTCGACATATTGAGAGCCCTGCAGGGCCTCGGCGCCGCCGCCGCTTTTTCGGGCGGCATGGCGTCTCTTGCCCAGGAATTCGATGGCACGGCACGCATGCGGGCCTTCAGCATCGTCGGCTCGAGCTTCGGCGTCGGTCTGGCTTTCGGGCCGATTGCCTCCGGCCTGATGATCGATGCATTCGGCTGGCCCTCTATCTTCCTCCTCGTCGTTATACTGGCTCTAATGGCGCTCGGCCTCGGTGCGCGCTTTCTGCGCGAATCCCGCGATCCGGATGCGGCCGGGATCGACTGGCCGGGAGCGCTGAGCTTCACGCTTGCCCTCACGTTCTTCACCTATGGCGTGCTGCGCGCGCCGGAGACCGGCTGGAGCGACCCGATTGTCATTATCTTGCTGGCCGGCGCCGCATTGCTCCTCCTGGCCTTCGGCATCATCGAACGTAGCGTGAAGCGGCCGATGCTGGATCTCACCTTGTTTCGCTATCCGCGTTTCGTCGGCGTGCAATTGCTGGCGGCAGCGCCGGCCTATGCCTTCGTCGTGCTGCTGATCCTGCTGCCGGTGCGCTTCGTCGGCATCGAAGGCATGAGCGAGATTGCCGCCGGCCGAATGATGATCGCCCTTTCGGCGCCGCTTCTCATCCTACCGATCGCCGCCGGCCTTTTGACGCGCTGGTTCAGTGCCGCCGCGATCTGCGGTGCCGGCCTTGTCATTTCGGCTATGGGTCTCTTCTGGCTCAGCCATTTCGCTGCCGGCTCGGCGTCGTCGGCGCTGATCGGCCCGCTGCTGACGATCGGCGCCGGCATCAGCCTGCCCTGGGGCCTGATGGACGGGCTGGCCGTCAGCGTCGTTCCGAAGGAACGCGCCGGCATGGCGACCGGTATCTTCAGCACTACCCGCGTCGCCGGCGAAGGTGTCGCCCTTGCCGTCGTCAGCGCTGTTTTGAGCGCCTTCATACAGTCCAATCTCGGCACATCGGCGGGCGAGCACGCGGCCACCACGGCGCAACGGCTCGTCACAGGCGATCTTTCCGCTGCGGCAGCGAACGCACCTGCGATCGGACAAGCCACACTGATCCACGGTTATAGTGATGCCTTCAGCGCACTGCTTTGGCTCCTGACCGCGATCACCGCCATCACCGCGATCGTCGTCTTCTCTTCCCTCGGACGAGGATCGTCGAGCGACACCAGCGAAGCCGCAAACCAGGTGCCCGACGACGACGAGGCTCTGACGGCGTCGGAGGCATAAGCCGCCGAGAGGCATGCCAGCAAGGCAAATCGAAGGCCAAAGAACGCAGAAATCTTTGCCATAACGCAACAGAATGTTTCGCCGCCACATAAATTGTGCGCGCCGCATCGCATCGATCGCAGCCTTTGGAATGGCAGGAGACTGGAGTTTAAATGTGCCGCTGCTATATCATATCCCAATGATATCAGACCGGTTTTTTAAGATTATCGCATGGACCTATATCGCGGCGCTCATCGCCGTGACCTTTGCGCATCTCAATTGGCAAGCCGCGTTTGGCAATCCCTTCGACCTATTTCGTGCCGGCGCGCTTTGCGTGGCCGGCATGCTTGCGCGACTGGCCTACCCGCAGTCGCCATCCTTCACCTGCCTCTTGATGATCGGCAGCGTGTTGGCACTTTGGCTTTCGCATTTCCTGGCGAGCGGCGACTCCGGTTCATCCCTTGATATCATCATCGGCATGATCAGCGGTCTTTGGGGCATTATGATCGGCGCGGCGCTCAGCAAGCTGATATCTCCGGCTTCGAAACGAACCGTGTCGTACTGAGCAAACCGGCGCCTGCCTCCTCACGCCAGCTTGACAGCCGCGCAGGCATGCTTGGCTTTTGCCCTCGCCTGAGCGCATGTCGGCTCGGCCTCTCCAGTCGCCTCTGCCACTCCGCTGAGCCATTCGAACGACAGCCGAGGCCGTCCTTTTCAGCGATCTATTCTTAAGAATGACTATTGCGTAGCCAATATTATGGCGCACTTACTATTTGTATTTGCAGATGTTGCTTTCCTGCAACTGGAATTTAAAATTCACGAAAAAGTCATTCCGAGAAAAATATATCATATAACTTTACAGGAATTCGTCTTTAATAGCGAACAGAAGCGGGTGGGGCCCGTTTCTCCCGAGTCGGGGTTTTTAAACAGGGATAGGGTCAAGGCACGTCGATTTTTCGACGCGACAGCCTGTGCCCAATCTATATTGGATTGGAGTTTTTATGAACATCAAGAGCCTTCTTCTCGGCTCCGCTGCTGCTCTGGCAGTAGTTTCTGGCGCTCAGGCAGCCGACGCTGTCGTCGCCGCTGAGCCGGAACCGCTCGAATACGTCCGCATCTGCGACGCGTACGGCGCTGGTTATTTCTTCATCCCGGGCACGGAAACCTGCCTGAAGGTCGGCGGTATGGTTCGTACCGAAGGCAAGTGGTACAACGCTTACAACCCGGCTGACCGTTACGGCACGCTGTGGCACACCCGCGCTCAGCTGAGCGTCGATACCGCATCGGACACCGAATACGGTCCGCTGAAGACCAACACCGTCTATCGTTTCGACTGGCAGGATGGCGGTTCGACAACCACCAAGCTGCTGTTCGCCAATATCAGCCTCGGTGGCTTCACCATTGGTAAGGCCGACTCGCAGTACAACTCCTACATCGGTTACGCCGGCAACGTCATCAACGACGACGTTGTTTATGACGGTCCGTACGAACTGAACCAGTTGACCTACAACTACGACGCAGGCAACGGCTTCACGGCTGTGATCTCGGTCGAAGACAGCAACTCCGGTTCGGGCGCCAAGGGCGTCAACGGCGAAGACAGCTCCGACCACTACGCTCCCGACGTTGTTGCCGGTGCCGGCTACAAGGTTGGCAACTTTGGCTTCAAGGTTGTTGGCGGCTACGACTCGATCGTCGAAGAAGGCGCCATCAAGGCCCGCGCCGATGCCGACTTCGGCGTCTTCAAGGCCTTCGTCATGGGCGGCTGGAACACCGACGGCGACAAGCTGAACAAGTACGCAAGCTCGAACGGCGCTGGCCCGGCCAAGACCATCGGCTGGGGTGACTGGGCTGTTTGGGGCGGCGTCACCGTTCCGATCGACGCCAAGCTGCAGGCCAACGCTCAGGTTGCCTACACCGACTCGAAGATCTTCGCTGCGACCGCCAACCTTCGTTGGAACCCGGTCAAGAACCTCCTGGTTCAGCCGGAAGTTTCCTACACCAACTGGGACTCCATCAATCAGGACCAGTGGGCTGGCGTTCTGCGCTTCCAGCGTAGCTTCTAAGACCTCGTTTTCGAGATCTGATCTGACTTGACCCCTGATCGGATGGGGACTGGTCCGACTTCCAGCGAAGTCGGGCCGGTCCTTCCGAGGCAGGGGTTAAATTTTGGGGTCCGTGCCTCTCAAACGAACAACAGCGGCATCCGTAGAGAATTGTAGAATATCTCACCCAGACCGACGATCCGCAAATAGGCGCTGAAGACCGGATCTGTCAGTAAGATGGAATGGCGGCGCCGCAGCCAATCTCCTTCATTTTGCCCGCATCAACATCATCGACATCAAGCATTTTTTGTCGTAGAGACAACTCATGTCGATCATCTGCGTATACGCCTCGCGATTTTATTCGTACCGCTGCTTTCAGCGGAGGCGGGCCTGTGCGTAGTTAACACTGACGCGACACCAAAGACCCGAACAGCCGCTAGTCTACCTGGCGGCTTTTTTTGTCGCCGCGGTATGATCTTACAAGGAACTGATACCGTGCTGAATTCCACTGATGATTTGCGCATTGTCGAGATCACGGCGCTCACGCCGCCCTCTCGCATCATAGATGAGATCCCCCGCGACGAAGCGGTGACGACAACCGTCACCGAGGCGCGCAACGCTGTCCATAACATCCTGCGCGATGAGGACGACCGGCTGATCGTGGTCATTGGCCCCTGCTCCATCCACGATCCGGATGCCGCGCGTGAATATGCGGCATGGCTGAAGGAACAGCGCGACCGTTTCGTCGACGATCTCGAGATCATCATGCGGGTCTATTTCGAGAAGCCGCGGACCACCGTCGGATGGAAGGGTTTGATCAACGACCCGCATCTTGACGGCAGCTATCGCATCGAGGAAGGCCTGCGCATCGCACGCAAGCTTCTGGTCGATGTCAACGAAATCGGTCTGCCGGCCGGTTGCGAATATCTCGATACGATCACGCCGCAATATATCTCCGATCTCGTAAGCTGGGGCGCGATCGGTGCGAGGACAACCGAGAGCCAGGCGCATCGGCAATTGGCGTCCGGCCTCTCCTGCCCTGTCGGTTTCAAGAACGGGACGAATGGCGATGTGCGGATCGCGCTCGACGCCATCGTAGCGGCTTCGCAGCCGCATCATTTCCCGGCCGTGACCAAGGAAGGTCTGGCGGCGATCGCCTCGACACGCGGCAACGAGGATTGCCACCTCATCCTGCGCGGCGGCAAAGAGCCGAATTACGATGCGACCAACGTGCAGGCCGTATCGGAACTGGCATTGAAAGCCGGGCTCGAGCCGCGGATCATCATCGATGCCAGCCATGCCAACAGCAGCAAGAACCCGGAAAACCAGCCGGCGGTGGTCAGCGCCGTGGCGGAGCAGATATCGGCCGGCGACCGGCGCATCAAGGGCATGATGATGGAGAGCAACCTCATCGCCGGCCGCCAGGATCTCGTTCCCGGCAAGCCGCTGGTCTATGGCCAGAGCATCACCGACGGCTGCATTGACTGGCAGACCTCCATCCGCACATTGGAGGATCTGGCGCAAGCGGCGCAGGCAAGGCGGCGGCTTGCCCGATAAGGCAAGCCCAACCAGAACAGGCGGCTTTGATTAAGCGCGTCGATAGTGCGCGAGGCTGAGATAATGCTTCCGAGGCCCGCGCACGTGCCACATCTCGGCCCAGGCGTCCGGCCCTCGAAAGAAAAAACGGCCCCGGTAAAGATCGGGGCCGCAATGATGAACGACATGCTGTGACGCGCCGTCACCGATACGGATGAATTCGGCAAGATCGGGAAAGCGGACGACGAGATCTTCAACCGCATCGTCAAGCCGATACGCGCGGCTGCTTCTGAGCGTCGCGTGATCGCTGTGCGTGTCGCCATGTTCTTCGAACTGGACAGGCGTCACAAAAGCCTGCCCTTCGAATGTCACCAGCGAATGATTGAGGCGGTCGATGATCCGGCGCCTGACATCCCATGTGCCGAGATAGGGTTTCAGCCGTCCGATTGAGCTGTTCCCCGCGTCAGGACGCCGCGCGCTGCGCTGCGTCGGCATGCCGGACCGGAAGCTTCCAGCCGGGCCTGACGAAGTGGCAGGTATAGCCGTTCGGATAGCGCTCCAGATAATCCTGGTGTTCCGGTTCCGCTTCCCAGAAGTCGCTGACCGGCGCTACCTCGGTGACGACTTTGCCCGGCCAAAGGCCGGAGGCGTCGACATCGGCGATCGTGTCCAGAGCGACCCGCTTCTGCTCCTCGCTCGTGTAAAAGATCGCCGAGCGGTAGCTCATGCCGACATCATTGCCCTGGCGATTACAGGTGCTCGGATCGTGGATCTGGAAGAAGAATTCCAGAAGGTCACGGTAGCTGATCTTCTGCGGATCGAAAACGATCTCGATCGCTTCGGCATGCGAACCATGGTTGCGATAGGTGGCATTGCGGACATCGCCGCCGCTGTAGCCAACGCGCGTCGAGATGACGCCGTTGTAACGACGGATGAGATCCTGCATGCCCCAGAAACAACCGCCGGCGAGAACTGCACGCTCCGTAGTCATCTTACATCCTCCACTTGATCGATATAGGCACCATACCCCTCGGCTTCCATGCGGTCACGCGGCACGAAGCGGAGGGAGGCGGAATTGATGCAATAGCGCAGGCCGCCACGGTCCTGCGGTCCGTCCGGGAAAACATGGCCCAGGTGGCTGTCGCCATGCGCCGAGCGCACTTCGGTGCGCACCATGCCGTGCGAGATATCGGTCAGCTCGCTGACATTGGCTGGTTCGATCGGCTTGGTGAAGCTCGGCCAGCCGCAGCCAGAATCGAATTTGTCGGAAGAGGCAAACAGCGGCTCCCCCGATACAATGTCGACATAGATGCCCGACTGCTTGTTGTAGAGAAGTTCGCCCGTACCGGGGCGCTCCGTGCCGCTTTGCTGCGTCACGCGATATTGCTCAGGGGTAAGCTTGGCTATCGATTCTGCTGTCTTGCTATAATTGCCCATGTTGTTCTCCTTGCCCTTGGCACGCATTTCAAACTTGACCGGTACCAGCGAAAGGAAGCGGGTTGGCGGATATCAAGCTCGATCAGCGTTATGGGAGTGGTTGCGAGGCGAGATATAGGTATCGCCGGTCCAATTTGCCATATCGATCACGAGCGCGTAACACTCCACGGTGTCGGCGCTCAATCGCCCGTTTGGCAAGAGGCGGTGTAGATTGCGGCAAGCGCCTCGATGCCGGCCTGATCATCGCGATCGAAGCGGCCGGCAACCGGACTATCGAGATCGATGACGCCGAAAACCTTTCCATTGCGGACCAACGGCACCACCAGCTCCGAGCGCGAGGCCGCGTCGCAGGCGATATGACCGGGAAAAGCATGAACATCTTCCACGAGGATCGACTGTGCCTTCTCGACCGCCGTTCCGCAGACGCCGCGGCCGACGGCTATGCGAACGCAAGCCGGCTTGCCCTGGAACGGCCCGAGCACAAGCTCGCTACCCGACCGCAGGAAATAGAAGCCGGCCCAATTCAGATCGGGCAACATCTGGAAGATCAGCGCGGATGTATTGGCTGCATTGGCAATCGAATCCGCCTCGCCATCAAGCAAGGCTTGCAGCTGGCCGGCAAGCTCGCGATAGAATTCGGGCTTGCTGGCGTGCTCAATCGTCTTCTCTGCAAACATCGCACACTGCCTTCTTAAGGATCTCTTCTCTCAGGACCAGCGTCAGTCCTTGTCATCCGGATCGTCCGGCGGGCATGGCCAGACGGAGGGCGCCTGCAGCCACGAGGGCAGCTTCGTCGTATTGTCGCCGCAAGCCAGATTGATCTGCGCCTGCTGGAGGCCAGTGGCAGCCGTCAGATCAAGACCTTCGATGCGGGTCAGGTACATGAAGGCCCCGCCGAAGGAGACCGGCCCCTGCATCACCGCGCCGGCCAGCGTCGCGCGGGAGAGATTGGCGAAGGAGAAATTCACGCCCGAAAGGACCGCCTTGTCGAAATCGGCGCGGCCGAGCTCGGCCTTCTGGAAATCCGCATTGGCAAGCTTAGCGCCGCCGAATTCTGCCCGTTGCAGCTCGGCATTGGCAAAAGATGCGCCATTGGCAGAGGCGTTGCTGAAGTCGGAGCGATAGGCCTCGATCCTTGAAAAATTCGCCCCGTCGGCAAGCACTGTCTTCAACCATGCGCGCACCAGCGTCGCCTTTTCAAGATTGGCGGAGGTCAGATTGGCGTCGCTCAGATCCGTGCTGTCGAAGTGAGCGCCGGCAAGATTGGCGCCGTGCAGATCGCTGCTTGGCAACATGATATTGGTCTTGCTGCATCCGCTCCAGTCGAGGCCGGGCGCTGCGACATTGCCGCAATCAGCGGCGCGCGCGGGATCTCCGCCTGAAGCAAGGAGAAATGCGGCACCTAGAGCCAACACACCGACGCCGGTTGCAATCCCCGGCTTTTGTCCGATAGCGTCGCGAGACCACGCGCCATAGCGCTGCCGCCGCCACGCAAGTCCCTCTCCCGCCAACCCAGCCACCCTTTCAACAAGACTCATCCCGTCACTCCGCTTCAACGCCCGCAAGCCGTCCGACGGTCGAGTCGGGTGCATGCGCGCCTCCTTTGTATATGGTGCTTTGGACGACAAAAAGAGCCGGTTTTGCAAAAGCAGATCCTCAACGCGGTCTCGGTGTCAGTGGCGTGCGATAACGGCGCGCACAGCCTTGAAGGCAACTCAACGAACCTCCAAGGGTATGGCCAGCTTCGCCGTAGTACAACGCCGCTGAGACGACTGCTTTGGGTGGATTTTTCGGGAGAAAGATCAGTGTTTTAAGCTGGTCGGAGTGGAGTGATTCGAACACTCGACCCCCACGTCCCGAACGTGGTGCGCTACCAGACTGCGCTACACTCCGTGACCAGCGGCGCTTCTATAGACCAGCCATTTTTGATGCACAAGCACCAATCTCAAAAAACCGTTTGATTTTTGACGAAAAGATTACAGGGCCGCTGCCTAGAAAATCGGCAGGAAACAGGCGCTGGAAGGGCCGGCGTGCAAAAGACGCAACAGATTGACTAAAATCCCACTTGAACACGCGGATGGGAATTTTCTTTTGCCGGCTTTGGCGCTAAAGCCCTAGGCGGGACAGGTGGAAACGTCGTGGGACAGCGGCCTTTCCGCGACCGAATGCGTGACAGAAGCTCAAGGACGACACGATGAATATCCGCATGATCACCGCGGCGGGACTGTTGCTGGCGCTAGCCGGTTGCAGCACCACGACAGCAACGACAACAGGCCTGCCGCTGATGGCGAGCAACCCCGTTCAGGATCGCTGGGAAGGCCAGTCCGCTGGACGCTTCTTCGCGGCCTACGGTCCGCCGCTCTCCGACCGCGACGAAAGCGGCAATCGCGTCTATACGTGGCGCGGCGGCTACAAGACGATCACGATCGCGACCAAGGATGGCAAGAAGGGCGGCAAGCGCTATCTCAGCTGCAAGGCCGATATCGTCACCAATCAGAGCTATGTCATCCGCTCGGTCCACATCCTCGGCGACCAGCCGGGCGTCAGCGGCTCGTCCTATTGCGCCGAACTTCTGGCTCCGCCGGAAAAGGCGAGCTGAAACAGGGACTTTATCGGGAAACCAATTCGACGGGCGGCTCGAAGGAGCCGCCTGCTTGACTTGATGCGGCCTCAGCCATCTGCTGCGGCGAACGCGGCGCAGCTCTTCGGCCGCACCGCATCCGCAGGCGGCACGAAGGCCTTGTCGATGGCATAGAGCTTGGCAAAGGGCGTTTCCGCGGCAAGCCGCACGCCGCTCGGAATCGTGCCGCCAAAACGATCCTCGACATCCGCATTGACCAGCAGAATGAAGTCGAAGCGCTGCCGCCAATTGACGAGATAGGGCGCAAAGCTGCTGACGGTGCCGATCTCATCGGGGCAATCGAGCAGGCCAACGGAGAGGAGATTGCCTTCCGGCACAGCGATATCGCTCCAGGGCGGCAGGACGGTCAATGGCTGCTTGCCCTTGGCGGTAAAGACCGTCGGCACGAAGCTATGCGCATAAGGGATAGCAAGCGTCGGCAAATGCCGGAACGTGTCCTGATTCCACGCAGAGTAACGATGGTCGACGACATGCGGCGCACTCTTTTGCTGCCGCATGACAGGCAGGATCGCCGCGCCCTCCGGTACCGCGGCAAGCACAGTGCGAACATCTGCGACCTCGGCCTCGCCCTGCCACCAGTTGAAACCGATCCAGGCGGTCCTGCCAAGCGCAACCGCTGAAAGCATGGTGACGACAAGCAGGGCCTGCCGGCGCGACAGGCGAGGCAAGGGACATACCATCACCATGGCCGCCAGCGCCGCCATGATCGGGAAGCGCCAGCTGATCCAGCCAGTAGCCAATAGATGGCGCGGCGAGAGGCAGGCGAACAGCAGCAGACCGGTTGCCGTGACCGCAAGCCCCGCATGCAGCTGCAGCCGGCGTGTCCGCACAGCATTGGTGCAGACGAGGATCAGCGGGATCAGGAACAGCATGTCCACCAGGACCGTATAGCTCCAGAACGCCGACATCAGGTTGGCCAGGATCAGAACCAGGGAATCATTCCAGGACGCGCCGAGATTGCCGTTGCCGGCATCGGGCAGCACCGGCTGGTAGAGGAAAAGACAGATCGCCGGCAAGGCGCAGGCCAGCACCGCCATCGCCAGCCTGCCGCATAAGCGCATGAAATCGCGAAATGACTTCATCGCCGCCATGGTGGGCGAAAACTCGAGCCCGCAGACGAGCGCCATATAGAAGCCGAGCGAAAAGATATGCATGGTGGTGAGCAGCAGGCCAGCCAGCAGGCGAAAGACAAACAGCACGGCCCGGTTTCGCGATTGCAGGGCATGATCGGCTGTTGCGAAGAACAGTGCCATGCCGAGCCCAATCTGGAAATTGATGAAGCCGCCGATCAGCGTTGCGCACCAGGCGAAATAAAGAATGGCGATCTGCCAATAGTAGCCGCCGCCAAACAAGCGCCTGTGCAAAGCAATCGCTCCGAGCGGCGGCAGCACGATCGCTAGGAAAAGCAGGCTGCGCGCCAGCAGCAAGACACCGATCAGCGGTCCCAGCCAGTAGGCCATGAGATCGATGCCGACATTGGTGAAGCTCCTGTTCCAATCGATCGCATAGATCCGCTGAAACGGCGGTGTATCGATGCCGCCGGCAAGCAGCCACATGCGCGCATAGTGGTTGGGATAGTCGAGGATCGGCGGGAATTTGAAAATGGCGACGAAGACGGCCACTGCCGCCACGAAGGTAGCGATGACGACATCGGGCCTTTGCCTGACAACGACGGCATCCGCCTCCACAGTGGTCCGCGCCGGAGCCGCGGCCGTCGCCCCGCCCCATGACGAATTGGCGGACTGATGGGACATCAGCGGGCTGCCCTGACTTGCGCCGCGCCGTTGCCCGCCTCACCCGGTCCACCCAAAGCTTGCTCCAGCGCACGGCGTTTGGTCGCTGCATCCAGTTCGGAAAAATCGCCGGGGATATCGAGCGATCGATTGCCCTGCACGAGGCTTTCGATCATGAACATCGGGCGTCTCTTGTTCTCCTGCACCAGCCGGCCGACATATTCGCCGATGATACCGATGCAGATAAGCTGGATGGCGCTGAAGGCGGTGATCGCCGCCATGATGCTCGACCAGCCGACGATCGTCTCGCCCGCAATCCAGCGCGCGAGCGTGTAGACCAACAGCAAGGCCGCGCAACCGGCGCTCGCAAGGCCGAGCCACGTGCTGATCCGCAAGGGCACGGTGGAGAAGCTGGTGATGGCGTCGATCGCGAAATTGATCATCTTGCGCAGCGGATATTTGGTCGTGCCGGCGAAACGCGCATCGCGCTCATAGGGCAGCGCCACCTGCCGCCCGCCGATCCAGCTCACCATGCCGCGAATGAAGCGATCGCGCTCCGGCATCGACAGCAGGATATCGACCACCCGGCGGCTCATCAGCCTGAAATCACCGACATCGCGCGGGATCGTAACCGAGGCGAGCCGCGACAGCAGGCGATAAAAGAGCGAGGCGGAGGTGAGCTTGAACCAGCTCTCCCCCTGCCGGCGCACACGCTGGCCATAGACGACATCCGCGCCCCGATCCATGATCGGCATCATCATCAGCAACAGTTCCGGAGGATCCTGGAGATCGGCATCGATGAGCAGCACCCGCTCGCCCCGCGAGGCGGCAAGGCCTGCGGTGGCGGCAAGCTGGTGACCATGATTGCGCATCAGGCGCACGCCGAGCACCTGCGGCGTCTCCCGCGCAAGCGAGGCGATGATCTCCCAGGTGCCGTCGGTGGAACCATCATCCACCAATATGACCTCGAAGGCTTCACCGACCGCACCCCGCGCCGTCGCCACCGTCCGCCGGCAAAACTCCTTCAGCCCCTCCTCCTCATTGTGGCAGGGGGCAACGATGGAGAGCAGTAATTTGGGGGAGGTCTGGTTCATGATCGCCTGTATCGAGATGATGGCGATGAGAGTGTCTGAAAATGGTCAAACAATATTTAAGCGCTGGGAATAAAGGGGAGCGGATACTGGGATTTCTCGAGCGAATTTCCTTCGTAAGTTAAAGAAAGACTGCCCTTGTGTTCTACAAGACAATAGCCGGAACGGACCCA
This sequence comes from Rhizobium sp. SG570, assembly GCF_012275345.1. Lineage (NCBI taxonomy): Bacteria > Pseudomonadati > Pseudomonadota > Alphaproteobacteria > Hyphomicrobiales > Rhizobiaceae > Rhizobium > Rhizobium sp. SG570. The sequence continues at coordinate 152,374 of NZ_JAAZQI010000009.1, read as the reverse complement.
GAGATATATGGCTGGGGCGCCAGGATTCGAACCTGGGAATGCCGGTACCAAAAACCGGTGCCTTACCGCTTGGCGACGCCCCAACAGAGGAAGTGGCCGCAACTCAGCCAAATCGGCGTCTGATTAGCAAAGGTCGCATCCGGCCACAATCACTAAGTTGCGCGTGGATGCATATTTCTGTGCGCTTCTCGGGTCGCTATGATAGGTCTTGCCGCACTGCAATCCAATCAGGAGATCCGATGAGCCAGTTTCGCGCCCGCCCGCCGGCTGTCCCGACCGTGCTTCTCGACGATGCCGTCGTGCGCATCACCCGCTGGGATTTCGAGCCGGGCGCCGATACCGGTCATCATGTGCATGGCCTCGGCTATGTCGTGGTGCCGATGACGGATTGCCAGTTTCTTCTGGAAGAGCCGGGCGGCAATCGGCGCGTCGATATGGCCAAGGGTGCCGCCTACCGGCGCGAGGCCGGCGTCGAGCATAATGTGGTCAATGCCGGCCCCGAGCCGATGTCCTTTATCGAAATCGAATATAAGCAATCATGAGCACGCCCGACTTCGACCTTGCTTTCGAGCCGGCCTATGGCCGCGCTGTTCCCGTTGCGCCCGGCATCGAGCGGATGACGGTCAACAATCCCAGCGCCTTCACCTTTCATGGCACCAACAGCTACATCGTCGGCGGCTCGTCCGTGGCGGTCATCGATCCCGGGCCGGAGAACGAGGAGCATTTTGCCGGTTTGATGACGGCACTGAAGGGGCGCGAGGTCACGCATATCTTCGTCAGCCACACCCATCGCGATCACTCGCCGCTCGCAAGGCGGCTGAAAGAGGCGACGGGGGCGCTCACGGTCGGCGAAGGGCCACATCGCGCCGCGCGGCCGCTCTATCAGGGCGAGGTCAATCCTTTCGCCGAAAGCTCCGATATGGAGTTCCGGCCGGATATCGTGCTTGCTGACGGCGAAAGCGTCTCGGGAGACGGCTGGCAGCTGACCGCGCTGCTGACGCCCGGCCATACGGCTAATCATGCCTGTTTTGCGCTTGATGGCAGCGGCATCCTCTTTTCGGCCGATCATGTCATGGCCTGGGCGACGTCGATCGTCGCCCCGCCTGACGGTTCGATGGCCGATTACATGGCCTCGCTCGAGCGGCTGCTTGTTCGAAAAGATCGCCTGTTTCTGCCCGGCCATGGTGGCCCGGTGAGGGAACCCGCTTCTTTCATGCGCGGCTTGAGAACCCATCGCCGCATGCGCGAACGCGCCGTACTGGAGCGCATCAAGGCCGGCGACCGGCTGATCCCCGACATGGTGAAAGCCATCTATCGCGATACGGACCCGCGTCTCCACGGCGCGGCGGCGCTTTCGGTGCTGGCGCATCTCGAAGATCTCGTGGAAAAAGGCCGGGTGGAAACCGACGGGCCGCCGGCGCTCACCGGAGCGTATAGACCCGCCTGAGCCGCGTCAGCCTCCGGCGATCCCGAGCAGCTCCGCATCCAGCGCCTTCAGAAAGCCGTCCGCCATATCGGCGCTGACGCCGAGATCATCCTGGCCGTAGCGGGAGGAAACGCGGATATCGACGAGCGTCGTCTCGGCCTCCTCGCGAAGACGGATCAGCACATCGCATGGGAGACCGAAAATGCGGGTGCGGGTCGCCCCCTGCAGAACAACGTCCGTATTCTGACGGATCAGATCGGCCACGCCATCCCGAAGGGGGCGCGGCTTCGGCACCGGAACGATATCGGGCACGTCACCGACTGTGCTGTCGTCCTGTGCCGGGCCGGTGTTCTGCGGGCGGGTGCGGTGCCTCGGCTTCGCATTGCCGTTCGGGTCGGCGACATCGGCGCCATCGGCCTTGACGATGGTGATATGACTGTCCCTCGCAACCTTTCGCACCGCCTCCAATACCCGATCGGTGGCCCCTTCGTAGCGGCGGCTGATCAGGGCCGGATAGGCTTCAGATTGTGAGTCGCGCTCCTGCTGCGTCACCAGATGGCGTGCCGGCAGCCAGATCTGCCTGGCATCCGGCGTCGCCAGCCACTCCGGCGGGTCGCTGAGATCGGTCGATATCTCGTAGATCGGGGGCCGGGTCCAATAGCGCTCGGCGCCGTAACCGACGATAGCCAAGGGCAAGGTGGCATAGATGAGTGCCTTGACGGCTGAGACGCCGCCGATGGCGGCGCTCTGCCAGAGCTGGGCAAGGCCGAGCATCGCAAGCACTACCGCCAGGGCGGCACAGCCGGCTGAGATCAACAGCAGCAGCACGAAATAAGGCGTTTCCAACGGCCCGAAACGCTGACCGATCAAGGTCACCCCGCAAAGCACCAGCGCAAAGGAGGCGATCAAACGCCCGGCGCGGGCGGCATGTGAAACGGGACGGTCGAAGCGAATGGTCATCAAGGGCTCATCGGCGCGTCGGATCGGAAGCCGGATGCACCGAATCCCAGAAAGCGATCTATGTTTAGAACAAGAAACAGTGAAAATAAATCGAATGTCATGGCGTCGACGAGCAATGTCCTGTCAGAGCTGAAGCCAGTAACGGCTAGAACAAAAATGTGAGTGCTTGCTTAAGTTCCAAAAAAAGGCCATTCTTCCAGTGTTTTATCGAGGCTGTGAAAGGACTTGATGAGATGGAACCGATGCTTTCCAAAGACATCGCTGCCAAGCCACTGCCGGGAGGGGCCATTGCCGCGGCCGATGCAGTCGAGCCGACCTTGCCGCTCGAACTTCTCGAGCTTGAACTTTCGCTCGAAGGTTTTTCCGGTGGCGAGGCCTCCTTCTGCGAGGCCGTGCGAAGCGCAGCTTCGGCCGTGAGCGGCGACTTTCTGTTCGATCTTCCCGCCGCGGGGCTGATTCCGGATTGCCGCAGGTTGGCTGTCATCAGGATTCCCGAAGGAGACGCGGCGATGCGCACCCTCTTTGCGGCTCTCGATGAAGACGGCGCGGAAATCCGCCTGCTGCAACCGGATGAGGAAACCGAGCATCTGCTGCGTTTCGCCGATGCCTTCGTCGATCTGCTGCGGCGGCTGCCGAAAAAGCCGAGAGAAGCTGCCTGAGCATTCCCGCCGGCAACCGATGATAGGCCTTTCGCGCGGCACCGCGCGGCGCTATAATTCGCGTCTGCATATTTGCGTTGAGGACATCAGGTCATGCGTATCGTCGCTCCCGTACTCTCCCTTCTCGCCATGACGTTCGTGCTCTCTTCCTGCCAGACGGCGGAGGAGATTCGCGCGGCGGACGAAGCCAGATGCGGCAGCTACGGTTTTCGGCGCGGCTCGGAAAATTTCGCCAACTGCCTGATGAATCAGGATCTTAGCCGACGCGCGGACCAGCGTGCCTTCATGGAAAGCAATGATGATTTCTTCTGGGGACCGACAATCGTGGTCGGCGGACCGGGATATTACCATAACCGCGGCTATTGGCGCCGCTGAGCGGCGCGGCGTTCCGCCATTAGAGCGTTTTCGCTTTTCTCCGAATCGCGAAAACGATCTATCTTCTTGTTTTTACGCATTCCGGACGGAAAACTGCTGCGCACTTTTCCTGGAAATGCTCCAGAGAATCAGGCTCGCCCCTTGATCGCCGCCTGTGCTGCCGCAAGCCGCGCAATCGGCACGCGGAAGGGTGAGCAGGACACATAGTCCAGCCCGATATCCTCGCAGAAATGGATGGAGGCGGGATCGCCGCCATGCTCGCCGCAGATGCCGAGCTTCATGTCGTTGCGTGTGCGGCGGCCGCGCTCGGCGGCGATGCGGATGAGCTCCCCTACGCCGTCGAAATCGAGCGATATGAACGGATCGTGCTCGATGATGCCCTTGCGCTGATAGGTCGGGATGAAGGCGGCGGCATCGTCGCGCGACATGCCGAAGGTGGTCTGAGTCAGGTCGTTCGTGCCGAAGGAGAAGAACTCGGCAGCCTCGGCGATGATATGGGCGCGCAGCGCCGCGCGCGGCAGCTCGATCATCGTGCCGACGAGATAATCGATCTTCATCATGGCTTCCGACATGACGGCGCGGGCCACCTCGTCGATCCGCGCCTTGACGTAGTCCAGCTCCGAGCGCAGGCCGACGAGCGGCACCATGATCTCGGGCACGACCGGGGCACCCGTCTCGCGCGCCGCCAGAACCGCCGCCTCGAAGATGGCTCGCGCCTGCATCTCGACGATCTCGGGATAGGAAATCGCCAGCCGGCAACCACGATGGCCGAGCATGGGGTTGAACTCGTGCAAGGCATCGACGCGCTGGCGCAAAATAGCCGGCTCCATGCCCATGCTTCCGGCAACCTCAGCAATTTCCTCGTCCGTCTTCGGCAGGAACTCGTGCAGCGGCGGATCGAGCAGGCGGATGGTTACAGGCAGGCCATGCATGATGGTGAACAGGCCAGTGAAATCGAGCCGCTGCATCGGCATCAGCTTGGCAAGGGCGGCGCGGCGCCCCGCCTCGTCTTCGGCAAGGATCATCTCGCGCATCACATGGATGCGGTCTCCCTCGAAAAACATGTGCTCGGTGCGGCAAAGACCAATGCCTTCGGCGCCGAATGAGCGCGCCGCACGGGCATCGGCCGGCGTGTCTGCATTGGTGCGCACTGTCATGCGCCGCGACCGGTCGGCCCAGGCCATGATGAGCCCGAAATCACCGGACAATTCCGGCTGGATCATCGGCACCTCGCCTTTCAGCACCTGGCCGGTGGATCCGTCGATGGTGATGATGTCGCCCTTCTTCAACGTGACGCCGATGCCGATCAGCTTTTCATTGCGCATATCGATGCGCATGGTGCCGGCGCCGACGACACACGGAATGCCCATGCCGCGGGCGACCACGGCGGCGTGGCTGGTCATGCCGCCGCGCGTGGTGAGGATCGCTTCGGCGGCATGCATGCCGTGAATGTCTTCCGGGCTTGTTTCGATCCGCACGAGAATAGCCTTTCGGCCTTCCTCTTCGGCGATGATCGCCTCCTCGGCCGTGAAGACGATCTCGCCGGTGGCCGCACCAGGAGAGGCGGGCAGACCGGACCCGATGACCTCACGACGGACGCGCGGGTCGATGGTCGGATGCAAAAGCTGATCGAGCGTCGTCGGATCGATGCGCGTGACGGCTTCGTCTTCCGTGATCAACCCCTCCCCGACCATATCGACGGCTATCTTCATCGCCGCCTTGGTGGTGCGCTTGCCCGCTCGGGTCTGCAGCATCCAGAGCTTGCCGCGTTCGATGGTGAACTCCAGATCCTGGACGTCGCGGTAATGCGTCTCCAGCTGCGCGCAGATGCGGCGGAATTCGGCGAACGCCTCCGGCATCACCTTTTCCATCGACGGCCGGTCGTAGCCGGAAGCGATGCGGGCGGCTTCGGTGATGCTCTGCGGCGTGCGGATGCCGGCAACAACATCCTCTCCCTGCGCGTTGACGAGGAATTCGCCGTAAAGCTCCTTTTCCCCGGTCGACGGATTGCGGGTGAAGGCCACCCCGGTCGCGGAGGCATTGCCGAGGTTGCCGAACACCATCGCCTGGATGTTGACGGCCGTGCCCCAGGCCTCGGGAATATTGTGCAAATGGCGATAGGTGACGGCGCGCGGGTTCATCCAGCTGGAAAAGACGGCGCTGACGGCGCCCCAGAGCTGGACCTCCGGATCCTGCGGGAAGGCCACACCGAGTTCCTCCTCGATGACGGTCTTGTAGATGGAGACCACGTGCTGCCATTCGACGGCGGAAAGATCAGTATCGAACTCGTGACCGAAACGGGCCTTCTCATCTTCCAAGATCTCTTCGAAGACCTCGTTGTCGAGTCCCATGACGACATCGGCATACATCTGGATGAAGCGTCGATAGCTGTCCCAGGCGAAACGCGCGTCGCCGGCATCGTGGCCAAGCGCCTGCACCGTGGCATCGTTGAGACCGAGATTGAGGACGGTATCCATCATGCCGGGCATGGAGGCGCGACCACCCGAGCGAACGGAGACCAATAGCGGCCGCTCGGTATCGCCGAACTTGCGCCCCGTGATGGTTTCCATCTGCTTCAGGCCCTGCATGACCTGTGGCTTCAGCTCATCGGAAATATTACGGCCGTTCTTGTAATAGAAAGAGCAGGCCTCGCTGATGATCGTCAGGCCAGGGGGAACCGGCAGGCCGAGGCTGCACATTTCGGCAAGATTGGCACCCTTGCCGCCGAGCCTCTCAAAGTCTCCGGCGCCTCCCTCGGCTTTGCCGCCGCCGAATGTATAGACCCACTTCGTCATTGTCCCCGTCCAACTCCTAGGGTTGAACTTAATTCATTGAGCGGCAAATGAAAATCGACAAATGCGGCAAAATGTTGCGCTGCACAATAAATATGACCCACAGGCTCCCGATTTCAATCGATTGATCGAAATCGGAGGCCTTCCGGCCATTCCAAAAGCGAGAGAGGGTGGGCAAGCGGTATTTCGTCGCTGCCGTCGGCCGGCGTTTAAGCCCCCGCCTCCCGCCGCGCCAGAATCTTGTCGATCCGCATCCCATCGAGATCGACGATTTCGAAATGCCAGCCGCCGAAGGTGAAGCTTTCGCCGACGTCGGGCAGGTGGCCGAACTGGTAAAGAGCAAAGCCCGCGAGCGTATGGAATGTCACGTCTTCCTCGCCCTCGCGCAGACCGAGCCTCGCAAAGGCGTCATAGACCGGCATCATGCCCTCCATCAGCAATGAGCCGTCGGCGCGCTCGACAACATCGGGCGTCTCGTTATCCATATCGGGCAGATCGCCGGCGATCGCTTCCAGGAGGTCGGTCTGCGTGACGATGCCCTCCAGGCTGCCATATTCGTCGATGACCATGGCGAGGCGCACGGGTGCGCGCTTGAAGCTTTCGAGCACCTTGAACACCGCCGTCGCCTCGTGCACGACCAGCGGCTGGCGGATGACGGCCATCGGGTTCAGCAGCTCGCCGTTCAGCAGTTGATCGAGAAGATCCTTCTTCAGGATCATGCCGATAGGCTCGTCGATCGATCCGCGGGCGACCAGAAGCTGCTCGAAACGGCTTTCTCGGATGGTTTTCTGCATTTCCTCCGGCGTATCGTCGGCATCGATCCAATCAACCTCCAGCCGCGGCGTCATGATGTTGGAGACATCGCGATTGCCGATGTTGAAGATGCGTTCGACCAGATCCTGTTGGGCTGGCTCCAACAAGCCGGCTTCCTGACTTTCGGCGATCAAAAGCTTGATCTCGGCGGGCGAATGCAGCGAGCCCTCGCCAGTCCCAGGCCGCAGCCCGAAGAGACGCAGGACCAGATTGCCAAGGCCGTTAAGGACGGTGATCGCGGGACGCAGCAGGAAGAGGAAAAGACCGAGCGGCCGCACCACGCCGAGGGCCGTATCCTCGCTGCGCTGCAACGCCAGGCTCTTCGGAGCGAGTTCGCCGAGCACGATGTGGAGCGCGGTGATGATGACGAAGGAAATGACGACGGCGATCGCATGCGAGCTGGCCGCGGCCCATGCTCCGGGAAGGAAATCGAGAAGCGGCTCCAGAAGATGGGCGAGCGCCGGCTCACCGACCCAACCGAGGGCGAGCGAGGAAATCGTGATGCCGAGCTGCGTGGCCGCCAGATTGGCGTCGAGATTGTCGACCGCCTTCTGCAGCGACTTGGCGTTCATCCGCCCTTCGGCAACCAGCTCCGTCACGCGACTGCGACGAACGGAAACGAGAGAGAACTCCGCCGCGACGAAAAAACCGTTGGCGGCAACGAGCAGCAGCACGGCGAGTATTCCGAAGAAATCGAAAATACCGCCACCAGATCCAGACATGCTTCCCTTCCGGGCGGATTAGCGCCACATATTGTTGATCGAAAACAAAGCTATCACGCTTTACGGCTGCACGGCAGCCGACACCGCAATTTCTTGTCGATATCAGACCAGTTTTCTTGCCCGTGGAAAGGCGCTCAGGCGATTTCGCGCAGCCGCTCGGCGGTCTGCAGGTCGACGGAGACGAGCTGTGACACGCCCTGCTCGGCCATGGTCACGCCAAAGAGGCGATCCATGCGGGCCATGGTGATGGGATTGTGGGTGATCACCACGAAACGCGTCTCGGTCGATGCGGCCATCTCGTCCATCAGATTGCAGTAGCGCTCGACATTGTGGTCGTCGAGCGGCGCATCCACTTCGTCCAACACGCAGATCGGCGCGGGATTGGTGAGGAACACGGCGAAAATCAGCGCCATGGCCGTCAACGCCTGCTCGCCGCCGGACAGCAGCGTCATGGTCTGCGGCTTCTTGCCCGGCGGGCGGGCGAGAATTTCCAGGCCCGCTTCCAGCGGATCGTCGGATTCGATGAGCTGAAGCTCGGCCGTGCCGCCGCCGAAGAGATGCGTGAACAGCCGCTGAAACTGCGCGTTGACGACGTCGAAGGCGACGATCAGACGCTCGCGGCCCTCGCGGTTGAGGCTCTGGATCGCTCCGCGCAGCTTCCTGATGGCGTCGATGACGTCGTCGCGCTCCTTGATCAGCGCCTGCAGCCGCTCGCTCAGTTCCCGGCTCTCCTCCTCGGCGCGCAGGTTGACGGCGCCCAGGCGCTCACGCTCGATCTTCAGCCGTTCCAGCTCGCGCTCGACTTCGCGCAAATCCGGCGTGCTCTGCATCGCCGACAGGCCGGTGAGCCGGAGCGCTTCATGCGGCTCGACGTTCAGGGCCTGGCGAATGCGCAGCTCGCTCTCCTGCCGGCGCTCGCGGGCGGACGCCAGCCGCTCCTCGACACGGCCGCGCTTTTCGCGGCTTTCCGCCAGTTCGGACAGTGCTGTAGCCGCGTGCCGATCGGCCTCGCGCTGAACGGTCTCCGCTTCGGCCAGGCGGTCGGCGGCCACGCGGCGCGCCTCCTCGGCCTTCTGCAATTCGTTCATCAGCGCGCGGCGCTTGTCATCGAATTCATCCGGCGCGAGATCGAGCTCGGCGGCCTCGTCACGCGCTTCCTCTTCGCGGTCGCGCAGCGTCTGGATATGCTCCTCGGCGCTGGCGGCGCGCTGGCGCCAGGTATCCCGCTCCTGCTGGATCGCCAGGATGCGCCGTTGCCGCGCCTCGTTTTCCCGGTTCAGGCCCTCATGGCGGGCGCGGGCCTCGGCCAAGATGCCGCGATCGGTCGCGACTTCAGCCTGCTGGGCATTCAACTTCAGATCGATGGCTGCGAGATCGGGCGCATCTTCCAGCTCGATGCGGGCATTTTCGTCCTGCATCGCCACGTCTTCGAGCTGCTCCCGCAGCCGGCTGACCGCCTCGACGATCACATCCCGGCGGCGGATGAGATCGCCGGACGCGCGCTCGGCCGCAGCCAAGGCTTCACGGGCTTCAGCGAGATGACGGGCGGCAAGCCGGCTGGCGTCGCGGGCGGTGCCCAGACGCCCCTCTTCCGCCCGGATCGCCTCCGCGGCGGCCGACAGATGCTCTTCAGCCTCGATCAGCACGTCGCGTGCAAGCTCGGCCTCGGCTTCCAGTTCGGAAAGGCGGTTCTTCTGCGCCAGCCGCAGGGCCGCGGCACTCGGCGCATCGGCTCCGGTCACATGGCCATCCCAGCGGAACACCGCCCCATCCTTGGTGACCAGCCGCTGCCCTGGCTTCAACGCCGGCATCAGCCGCTCAGCGTCGCCCGCCGCGACGATGCCGATCTGACGCAGGCTCCGCGTCAATGCTGCCGGCGCACCGACATGTGAAATCAACGGCACGGCTCCGTCAGGCAGGGCCGGATCGGTCGCGCCGCTGCCGTTGTCGGACCAATAAATCGGCGCCTGGGGATCAAGAGGCGATTCCAAATCATCACCGAGCGCCGCCCCGAGCGCAATCTCGAAGCCGCGATCGACGCGCAGATCCTCCGCAACCGGCGAAAAGGCGCCGGACGTGTCGCCCGCCGCCAGCATCTTGGAAATGGTGCGCGCTTCCGTTTCAAGCGCGTTCAGCGCCGCCCGCGCCTGCTCGACCGGTCCACGCGACAGGGCTTCGGTTTCGCGCGCTTTGGAAAGAGCCGTTTCCACGAGTTGGATTGCCGCTTCCGCTTCCGCGACGACGTCTTCGGCCGCCTCGACCATGCTGCGTTTTTCGTCGGGGTCGGGCAGATCGGCCATCTTCTCGTCGATGGCGGCAAGCTCGCGGTTCGCCTCGTCGGCCTGGCGTTCGAGCCGCATCTTGCGGTCGGCTAGATCACGGATGGCGCGTTCAAGCTGGTTGCGGGCGGCTGCGGCCTCGGCACGCTCGGCCGTCAGCGCGGCGAAGATCCGTTCGCTATCGGCGAGCTTTGCGGCAGCCTCCTCGAACGCCTCGCGTGTCTCCTCTGCAAGACGGCCGGAATCGGCAAGGGTCTCGGCAAGATCGGCTTCTTCCGCGTCCAGCCTGGCAAGGATCGTGGCGTTGTCGGCGACAAGGCGCTCCTCGCGGCTGATATCCTCGGCCAGTTGCGCCAGCCGGCGGGTCAGCTCGTCGCGGCGACGCAGGATGCGATTAGCATCCTCTTCCAGCTGGTTGCGGGCGAATTGCAGCCGTTGCAGCGCAGCGGCGGCCTTTGCCTCGTCTTCGCGCAGTTCGGGTAGCTTGAAGCTGGCGATGCCCTGGGCCTTCGCCGCCTCCATCTGGATCTGTGCCTTTTCGGCAACCAACACCGTCGCTTGATTGAGGGCACTGTCGGACTCGGCTTCGGCCTCCTTCGCCTGCACCCAGCGGATATGCAGCAGCATGGCTTCGCGGGCGCGGATATCGGCTGATAGCATCTTGAAGCGGCTGGCCTGACGCGCCTGACGCTTCAGGCTCTCAATCTGGCTTTCGAGCTGCGAGGTCACATCGTCCAGGCGCTCGAGATTGCCCTCGGCCGCACGCAAGCGCAGCTCGGCCTCATGACGGCGCGAATGCAGGCCGGAAATGCCAGCGGCCTCTTCCAACAGCTGCCGCCGTGCCTGGGGCTTGGCCTGGATCAGCTCGCCGATGCGCCCCTGCCCGACCATGGATGGCGAACGCGCCCCGGTCGAGGCGTCAGCGAAGAGAAGCTGCACATCCTTGGCGCGGGCCTCCTTGCCGTTGATGCGGTAGACCGAGCCCTGCTCGCGCTCGATGCGGCGCGTCACCTGGATCTCGTCGCTATCATTGAAGGCGGCCGGCGCCGTGCGGTCGCTATTGTCGAGATAAAGGCCGACTTCGGCGGTGTTGCGCGCCGGGCGGTTGCCGGATCCGGAGAAGATGACGTCATCCATGCCGGACGCGCGCATGTTCTTGTAGGAATTCTCGCCCATCACCCAGCGCAGCGCTTCGACCAGATTGGACTTGCCGCAGCCGTTCGGCCCGACGACGCCAGTCAAGCCGCGCTCGATGACGAATTCCCCCGGCTCTACGAAGGATTTGAAACCGACCAGTCTAAGCCTGTTGAATTTCATAGGCTGATCTCCACCCTCCCCTTGAGGGGGTGGGTCGGATCGAAGGTTCGAGGTGGGGCGATCCTGCGTTCACCCAGGAAATCACCCCCACCGACGCGTTCCGCGCGACCTCCCCGCTCGAGGGGGAGATAATAGAAAGCAGGCGTGCGGCCTCGGCCGCCCGCCTGTGCATCAAAAAGGCGCGGATCAGAGAAGGCCGTCGATGAGCTTCGACATGGCACCAACAGACATGTCCCCTGCGTAGCGCTTGCCATTGATCAGGAAGGTCGGTGTCGCATTGACGCCGAAGTCCTTGGCCGCGCGTTCCCTTACTGAATTGACATCATCCAGAAGCTTCTGGTTCGTCAAGCACTTCGTAAAGCTATCCTCAGTAAAACCGGCGAGTTTCGACATTTGCAGCAGTGCGGAGCGGCCATCGACATCCGGAGACGCCCAGGCGATCTGCTGCTTGAACAGCATTTCGACCATCGGCATGTACTGTTCCTGCGGGGCGCAGCGGGCCAGCATGAAGGCTGCGGCGGCGCGCGGATCGAACGGGAATTCGCGGATGATGAAGCGAACCTTGCCGGTGTCGATATACTTCTGCTTGATCGCGTCAAAGGTCGTGACGGCGAAATGCGCGCAGTGCGGGCAGGTCAGCGACATATATTCGACGATCTTGACCGGAGCATCTTCCTTGCCGAGTGCGATTTCCGGCAGCGCGCCGGGCTTCAGCACTTCGCTCATGTTGACATCGCCATCCGCCGGGGGAACCGCGTCGTCGCCGGAGCTGGTCGTCTCCTGTCCGCCCGCGGCCGTCGAGGCATTTGCGGCGGATGCCGTGTCGGCAAAGGCCGAGAACGCCACGGAAAGCGCTGCAACGGCAGAACCGCCCAGTAGGTGGCGTTTGGTCAAGAACATGTCGGACATCGGCATAGAGTCACCCGTCGTTAAAAGAGGTCTTCGAATGTTTCATGCGATATAACGGCTGGTTGCCGCTAACAAGGCACGGTTGGGCAACTTTCTTCAAAGAATTGTGACCTGGCAAAGACAAACAACTTAAATTTCTTCCACAATTCAGGAAATATGCGGTTCGCCCGGTCTGTTACCGCCGCTTCCAGACCATCGCGGTGCCCAACCTCTGAATAGCCGCCCGCAACTTCTCGTCCTCGATGCCATCCATCATGCCTTCGAGCTTGCGAGCAGCCTCGCCCTTCAGCGGCGGCGGCGTGCGGGAGCGCTTCGACGCGGTCGAGACCGGCTTTTGCACGATGCGGATCTGGCTGATGGCGTGGAAGCCGAAGAAACCGTTGATGCGCTGGATGAGCTCGCCCTGCGCATGAGTGAGAAAAAGCGCGCGGGCGCCTTCGCAGGCGATGGTGAGTACGCCGGGCTGGTAGCGGCCGTCATCGCCCGAACCTCCATGCCTTGCCCAGGCGATCTTTTCCGGCCGCGTGCATTCCGCGAAATCCTCGCCGGCGATTTCATCCCAGGAACCGAGCAGCGCCGTATTGATCCCGGCGCGCTTCGCCAGCACGGGATCGACGATGCCGTTGGTCAGCTCGGAAATCTGCTTCTCGCCTTTTCGGGGATAACTCATCTCAATCAGGTTCCGGCACACGCTTTGTACGTTCTGGACCTTGATCGCCCGACGCAGCTTAGCCAAGTATAGAGCACTTCCCCTCGACGCGGCAAATCATGACCAAGACTTCGCAATCCCCTTCGGCCGCATCCCTGCTTGCCTGGTACGACCGCCATCATCGAGACCTGCCCTGGCGCGTCTCGCCGCCGATGGCCGCGCGCGGCGTCAAGCCAGACCCCTATCATATCTGGTTGTCGGAGGTGATGCTGCAGCAGACCACGGTGCCTGCGGTCAAAGCCTATTTCGCCAAGTTCCTCGAGCGCTGGCCGACAGTCGGCGATCTGGCTGCGGCTCCCACCGACGATGTGATGGCCGCCTGGGCCGGCCTTGGCTATTACGCGCGTGCCCGAAACCTGAAGAAATGCGCTGAAGCCGTGGCGGCGGACCATGGCGGGCACTTCCCCGATACCGAGGACGGTCTGCGGGCCCTGCCGGGGATCGGCGACTATACGGCGGCGGCCGTCGCGGCCATTGCCTTCAACCGCCAGGCGGCCGTCATGGACGGCAACGTCGAGCGCGTCATTTCCAGGCTCTATGCTATCTCGACGCCGTTGCCTGCAGGCAAGCCCCTAATGAAGCAGAAAGTGGCATTGCTAACGCCTGCCGACCGCCCCGGCGATTTCGCGCAGGCGATGATGGATCTGGGTGCTACGATCTGCACGCCGAAACGACCGGTCTGTTCGCTGTGTCCTTTCAACAATGCATGCGTGGCGCTGGCGTTGCATGATCCTGAGCATTTTCCAGTGAAGGCGGCAAAGAAAGATAAGCCCGTGCGGCAGGGAGCAGCCTTCGTGGCGGTCAATGGCGAGGGCGAAATCTATCTGCGCCGGCGCATCGCCAGCGGGCTGCTCGGCGGCATGACCGAGGTTCCGACCACCGGCTGGACGGCACGGATCGATGGCGAGACCGGCACGGACGCCGCCCCCTTCCCGGCCGATTGGCAGGCAGCGGGGACCGTGACGCACGTCTTCACCCATTTCGAACTGCGGCTGTCGATCTATCGCGCTCAGGTGGCATCGGGCAGCAACCGCAATGACGGATGGTGGGAACCGGTTACAAATCTTGAAGCGCAGGCCTTACCAACCGTCATGAAAAAAGCGATCACCCAGGCTATTCCTCGCGCATTCATTAAAGCCAGTGCCTAAACATCAGGAACTCATTCATGACCACGGAAATACGGCATATCGTTTTCGATATCGGCAAGGTTCTTCTTCATTACGACCCCACCCTTCCCTACAGCCGCGTCATCCCGGACGATGCCGAGCGCGAATGGTTCCTGACGAACGTCTGCACCCATGAATGGAACATCGAGCAGGATCGCGGCCGTACGTGGGAAGAAGCGGAAGAGCTGTTGATCGCCGAACATCCGGAGCGGGCGGAACAGATCCGCGCATTCCGCAAGCACTGGAACGAAATGGTGCCCCACGCCTATGACGACAGCGTCGCGATCTTTGAAGGATTGATCGCTGAGGGACGTGATGTCACCATGCTGACCAACTTCGCCTCCGACACGTTTCGCGAGGCGCAGGTGCGCTTTCCGTTCCTCAACAAACCGCGCGGCGTCACGGTCTCCGGCGATATCGGGCTGATCAAACCGGATGTCGCAATCTACGATGCGCATGCCAGGAGCTTCGGCCTCGACCCCGCGTCAACGATTTTCATCGACGATTCGCTCGCCAATGTCGAAGGCGCCAAGGCTGCCGGCTGGCACGCGGTCCATTTCACCGGCGCCGAGAAGCTGCGCAGCGATCTCGCCGCCCATGGCATAAAGGTTTGAACCGATGATCTTCGATCCCGCAGAACGCATCGACCTGTTCCACGACGCCATCAATCGTCTTGACTACGAGGCGATCGAGAATTTCTTCGCTGACAATGCCACCTATGTCTCCAACGGTGTCGGCAGCCTCTCCGGCCGCGCCGAAATCATGGAGGCCTTCCGTGGTTATTTCGATACCTATCCCGACCAGACGGCGTCCAATTCGCTGGTGGAAACGCTGACGCCGCTTTCGGGCCGCGCTGTCTGGTCCGTTCGCGCCACCAACAGCAAGACAGGCAAGCCGCTGATCCGCGAGGGCGAGGAAACGATCACCTTCGACGAAGACGGTCGCGTCGTGCGCGTCGACGTCACGGACTATCAGGACTTCTGAGACCGGAAGCTAAAGAGACGCCCAGGGCCTTACCGGACGTATCGTGCGGTAAGGCCCTGGGCGTTTCGCCTTCTTCCCTAACTGGAGGTACATGACGGAAGAAGGCGGTATTCGGATCCGGCCTCAGGCGACGTCCCGGAAACCGTGGGGCGGTTTACAACCGGACCTGCCCGCGCTTGCGACTGAGGCTACTCCACCTTTGCCATATCGCTGCGGATGATGGCCCGGAGCTCGTCGATCGGGCGCAGGGACCGCCCGTCGTCGACATGCCAGAACATCCATCCGTTGCATGCATCAAGGCCCTGGACCTTCGCGCCAAGGCGATGAATGGAACCGGCCTCACCGCCGGAAGCAACCGTGCCGTCGGCGCGCACGATGGCGCTATAGCGACGCTTCGCATCCGTCAGCACCTGACCGGGCTTGATAAGGCCGCTCTCGATGAGCACATTGAAGGCGACGCGAACTTCGGCCTTCTTGCCGGTCATGACGGTCAGTTCCGCCTTGCCGAGCGGCTCGACGGCGGCGATGCGAGCACTGGCAGCGTCGATATAATCCTGCTCGCGCTCGATGCCGACGAAGTGGCGCCCGAGGCGCTTGGCGACGGCGCCGGTCGTGCCCGAGCCGAAGAAGGGATCGAGAATGATGTCGCCGGGCTTGGAGGAAGCCATGATGACGCGGGCGAGCAGCGCTTCCGGCTTCTGTGTCGGATGCGCCTTCTTGCCGTCTTCGCCCTTCAGCCGCTCGTTGCCGCTGCAGATCGGGAACAGCCAGTCCGAGCGCATCTGCACGTCGTCGTTGGCGGCCTTCATGGCGTCGTAGTTGAAGGTATAGCCCTTGGCCTTGGCGTTCGGGCTCGCCCAGATCATGGTCTCATGCGCGTTCTGGAAACGGCGGCCCTTGAAATTCGGCATCGGATTGGTCTTGCGCCAGACGATGTCGTTGAGGATCCAGAAATTCAGGTCCTGCATCGTCGCGCCGACACGGAAGATGTTGTGATAGGAGCCGATGACCCAGATCGTGCCTGCCGGCTTCAGCACGCGGCGGCAGGCAAGCAGCCAGGCGCGGGTGAAGGCATCATAGGCTTCGAAGGAGGCAAACTGGTCCCATTCGTCATCGACTGCGTCGACAAGCGATTGGTCGGGACGATGCAGCGTGCCGCCCAGCTGGAGATTATAGGGCGGGTCGGCAAAAATGACGTCGACGGAATGATTGGGTAGTGCTTCAAGAGCCGCTACGCAATCGCCCTTGATGATCGTGTCGATCCAGGACCCCGGAACTGCTGAGGTCCTGAGGTCGGCAAGCGGGAAAACTGACGCCATGTGATACTCTCTGTTACACTTACTCGATGCTCTTAACTGGGTGTTATGGTTACCTAACTTGGTTACCAAAGGCTGAAGCGGAGAGCATTTTCTCGAAATTCCGGTGGGACGGGTTAAATGGCGCCGACAACGCCAATGGCACAGATGACCATCGGGACGGTCCCTGGCAGTCGCAGCCAAAGATCAATCTGTTGGACAATTTTGGCAGCTCCGTCGACTTCGATCGAAGCTGAGCCCGTGCCGTTCGCTTTTGACGAACTGGCCCTGGAGTTGCGTAAAAACAATAACATGCAGCCGACAGAGACGCGGAAATCCGCGGCCCTGCCTTCATACACCTAGCGTCAATGCTTCAGCGAGCCACTTCACCGTATTGCATTGCGTCGAGATCGGCGATCAGCGACGGACCGGTCGGATGCCATCCGAGCCGTGCCTGGGTCTGAGCACTGGAAGCGGGGAAATCCATGCCGGCAAACGCCGACATCCATCCAAAATAATCCGCTGCCTCCTCGCGCGAAATGGACACGGCCGGCACATTCAAGCCGCGGCCAATGGCCTCCGCGATTTCGCGGGCTTCAACCCCCTCTTCGTCAACCGCATTGTAACGTGCTCCCGGTTCCCGCTTTTCCAGCGCGAGCCTGTAGAGACGCGCCACATCGAGCAGGTGCGCAGCAGGCCAGCGATTGCGTCCTTCGCCGATATAGGCTGCGACGCCCTTTTCGCGAGCGATGGCGATGAACGGCGTGATGAGGCCCTGCCTGCGCGTATCATGAACCTGCGGCAATCGGACCACCGATACGTTCACTCCCGCATTCAACAGCTCAGCGCCCGTCAGTTCGGAAGCGATACGTGGATTGGGATGGCTGGTGTTGAAGACATCTTCGGTCCCGGGCTGGCCGGGCTCATGATTTCCCATGCCGGTGCCGGAGGTTATGACCAGCGGCCGATCCGAGCCGGCAAGTGCGGCGCCGAGCGCCCGGATGGCGTGTCGATCCTTTTCGCAATTTTCCACGAACCTTGAGAAATCGTGGTCGAAGGCTGTGTGGATCACGCCGTCCGCCTTCGCCGCGCCGCTGCGCAAGCTCTCCGGATCCTCAAGAGTTCCCCTGTGCACTTCGGCGCCTGCAGCCGCCAGCGATTGCGCTCCGGCGTCCGACCGGGTCATGCCGATCACCTGATGGCCAGCGTTTATAAGTTCCGGAACAAGGGCTGAACCGATAAAGCCGGTCGCACCCGTAAGAAAGATACGCACGATGACGTCTCCTTGTTGGTCGAGCACGCACTATCCGACCATCCTTTATTCTGTTAAAGTAGTGACCTCATCATATTATAATTGCTAACAGGATCATCATGCCGATCAATACCGGCAACTCATTGGGAGCCTTCTTGAAGGATCGCCGCAACCGGCTTGATCCGGCGACTTTCGGCTTTTCGGGGCGCCGACGCACCCCCGGACTGCGCAGGGAAGAGGTAGCCCAACGCGCCAACATAAGCCCCACCTGGTACACATGGTTGGAGCAGGGTCGCGGCGGCTCTCCCTCCTCGGACGTATTGAACCGGATCGCCACCGGGCTGATGCTGACCGAACCGGAGCGCGAACATCTTTTCATGTTGGGGCTCGGGCGGCCACCCGAGGTTCGTTACAGGACCACCGAAGGCGTCACTCCTCGGCTGCAACGCCTGCTGGACTCGCTCGACGCAAGTCCCGCCTTGATCAAGACCGCCACCTGGGATGTCGTCGCGTGGAACCGCGCCGCAGCCGTGGTCCTGACCGACTATGGCGCACTTCCCGTCGAGCAACGCAATATTCTGCGCCTGCTATTCGGCAATCCCGCCATTCGCGCTTCACAGCATGACTGGGAGAACCTGGCCCGTTTTGTGGTGGGAGCCTTTCGGGCCGATGCGGCCCGCGCCGGTGCGGTGTCGGAAGTCAGCGAGCTTGTCGATGAACTCTGCAAAGTCAGTTCGGAATTCGAAGCGTTGTGGCTTGAGAATAACGTTCACGTCCAGGGGGAAGGATTAAAGCACCTGCGCCATCCCAAACTTGGCCCTATCGAGCTGGAATATTCCGCCTTTGCCGTCGACGGCCGACCCGATCTCGGTTTGGTCATCTATACCCCGGCCGACAGATCGGTTGCCGACCGTATCCGCTCACTTGTCATGCAGCAGCTTTGACTTTGCCGAGGCCGACTATCAGGCCCCGGCTCTCTCGGCTGAATCATGAATTTCCCGGCTATCAGCCGGCGCCTCGTCCCGCTCGTTCATGCCGTAGTCGCGGACGACATGGGCGATACGCAGACGGTAGTCCGCAAAAACAGTTCCTCGACCGGCCTTCTGCGCCGCGCGATGGGCTTCGCGGTTGCGCCACTCCTTGACCGCCGCCTCGTCGCGCCAGAAGGAAAGCGACAGGATCTTGCCGCTCTGGCTGAGACTCTCGAAGCGCTCGATGGAGATGAAACCTTCGATCGTTTCGAGTTCGGCGCGCAGCTTTCCGGCTATGTCGAGATAGTGCTGACGCTCATCGGGATGGGGAACGACTTCGAAAATGACTGCGATCATGGCGATATCCTCGGCGTATGCGGCAGGGATATATTTTTCAGGAAAATACGATCCTCCTGCAAGATGAAACGCTCGCGGCGGGAGAAATCGTGATTCGCCTGGGCCTGCGGATCGGCGGCCAGGCTTTTGCGATAAGCCTCGTAGGCGGCCAGGCTCTCGATATTGTAGACGCCGTAGGCTGTCGTCAATGAGCCCTCGTGCGGGGCGAAATAGCCGATAAGATCGGCGCCATTGCGCGGGATGATCTGGCCCCAGGCCTTGCCATATTCGGCGAAGGCCTCCTGCTTGAAGGGGTCGATCTGATAGCGGATGAAACAGGTGATCATGGCTTTCTCCTTTGCTGATACGGATGTTTTCGCACATTGAAGAACGGAGATGCTTCGGCTACGATCGAAGTATGAAAGAAGGTCCTGACATAGCGCAGATCGGCTCGTTGATCGGCGATCCGGCGCGAGCAAACATACTGACGGCCTTGATGGGCGGCCGCGCGCTGACGGCAACAGAGTTGGCGGCCGCGGCCGGCGTGACGCTGCAGACGGCAAGCGCCCATCTTTCCAAGCTCGAAACGGGTGGTTTACTGGCGCAGCGCAAGCAGGGCCGGCATCGCTATTTCGCGCTGGCGGATGATGGCGTCGGCAAGCTGCTTGAAGGGATCATGGGTTTTGCCGCCAGCCGCGGACACCTACGCCACCGCCCCGGCCCGAAGGAGCCGGCGCTGCGCAAGGCGCGCATCTGCTACGATCATCTTGCCGGTGACTATGGCGTGCGCATGCTCGACAGTCTGATAGAAGGTGGTTCGATTTCGGCCATGGGCGAAGGCCTGAGCCTGACGGCGCAGGGCGAGACCCACCTTGGTTCGATCGGCATAGACATATCCGGATTGCGGTCGAGCCGCCGTCCGCTCTGTCGATCCTGCCTGGACTGGAGTGAACGCCGCGCCCATCTCGCCGGTAGCCTTGGCAAGGCACTTCTCGCGAATTTCCTCGACAAGGGCTGGGCGCGGCGAACCGAAAACAGTCGCTCGATCTTCTTTACGCCGGAAGGCGAGCGCCGTTTTCTGGCGCTCTTTCCAATCGAGGCGGGCGACCTCTCCTAGGCGTGGCCGATCAGGACGGCGGCGAAATTGCCGGCAGCAATTCGGCTGCAGAGATCTCCCCATTCGCAACCAAGGCAGGCGTGGCGAATCTCGCCGCTGGCGAAATTCCGCCGCAGTTTTGCAAGCAGGGCGGCATCGGGCACCAGCATCGCGCCAATTTCGATCTCTTCGCCCAGCATGGCCACCACGTCCGCAAGAGCGGCGGCGTCCCGCTCGATGACCGACGCCTTGAAACAGTGCGGCTCCATCTCGTCCAGAAGCGGTGCGCAGATATCGTCAGGCCCGGAGACCAGCTTGATCTCCTCCCCTTTTGTCAGACGCTCGGCAATGCGGCGATAATTGTCGGTGAAGGCCGGCGTATAGCCTTCACCGACGAAGGTCAGCATGCAGAGCAGATGGTGGGCGCGAAGCCGAACAGTCAATTCAGCTTTGCCTTGCCGCTATAGACCTGGGCGGTCTTCAATACTGCGGCCGCAAGCGCGGATTTCAGCACGGCGCCAAGGATGAACGGAGCGACGCCTAAGAGCCAGCCCTTTTCAACGCCGATCAATGCCGCAAGCCATGCGCCGCCGATCGCGAGGCACAGGATATTGGCCGAGAGATGGGCGAGGAAACTACGCACGACGCGGTCGCCGCTCCAGCCGCGCTCGGCAAGCCAGCCGACCAGCGCGCCAATGATCGGGAAGGAGACGAGATAGCCGGCCGTAGGCCCCATGAAGGGCGCGATGCCGCCTGCGCCGCCGGCTAGAACCGGAAAACCGACCATGGCTTCGCCAAGCCATGCCAGAATAGTGATCGCGCCGAGACGCCAGCCGTAGAGCGCGCCGATCATGGTAATCGCAAAGGTCTGCATGGTGATCGGCACAGGCACCATCGGCACCGAAATCTGCGACGCGAGCGCCAGCGCCAGCGTTCCGGCGAGAACGAAGGCGGCCTTGACGACCAGCGACCGTTGAGCAAGGCGCAGCGGGTCAAAGGTGGCTTCTTCGTGATGATGCAACAGGGACATGAGCTCTCCTTCTAGAAATTATAGATAATTTTTAATTCCCATCTATTTTATGTCCGAGTTTATAGATCGAGGCAAGCGGCGGATGCGTAAATTTATGCTGCTTGGGGCAGGAGTGCCCGGAAAGCATGGATTTCAAAGGGAAGAAAAATGGTAGTGCCGCCTTCAGGTACGGAGCTTTAGACCAAGTCCCGTACCGCAGATCAGATAGAATGGGCCAACTCCTGCCATCGAAAAATGACTCGTGCGAGCACTTCCACCAAAAATTATCTATAATTTTTTGAGTGCTCAACCGACGATCGCGAAGGCCTCGCGCGTCGAGCCTGAGGGAGTGCGCACGGGAGCGCGACCGATCCATTGGACGTGCTTCTGCAGGATGGCGGCAGCCTCGTCGGTTCGCCCTTGGCGGAGCGCTGCCAGGATGGCGCGATGATCGTGATCCGTGCGCTTTTCCCAGCCGGATTGCCATGCGGAAAAGAGAAAGCGGGCGCTGGCGGCATGCAGATCGTCGATGGCGGCCAGCAGGCGCACCATGCCGCAGGGCGCCAGGATGAGGCGATGGAAGCGGCGATTGGCCTCCTCCCAGGCATGGACATCGCCGGCGGCATCGCCTTCCCGCGTCGCCTCCTCGGCGGCATCCAGAATGGCAGGCGTCAGGTGCTGCGCCGCATGCTTCAAGGCGAGACCCTCGAGTGCCGCGCGCATTTCGGCGACTTCGCGGACTTCCTTGAGATCGAAGGAGGCGACGCGAACGCCGCGACGCGGCAAGTTGATCGCCAGGCCTTGCGCTTCCAGCCGCCGGAATGCCTCGCGCACCGGCACATGGCTGGTGCCGAACTCCTCGGCGATATGATCCTGCCGCAGCCGCGCATCGGGCGCAATCTCACCACGGATGATGCGGTCGGCAAGCACCCGGCTGATGCGGCTGGCAATGGTGTCGTGACGCTCCTTGGCCATGGCCGATCCTTAAAGCCGGGCTTACGGATTGTCGAGCGACATGCTGAAGTCATGAAGCCTTTTGAACTTCGCCGACCCTTTCCGTCAGCGCAGCACAGCCATGCCCGCCAATTGGTTGAGCTTTGCCGGCACATCGTGTAAAGCGCGACGGTCATTTTTCTGAGCATGTTCCGACACACTGACGGTTTTCCACCGAACATGCCGAACCCCGCCCTCATCAAAGGCAGCAATTCTCATGAGTAATGGCTTCGACCTCATCATCTTCGACTGCGACGGCGTTCTGGTCGATTCGGAAATCATCGCGGCAGACGTCGAATCCAAACTGCTGACGGATGCAGGCTATCCCATCAGCGCCGAGGAAATGGGCGAGCGTTTTGCCGGCATGACCTGGCACAACATTCTGTTCGAAGTCGAGCGCGAGGCCAGCATCCCGCTCTCCGCATCGCTGCTCGACAAATCGGAAAAACTTCTGGATCTGCGGCTCGCCAACGATGTCCAGGCGATTTCCGGCGTTCCGCTCGCGCTGTCGCGACTGCCGATGCCGCGCTGTGTCTGCTCGAACTCCAGCTCCGCGCGTCTCGACATGATGCTCACCAAGGTCGGCTACCTCACGCTGTTCGCGCCGCATATCTACTCCGCCAAGGATCTCGGCGCCGACCGCGTGAAGCCCAAGCCGGACATTTTCCTGCATGGCGCCGAGCAGATGAACGCCAACCCAGCCAATACCATCGTCGTCGAGGATTCGGTCCACGGCGTCCAGGCGGCGCGCGCCGCCGGCATGCGCGTCATCGGCTTCACCGGCGCTTCGCATACCTATCCCTCGCATGCCGACAAGCTGACCGATGCCGGCGCGGAGACCGTGATTGCCCGTATGGCCGACCTGCCTGGCATCGTCATGGCCCTGGCCGAATGGGATGGCGTTTTGTGAGATATCGCAGGCTGCAAAGAAAAGGCCCCGCCGCGAGACAGGGCCTTTTCTTTTTCATTTCGTCGCGAATGACATATGCGCCCACACAATCGCGGCGCAGGTTGGATGCGCAGGCGACGTGCGCTTAGTGGCGCTTCTTGCGTGCCGGCTTCTCGCCCTTGTCAGGCTTCTGCGGCCCCTGGTCGAAACTGACCTGGACGATGGTAAAGCCGCCTGAACCACCGGTAACGCTGATATCGTCGTCCCTGAAGAGGAACTGGGCCGTGCTCTCGCCCGGCGGAATTTCAGCCGTGTAGTTGATGGTCTTGCTGTAAAGCGCGGTCTCGTTGTCCATGACGGCGACATGGATCGGCAGGGTCACCTTGCCGGAGCTACCCATCGGGCCGGCGACCAGACGCCCTTGCACGGCGACATGAATCCCGAGATTGGTGCCATCGGTCGTGCACTGGCGCGTCGCCTCCGCCAGCGAGGCCTGATAGGTCAACTGGTTCGGGTCATCCTTGGCGCCCTTGGCGTAAGTCCGGTAGACGGCTGCCTGGTCGGGGATGGTAACCTGCGGGCATTTGCCGGCGACATAGGCCTGACCACCAGTTACCTGCGGAGCAGCCCCGGTGGTACCCGCCTGCGGTGCGACCGTAACATCCGTTCCCGGCTGCTTGTCACTGTTGCCGCCAAGGCCAAGAGAGCTGCAACCAGTCAGCAATGCCAGAAGCGAAGCGGAAAAAAGACGACGCGAAACCCTGCCAAACACTATTATTCCACCCTCTCCATACAATTCACATTATCGGCCTGAAGCCTGTCGGACGGGCCTTTTATGACACTTGGCGATGGTCTATACCAGCGACGCAGCGAAAAATCGATTGGGTAGACACCGTTTTGGCTCACTTTTCGAGATCGACATATTGGCACAAACTGCCGCCCGCCGGCGCTGATCCCACGCGCCTTGCGCAAACGCGAAAACCACGCGGCTGATCCGACGCAAAAAGACAGGCCGCCGTCGTTTCGTTCCTCTACTCTCTCAACCGATCACTCAGGCAATTTTGCGACCGAAGGAATTCTAGACCGTGGACTATATCTCAACGCGGGGAGAAGCCCCTGCCCTTGGCTTCTGCGACGCCCTCCTGGCCGGCCTTGCCCGTGACGGCGGGCTCTACGTTCCCCGTGAATGGCCGACCCTGACGAAAAAAGAGATCCGCGCCTTCCGCGGCAAGAGCTACCAGGACGTCGCCTTCGCCGTCCTGTCGCCCTTCACCAACGGCGAAATCCCCGCCGATGTCTTCCGCGGCATGATCGACGACGCCTACGCCACCTTCCGTCATCCGGCGGTGACGCCGCTGGTGCAGACCGGCCCGAACAGCTTCGTCATGGAGCTGTTCCACGGCACGACGCTCGCCTTCAAGGATGTCGCCATGCAGCTGCTCGCGCGGCTGATGGACTATGCGCTGGAAAAGCGCGGGCAAAAGGCAACGATCGTCGGCGCCACATCGGGCGATACCGGCGGCGCGGCAATCGACGCCTTTGCCGGCCGCGAGCGCACCGACATCTTCATTCTATTTCCGCATGGCAAGGTCTCGCCGGTGCAGCAGCGGCAGATGACCACCTCGACCGAAGCCAATGTGCATGCTCTGGCGATCAACGGCAATTTCGATGATTGCCAGAACCTCGTCAAAGCCATGTTCAACGATGCCGGCTTCCGCGACAAGGTCAGGCTTTCCGGCGTCAACTCGATCAACTGGGCGCGAATCATGGCGCAGGTGGTCTATTATTTCACCACGGCCGTTGCGCTGGGCGGCCCGGACCGGAAAATCTCCTTCACCGTGCCGACGGGCAATTTCGGTGATATTTTCGCCGGCTACGTCGCCAAGCGGATGGGCCTGCCGATCGACCGCCTGGTCATCGCCACCAACGAGAACGACATCCTGGCGCGCACGCTGAAGACCGGCCGCTACGAGATGCGCGCCGTCAAGGCAACCACCGCGCCGTCGATGGATATCCAGATCTCCTCCAACTTCGAGCGGCTGCTGTTCGAAGCGAATGGCCGTGACGCCTCGAAGGTGCGCGCCGCGATGGAAAGCCTGAAACAATCGAGCGGCTTTTCGATCAGCGAAAAGGCCTTGAAGTTCATCAAGAAGGACTTCCGCGCCGGTCGTGCCAGCGAAAAGCAGGTGGCAGAGACAATCCACAAAACACTGGCGGAAACGGGTTACCTACTCGATCCGCACACGGCCATCGGCGTCTTCGTGGCGAAGAAAAACGAGCGGTCGACGAGCCCGATGGTGACGCTTGCCACCGCGCATCCCGCGAAATTCCCCGCCGCAGTAAAATCCGCATGTGGTATTGACCCGGCGCTTCCAACGTGGCTTGCTGGTCTGATGACCAGGGAGGAGCGTTTCGACGTTCTCGATCCGGAGCTTAAAGCCGTGGAAAGTTTTATCGGCGAGCATGCCCGGGCCGGGGAACAACAGACGCGGAAAGACAAGCGATGACAGTGGAATGCACCCGGCTTGCGTCCGGGCTGACAGTAGCAACCCAATCGATGCCACACCTCGAAAGCGTGGCACTCGGCGTTTGGATCAAGTCGGGTTCGCGTAACGAGACCGAAGCGGAACACGGGATCGCGCATCTGCTCGAGCATATGGCGTTCAAGGGTACGGCGCGGCGTTCCGCGCGGCAGATCGCCGAGGAGATCGAGAATGTCGGCGGCGAAGTCAATGCCGCTACCTCGACCGAAACGACCTCCTATTATGCACGCGTGCTGAAGGACCATGTGCCGCTCGCAGTCGATATTCTTGCCGACATCCTGACGGAGTCCGCCTTCGAAGAGGAGGAGCTGGCCCGCGAAAAGCAGGTTATCCTGCAGGAAATCAATGCGGCGAACGACACGCCCGACGACGTGGTCTTCGACAAGTTCTCCGAGGTCGCCTATCGCGGCCAGACGCTCGGCCGCGCAATTCTCGGTACGCCGGAAACCGTCGTCTCCTTTTCGCCAGAGCAGATTCGTCACTATCTGGACCGCAACTACACGACCGATCGCATGTTTGTCGTGGCGGCCGGTGCGGTCGATCATGAAAGCTTCGTGCGTCAGGTGGAAGAGCGCTTCTCCAGCCTGCCGACCAAACCCTCCACTTCGCCCGTCATCGAGCCGGCTCGCTATATCGGCGGCAACATCCGCGAAACGCGCGACCTGATGGATGCGCAGATCCTCCTGGGCTTCGAGGGGCGTGCCTACCACACGCGCGACTTCTACTGTTCGCAGATCCTTGCCAATATCCTCGGCGGGGGCATGTCCTCGCGTCTCTTCCAGGAGGTGCGCGAATTCCGGGGTCTCTGCTATTCGGTCTACGCATTTCACTGGGGCTTCTCCGATACCGGCATCTTCGGAATCCACGCCGCCACCGGCGGCGAGAACCTGCCGGAGCTGCTGCCCGTCATCGTGAAAGAGCTCCATAAGTCCTCACACGACATCCAGCAGCAGGAAATTGAGCGTGCCCGCGCCCAGATCCGCGCGCAGCTGTTGATGGGCCAGGAAAGTCCTGCTGCCCGTGCCGGCCAGGTCGCCCGGCAGATGATGCTTTATGGCCGCCCGATCCCGAACCAGGAGATGCTGGAGCGCCTGGAGGGCATCACCATCGACCGGCTGACGGATCTTGCCGGCCGCCTGTTCTTCGATACAGTACCGACGCTTTCGGCGATCGGGCCGCTGGAACAGCTTGCACCGATGGAAGACATCGTCATGTCGCTGTCGTCGCCGGCGCCCGCCTCCAGAAGCGCGAGCGGCTAAGGCCACGCCGCGGGCCGATGGGTTCAATTCTCGGGGGAGTGCTTGGCGGCATGCAAAAATCTGTCTTTCGGTTTCTCTCACGTCATCCGGACGCGGTTGAACTCGAAAACGACCAATATTTGCTGCGCCTGCCGCGTTACTCCGATTTCAATCAATGGCACAGGCTGAGAGCCGAAAGCCGCCGCTTCCTGGAGCCTTGGGAACCGACCTGGCGGCATGACGAGCTGACCGAAGGCGCCTACCGGGCGCGCATCATCAGGGGCAAGCAGGAATATAGTTCCGGCCAGGCCATACCGTTATTCATTTTCCTTAGGGAAAACATGACGTTGGTCGGAGGCATAACGATCGGATACATTCGCCGCGGTGCTGCGCAGAGCTGCATGATCGGATACTGGATGGGCGAGCGCTATTCCGGTCAGGGTCATATGTTCGCCGCACTTCAGTTGGTTATACCCTATATCTTTTCCGGACTTGAGTTGCACCGTATTGAAGCAGCCTGTATTCCGGATAACGAGCGTAGCATGCGGCTTTTGGAAAAGGCCGGTTTCCAGCGAGAAGGTCATTTGCGCGGGTATCTAAAAATCAACGGTCAGTGGCGCGACCATGTCATGTTTTCAAGGTTGGCAGCGGATGCCGACCCGAACCGAAAATACGACCAGCGATGACCACCGGATTGATGCCAGCAATGCCGACCGCCAAGCGGCTCTGCGCGCTGCTCGCAACGCTCGCGGCCACCATGCTGCTCCTGTTTGCCGGCATGGCGCACGCAGCCGAGCCCGTGAAGATTTCCCGCGACGACACAGCCCTCGACCTGACGGCAACAACGGAGATCTATACCAACCAGGGCGAGGCCTTTCAGGTCTCAACGGCCGCCGGCGCCGACGGCATCCGGCGCCGGATTGAGGTACGATCCTCCTCACCGAACCATCAGGGCGACTGGGCCGTTTTCGCGCTCGCCAATGTTTCCGAAGAGCAGCTGGAACGCGTCATCGTCGCCCCGCATTTCCGCCTGGTGAATTCGAAGGTCTTCTGGCCGGACCTCGGCTCGCAGCGCATCGTCGCGATCACGCCGAGCGAAGGCTTTGCGCTCGACCGGCAACCGAGCGACGAGGCCGATGTGTTCCGCATCACGCTGAACCCCGGCGCCGTCGTCACCTTCGTTGCCGAACTCTCGTCTCCGAACCTGCCGCAGCTCTATCTCTGGGAACCCAACGCCTACAAGGATACGGTCAACGCCTTCACGCTCTATCGTGGCATCGTGCTCGGCATTGCCGGCCTGCTGGCGGTGTTCCTGACCATTCTCTTTGTCGTCAAGGGCACCTCGATGCTGCCGGCAACGGCAGCGCTCGCCTGGGCGGTGCTCGGCTATATCTGTGTGGATTTCGGCTTCCTCGGCAAGCTCATCATGATCACGTCAAGCGATCAGCGAATATGGCGCGCCTGTGCGGAGGTGGCGCTCGCTTCAAGCCTGGTGATCTTCCTGTTCACCTATCTCAACCTCAATCGCTGGCATGCGCACCTGGGCTACGTCACGCTCGCCTGGGTCCTTGGCCTCGCCCTGCTCTTCGGCGTGGCGATCTACGATCCGTCGATCGCGGCCGGCATCGCCCGGTTGTCGCTGGCACTGACTGCGACTGCGGGTCTGCTGCTCATCATCTATCTGGGCTTCAGCCGCTATGACCGCGCCATCCTGCTGGTGCCTGCCTGGGCGCTGATCCTCGTCTGGCTGTTCGGCGCCTGGATGACGGTGACGGGCAAGCTCGACAACGACATCATCCAGCCAGCACTCGGCGGCGGCCTCGTGCTGATCGTCCTGCTGATAGGCTTCACGGTCATGCAGCATGCCTTTGCCGGCGGCGCATTCCAGCAGGGCCTGTTCTCGGATCTCGAACGGCAATCCCTAGCGCTTACCGGCTCCGGCGACACCGTCTGGGACTGGGATGTAGCACGCGACCGCGTGGTGACGACGCCCGACATCTCGACGAAGCTCGGCCTGTCGCCGGGCACCATGCATGGCGCGGCGCGCAACTGGCTGCCGCGGCTGCATCCCGACGACCGCGACCGCTTCCGCGCGACCCTGGACGTGCTTCTCGAACATCGTCGCGGCCGGCTGAACCACGAATTCCGCATCCGC
This sequence comes from Rhizobium sp. SG570, assembly GCF_012275345.1. Taxonomy (NCBI): domain Bacteria; kingdom Pseudomonadati; phylum Pseudomonadota; class Alphaproteobacteria; order Hyphomicrobiales; family Rhizobiaceae; genus Rhizobium; species Rhizobium sp. SG570. Next base: position 123,486 of record NZ_JAAZQI010000009.1, on the reverse strand, counting down.
GCCGAAGACGGACATTTCCACTGGCTGTCGATCCGCGCGCGGCCGGTGCTTGGATCGAACGGCGAGATCATTCGCTGCGTCGGCACCATCGTCGATATCACAGAGCAGAAGAATTCGATCGAGCGGCTGCTGCACGACGCGGTGCACGACAATCTGACCGGACTGCCGAACCGACAGGTCTTTCTCGATCGCCTGCAGGCCGTTCTGACGCTGGCGCCGGAGGGCAACCAGCTGCGGCCGACCGTCATGGTGATCGACATCGACCGCTACAAGCTCGTCAACGACACACTCGGCGTCGCTGCGGGCGACAATATTCTCATCGCGCTGACGAGACGCCTTCGCCGCCTGCTGAAGCCTCAGGACACGCTCGCGCGCCTTTCCGGCGACCAGTTCGGCTTGATCCTCGTTTCCGAGCGCGATCCGGCCAAGGTGGCCGACTTTGCCGACGCGATCAGCAAGGCGATCATGGTGCCGATCAACTTCGCCAATCGCGAGATCATCCTGACGGCATCGGTCGGGCTGACGTCCTGGGTCGACCAGCAGGAAAATGCGCCCGGCATGCTCAGCGACGCCGAGCTTGCCATGTACCGCGCCAAGCGCGCCGGCGGCAATCGCGTCGAGCCCTTCCAGCCCGCCTTCCGCAGCTTCGGTACTGACCGTCTGCAGCTCGAAACAGACCTGCGCCGCGCCGTCGAACGCAAGGAACTCTCGCTGGTCTATCAACCGATCGTGCGGCTTGAAGACGCCGAGGTGGCCGGCTTCGAGGCGCTGATGCGCTGGGAACATCCGAAGCGCGGCAATATTCCGCCAACGGAATTCATCCCCATCGCCGAGGCCTCGGACATTATCGGTCCGCTCGGCATGTTCGCGCTGGAGCAGGCGACCAACGATCTGATGGCTTGGCAGCGACAGACCGGCGACCTGCCGCTCTTCGTATCCATCAATCTCTCCAGCGTGCAGCTGCTCAACAACGAGCTCTACGACGATATCCGTGCCCTGCTCGCCAAGACCCATTGCGATCCGAGCCGCATCAAGCTCGAGCTGACGGAATCGCAGGTGATGGAGAACCCGGAGCAGGCGCGGCTCGTGCTCGACAAGCTGCGCGAAGCCGGCATCGGCCTGGCGCTCGACGATTTCGGCACCGGCTATTCCTCGCTCGCCTACCTTACCCGCTTCCCCTTCGACATGATCAAGCTCGACAAGGCGATGGTCCGCGACGAGAGCGACAAGAAGGCCATCCTTCTGCGTTCCGTCATTTCCATGGCGCGCGAACTCAACATGCGCGTCGTCGCCGAGGGAATCGAATCCGAAGAGGATGCGCTGGAGCTCGCCAAGATCGGCTGCACCTACGGTCAGAGCTTCATCTTCGGGCCGCCGATGGGCACGGATTCCGTGATCAGGCTGTTGAAGGAACGCTTTCCTCTGACGAAGCGTGCATAGACCTTCCCCTCCCCGGCTGGGTGGCGGATCAGGCGTCGTTGATTAGGGTGCGGACATAGTCCAGCTTCGCCACCACCGGCGGCGACAGGATGAAGGGATAGGAGTCCGGCTGCCCCATGCTGCGCTGAATGGCGTTGATCGCGACGCTCAAGGGGATCCAGGCGCTGACGAGCTGGTCGGCGCTTTCGGCTCTATAGGGATTGAAATCCACCTCCGCCGCCATCTCGTGATAACCAAAGGGGTCGACCGCCAAACCGAAGGAGCGCGCGGTTTCCAGCGTATCGACGATGTGCAGGTAATGCGCAAAGCATTCCGCAAAATCTTCCCAGGGATGGGCGCTGGCATAGGCACTGATGAAGTTTTCGTGCCAGTTCGGCGGCGGGCCATTGTCATAGTGAGACTGAAGCGCCATGCCGTAATCCGCTCTCTCGTCTCCGAAGACGGTGCGGAAAACATCGAACCGGCCACGGTCGCGCACGAGCTTGTTCCAGATGAAGTGGCCGGTCTCGTGGCGGAAATGGCCGAGCAGCGTGCGGTATGGCTCGTTCATGGAGGTGCGCGCCTGTTCGCGCGTCACGTCGTCGGCTTCGGCGGCGCGAATAGCGATCAATCCCTCTTCATGGCCGGTCCTGGCGGGCACGACATTGCTGCCCTGCACCTCATCTTCGAGGAAGTCGAACACCAGCCCGCCCACAGGATCCTGTTGTCGATCAGGATGCGGCAGGTTCCAGCGCAACAACGAATAGAACAGATGCCGTTCGGCCTGACCGATGCGCCGCCAGCGGTCTATGCCCTGTTGGGTATCCGTGTTGGGCACCAGGCGGTTGTGACGACAGGCTGTGCAGAATGGCTGCGGGTCGTCCGCATCGACAAGCCAATTGCAGATATCGAGTTCGGCGTTGGCGCAGAAACGGACGTGGCTCGATGGCTCGGCGACCAGATGCCAATTCGCTCCTTCCTCGGCCTCCAGCGCATATATGGCCAGCCGATCCGGGACGAATCCGAGCTGATGACCGCAGCGCACACACTGCCTGTTGTCGAAATGCACCGGCTGGCCGCAATGGTCGCAAGTGAAAAGCCGCATGGAAACCCTCTTCGAAATAACGTCCCATCGACACGAAAGAGCCCGTCGCGTCTCCGAGACAGGCTCTACTTAGCGGGCCGCTTCTGCGGCATCATCTCAGATTGCACAGCGACCTGAAATTGGCGAGCAGCCGGATTACATCCGATCCACTGCACCCTTGACCTTATCCTTGGCCTTGCCGACGGCGCCCTGCACCTTGCCCTTGGCTTCCTGGGCCGCGCCTTTTGCGCGCAGTTCCTTGTCGTTCGTGGCCTTGCCGGCCATCTGCTTGGCCTTGCCGGCCACTTCGTTGACCTTGCCGGATACCTTGTCGGTCGTGCTACCCATGTCTAACACCTCCATAATTGGCACAGCGTTATTGCCGTTGCCCTGCCATGAAAACGTCACGGGCGTTACTTCGTTCCAATATAATGCAGTTCGGCTCAGCCATGCCCCGCATGCGGCGACAGCATTGCGGGGTTGATACCCATCAAAGCCAAGGCGCGCTCGTACTTGTCGTCGAGGCTTCGGTCGAAGATCAATTCCTCTTCGGCGGGGCAGTTCAGCCAGCCGTTATTGCCGATCTCGGCCTCCAATTGGCCGGCGCCCCAGCCGGCGTAACCAAGCAGCATGGTGGCGCGTTTGGGGCCGCTTCCCTTGGAGATGGCCCGCACGATATCCAGCGTCGCCGTCAGGCTGATATCGTCGCTGACCGGAATACTGCTGTCGCTGATATAGTCGTCGGAATGCAGGACGAAGCCGCGGCCGCTTTCGACCGGTCCCCCGGTCTGGATGGGGAAATCGCGCGCGACGGGCGGGAGAACGATGGCGTCGTCGTCCTTGATCATATCGAGATGCAAAAGGACATCCGTGAAGGTCAGCTTCTGGCCCCGGTTGATGACGAAGCCCATGGCCCCGGCATCGGAATGAGCGCAAATATAAATAACCGTCCGGTTGAAGTTCCGGTCCTCCATGCCCGGCATGGCGATCAGGAACTGGCCGTCGAGAAAACCTCTTTCGCGTCTATTCTTCAGCGTCGATAGGGACATTGTGCCTCCTGACCGCAGTCCATAACTGCACCGCTAAAAAAGAAGATGGGGCAATGTCATAAATCAATCAACTGAAAATGATCATTTCTTTTTTAAGCCGCGCTGGCTCCGGGCCAGCCAATCCGCTAAATCCTGCTCTCATGATTGGAACAGTTGCCCTCCCCCGTCTGCCAACACTTCTTGCCGAAACGCTTGCCGCCATCCTGTGCATCGGTACCGCCGCTTCCGCTGCAACGAGTGATTGGGTGGACAATCAGGGCGGCCGCATGCGCCTGGTTGCGCTGGCACCGGATGCTGAAGGGCATATCCGCGCCGCGCTGCAGATCGAACCACAGCCCGGCTGGATCACCTATTGGCGCGAACCGGGCCAGAGCGGCATCCCGCCACAGGTAACGCTGGCCCCCAATAGCGGAATAAAGCTGGAGAAGACCGGCTATCCGATCCCGAAAAGGATCACGGTCGGCGCCATACAGGAAATCGGCTATGACGCGCCGGTGACATTGCCGCTCGATTTCACCATCGAGGGCAAGACGCCGGCAAAACTGGAATTGACCGCCTTCATCGGTCTCTGCAAGGAGATCTGCATTCCATTCCAGGCTGAGTATTCGCTGGCGCTACCGACGAGCGAACAGCCGACGGCGCATGAACTGGCACTGCTGGACGCAGCCAAGGCCTCCCTGCCGCAGGCTCCATCCTCTGATTTCGCCCTTGAGAGCCACAGCCTTTCCGCGGATGCGAAAAACCTTTCGCTGCACCTCACCCTGCCTGAGGCGACCGGAGAAAAACCGGCGATCTATGTCACCGGGCCGACGGGCTACGTGTTTTTCCAGCAGGCGAATGCGAAGCGGGAAGGCACGGCCTACTCGGCCGATATCGCAATCGCCAAGCTGCCGAAGAACTACGATATCAAGGGCAAGACCTGGGGTGTCCTCGTCGTCGACGGCGATCGCGCCATGGAAACCACGCTTGCGTTCGAATAGCTCCGATCTATATTCGCCCAACAATCCCTATCCAATCGGCGGCCGTTCAAACGCCCCGAGATCGCGCCCCAAGGAGAGAGCCATGACCATTGCAATCGGCGATAAACTGCCCGCCGCCACTTTCAAGGAAAAGACCGCCGACGGCCCGGTCGAGATCAGCACCGAGCAGCTTTTTGCCGGCAAGCGCGTCGTGCTTTTCGCCGTTCCGGGCGCATTCACGCCCACCTGCTCGCTCAACCATCTGCCTGGCTATCTCGAAAACCGGGACGCCATTCTCGCCAAGGGCGTCGATGATATCGCCGTCATCTCGGTCAACGACTGGCATGTGATGGGCGCCTGGGCGCAATCATCCGGCGGCATGGGCAAGATCCACTTCCTCGCCGACTGGGACGGCTCCTTCGCCAAGGCGCTCGGCCTCGAAGTCGACCTCTCCGCCGGTGGCCTCGGCATCCGCTCCAAGCGCTATTCCATGCTGGTGGAAGACGGCGTGGTGAAGTCGCTGAACATCGAGGAAAGCCCCGGCCAGGCCACGGTTTCGGGTGCTGCCGCGATGATCGAGCAGCTTTGAGATTTCGACGGATTGAGGGGGCTGGTCGTATGACTGCCGCTCCAGACTGAACCGGGAATACTTGGGTATGCCCAAGTGTTCCCATTTCTATGCCCTATGTCTGCTTGTCACCCGGATATAATAGCCATCCGGATCTATGATGCGAAAATCGCGTAGACCCCATGGTTGCAGGACAAGCTCGGATACCGGGTGACCACGCGTTCTGGTGGTTTCATAGAAGCCCTCTATGTCCGCAACGTTCAATACGATTTCGACGCCGAGGCCGAGCCGCTCTCCATCGGTGGCTCGAAGGGGATGATCGTGTCCGAGGGCCTCCCGCTTGTTGACAGAAATGGCCGCCTCGCCATTCGTGAGCATCGTATAGTCTGCGCTTGCCTGACCAATCACCTGGAAATTCAGCACCCGGCGATAGAATTCTATCGATGCCTGAACGTCGGTAACAAATAGCTCCAGCCGCAATTTCAAGACAGCCTCCTCTTCCAGCCCTGTCCAGCATTCTCCAGATCTCAATATCGCGGCAAGATAACTTTGTAGCAATCGCCATGGCGATTGGGAGCCAACGGCATTGGCCGACAGATATTCCAATATCGTTCGTAGCAATCGGCGGGTAATCCAGCCCACGCCTCTTTTCCGCCGCATTTTCTCGGCTACAACACGTAATGTTATTACATAAATGAAAGCCCCCACATGCCTTTCGACCACAACCCCTTCGCGTCCTCCCTGATGGGGCGTTCCGCCCTTGTGCGCCTTGCCTATGTCGCGGTCGGCATAGCGGTACTCTGGGCGGCCATCGGCTGGGCGGTGGCCTTGGCATGAGCGATCTGATCCGTCTCGACAATCTTACCGTCACCTACGAGCGTCATCCCGCCGTGCACCACATTTCCGGCGCCTTCCGGACCGGTAGCCTCACGGCGATCGCCGGGCCGAATGGTGCGGGTAAATCGACGCTCTTGAAAGCGATCGTCGGTGAACTCAGGCCGGCGGGAGGGTCGATCGATCGCGGGGCGCTGACGCGCAACGATTTCGGCTATCTGCCGCAGGCCGCCGATATCAACCGCCGCTTTCCGATCTCGGTCGCCGACACGATCATGCTCGGTGCCTGGAAGAATGCCGGCGCATTCGGCCGCTTCTCGCGCCAGGATGCGGAGCGCGCGCGCGACGCGCTTTCGGTCGTCGGGCTTTCCGGTTTCGAGAACAGACATATCGGCTCGCTCTCGGCCGGCCAATTCCAGCGCGTGCTCTTCGCGAGACTGCTGCTGCAGGACGCGCGCGTCATCCTGCTGGACGAACCTTTTACCGCCATCGACCAGCGCACCACGCGCGATCTGCTCGACCTCGTTCTGCGATGGAACAACGAAGGGCGCACCGTCATCGCCGTTCTGCATGATTTCGATCAGGTGCGCGCTCACTTTCCCGAGACGATGCTGATTGCCCGCGAGCTTGTGGGATGGGGCGACACGCAGGACGTGATGAGCTCCGCCAACCTCATCAGGGCGCGGGCCATGGCCGAGCGCTGGGACGAGGAGGCCGAAACCTGCCTGCCGGACGATGAGCTTGCCGAAGGTGGTCTCGCAAAGCGGGAGCCGGCCGAATGACCGCCTACGATATCTTCCTCGCGCCCTTCGCGGATTATGGCTTCATGCGGCGCGCGCTCATCGCCTGCCTCTGCCTCGGCCTCGGCTCCGGCCCGATCGGCGTTTTCCTGATGCTCAGGCGCATGAGCCTGATGGGCGATGCCATGAGCCATGCGGTGCTGCCCGGTGCTGCCATCGGCTATCTCATCGCCGGTTCGCTGTCGCTGACGGCCATGGGGCTTGGCGGTCTGGTGGCCGGCCTTTCGGTGGCGCTGCTCTCCGGCCTCGTCAGCCGCATGACGGTGCTGCAGGAGGATGCGAGCTTTGCCAGCTTCTATCTGACGTCGCTGGCGCTCGGCGTGCTGATCGTGTCGCTGCGGGGGTCGAATATCGACCTGCTTCATGTGCTCTTCGGCACGATCCTCGCGATCGACGCCCCTGCCCTCTACCAGATCGGCGCGATCACGACCGTGACGCTGCTGGCCCTTGCCGTCATCTACCGGCCGCTGGTCATGGAATGCTTCGATCCGGGCTTCCTGCGCGCCGTCGGCGGGCGTGGGCCGGTCTATCATTTCCTGTTCCTGCTGCTCGTCGTGCTCAATCTTGTCGCCAGCTTCCAGGCGCTCGGCACGCTGATGGCCGTGGGGCTGATGATGCTGCCGGCGGCGATCGCGCAGCTCTGGTCGCGCAGCCTGCCCGCGATGATGGTGATCGCGACGGGAACGGCAGCGGCTTCCGGCTATATCGGCCTCATCGCCTCCTACCATCTCGAATTTGCCTCGGGCCCGACCATCATCATCACGGCAAGCCTGATCTACGGCCTCTCCATCCTCTTCGCACCTTCGGGCCTTGCCCGGCGGTTCTTTCCCCGTCCCCATCTCCGGGGCTAATCCGAACAAGGAGACTCGCATGAACAAACAGAAACTGCTCCTCTCAGCCGCAGCAGTGGCCTTCGTCGCCTTTGGCGTCGCCCGCCCCGCCGCCGCCGAGACGCTGGATGTCGTCGCTTCCTTCACCGTGCTCGCCGATGTCGTCAAGCAGGTCGGCGGCGACCATGTGAAGGTGTCGAGCCTCGTCGGCCCGAACGGCGACCCCCATGAATTCGAGCCGTCGCCGGCCGACGCCAAGAGGCTCAACGCCGCCAAAGTCACCTTCGTCAGCGGCGAGGGCCTGGAAGGCTGGATGGACCGGCTGATCAGCGCATCGGGCTACAAGGGAACGCCCGTCGTCGCCTCCGATGGCATCAACACCCGCACCATGGTCGATGACGGCAAGACGGTCACCGATCCGCATGTGTGGAACAGCCCGGTCAACGTGAAGGTCTGGGTCGCCAATATCGAAAAGGCGCTCTCCGCGGCCGATCCCGCCGACGCTGCCGATTTCAAGGCCAATGCCGAGCGCTACACCAAGGTGCTCACCGAACTCGACGCCTATGCCCACAGCAAGTTCGACAAGATCGCTGACGATCGCCGCAAGGTGCTGACGAGCCATGACGCCTTCGGCTATTTCGGCCGCGAATACAATGTCAGCTTCCTGTCGCCGCTCGGCGTCTCGACGGAAACCGAAGCCTCGGCCGCCGATGTCGCCAAGCTGATCGAGCAGATCAAGACCGAGCATGTGAAGACCTATTTCTTCGAAAACTCGAACGATCCGCGCCTCGTCAAGCAGGTCGCCAAGGCCACCGGCGCCGAGCCGGGCGGCGAGCTCTACGTCGAATCCCTTTCCAAGGCCAATGGTCCGGCTTCGACTTACGAGAAAATGTTCCGTTATAACGTTGACCAGCTGGCCGCCGCGATGGCGAAGTCGAGCTGAGCCGCCGACTGAACGAACACTGAGCAAACCGGGTCGCAGGTATGTTTCGCTTGCGGCCCGTTCTGCTTAAAGCCCGTTGTGCTTAAAGATTGAGATCGAAGACCAGCAGGCCGGCCAGGCCGCCATCGGTCGAAGAGACGATCCGCTCGCCGACGGCGACATGCTGCGGATGCACCAGATAGGCATCCCGCGCCTCGGCGCTCTCGAACGTTACGGCAAAACCATCGACAAAGCCGCCATGCAGCCCCTCCGGCGAGACATTCGGCCCGTATTTGACATCGACAATGCCGGGAATGACCTGCTGCAAAGCGGCCACGGATTCGAAGAGCGCCTTCTTCTCATCCTGTGTCATGGCGGATTTAAGCCGAAGAAAAACGCAATGCAGGATCATGGATACAGCCTCCCTGGATGTTGGAGGCAGCATAGAGGGAAAGGGGGATGGGGCAAGATGCAGGGTGGGTGATGTTTGTGCTTTTCAAAGGCAATCGCTACCATGACCGAATTGGGGCCGGGAGCGGTCTGTCCGCATTCGAGGACTAAATTGCGATAGCGCCTAACCCGCTCTCAATATTTGCTCTGTCCGAGATAGCAGCTTCTGAAGCAGGCGAGAGCTGTTTGCCGGGTTGTAACCCAACGTGAGTTCGATCGTCGGGGGTGTGCCCTCCAGAGGTCGCGCAACGACGTTTGGGGTCAAAAGATCCTCGGCATAGGCCGGGATGAGCGTAACTCCGCCGCATGACACAACCACAGATATCGTCGCTGAAAGGCTTCCAGCATCAAACCTAGGCTTGAGATTGATGCCGACCCTCGCAGCATATTGTTTGACGATTGCATCTACCGCCGGAGAGGCGGTTACGGAACCGACGTAGATTTCTTCAGCAAGATCTTGGGGTGTAATTGTCTCGCGTGCCACCAAACGGTGGTCGGCGGGCAACATCACGACCAATGGCTCCTCGAACAGGCTTCTGAAGCATAGGTTGGCGGCGCTCTCCTCTCGCCGGAGGAGTGCCGCATCAAGGCTCCCTCGCACCAGCGCGAGAGCGAGTTCAGGAGACGACTGGCTCGAAAGTTTGAATTCAACGCCGGGGGCTTCTTCCCGGAGAATGCGCATCACGCTTGGAAGCCAAGCCTCGTGACCGGCGAGAAACCCGATAGCGAACACGGGCCTCTCTGGCCTCCCGGCTCTCCGGGCGCCTTCAACCGCGGCTTCGACCTGCGCAAGCGCTAGCCGAGCGTGATCCAGAAAGACTTTCCCAGCTTCCGTGAGCGAGACACCCCGCGCTTGCCGGTCCAGCAATTTCACGCCGATCTCGGCCTCTAGGTCGCGGATTTGACGGCTCAGCGACGGCTGTGAGGTGTTGAGCTGCTGTTGTGCAGCCGCCAGCACGCTCCCGCGTTCGGCGACTGCGACGAAATAGCGAAAATGACGTAGGTCCATGAAGCATGTACTATACCTCTTAGGCATAGCTTGGCCAGACAAAGTCTTTGTTGCCGCCCGCGCCACCAGTTATTTCGTACCCGTCTCAACAGGGCGAGCGGAATGTCGAAGTCTAAACCCACCATCGTGTTCTGCCACGGCGTCCGTGCCGACGGATGGCGCTACAGGCCAACTGCCATCTGCGGCGAAAGCCCTTTTAGTCAACCTTTCAATGACTTCATATAATGGAGCAATTCGATGCCCACGATCACTACTAAAGACGGCGTAAACATCTTCTACAAGGACTGGGGCTCAGGCCAGCCGATCGTATTCAGTCACGGCTGGCCGCTGTCGGCGGACGACTGGGATGCCCAGATGATGTTCTTCCTTCATCACGGTTACCGGGTGATCGCGCACGATCGGCGCGGCCACGGCCGGTCCGACCAGCCCGCCACCGGTAATGACATGGAGCACTGGGTTGCCGACCTCGCGGCCCTGACCGAGCACCTCAACCTGCGCGACGCGATCCACATCGGCCACTCCACGGGTGGCGGTGAGGTGGCTCGTTATGTCGCCCGCCACCAAGAGCGCGTCGCGAAGGCGGTACTGGTCGCTTCCCTGACGCCGAACATGTATCGGAGCGAGGAAAACCCGTCCGGTCAGTCGCCGGAGTGGTTCGAAGCGATCCGGGCGGGCGTGCTGGGCAACCGGTCGGAGTTCTTCCGTTTCGTCCCTGAGAACCCGTTTTACGGTTATAACCTCGATGGCACCAAGCCTTCGGAGGCAATCATCGCGAACTGGTGGCGTCAGGGAATGGCCGGCGGTGCCCTCGCTCACTACGCGACTGTTGCCTCTTGGCTCGAAGATTATACAGAAGACCTGAAGAAGATCACCGTGCCGGTGCTGGTGATGCATGGCGAGGCCGATCAAGTCGTTCCGTTTGCAAGTTCGGTGCCGCGTGCGGTTGACGTGCTCAAGAACGGATCGCTGAAGACCTATCCGGGCTACCCCCATGGCATGCTGACCACACATGCGGATGTCCTTAACCCCGACCTGCTCTCGTTCATCAGGTCTTGACGACATCGACCGGACCGCGGCCGTTACCCAACGTCGGCCGGACGATCTGTCACCCGGCAGCGCCGGGTGACACCTGTTGGTGCTGGTACGTAGAGCGTTCCAGTTTTTCGGCCTCCGGCCTTTAGGAACTTCAGCTTGGCGTTGCTTTCGTCTTTGCGTTTTATGGCGCTCAGCTCGATGGCAGCTTTGGGAGATCACTGATCGCGTCTGAGCGACCGAAATGGGGGCGCGAACCTGCCGTGGCGTCTCAACAGCAAGGGGACCGCTTTTCGTCCGGCGATTTTGGGCGGCGCCAGTGAAAAAGCTGCCGTTCGCTGGTCCGAACGACAACGACTGCTTGCGACCCCTTCGCTGCCGCTGGTCGTCATGAATGACGTTCCTCAATCCGGACGCTAAGGTGGCCGAAGCTGCCGCATGTTTTGGGGAATCTCGCGACAAACGGCATGGCCAGAACCGGCCTGGGCTCGTTTTAGTTTCAGATTCGACGGTCGCAAATGACTGTGCAATCTGGCATTCTTTAGGGCCTAATCATGTTTGACCGGAGGAACAATGAGCGATCACCAAGAACACAACCCATTTGATGGCCCTCAGATGCAGGGAACGCATTACGAGCGGGCCGATATGTCGGGCGCTAATTTCGATGGTGTAGACCTCGCAGACGCGCGATTTTACGCTGTTTTGACTAAGGCAAAATTCACCGACACCAATTTAAGCGAAGCGCTTTTTGACGATATCTGCCTTGCAGACGCGCGCTTTAACAACGCCAATCTGTCCGGAGCCACCATCACGAACGCAAATCTATCGCGATTGATCATACGCGATGTCACACTGGCGGATTCAGACATCAAAGACGCCGATTTGACTGGGATGCGGATCAACGGCGTTCTCGTAACCGATCTATTCATGGCCTATGAAAAGACGAAAACCTAAAGAAGCCCTTCTTGCGCGACAGATTTTTGCGACATTGGAAGTCCGCTTTCGCGCATTGTCAGCCCGGAAGCTGACTGATCGGTTCCCACCCCGGCGCTGACGTGCTGTCGATGTGCCCGACTGTCCGCTTTTAGGTACTCATAAGTGCAGCAGGAAAGGCCGGAAAGAAGGCGCAAAGCGGCTATCAAGCGTTGTAGCCCAGCAACACCACCAACCCCCTACTTCCGCTTAAACGGCTCCATCCCCTTGCGCGCCAGCTCATCCGCGCGCTCATTCTCGGGATGCCCGGCATGGCCCTTCACCCAGTGCAGCGTGACCTGATGCCGGTTGCGGGCCTCTTCCAGCGCCTGCCATAGCTCGGCGTTCTTCACCGGCTTCTTGTCGGCGGTCTTCCAGCCGTTTTTCTTCCAGCCGAAAATCCATTTGGAGATGCCGTCCATCACATATTTGGAGTCGGTGTGAAGATCGACCTCGCAGGGGCTCTTCAGCGCGTTGAGCGCCGAGATCGCCGCCAGCAGCTCCATGCGGTTGTTGGTGGTCTCGGCCTCGCCGCCGAAAAGTTCCTTTTCGACGTCGCCGTAGCGCAGCACCGCGCCCCAGCCGCCGGGACCGGGATTGCCGGAGCAGGCGCCGTCCGTGAAGATATCGACATGCTTCATGCCTTCAGCCCGTATTCGGCTGCGGAGGCGATCTGGCGGTGAAAGCGCAGCTTGCGCAGATATTCAATCGGGTCCTTCTTGGTGACCATGGCGCCGGCCGGCGTCGTCAGCCAGTCGTAAAGGCGGGTCAGGAAGAAGCGCAGCGCCGAGCCGCGCGCGAGCGTCGGCAGTGCTGCGATTTCGGCTGACTTCAGCGGGCGCACGCTCTGATAGCCGCCGAGCAGCGCCATGCCCTTGGTGATGTTGTAGGCGTGGTCCTTCTCGAAGCACCAGGCATTGAGGCAGATCGAGACATCGTAGGCGAGCTGATCGTTGCAGGCGAAATAGAAGTCGATCAGTCCGGAAAGCGTGTCGCCCAGGAAGAAGACATTGTCCGGGAAAAGGTCGGCGTGGATGACGCCTTCAGGCAGGTCCTTCGGCCAATGGTGCTCAAGGAAATCGAGCTCGCTGCGGATCTCGTTCTGCAGGCCGGACTCGACCTCATCGGCGCGCGCCTCGGACTTTTCCCAGAGCCCTTGCCAACCCTCGAGCGACAGCGCATTCGGGCGGCGGATCTCGAAGCCCTCGCCGGCAACATGCATGGCGGCCAGCGCCTTGCCGACCTCGCGGCAATGATGCGCCTCGGGCTTCCTCAGCCACATGCCTTCGAGGAAGGAGATCAGGGCGGCAGGGCGGCCGGAGAGATGGCCAAGCAGCTCGCCATCGCGGCGGGGCAACGGCAGCGGGCAGGACAGGCCGCGGCTTGCCAGATGCTGCATCAGCCCCAGGAAAAACGGCAGGTCGCCCTTGTCGACGCGCTTCTCATAAAGCGTCAGGATCAGCGGATCGCGCGTCGTGTGCAGCAGGAAGTTCGAATTCTCGACTCCCTCGGCAATGCCCTTATAGGAGAGCAGTTCGCCTACATCATACTCCGTCAGGAACCACTTCAAATCGTCTTCGGTAATATCGGTATAAACAGCCACGAAACAGTCCTGAATTTGGGCGCTTTGGGATCGGTTATTCGCCGTTGACGAAGGCCATGTCGGCGGTCGTCAGCTCGATGCTGCGCAGCTCGCGATTGACGAGGAAATTCTCGGTTTCCTTCACCGTCTCGGCAAGCTCCACGACGGCATTGTAGCGGGCGCGGAACGCTTCGATGATCTCGTTGACGATGACCTCTGGCGCAGATGCACCAGCCGAAAGGCCGACAGTGCTGATGTCGCCGATATTGTCCCAGTCGATCTCCGAAGCGCGCTGGACGAGCACAGATTTCGTCGCCCCTGCTCGCAGCGCCACTTCGACGAGGCGCTTGGAATTGGAGGAATTCGGCGCGCCGACGACGATGAAGAGATCGCAGCCGGGAGCCGCCTCCTTCACCACTTCCTGGCGGTTCGTGGTGGCATAGCAGATCGAATCGGCTGATGGGGCGGTGAGATTGGGAAAGCGCTCCTGCAGCCGCGCGATGACGCCGGCGGTGTCATCGACCGAAAGCGTCGTCTGGGTCACGAAGCCGAGATTATCAGGATCGGCGGGCTCGTAAACGTCGGCATCCTCGACAGTCTCGATCAGCGACACGGCGCCTTCGGGAAGCTGGCCCATGGTGCCGATCACTTCCGGATGACCGGCATGGCCGATGAGGACGACATGGCGGCCGAGGCGATTGTGGCGCATGGCCTGCTTGTGGACCTTGGAAACCAGCGGACAGGTCGCGTCGAGATAGAAGAGATTGCGCGCATCGGCATCGGCCGGCACGGATTTCGGCACGCCATGGGCGGAGAACACGACCGGCTGGGCGCGATGCTCGGCCGGGATCTCGTCCAGCTCCTCGACGAAGATGGCGCCCTTGGCTTCCAGCCCCTCGACGACATAGCGATTATGCACGATCTCGTGGCGGACATAGACCGGCGCACCATAGGCCTTCAGCGCCAGCACGACGATCTGGATGGCGCGATCGACGCCGGCGCAAAAGCCGCGCGGCCCGCAAAGCCGGATGGTCAGGTCAGGTTTGGAAACGGCTATGTTCATGTCTCTTCCGAAATCCGCGACAGTGGCAGAGCTATAGATAGGTGCGCCCTGCCGCCTGCTCCGTTTAGTCCGCATGATCTTGTCCAAAAACCGCTGCGCACTTTTGGGATCATGCTCTAGCCGAATATTCCATCGAAATGAAGCTATTCTATTGTGAGGGCGCGTCCGGATGATGTTTGCGCCACCAGGAAATCGCGACGATGGCAGCCAGCGCCACCGCCAGGCCATACCAGGTCACCGCATATTGCAGGTGGCTGTTCGGCAGATCGATGATGGTCACGCCGCCGATCGGCAAGCCCTGAGGATTGGGCGTCTTGTCGGCATCGATGAAGAAGGGCAGCACCTTGTCCTTGGGCAGCCCGACACTGGATGCCATCGCATCCAGGTCCCTCCAGAAGAATATGTTCTTGACCGTATCGTTGTCCGGCATGCCCGAGGGCCGGTCGACGAGCTTGGCGCGTGCAAGGCCGGTGACGGTCTGCTCGCCGGTCAGCTGGCCCTGCTTGCGCATTTCCGGCTCTTTGGCCTCGGACGGCACGAAACCCCGGTTGACGAAGATGAAGCGGCCATCGTCAAGCTGCAAAGGCGTATAGATGTGAAAGCCCGGCTCCTCTGCATAGGTGGCGAGGAAGTCCCGTTCCTTGTTGTTGAGATAGTGACCGGTGGTAGTCACCACGCGATATTCTATGTCGCCGCCGGAAGCGGCCATCGCCTCGATCGCCGACAGCGGCACGGCAGGCGCATCCTTGCGCGCGGCAATGTCGGCCAGCAGGCCTTCCTTCCAGTGCAGCCGCTGGACCTGCCAGGTGCCCAAACAAACCAGGATGACAAGGACGGCGAGCAGGATCAGCGCCTTGCCGATTTGCCACAGAGGATTGGCGCGGCGGACTGATACAGCAGACTCAGTCACGACTGATCTGCCCTTCGCTGGCCTTGTTGCGATATTGCAGCGCGATCAGAATGCCCTTGCACCACCGCAGGGACAGCAGCGACAGAATGATGGTGAGCGGCGCAAACAGCACGATATAGACCCACACCGGCGGCGCATAATTGATCTGCATCCACAGGACCAGACCGATGACGATGAAGCCGACGATCAGGATGACAAAGACCGCCGGCCCATCGCCGGCATCGGCAAACGTATAGTCGAGATTGCAGGCGGAACAACGCGGCTTTATCGACAATAATCCATCGAAGAGCTTGCCATGGCCGCAGCGCGGGCAACATCCCTGGATACCGACCTTGAACGGATCGACGGGGGCAAAGAGGGTGCTGTCATCACGGGGTGCCCCGTCGGGGCCTTTGTCTTGCTCTGAGGTCAAAGTTCTGTCTCGATCGGCCTGTCATTGCGGACGAGCATTCCGATCCCGCCCCCTATCATCATCAGTAGCGGCGATGGGTGCGTCCGTCCAATCGAAAAGCTCTGACATCGTCGCATTCGGGCCGGAATATATGCAAAAGGGACCTATTTCATGGAACATCGCGACGGTGGCTCAGCGGGCCGCATCATCATCCTGAACGGTGCGCCGCGGTCGGGAAAATCCAGCATCGTCGAGGCCATCCAGGCCGGATTCGACGGCGTGTGGGTCAATCTCGGCGTCGACGCCTATATCAGGCACATCACGCCGGCGCGCTACCGTCCGGGCATCGGCCTGCGCCCCGGCGGCGAGCGGCCCGATCTCGAACCGCTCATTCCGCGCTTTTATGCCGCACTGTATGCGTCGATCGCCGCACACAGCCGCATGGGCTTGAATGTCGTCGCCGAGTTCGGCCATCACGACGCCTATTCGCGCCCGCTCGGCATTCTGGCGGATTGCGCCAGGCAATTGGCCGGGTTGCCGGTTCTATTCGTCGGCGTGCGCTGTTCGCTCGACGTGGTGATGCAGCGGCGGCTGGCGGAAAGCCCGGAGAGGCAAGGAATCTACGTTCCGATCGGCCCTGATATGGCCGTTCCCGCGCCGGTGCTTGCCTGGCAGGAAGAGGTGCATCGGCCCGGCATCTACGATCTGGAGGTCGATACCTCGGCAAAAAGCCCGCAGGCATGCGCAGATGAGATCAAGCAGGCTCTGGATCGCGGCATTCCGAGCCCCTCGGCATTCGAGCGGCTTGCGGCGGGCGGCTGAAGCCGCCCAAACAGAAAGGCGGACACCTGGTGCCCGCCTTCCATTTCATTGCAAGGGGATATTGGCGATCAGCCGGCCGCGACCGGCGCACCCCAGCTGCCCCAGATGTAGATGCAGAAGAACAGGAACAGCCAGACGACGTCGACGAAGTGCCAGTACCAGGCGGCCGCCTCGAAGCCGAAATGCTGCTTCGGAGTGAAATCGCCCCTGATGGCGCGGCCGAGGCACACCAGCAGGAAGATCGTGCCTATCAACACGTGGAAGCCGTGGAAGCCGGTCGCCATGAAGAAGGTCGCGCCATAGATCGAGTTCTTGAACTCGAAGGGTGCGTGCGCATATTCGTAGGCCTGCACGCAGGAGAACAGCGCGCCGAGAAGGACTGTCAGCGTCAGCCCCTGGATCATGCTCTTGCGGTCGCCATGCAGCAGCGCATGGTGCGCCCAGGTGACCGTCGTGCCCGACAGCAGCAGGATGATGGTGTTGTATATCGGCAGGTGCCAGGGATCGAGCACCTCGACACCCTTCGGCGGGAACTGGCCGCCGAGGAAAGCCGTACGCGAAGCCTGGATCGCCTCGTTCGGGAACAGGCTGACGTCGAAATAGGCCCAGAACCAGGCGACGAAGAACATCACCTCGGAGGCGATGAACATGATCATGCCGTAGCGCAGGTGCAGCGAGACGACGCGTGTATGCGCGCCTTCATGCGCCTCCTTGATCGTGTCCGACCACCAGCCGTACATGACGTAGAGGATGACAGCCAGGCCAATGAAAAACAGCCAGGGCTGCGCAAAGTTGATCCCGAACAGATGCAGCGCGCCGCCATTGAGGTAGCGCATGAAGCCGACGCCGCCGAAGGTGATCACGAAGGCCCCGATGGCCGCGATGAACGGCCATGGGCTGGGATCGATAATATGATAATCGTGTTTCTTCTGATGCGCTTCGGCCATGTCAGCAATCCCCGAATAACTTTTTCCCATATTGCTTCCGGTGAACCCGAAAAGCACTCTCCATCAAAGTTTTTTTTCCGCCGGCTGCACTGCGCCGTCATTCGACGCCAAGGGCTTTGCGCCCTCCCGCGGGTAGAATGTGTAGGACAGTGTCAGCGCGTTGATCGACTTGGTTTCCGCAGCCTTGGTGATTTCAGGATCGACGTAGAAGACCACCGGCATCTCGCGCTTTTCCCCGGGCGCGAGATCTGTTTCATTGAAGCAGAAGCATTGGACCTTGTTGAAATAGACACCGGCTTCGAGCGGCGTGACATTGAAGATCGCCTGGCCGCGCTCCACCTTATCGGACTTGTTTTCCACCAGGAACTTGACCTCAATCGTCTCGCCGATCTTCGGATTCACCGATTTTTGCGCCGGCTTGAAATCCCAGGGCAGGCCGGGCGCGACATTGGCGTCGAAGGAAACCTGGATCGACTTGTCGAGAATGACGCTGGATACCTGTTCCGTACGCTGCGTGGTGCCGTTGTAGCCCGTAACCTGGCAAAACATGCGATAAAGCGGCACGGCGGCGGCACACATGGCGCTCATGCCGATGACGAAGCTCAGGCACATGGCAACGACCAGCCCGTTGTTACGGGTGCCGGTTCTTGCGCTCTTCGTGACCTCCTCCTCCATCATCCCTCCTCAACCGTGTCCGGTGCCGACCTTGATGATGGTGATCGTGTAGAACAGGATCACCAGGCCGGCCAGTACCAGGCCGAGCGCGATATTGCGCCCTCGCCGCGATTTCTTCTGTGCTTCCGTCAATTTGACGAGGTCGATCATAGCCAGCCTCCGCCGCCGCTCGACATCAACACGGCAATGAGCCGGTCGATCAGCAGCGCGGAAAAGATCGCAAAGAGATAGATGATGGAAAAGCCGAAGAGCTTCTTTGCCGGAACCATCTTCTTGTCGCCATCGGCCATGCGCCAGACGGCGATGGAACAGTGCACGAAGATCGCGCCCAGCACCGCGGCGACGACGCCGTAACCCAGGCTCGCAAAGCCCATGAAAGCCGGTACCACACCGACGATGGCGGTCAGCACGGCGTAGACGACGATCTGCTTCTTGGTCGTGGGGATACCAGCGACGTTCGGCAGCATCGGGACGCCGACGGCCTCGTAGTCGCCCATCTTGAACAGGGCCAGCGCCCAGAAATGCGCCGGCGTCCAGAGAAAGATGATGAGGAAGAGCACGATGCTCTCGATCGACACACTACCGGTGACGCAGGCCCAGCCGATAACAGGCGGGAAGGCGCCGGCGGCGCCGCCGATGACGATATTCTGCGGTGTCGAAC
The DNA here is from genome assembly GCF_012275345.1 of Rhizobium sp. SG570. Taxonomy (NCBI): domain Bacteria; kingdom Pseudomonadati; phylum Pseudomonadota; class Alphaproteobacteria; order Hyphomicrobiales; family Rhizobiaceae; genus Rhizobium; species Rhizobium sp. SG570. The sequence continues at coordinate 104,507 of NZ_JAAZQI010000009.1, read as the reverse complement.
GCTTCAGCCACATCGTGTAGATGACGGCGTAGAAGAAAATCGTGAAAGCGAGTATCCCGGCGGAGAGCCAGTTGACGGCAAGACCGAGGATCACCACCGAAAAACCTGACAGCACGAGGCCGAACGCCAGCGCTTCGGAGGCCCTGATGCGGCCCGAGGGTATCGGCCGGCGCGCGGTGCGGCTCATCACCGCGTCGATATCGGCATCATACCACATGTTCAAGGCGCCGGATGCGCCGGCACCCACGGCTATGCAAAGAATGGCGATGAAACCGAGAATCGGATTGATATGACCGGGAGCCAGCACCAGGCCGGTAAAGGCGGTGAAGACGACCAGCGACATGACCCGCGGTTTCAGAAGCTCGAAATAATCGCGTGCACTCGCTTCCGACAAGCCGGTTTCGCCTTTCTTTGCGAGCGCTTCGTGATTGTCGATGACCGTCATTCTCTCTTCCAATTGTCAGTTGAGCCGGACGCCGCTCATCACGGCGTCCGGAAACAGGCTTACTTGATGCGCGGCAACTCTTCCCACTGGTGGTGCGGCGGCGGCGACGAAAGCTGCCACTCAAGCGTGGTTGCACCCTCACCCCAGGGATTGTTGCCTGCAACGCGCTTCTTCACGAATGCATCTATAACGCCCCAGAAGAAGAAGCAAACGCCTACCGCTGCGACATAGGAGCCGATGGAGGACACGAAGTTCCACCCCGCATAAGCATCCGGATAGTCGATGTAGCGGCGCGGCATGCCCGCGCGGCCGAGGAAGTGCTGCGGGAAGAACACCATGTTCACACCGACGAAGGTGATCCAGAAGTGCCAGTTGCCGATCCGCTCGTTGTACATGTAGCCGGTCATCTTCGGGAACCAGTAGTACCAGGCGGCGAAGATCGCAAAGACCGCGCCGAGCGACAGCACGTAGTGGAAGTGTGCCACAACAAAGTAGGTCGCGTGCAATTCGCGGTCGAGGCCGGCATTGGCGAGCTGAACGCCGGTGACGCCGCCGAGCGTGAACAGGAAGATGAAGCCGAGCGCCCAGATCATCGGCGTGCGGAACTCGATGGAGCCGCCCCACATCGTCGCGATCCACGAGAAGACCTTCACGCCGGTCGGCACCGCGATGACCATCGTCGCGAACACGAAATAGCGCTGCGTGTCGAGCGACAGGCCGGTCACGTACATGTGGTGGGCCCAGACGACGAAGCCGACCGCGCCGATCGCAACCATGGCGTAGGCCATGCCGAGATAGCCGAAGATCGGCTTGCGCGAGAAGGTGGAGATGATGTGGCTGATCATGCCGAAGCCGGGCAGGATCAGGATGTAGACTTCCGGATGGCCGAAGAACCAGAAGAGGTGCTGATAAAGCAGCGGGTCGCCGCCGCCTTCCGGCGCAAAGAACGTCGTGCCGAAGTTGCGGTCGGTCAGCAGCATGGTGATGGCGCCGGCAAGAACGGGCAGCGACAGGAGCAGCAGGAAGGCAGTGACCAGCACCGACCAGGCAAACAGCGGCATCTTGTGCAGCGTCATGCCCGGGGCACGCATGTTGAGGATCGTCGTGATGAAGTTGATCGCGCCGAGGATAGACGAGGCGCCGGCAAGATGCAGCGCGAAGATCACCAGATCGATCGCTGGGCCCGGATGGCCGACGGTACCCGACAACGGTACATACATCGTCCAGCCGGCGCCCGCGCCATAAGCACCCGCGGGACCCTCGACGAACATCGAAAGAATGAGCAGCAGGAAGGCCGGAACGATGAGCCAGAAGGAGATGTTGTTCAGGCGCGGAAACGCCATGTCAGGCGCGCCGATCATGATCGGCACCATCCAGTTGGCAAAGCCGCCGATCATCGCCGGCATGACCATGAAGAAGATCATGATCAGCGCGTGGGCTGTCACGAAGACGTTGTACATCTGCTTGCCGCCGTCGATGGCGGCATCGCCCGAATAGCCATAGACCATGGACGCCAGACCGCTGAAGATCTGAATGCCGGGCTCCTGCAATTCCATGCGGATGGCAACGGACAGCAGGAAACCGATCACACCCGCGAAAATCGCGAAGATCAGATAGAGCGTGCCGATGTCCTTGTGATTCGTCGAATACAGCCAGCGCTCGGCAAAGCTTGGCGTGTGAGTGTGATGATCGTCATGCGCATGGGCGTCCTGAAGATCGTGCGAATGATCGTCGTGTGCCGTGGATCCAGCCATTGTCCCTACCCCTCCTTATTTCGCCGTGTTTTCAGCGACCTTGACGGTTGCCGGTTGGTCGACGGCGGCCATCAGAGCCTTGTTCGCCTTGCTCAGATCAGTTGCAGCGGAAGCCATCCACTGCTTGTACTGATCGTCGGAGACGACACGGATGGCGATCGGCATGAAAGAGTGATCCTTGCCGCAGAGCTCGGAACACTGGCCGTAAAACAGGCCTTCGCGGTCAGCTTTGAACCAGGTCTCGTTCAGACGGCCAGGAATAGCGTCGATCCTGATGCCGAAGGCAGGCATGGCGAAGGAATGGATGACATCGGTCGGCGCGGCAGTGACGAGAACACGGACGTTCTTGCCGATCGGCACCACCATCTCGTTATCGACGGCAAGGAGCCGAGGATATTTCGACTTGTCTTCCTTGCCGGCGGCCGCCCGATCCGGCTCCTTCAACATGAACGAATCGAAGGCGAGCGGCGTGGTGCCGCTGTTCTCGTATTCATAGTTCCACTGCCACTGCGTCGCCGTCGCCTTGACGGTCACGTCCGTCTGCTCCGGGAAAGTCAGCTGGTCAGTGAGAAGGTTGAAGGAAGGAATGGCCAGGAACAGAAGGACGAGGACAGGACCTATGGTCCAGGCGACCTCGACCAGCGTGTTGTGACTCGTCCTGGAGGGCACCGGGTTTTTGGAAGCCCGGAATTTCACGATAACGACGACCAGAAGGACGAGAACAAGCAGCGTGATCGGGATGATAAACCAAAGCGTGTACGCCTCAAACCAGCGGATTTGATGCATATTGCCGGTCGCCGCCTCCTGCATACCGGTTTCCCAAGGTCTCGGCTGATCGGCATAACTGCCTGTCGCGAAAAGCAGACAGATCAGAGCCGTCAGAGCCGCGTAAGCTCTCTTAATCACGATGTCTCTCCCTCCAGCGTTTGATCCCAGATCAACCTCAAACGCAGTATCCCTACAGTCTATTGCGCTTCAAACCACAGTTTGGGGTACTCCGCAACAACTCCCGCCATTTGTTAGTGCGGCATTTTTGCGCGAATATGCCGTCCCCTTTTGCCTGCCGGACATGGCAAGCATTTCATCATCATACGAAAAATTGCATCGCGGTCCATGGCGTCACACGGACAAAATGGAGTACACGTCGTATTTCCGCCGTAGTCGATTGGAATCCAGCACGCGGGGCTTTTCATTTGCCAGCCTGGGCTTCAACAATATCGGCACTGATTCGAATCTAGAGGTTTCCATGGGTTTTCGTTCCCTTGCCCGGCTTTGGCTTGTTACCGGCAGCATTGCGGCATCGATCGCTGTGCCTGCATGGGCGCAGCAGGCACAACAGACTCAGCCGGCGCAGCAGACCCAACAGCTGCAACCCCAGCAACAGGGCCAGCCGCAGCCCCATACGCAGCAAGTTCCGACCAGCCAGGTTCCACAACCTCCGGGCACGGTGCGCTCGAGCCACGGGGCCTGGTCCGTCGTCTGCGACAAGCCGGCGGGTGCTTCTGCCGAGCAGTGCGCCCTGATGCAGAACGTGATCGCAGAGGATCGCCCGGAGATCGGCCTTTCCGTCGTGGTCCTGAAGACCGCCGATCGCAAGTCAAAGATCCTGCGCGTGCTCGCGCCGCTCGGCGTGCTTTTGCCGAACGGCCTCGGCCTCAATATCGACGGCAAGGATATCGGTCGCGCCTATTTCGTGCGCTGCTTTGCCGACGGCTGCTATGCGGAAGTCGTGCTCGAGGACGAATTGCTGAAGACGCTGCGCAGCGGCGCCACCGCGACCTTCATCGTCTTCCAGTCGCCGGAGGAAGGCATTGGCATTCCGGTCGATCTGAAGGGCTTTGCAGAAGGCTACGACGCCCTTCCCTGAGGGGATGGGCTTGCTCTTGCGCCATGCGAAGCCTACATCGGCTCTGAACGGAGCACCTGACCCATGAATACCGATCTCCTTACTCTTTTCGATGCCGATGAAACCAAGCTGCGCGGCATCGTCGCCGAGGCGCTTTCAGGCGCCGATGACGGCGAACTCTTCGTCGAGCATGTCCAGGCGGAATCGCTGACATTCGACAATGGACGGATGAAGGGCGGCAGCTTCAACACAGAACAGGGCTTCGGCCTGCGCGCCGTCGCCGGCGAGGCGGTCGGCTACGCCCATGCGGGCGATCTCTCCGAAGCTGCGCTGAAGCGGGCCGCCGATGCCGTGCGCGCCGTCACGGCGGGTTACGCCGGCTCCTATGCGGCCGCGCCGCAGCGCACCAACAAGGTGCTCTACAGCGACGAGAATCCGATCGGCGCGCCGACATTCGAGGATAAGGCGAAGCTGCTTCAGCAGATCGACAGCTACCTGCGCGACAAGGACGGCAAGGTGCGCCAGGTGACGGCATCCATCGCCGCAAGCTGGCAGGTGGTCGACATTCTGCGCGCCGACGGCCATCGCGTGCGCGATATCAGGCCGATGACCCGCATCAATATCTCCGTCGTCGTGGGTGACGGCGACCGGCAGGAGTCCGGTTCCTTCGGCACGGGCGGCCGCATCGGTTTCGGTGATTTCATCACGCAGGACAACTGGCGCCACGGCGCCGACGAGGCACTGCGCCAGGCACTCGTCAATCTGGAGGCGATCGATGCGCCTGCCGGCACGATGGATGTCGTGCTCGGATCCGGCTGGCCGGGTGTCATGCTGCATGAAGCCGTCGGTCACGGGCTGGAAGGAGATTTCAACCGCAAGAAAACATCGGCCTTTGCCGGACTGCTGGGTCAGATGGTCGCCGCACCGGGTGTCACCGTCGTCGACGACGGTACGATCGAAAGCCGCCGTGGCTCGATCACGGTAGACGACGAAGGCACGCCCTCGGCCTATAACGTGCTGATCGAGAACGGCAAGCTGGTCGGCTACATGCAGGATCGGCAGAACGCCCGCCTGATGGGCATGAAGGCGACGGGCAACGGTCGTCGGCAGGGCTATGCCCACACGCCGATGCCGCGCATGACCAACACCTATATGCTCGGCGGCGACAAGACGCCCGAAGAGATCATCGCATCGGTGAAGAAGGGCGTCTACGCCGTTTCCTTCGGCGGCGGCCAGGTGGATATCACATCAGGCAAGTTCGTCTTCGGCTGCACCGAGGCCTATCTGATCGAGAACGGCAAGGTCGGCGCGCCGATCAAGGGCGCCATGCTGATCGGCAACGGCCCCGACGCCATGAAGCGCGTCTCGATGATCGGCAACGACATGAAGCTCGATACCGGCATCGGCAATTGCGGCAAGGGCGGCCAATGGGTTCCCGTCGGCGTGGGCCAGCCACATCTGAGGATGGATCAGGTGACGGTGGGCGGCACGAAGGCCTAGAGCGGTAACGCGTTTCACGGAATCGCCTGACCGCTCTATGCTATTGTTTTTACGCAATTCCGGACGGAAAACCGCTACGCACTTTTCCTGGAATTGCTCTAGACCGCCCCTCACCCTCAATCCTCACGAGGGCGAAAGCACCACTTGCGCTCGACTGCGGCAGCGAGATCGAGGCCATTTCGATGCGCGAAAAGCAGGACATGGCCGAGCAGATCGGCCGTTTCATCCGCGAGCGCCGTCGCCAGCTGCTCGTCGCTCATGCCCCTGCGTCGCCCGCGGCCTGTCGTCTTATTCCAGATCTGCGTGAGCTCGCCCATCTCCTCCTGAAGTTTCAGGACGAACCAGTCGTCGTCGCGCTCAAGGCCATTGTCGGCGGCATAGGCCGCGGAGGCTGTTTCGAATTGCTGGATCAGTTCGGATAGCATCGATATCGTTCCCTTTATGTTCCAGACATCAATGAACGATTCCATCAAAAAAGTCGAGCCGGCGGATTTTTTGCCCTGCCGGCTCGACTTTTCGAACTATCGCTATGCTCAGCCCTTGTTCGGCAGCAGCATGCAATCGAAATCCTTGCGCTTCAGCGCAGCGCAGGCCGAGCTTGCATCGTCACGGGTGGAGAAGCCGACGAAGCGGGCGCGATAGACCGTGTTGCCGCCCTTGCCGAACGCCTCCGTATAGGGCGAGGCGTTGGCGAGGGCATTGCCAGTCCTAGACTTCGCCTCGGACAGAATATCCTTGGCGGCCTGTGCGCTTGGGGTGGCGGCGATCTGCACCTGCCAGCCGCCGGTCGCAGCGGGCTTGCCGGCACTCATGATTTCGTCCATCGCGACGGGACGATCCATCGGCACGGTGACGTTCGACGTGGCGGCATATGCCAGCGGAGCGACCGGAGCGACCTCCAGACGCTTGCGCGTCGTGGCGGTGGTCTGCGCGTCGATATCCACGGCGACGTCGTCGGACGCCGATGCCACTTCGACCTGCTTCGTCCTGATGTTGCCGATGCTGGCAACGAGCCGCGATGTCGAAACCGGGCTCGCCTTCGGCACGTTGCGATCGAGCAGCGACGCCATCAGTGCATCTCGGCTACGCGCAGTCGCGCCGCCCATGACGACGCCGATCACACGACGGTTGCCGTCACGCACGGCGCTGACGATGTTGAAGCCGGAGGCGTTGGTGTAGCCGGTCTTGATGCCGTCCATGCCCTCGTAACGATACATGAGGTTATTATGGCCGCGAACGTATCGGCCACGATAGTTGAAGCTTGCCTGCGAGAAGAGCCGGTATTCCTGGGGGTAGTTGTTGATGAGGGCGACGGCAAGCGTCGACATATCGCGGGCGGTCGTCACCTGCTGCATGTTCGGAAGGCCAGAAGCATTCATGAAAACGGTGCGGCGCATGCCGAGTTCGCGTGCCTTCTGCGTCATCAGCCGGGCAACGCCGCTTTCGCTGCCGCCAAGAGCTTCGCCCATCGCAGCAGCGGCGTCATTGGCTGACTTGATGATCATGCCGTCGACGGCTTCGCGGACGGTGACCGTGCCGCCGGGCTTCAAGCCGAGTTTGGTCGGGGGCTTGGACGCGGCGGCGCTCGATACGGGGATCCTGGTGTTCCAGCTCAGCTTGCCGCGATGGATCGCCTCGAAGGTCAGGTACAGCGTCATCATCTTGGTCAGCGATGCAGGATGGTTGAGATCATCGGCATTGCTCGATGCAAGGACCTTGCCGGTCTTCGCATCCATGATGAAATAGGCACTGCCGGCGAAGCTCGCCGCAGGAGCGCTCAACAGCAAGACGGCCGCCGACAGGGCCATCAAAAGTCTTTTCATAATTGTCCCCAACCGAATGAATGCCAACACACCGCATCAATCCCTGTATGATTTTGCGACAAAAAACCTGATATCGGTGCGATATTGAGGCAATAGCCTCGATAGTTCCTCAATTTTGTCTTTCCTGGTAAAATAACTGTTAACGCATTGGAAATATGGCAAAGATTCAGCAAGACTTAACGGAGGATGCGCTACAGCCTTGACATTCGTCAACCGGGTCAAGCCGCATGGAACCAGGCATCAAGGTCCGCCTCAAGCGCACGATGATCTCCGGCGGGCTGGAAGCCGCCGCAATTCTTAAAGGCGCAGGCCTGATGCGAGACGTTGCCGGCATGGGCGTCATATTCACCCTGCATCACGTTCGCCCCGCCCTCCCCCACCGCTTCGCCCCCAATGCACATCTCGAGGTTTCGCCCGATTTTCTCGACCGCACGATCGTCCGGTTGAAGCAGGATGGCTATGATTTCATTGCCCTCGATGCGCTGCCGGAGCGCGTGGCGAACGCTCATGACAAACCACCCTTCGTCGCCTTCACGCTCGACGACGGCAATCGCGACAATCTCGATCATGCCCTGCCGATCTTCGCCCGCCACGACACGCCGTTCACCGTTTTCGTTGCCCAGGGGCTTTCAGAGCGGACTCATAGCCTTTGGTGGGAAACGCTGGCTGAGCTGCTTGGTCGGCTGGATCGGCTGACCTTCGATTTCGGCGCCGGTGAGGAATTTCTGCCGCTCGGCAAGGAGAGCCAGCGATACGCCGCCTTTGCGCGCTTCGCTGCCTTCGTTCATGACAGCGACGAAAGCGAGGCCATCGCCCGGATCGATGACATTGCGCGAAAGAAGGGACTGGAGCCGCTCGACATCGTGAGCGCGTCGATCATGGACCGGACGGAGTTGAGGCATCTCGCCCATCATCCATTGGCTTCGCTCGGCGCGCATACCGTGAGCCACCGGGCGCTGGCCAGGCTGCCCGAAGCGGAGGCTGCGGTCGAAATGGCGCTCTCGGCCGACTATGTGGCCGATATTACGGGACGGCGGCCGATGGCGATCGCCTATCCCTATGGCACGGCCCAGGCAGTCTCGCCGCGCGAAGGCAGGCTTGCCGCGGAGCTCGGCTTCTCGGTCGGCGTCACGACACGCCCCGGAACGATTACAGCAAACGCCAATGCCCTCACGCTTTTGCCGAGACTATCCCTGAACGGTCATTACCAGAAGGCGCGCTATGCCGCGGCGCTCGCCTCCGGCATCCCCCTGCGGCTGATGGGTCGCCGGGAAACGGCGTAGGCCCGCCGGACAACGGCGTAGGCCTCACGGATACATCCGCACCTTTTGCCACGCGCCTTCAGGCACGTCGCGGCGAAATTCGATTCGATCGTGCAGGCGGAATTGGCGATCGTGCCAGAATTCGATCGACAGCGGCCGAATACGGAAGCCGGACCAATAGGGCGGGCGTGGAATGTCGCCTATGACATAACGGGCCGTATATTCCGCAACGGCCTTTTCCAGCGCAAACCGACTCTCCAGAGGGCGAGACTGTTTCGAAGCCCAGGCGCCGATGCGGCTGCCGCGCGCCCTCGTCTTGTAATACTCATCGGCCTCCTTGTCGCTCACCACTTCAACCAATCCGCGCAGGCGCACCTGCCGACGCAGCGATTTCCAGTGGAAACACATGGCTGCTTTCTTTTGGGAAAGAATTTCTTGACCTTTCTGGCTTTCGAAATTCGTATAGAATACGAATCCGTCGCTATCGAAACCCTTTAAAAGGACCATGCGGACATTTGGCAATCCATCCCCATCCACCGTTGCCAGGGCAACCGCATTCGGATCATTTGGCTCTGTGGTCTCTGCTTCGCGCAGCCAGGCCGCGAAAAGAGTGAAAGGCTCGTTCTGTTCGGTGAAGTCACCGCTTGTTAACTCGTTTTCCGACATATTAGTTCAAATGCTCCGCAATTCCTAAAAATCGCCAGCCTCTCAGGCAGGCCAAGATATCCGGGTGGAAGTCATAGCAAAGTCGACCGTTCATACAAAGCGCAAGCTTGCAAAAGGCGTGACGACGGCTGTCGCCCTTGTCTCCTTTTTCACCCTTGGCGGCTGCGTCGGCGGCGGCATGGACTATCTGAGCTCGGCCAAGGTCGACCGCAGCGTATCGACGGGCACGGTCCCGACTGCGCCGGTAACCACCGACAGCATCTCCGACGAAGCGACGGTGCGCAACGCCGTGACCTCTGCGGATCTTCACAAGCTTAACGGACAACCCATTCCTTGGGCGAATGCCTCCACCGGCAGCGCGGGCGTCATCGGCACGATCGTCGAGAGCAATGCCGCGGGTCTTGTCTGCCGCCAGTTTCGCACCACCCGCCATTCCTATGACGGCATCGCCAATTTCTCCGGCCGGACCTGCCTCATCGGTCAGGGCGAATGGCAGTTGCTGAGCTTTCAACAGGCCGGCTGACCGCCGCCCCTCCCTTTTTCCGGCTCGCGAAGAGACCTGGCGGAACAACGCGCTCCGCATGCAATCCCATATCTGGCAGCGATCGTTAGTAATTGGCTAACCATCCCCGAAGATGCAGGGCGCCACCCACTGTCCGGCGTAACGCCTGATTAGCAACTATTCCCGCAGGATCAGCTCGTACGCGCATCGACCTTGCCCCCTTCGGGGACGCGAGAAAACGAGGTGCGATCGTTGTGTTTTTGTTTCGGGGTGCCGCCGTGGGGCCAGGCACACCCATAAGACGGTGGCTACAGGAATGCGCGATCCTTACAAGATACTGGGCGTAAGAAGAGATGCCGAGGCGGGCGAAATCAAGGCAGCCTGGCGAAATCTCGCAAAGACCGCCCATCCCGATCACAATATGGGTGATCCGACGGCAACGGAGCGTTTCGCCGAAATCGGCCGCGCCTATGAAACGTTGAAGGATCCGCAAAAGCGCAGCCGCTACGATCAAGTCGCCCGTATGGCCGAAGCGAAGGGCCAGACCGCGGAGCAGACCATCATTCAACAGCGACAGGCTGCCCGTGAAGCCGCGGAGCGTGCCAGGGTTGCCCGCGCCAATGCCGAAAGGGTGATGGAGGAGCTTGCCCGCGCAAACGCCCGCAAGGCAGCGGCAGCCGCCGCTTCGGGACAACAGGCCGGCGCAGGCGAGGCGCCGGAAGATATGGTCGAGCGGATCTTCGGCGTGAAAGCCGGCCGCGCGCAGCAGGACCAGGCTGCATCCGAGATGAGCGCGCAACAGGCAGAGAAGCAGCGCGAGCCGAACGCGGCCGCGATGGAAGAACAGCGGGCGGAAGAGGAGCAGCTGGCAACGGGGACCGCCTCTGTCGGAGCGCGCTCTCCCTTCCGCATTCTCGGTTCCATCGTGCGTCGCTTCACGGGCAGCGTGCCGGACAAGCCCGAAAAGACCCCGGAGGTCGCGGCCGAAGCGACTGTAACGCTCGACGACATGCTGAAGGGGCGATGGATCACCGTTCCGCTATCCGATGGTCGCGAGGCGCGCTTTCAGGCGACGACGGATATCGGCAACGGCCAGGTGCTTCATCTGAAGGGACAGGGATTGAAGCTTCAGGGGATGCTGCGTGGCGATGTGGCGGTCACCGTCCATCTCTCCACCGACGCGCGTTTCACACTCGACGGCCATGACGTCCGCACGACGCTGCCGGTTACCATCGAAAATGCAGTGCTCGGTTGCGAGACGACAGTCGAAGGGTTGAGCGGGCCGGTCAAGCTCACGGTGCCTGCCTGGTCCGGTTCGGATCAGATTATCCGAGTCCACGGCGAGGGATTACCGGACGGAAACGGCGGAAATGGCGATCTCGTCGTGGAATTGCGACTGATGCTGTGGGAAAAACCGGATGATAAGATTACCGATTTGATGCGCAGCATGCGGGAAGGTCTTTTCCTGTGAAATTTTGGTGAAAACAGCACCCTTTGTTACGATCCCTAACAGTTGATGATCCTGACGATGCTTGAACAGGGGGACGGCCTATGCCATAGGCAGGATCATTCGAAAGTTCAAGGGAGCAGAATATGGCTCAAACCACTGGCCTCATGGCAGGCAAGCGCGGCGTCATCCTCGGCGTAGCAAACAACCGTTCGATAGCGTGGGGTATTGCCAAAGCCTGTTCGGAAGCCGGAGCCGAAATCGCATTGACATGGCAGGGCGATGCCTTGAAGAAGCGCGTCGAGCCGTTGGCTCAGGAGCTGGGCGCCTTCATGGCCGGCCATTGCGACGTTACCGAGCCCGCGACGATCGACGCCGTCATCGACGCGCTGGAAGCGAAATGGGGCAAGATCGATTTCGTCGTGCACGCCATCGCCTTCTCCGACAAGGATGAGCTGACCGGCCGTTACCTCGATACCAGCCGCGATAACTTCACGCGGACGATGGACATCTCCGTCTATTCCTTCACCGCCGTAGCCCAGCGCGCCGAGCGAATCATGAATGATGGCGGCTCGATGATCACCCTGACCTATTATGGTGCAGAGAAGGTCATGCCGCATTACAACGTCATGGGTGTCGCCAAGGCTGCTCTGGAAGCAAGCGTGCGCTATCTCGCCGTCGATCTCGGCGGCCGCGGCATTCGCGTCAACGCGATTTCGGCAGGCCCGATCAAGACGCTCGCTGCCTCCGGCATCGGTGATTTCCGCTATATTCTGAAGTGGAATGAATACAACGCGCCGCTGAAGCGGACTGTCACGATCGACGAAGTCGGCAACTCCGCTCTCTATCTCCTGTCCGACCTGTCGACAGCCGTTACCGGCGAAATCCATCACGTCGATTCCGGCTACCACACGATCGGCATGAAGTCCGTGGACGCGCCCGACATTTCCGTCCAGAAGGACTGATCAACAGGAAATCTGACCGTGCCGCCCATCCTCTATGTGATCCGACACGGTCAGACCGACTGGAATGCCGAGCGCCGCCTGCAGGGGCAGAAGGACATCGACCTCAACGCCATCGGCCGAGAACAGGCGCGGCAGAATGGCATCGACCTTCGCGAAATCCTCGCATTCGAAAACAAGCCGTTCGATTTCGTCGCAAGCCCGTTGCGGCGCACCCGCGAGACCATGGAGATCGCGCGGGAGGCCATGGGCCTGCCGCCTAAGGATTATGGCACCGACGAACGGCTGGTCGAGGTGTCCTTCGGCGCCTGGGAAGGCTTCACGCTTAGGGAATTGAAGGCTGCCGAACCCGAGCGCCTCGCTGAGCGCAAGGCCGGCAAATGGGATTTCATCCCGCCCGGCGAAGATGCGGAAAGCTATGAAATCCTTTCCTGGCGTGTCGGCTCCTGGCTGACCTCGGTCGAACGGCCAACCGTCTGCGTCACGCATGGCGGCGTCATCCGCACATTGTTCCGTCTGGTCGGCGATGTCGCAAAGGAAGAGGCGGCGGAAATTCCGATCCATCAGGATCAGATTCTGAAGGTCGATCCACAGATGAAGATCATCGGCTGGATCTGAGGCAGCCCCGGAAAAGTACGCGGCAGCTTTCTTCCGGACCGGGATAAAACAACACGTCAACACAGCCGGTGACACGGTTCACGAGCCGCCAGTTTGTCCGGCGGCATCAATATTTACTGAACGATGTCGAGATCGTTGACGACGCGTTTGCCGTCGACCTCAGTGTAGAAGACAACAACCTTCACGCCGGCCTTCAGACCGTTGAAATCGAAATCCTCCGGCACCTGATAGTTCTTGCCATCGTCCAGCGTAATGTTGAAATTCTTCGTATCGACCTTCTTGATCGTGGACTCGACGTCAGCGCTTTCGGCAAAGGCCGCGACGGGAGCAAGCAGGCTTGCCGTGGCCAAAAGCGTCGCTACAAAAAAGCGCATGGTCGTTACCCTTTATACGTCAATTCGATTTTGATTTGTTATGCAGCCTAAAAAACACTTCGAATATGGCGGAAGTTGCCCACAACGGTGACTTTGCTTGCCCAATTGATAAATGCATTGTCACAATCCACAGCACGGCTTAATCCTTGTTTACCATACCGAAGAGGCGATGACGGAGGGTGGAGACCGGCACTGCGCCATCGCGGAAAGAAAGATTTTGTCTTACCGGCTTTTTGTCCTATGAGTGTGCCGCAATCGCAAGAGACAAGACGCGGCCTGCCCGGCAGACCGCACCAATCCGGTCGTTTTTCATGTCGCACAATACATTCGGTCATCTTTTCCGCGTCACTACCTGGGGCGAAAGCCATGGGCCGGCGCTCGGCTGCATCGTCGACGGCTGCCCTCCCGGCCTTCGCTTCAGGCTCGAGGACATTCAGGTCTGGCTCGACAAGCGCAAGCCCGGCCAATCGCGCTTCGTGACGCAGCGGCGCGAGGACGATCTCGTCAAGGTGCTGTCCGGAGTGATGATGGACGAGGACGGCGAGACGATGATCTCGACGGGCACGCCGATTTCGATGCTGATAGAGAATACCGACCAGCGCTCGAAGGATTATGGCGAGATCGCGCGCCGCTATCGCCCTGGCCATGCCGATTATACCTATGACATCAAATATGGCATTCGCGACTATCGCGGCGGTGGCCGCTCGTCTGCCCGCGAGACGGCAGCGCGCGTTGCCGCGGGCGGCATCGCCCGCCTCGTCGTGCCCGGCGTCACAATCCGCGGCGCGCTGGTGCAGATCGGCAAGCACAAGATCAACCGTGCCAACTGGGATTGGGCGCAGGTGGACCAGAACCCGTTCTTCGCACCGGATCCTGCGATCGTGCCGGTATGGGAGGAATATCTCGACGGCATCCGCAAGGCCGGTTCCTCGGTGGGCGCCGTCGTGGAAGTCGTGGCCGAAGGTGTGCCGGCAGGCCTCGGCGCACCGATCTATGGCAAGCTCGACCAGGATATCGCCTCGCTGCTGATGTCGATCAATGCCGTCAAGGGCGTCGAGATCGGCGAAGGCTTCGCATCCGCCGAACTGACCGGCGAGGAAAACGCCGACGAAATGCGCATGGGCAACGACGGCAACCGCATCTTCCTGTCCAACCATGCCGGCGGCGTTCTGGGCGGCATTTCCACCGGCGAGCCGGTTGTCGCCCGCTTCGCCATCAAGCCGACGTCCTCGATCCTGACGGAACGCCAATCGATCGATGCTGATGGCAACAATGTCGACGTGCGCACCAAGGGGCGGCATGATCCATGCGTCGGCATTCGCGCCGTGCCGATCGGCGAGGCAATGGTTGCCTGCGCCGTTGCCGATCATTATCTGAGAGATCGCGGCCAGACGGGCCGGCAGAGATAGGGATTTCTTGATGCCTTACGACCAGAAGCGCGTTGTCGATGCCATCCGGGCTTTTGAAGCCGGCGAAATCGTCGTCGTCATGGATGACAACGACCGCGAGAACGAGGGCGACCTGATCGTTGCCGCGGTTCATTGCACGCCGGAAAAGATGGCTTTCATCGTTCGCCATACATCCGGCATCGTCTGTACGCCCATGCCGCGCGAGGAGGCCAAGCGCCTGAACCTCAATGCCATGGTGGCGGAAAACGATTCCGCCCATACGACCGCTTTCACTGTTTCCGTCGACTTCAAGCACGGCACGACAACGGGTATTTCCGCCGACGACCGGACGCTGACCGTGCGCAACCTCGCCAATCCGAATGTCGGCCCGACCGATTTCGTCCGCCCCGGCCATATTTTCCCGCTCGTCGCCCGCGAAGGCGGCGTGCTGATGCGCTCGGGCCACACGGAAGCCGCGGTCGATCTCTGCAAGCTCGCCGGCCTGCCGCCGATCGGCGTCATCAGCGAACTCGTCAATGACGACGGCACGGTGACGCGCGGCCCGCAGGTGGTCAGCTTCGCCGAACAGCACGAGCTGAAGATGGTCTCCGTCGCCGATCTCATCGCCTATCGCCAGCGCAAGGAAACGCTGATCGAGCTCGGCACCAGCTTCGATATCGACACGCCGTTCGGCAAGGCGCGCGCGCATACCTATTCGCTGCCCTGGGACACGATGCAGCATCTCGCCGTCGTCTTCGGAGACATCCGCGACGGCATCGACATTCCGGTGCGCCTGCATCCCGAGAGTGTTGCCGAGGATATTTTCGGCAAGCGCCGTCCCGTCGATTTCTACATGAAGAAGATCGCAGAAGAAGGCCGCGGCATCATCGTCTATCTGCGCGAAGGTTCCGTGGGCGTTGGCCATTTCGACAATGGCCGCAAAGCGCGACAGGCCGAGCGTGAAAGCCATGCCGAGGCGCAGGCGCGCGAAAGCGAATGGCTGGAAATCGGTCTAGGCGCGCAGATCCTCAAGGATCTCGGCGTCAGCTCCATCAAGCTGCTGACCAGCCGCGAACGGCACTATGTCGGCCTCGAAGGCTTCGGCATCAAGATCGCCAAGACGGAGATTTGCTGAGAGGTTGATCTCGCCCGCGAATGGGCGAGACAGCGCGATCGTTCCTGGCGAAGCCTGTACGAGGTCTATAGCCGTTGAAGCTGACCTATTGCGATGAAGGGTTGGAGCTAACGATTGCCGGGTTGCCGCCGATCTGGTTGCACGGTGGCATCATGATCGTTGCGTTCTTCATCACTTTTCCCCTGTGGAGCAGGTTTAGCGCAACGGGATTCATCGCCGCAGGCCTCGTGGCCGTAGGCATCATCCTTTCGATCCTGGCTCATGAGCTCGGCCATTCTCTTACGGCGCGGTATCTCGGTTTTACCCCAACGCTAATCCGCCTGCATGCAGGCGGTGGTCAAGCTATTTTGGAAACCGAGGGGAGCACCCATATTGAGCGGCGTTTGATTACGATCGCGGGGCCCATTATCAATCTCGTGCTCGGGCTCGTGCTTTTGTTGGCCTATCATACCGCTATCCAGAATTCCCTCAGTCCTGTTGCGCCAAGTCCAGAGGCACCTTGGTTTCGGCCCCCACCCACTGCCGTTCCACCGCTTTTCACAGCGTTGCTTTGGCTTGGCGTGTTAAATCTTGTTTGGTGTGGCGTGAATCTTTTGCCGGCATTTCCGCTTGACGGTGGGAATCTGCTGTATGAGGCACTCGAAGCGCGTTACGGCTCTTACCGCGCATTGTTTTGGACAGGATTGCTTGGGACAGCTTTCGCCATCGCTGCAAAGATCATTTTCATAATCGGCATTTTGACGGGGCTTGTGATCTGGTCACCGCCTTATCTCAAACCGAATTTGCAGGCACTACGAGCGTCGCGCCAACATCGACCAGCAACGTGAGCAAAAGCCGACCAACCGCACGCGGCACGCAGTTCTGACGGATAAAATCAGTCTCGCGGCCGCAGCGACGAGAAATCTCGATCGAGCAGGCCCATCATGATGTCATCGTGCCAACTGCCGTTGACATAGGCCGTCTCCCGCTCCCGTCCTTCGACAATAAAGCCGCACTTTTCATAGGCGCGGATGGCGCGTTTGTTGTAGGCGAGCACGCGTATTCCGATACGATGCAGCCCCATTTCACCAAAAGCATGGCGCAGCAGAACGGTGATCGCTTCGGTGCCGAAGCCTTTGCCTAGCAAGGCTGGATTGTTGATACCGATCGCCATCGTCGCGCGCCTGTCTTGGCGATTGACGTTGTCCAATCTGATTTCACCGGCGAAGACGCCATTGATTTCGATGATCCACGCATGGGGATGATCGATAAGCCATTGCAGCCACGCGGTCGCGCCTTCCTGGGTAATCGGCTTCACGTCGCCGCTGTTCACGCCGTACATCCCCGCTATCTCGGCATGATTGCCGAGAGCAACACGCACATCTGCATCATCAGCACATGGCGGGCGGAGCCTGATATTGCGGCCCTCAAGAATTGGTGCCAAGTATCCCTCCCTTTTCATAGGCCCCTCCACCTAACCCTCCCCCTGGGGGGAGGGTTAGGTGGAGTTATTTGCGCCCGCTGCCAGAGCTAACCAACTGTCAGCCCAACCAGCGCGTTCCGCGCGACCTCCCCCCTCAAGGGGGAGGTGGTTAGCCCCGCCAGCCCTCGAGAAAAACGACCTTCTCGACGCCGGTGAAACGGGCGACACGCTCCAGCTCCGCTTCCAACCTCTCAAGCCGGCCAGCAGAGGGTTTGACGCCCGGTTCCAGCCACAAGCGCTTGACGTCCAATGTACCCACCTTGCGGTCGGCCTTCATGTCGATGCGGCCGATGAGCCGGTCGCCCTCCAGCAGAGGGAAAACATAGTAGCCATATTCGCGCTTGGGCTCCGGTACGAAAATCTCGATGCGGTAGAAGAAACCGAAGAGGCGTTCGGTGCGGTTGCGGTCGCGCAGCACCGGGTCGAAGGGACTGAGCACGCGGATACGCGCCGGCGCTTCCGGATAACTGTCGAGCATGGCATGGAAGTCGGTGAACGCGAAGGAGGGGCGTGGCTTCCCGCCAATGGCCGGTTCGATCAGCATTTCCGTCAGTTCGTCGCGATGCGTCTCCACCCATGTCTTAGCTTCCTGCGGCGTCACCAGATCCCAGAAGGCAGCGATTTCGCCTGAGGTGGCAAAGCCCAGGCGCTGCAAAGCGCTGCGGCAAGCCCATTCGACGAATTCCTCATGATCGACCTCCGGTGTATGGACGTGATCCGGCAAGACGCGCTCGACCAGATCGTAGACCTTCTGGAAATTCGTGCGGCCGGCGATCGCGAATTTGCCGGTACGCCAGAAATATTCGAGCGCGGTCTTGTTCGGATGCCAATTCCACCAGCCGCCCGAGACATGGCCCTCCGCCTTGATCTCACGCGCCATGATGGCGCCGTTCTTCAGCACACGCTCGTAGGTCTCTTCAAAAGCAGACTCGAAACCCTCGCCGCGCCATTTGCGCCACCGCTCGACGAGCGCCAACTCCTCGCGGCGGAACCGGTGCTTCCAATAAACGAAGAAAGCGCTCGGCAGGATCGAGGCATCGTGCGTCCAGTGTTCGAACAGCGCACCGTCCTTTTCCAGCAGCTCGGTCAGATGTTCGCGTCGATAGGTCTGATTGCGCGAGAACAGGATCTGGTGATGCGCCCGCTCGACGGTACCAATACTGTCCACCTGCACGAAGCCGATATCGTGGATGAGCTGCAGCAACCCCGCCTTGGTCAAGGCGCGGTTCGGCGGATTGGCAAGCCCCTGCTTGGCAAGGAAGACGCGGCGGGCGTCGCGATTCGAAAGCAGATTCGTCATGGAGCGATCATAGGCATAAATTCCCATGCTTTCAAACAGCCCCTGATTTGATAAATCGCCGTAATGCGCTATAGGACCGCGACATCACCATGGGACAGGCAAGCCGCTTGGACATCCGCTTCGACAATGCCGGCGTCAACTTCGGCACACGGACCGCGCTCTACCCGCTGAACCTGACGCTTCAGGAGAAGCGCGTCGGGATCATCGGCCTCAACGGTTCCGGCAAGACGACCTTTGCGCGGCTGATCAACGGGCTCGCCAAGCCGACCACCGGCCGCGTCGTCGTCGACGGGCTCGATACGGCCAGCGATGCCGCCTCCGTGCTCGGAAAAGTCGGCTATATCTTTCAGTCGCCGCAGAACCAGATCATCCTGCCCATCGTGCGCGACGACATCGCCTTCGGGCTCAAGGCTCGCGGCTTGGACAAGGTGCAGATCGAGGCGGCGGTGGACGGCATTCTCGAGCGGTTCGGCGTCAGCCATCTCGGCGCGCGGCGCGCCCATGAACTTTCGGGCGGCGAGCTGCAGATGGCAGCTCTTTGCTCGGTGCTGGTCACCGGCCCCGATATCCTCATTCTCGACGAACCCACCAACCAGCTCGACTTGAAGAACAGGGCGCTGGTGCAGAGGACGATCGCAGCGTTGCCGGAAAACGTCATCATCATCAGCCACGACCTGCCGCTGGTCGAGGATTTCGACCGGGTGCTGCTGTTCGATCAGGGCCGCCTCGTTGTCGACGCACCGGCGGCGGAAGCCATCGCCCACTACAAGGAGATGGCGAGCTGATGCAAACGCTGCACGTGGACGCGGATACATGGATGCATCGGCTGACACCGCGCGTGAAACTCGTAACGCTTGCCGCGCTCGGCATTCTATTGTTCCTGGCGGATTCCACCGCGCTGCTCGAGCTCGCAAACCTCATCGGTGCCGGCCTCTATTTTCGCAGCGGCCTCTCGGTCGGCGAGGCATTGAGGCGGCTCCGTCCGATCCTCATCTCCATTGCCGTGCTTTCACTCTTGAACCTGCTCTTCAGTCCGTTTCACCTTGTCGTCGTGGTGGCGCTGCGGCTGACCGCGCTTGCGCTGTTTGCAGCCGCTGTAACGGCGACAACATCGATGGCCGCCTTCATCGATGAAATCACCGTTCTTGCGACGCCGCTTGAGAAGATGGGTTTGCTCAGGGCGGCCGATATCGGGCTCGCGGTCGGCCTCGTCCTGCGTTTCGTGCCTGAGATTCTCGACCGCTATCGCGCCATCCGCGAAGCGCACGAAGCGCGGGGAATCAAAATACGCTTGGCAACGACGCTTGTGCCGCTGATCATCCTCACGCTGCGCGACGCTGACAATATCGCGGCTGCGATTGACGCGCGCGGCATTCGGCGGCATTGAACATAGATCTTTTTCGGATGGAGCCGCCATGAATACCCGCGATCTTGTCCTCTCCGCACTCTTTGCCGCCATCATCGTGGCGCTCGGCCTGTTGCCGCCGATCCCGATCGGCATCATTCCCGTGCCGATCACCGCGCAGTCGCTTGGCGTGATGCTGGCGGGCGTGGTGCTCGGCGCCAGGCGCGGTACGATCGCGGTGCTGATCGTCGTCCTGCTGGTGATAATCGGCATGCCGGTGCTATCGGGCGGCCGCGGCGGTCTTGCCGTCTTCGCGGGCCCGACGGCCGGTTTCTTCATCGGCTGGATATTCGCCGCCTTCGTTACCGGCTATCTCTCGGAGCGGCTGGTGAAGCCGGAGCAGACCAGCCTCAACCAGGGCATCGGCTTCTTCATCGCCGCCGTCATCGGCGGCGTCGTGGTGCTCTATGCCTTCGGCATTGCCTGGCTGGCCATCAACATCGGCTTCACCAAAGCGTTCTTCGGCTCCCTGGGCTTTGTGCCGGGTGATCTCATCAAGGCAGTCGTCGCTGCCCTCGTCGGTCGCGCCGTCATGGCCGGCTATCCGCTTCTGCCGCAGCGGAGCTGAACTCGGCTCAGGGCGGAAAAAACGCAATCGGTGAACGCATCACGTCAGATATTTGTAGAGCCAGTCGCGGGTGTCCTCGGGCAGCGGCGCAGGGTCGTGCTCATCGCCACGCACGGCAAGCCACAGAATCTCGACCTCGGCCGCCAGTTCATTGCCGGTCTCGACCATGACGACGAAGCCGATGGACTTGCCGCCGATCTTGTTGACGCTGATCGAGAAGCGGGCAAGGTCGTCGTAATGCAAGGCCCTGTGCAGGGAACAGGATGCCTTGGTGGCGACATAGGCCGGTTCGTCGTCGACCAGCGGCCGCGTGCGCCAGAAATTCGAGAGCGCCGTCTCCGCCTGTGAGATATAGGAGGCGATGAACATATGACCGTGCCGGTCGACATCGCGCGGTGGCACTCTCAACTCGATGACATCGGATCGCTCTACACTCGTCATCACGTGAAAACCCTGCCCAACGCCATACGCACCTTAATGAAAGCTTAACATCGCGCCTTAATAAGTAAACGGGCGCCGCTCCAAAGTGGTTAAGATGGATTGTTGACATTGTAGTGACATTGTCCATGTCCTGTAATAGGCGTCACACCTCATTTATAGATTGGCCCCATGAGCACACGTCTTTACGAACACCCGATTTTTCTTGAGCATATTGTACCGCCTGGCCACCCGGAACGGCCGGACCGGCTGCGCTCGCTGAACATCGCGCTGGAGCATCCGAATTTCGAGCGGCTCGACCGGCGAAAGGCCCCTGCGGCCAATGAAGACGCGGTCCTGCTTGCCCATCCCGAAGAGCATCTGGACTTCGTCCTGCGCTCGATGCCGGACAAAGGCAACGATGGCGAGATCAACCAGATCGAGGCGGATACCTATGCCAGCCCGAAGACGCTGCAGGCGATCATGCACGGCGTCGGCGGCGCCATGGCCGCGGTCGATGACGTATTTTCCGGCGCTGCCGACAATGTCTTCGTCGCAGCCCGCCCGCCCGGCCACCATGCGGAGAAGACCAAGGCCATGGGCTTCTGCTTCTTCAACAATGCGGCGATCGCCGCCCGCCATGCGCAAAAGGCTCATGGCGCCGAGCGCGTCGCCATCGTCGATTGGGACGTGCACCACGGCAACGGCACTCAGGACATCTTCTGGGACGATCCATCCGTGCTTTTCTGTTCGACCCACCAGATGCCGCTCTATCCGGGCACCGGCAAGAAGGACGAGCGCGGCCCGCACAATACCATCGTCAATGCGCCGCTTTCGCCCAATACCGGCGGCGATCATTTCCGAGAGGCCTTCAAGTCGCGCATCCTGCCGGCGCTCGATGATTTCCGCCCGGACATCATCATCATCTCGGCCGGCTTCGATGCCCACCACCGCGATCCATTGGCACAATTGAACCTCACCGGCGAGGATTTCGACTGGGCGACGGGGCGGATCCTGGAGGTCGCCGATCGCAGCGCCAACAACCGGGTCGTCAGCCTGCTCGAAGGCGGCTATGATCTGGAAGGGCTGGCCGAATCGGCGGGTCTGCATATTCTGCGCATGATGAAGGGTTGACGATGAGCGAAAGCGCCAAGGTAGATGTATCAGGCTATTCCTTCGAGAAGGCCGTGGCGGAGCTTGAAAGCATCGTTGCGCGGCTGGAACGCGGCGACGTGGCACTGGATGAATCCATCACCATCTACGAGCGCGGCGAGGCACTGAAGAAGCATTGCGAGGCGCTGCTGTCGGCCGCCGAGAACCGCATCGAGAAGATCCGGCTCGACCGCGCCGGCAAGCCGCAGGGCACGGAGCCGCTGGACGGCGCGTGAGATAAGACAGGAAAGTTTGAGTTTCCCTGACATTCCCGGTAGGTTGAGCCTCAACCGAAAGGAGAACCGCCATGTCTTTCTTCCCAGGAAACGATCCGCAAGCCGGTGACGCCTTCGCCTGCGATGCGATCGAGAATCTCATCATTCCGCGCACCAGCGACCTTGGCGGTTTCTCCGTGCGGCGAGCTCTTCCAAGCAGCCGCCGACGGTTGGTGGGGCCGTTCATCTTCTTCGACCGCATGGGGCCTGCAATTTTTCGGCCGGGCCAAGCGGTTGATGTGCGCCCGCATCCGCATATCGGCCTTTCCACTGTCACCTATCTGTTCGACGGCGAGATCCGCCATCTCGACAGCCTCGGCACGGCCAAGGTGATCCGCCCCGGCGACGTCAACCTGATGACGGCCGGACGCGGGATCGTGCACTCCGAACGCACCCCGGAAAATCTGCGCGATCATCCTTTTGCGATGTCGGGCCTGCAGACATGGCTGGCGCTCCCCGACGACAAGGAGGAGATCGATCCTTCCTTTGCCCATACAGAGAAAGACGAGCTGCCTGTCATCGCCGATGGAGGCGTAACCGGGCGCGTGGTGATCGGAGATTTCGAAGGCCTGAAATCACCGGTGAAATCCTTCTCCGACACGCTGTATGTCGATCTGCAGCTTCAGCCGAACACGACGTTTCCTTTTGGTGCAGCCCATGAGGAGCGCGCGGTCTATATCCTCTCCGGCTCGCTCATCGTCGCCGGCGATCACTTCGCGCAGGATCAGCTCCTCGTTTTCCGCCCCGGCGATGCCATCACCCTGGAAGCTGCGGAAAAAGGCTGTCATCTCATGCTTTTTGGAGGTGCGGCGCTCAATTCGAAGCGCTATATCTGGTGGAACTTCGTATCCTCTTCCAAGGAACGCATCGAAAAAGCCAAGGAAGAATGGCGCACGGGCCGTTTCGATATCGTGCCGGGCGACGAGGAAGAGTTTATTCCCTTGCCGGAGGGCTGACGGGTTCATAACAGTGCCAAATGTTTCTTGTTCGGGCACTCCTTGAATTCGGCGTCTTTTGTCGCAATCTGTTTTGACGTAAAGGCGGGCAACCGCCCAAGAATAGCAAGAAAGAGGCTTCTGCCTTGACACAAATGCCAGAGACGCCGCTGCTGGACCGGGTCCATTATCCTTCCGACCTGCGAAAGCTGGAGGACCGGGACTTGCCGCAACTCGCCCGCGAAGTCCGTGACGAAATGATCGATGCGGTATCGCGCACGGGCGGACATCTCGGCGCCGGTCTTGGCGTCGTCGAACTCACCATTGCCATCCACAGCGTTTTCGATACGCCGAACGATCGCCTCATCTTCGATGTCGGGCATCAGTGTTATCCGCACAAGATTCTGACCGGACGGCGCGACCGCATCCGCACGCTGCGCCAGGAAGGCGGCATTTCGGGCTTCACGCGCCGCGCCGAAAGCGAATACGACCCCTTCGGCGCCGCGCATTCCTCCACATCCATTTCCGCCGGCCTCGGCATGGCAGTCGCCGCCGAGCTTGATGGGACCGACCGCCGGGTCATCGCCGTCATCGGCGACGGCGCGATGTCGGCCGGCATGGCCTATGAAGCCTTGAACAATGCCGGCGCGCTCGACGCGCGGCTGATCGTCATCCTCAACGACAACGATATGTCGATCGCGCCGCCGACGGGCGCGATGAGCGCCTATCTCGCCCGCCTCGCCTCCGGCCGCACGTATATGGGCTTCCGCGATTTCGGCAAGAAACTGACGGCCTATCTCGGCAAGAAGGTCGATCGCGCCATAACACGCGCCGTCGAGCACGCACGGGGCTATGTGACCGGTGGAACGATGTTCGAGGAGATGGGCTTCTATCATATCGGACCGATCGACGGCCATTCCTTCGAGCATCTGCTGCCGGTGCTGCGCAACGTCCGCGACAATGCGCAAGGTCCGGTGCTGATCCATGTCGTGACGCAAAAGGGCAAGGGCTATCCCCCGGCCGAGGCGGCCGCCGACAAATATCATGGCGTCAACAAGTTCGACGTCATCACAGGCGCGCAGGCCAAGGTGAAACCGAATGCGCCGAGCTACACCAGCGTTTTTGCCGATGCCCTCGTGCAGGAGGCGATGTTCGACGACAAGATCGTCGGCATTACCGCCGCCATGCCTAATGGTACCGGCCTCGACAAGCTCCAGGAATTCTATCCCAAGCGCTGTTTCGACGTCGGCATCGCCGAGCAGCATGCCGTGACCTTTGCTGCCGGCCTTGCCGCCGAGGGCTACAAGCCCTTTGCCGCGCTCTATTCCACCTTCCTGCAGCGCGCCTATGACCAGGTGGTACATGACGTGGCGATCCAGGGTCTGCCGGTGCGCTTCCCGATCGATCGCGCCGGTTTCGTCGGCGCCGACGGGCCGACGCATGCCGGGTCCTTCGACACGACCTTTCTGGCGACCCTGCCCGGCTTCGTCGTCATGGCTGCCGCCGACGAGGCGGAACTGAAGCATATGGTGCGGACGGCGGCCGCCTACGATCTCGGGCCGATCTCGTTCCGCTATCCGCGCGGCGAAGGCGTCGGCATCGAAATGCCCGAACGGGGCCAGATTCTGGAGATCGGTAAGGGTCGCGTGGTCAAGCAGGGGTCGAAAGTCGCCTTGCTCTCCTTCGGCACGCGTCTCGCCGACAGCCTTGCCGCGGCCGAGGATCTCGACGCCGCCGGCCTGCCGACGACGGTCGCAGACGCCCGCTTCGCCAAGCCGCTCGACCACGATCTCATTCGCCAGCTTGCTGCCCACCACGAGATGCTGATCACCATCGAAGAGGGATCGGTCGGCGGCTTCGGCAGCCAGGTCATGCAGTTCCTCGCCAGCGAGGGCTTGCTCGACAACGGCCTGAAGATCCGCACGCTCGTCATGCCCGATATCTGGATGGACCAGGCGAAGCCCGAAGTCATGAATGCCAAAGCCGGCCTCGACCGCGCAGGCATCGTGCAGACGGTGTTCAGGGCGCTGGGCCACGGCCGGATCGTCGAGGCTGCCGGATAATGCGGATAGGATCAGGCGGGTCTACGGCCGCCTGATGCCATCAAGAATCGAGCGCATTGAAAACTGCCACGCGGTCGCGGCCGGCTGCCTTTGCCTGATAAAGCGCAGCATCGACATTCCTGAGCAGCAACATACGTGTCGCGCCATCGTTGGGCGCGAGTGCAGCGCCGATGCTCAGCCTTGCGAAAATGGATACGCCATCGACCGTAAACGGCGCTCGGAATGCCATAAGCAATCGTTCGGACAATGAAACAAGCGCGTTCCTGTCGGGCGGGGCCGGCACGAATATCGCGAACTCGTCGCCTCCCATACGAACGACGATATCATCGGTACGGATGACCGAGCGGATGCGTGCTGCCGCCTCGCACAAAACTTCGTCGCCGACATTATGACCGAAGCGGTCGTTGATCGACTTGAAGCCATCCATGTCGAGATAGAGGACGCCGAAATTCCGGTCAGCTGCAACAGCGGCGCTCAATGCTCCGTCGACTACGGCATCCAACGCCGAACGGTTGAAGAAGCGGGTCAGAGGGTCGGTCATGGCGGCAGTGCGCAAGTCGTTTTCAGCGATACCCATTAGCAGATTCGTCTTCTGAAGACACAGGAGAGCGCTTGCGATCTGCGCAAATCGCAAAAGGCTCTGCTCCTCGCTCGGGGAAAAGCGCCTCGGCGACTGATCGAGAATGCAGAAGGCACCTACGGGTTGGCCATTCTCCAATCGGACCGGTGCGCCTGCATAGAAGCGAAAACGCGGATCCTCCACGACAAAGGGCGCGACCATCAACTCGGTATCTTCAGCCAGA
Organism: Rhizobium sp. SG570; assembly: GCF_012275345.1. Lineage (NCBI taxonomy): Bacteria > Pseudomonadati > Pseudomonadota > Alphaproteobacteria > Hyphomicrobiales > Rhizobiaceae > Rhizobium > Rhizobium sp. SG570. Next base: position 78,405 of record NZ_JAAZQI010000009.1, on the reverse strand, counting down.
TCGGGTATAACAAGCAATTCGTCGTCAAAGACCACGCGCGTGCAGATCGACATATCGCGGGAGCATTCGGCAATCTCGAGGCCCGCCTGCCCCGCAATGCGCTGCCAGTCCTCGTCGATGATATAGATCGCCGCATAGGGTGTGCCGAAAACGCCCCTTGCCAGCTCCGCAAGGACGGAAAGCTCCGGCGTCGGACTGCTATGAATCGCGTTCAGGGAGCGTACCGCTAAAAGTCTCTGTGTTTCATTGGTCGGAACTCGGACGAGCCGTCCCATTCGAATCTCCCTCGGCAATCATCACGAGGCCTATAAAAAAGGTGGTTCGAAGCCCAGCGCAACCCTCTCATCGCTTAAATATTTAACAAATGCTGAGGAGAAGGGCGGCTGGCATGGCGTTGACGGCGCTCAAGGCCAGCATGCCACGCAAAAGAGCTGTTGTCCGTTGTCGCGACAGATGCGCCGAAATAGAACGGAGCTGGAGACCTCGTCGTCTTTTCTCGGCCTCTCAACAGCATCGGCCCGTCGCTGAGCGGCGGGCCGATGCTGTTTACGGAGATGATTCGCCATGAACGACCCAGGCGGGGTCGTTCATCGAAGGAAGATCAGAACTCCTCCCATTCGTCCTGAGCTGCCGCAGCCGCGGTTGCCTTGCCGCCGAAAGCCTTGGCCACCGTGCGGCCGAGCGCCCGGGCCGGCGATACAGCAGGCTTCGAGCGTGCCGTTGCGACTGCGGGACGCGCGGACGTTGCCTGCGGCGCATTGCTGAGCCGGAACTGGCGCAACAGCTCATTCAGTGCCGCGGCTTCGCGGGCGAGTGCGTGGCTGGCTGCGGTCTGTTCCTCGACCATGGCGGCATTCTTCTGCGTGCCCTGATCCATGTTGTTGACCGCAGTGTTGATCTCCTGCAGGCCGGTCGACTGCTCGCGGGTCGCCGTGACGATCGCGCCGACGTGACGATTGATTTCCTGAACTTCCGAAACGATCAATTCCAGAGCCTTGCCGGTCTCGCCGACCAGGGACACGCCGGTATTGACCTGATCGCTCGACGTGGTGATCAGCGCCTTGATTTCCTTGGCGGCATTGGCGGACCGCTGGGCAAGCTCGCGGACTTCCTGGGCGACGACGGCAAAACCCTTGCCGGCATCACCGGCGCGGGCGGCTTCGACACCGGCGTTCAGGGCAAGCAGATTGGTCTGGAAGGCGATATCGTCGATGACGCTGATGATGTTGCTGATCTCGCCCGAGGACTTTTCGATCTGCTGCATGGCGGATACCGCCTTGCGCACCACTTCACCGGACTTCTCGGCGCCGAGGCGTGCACGCTCGACGAGATGGCCGACATCCTCGGCGCGCTTGGCCGAATCGCGGACCGTCGTGGTGACCTCTTCCAGGGCTGCGGCAGTCTCCTCGACGGCGGCGGCCTGCTGCTCGGTACGATGGGCAAGATCGTCGGCGGCCGAACGGATTTCGTCGGCGCCGGCATTGATGGCGGCGGCATTGGTGCCGACTGACTGCAAGGCCGCTTCCAGCTTTTCGACGGCATTGTTGAAATCGGCGCGAACGCTGTCGAACTGCGGCGCAAAGGTGCGGTCGAGACGCGCCGCGACATTGCCGGCGGCGAGAGCCGAGAGCCCACCTGCGAGCGTCTCCATAGCGAAGCGGATTTCACCTTCTTCGCGCGCCTTCTGATCATCGCTCACCTGGCGCTGACGCTCGGCGTCATCGCGCATGCGATCGGTCTCGCCGGCGAGGCGCAGCTTCTCGATCGCCGCCTGCTTGAAGACGAGAACGGCATCGGCCATGCTGCCGACTTCATCGCCACGGCCAACGGCTGGAACGTCGATATCGTGCTCGCCGCCGGCCAGACGTCCCATGGCGGCGGTCATGCCGACGATCGGGCGAACGATGATGCGCGACAGCAGCCAGGCAAGAACGGCGGCGATCAGCGCCACGAGGATGCCGCCCACGACGAGCGTCAGGCGCAGATCGCCATTGGCCTGATCCTGCGTCGCCGCCAGGTCGCCGGCCTTGGCGCGGGCTGCCTGCTTGATCTTTGCGGCCGCCTCGCGGAAACCGTCGAGTTGGCCCTTGGTTTCGTTCTGACCGATCTTGACGATCTGGTCGAGCGGCATGTCAGTTTCCTTGCGAGCCTTCGTCTGCGGCTCTGCAAGCTGATGGAAATAGATATCCGCGGCCTTCTGCATGTTGTCGATGGCCTGCAGCAGATCCGGAGAGTCGGCGGCGACCTGCTTGGCCGCGGCAATGCTCTTCAACATCCGGTCGCGATTGGCGAAAACATCGGCATAGGTGCTGTCGCTGTGGAGCAGGAGGAAGCCGCGCAGGTTGACCGCCTGCTCCAGCATTGCCTGCAAGGAGTCGTCGATGAGATTGACGAGCTGCTGCGACCTGGCCTGCTCCGCTGCAGCTCCAGCCGACATCTCTTCCTTGGAATACACGAATGCCGAAACGCAGGCGAAAATGGCGATCAGCGCCGTGAACGTTATGGCAAGCTTGCCATTCAGCGACAGTTTTTTCGCAAACATAAGCGAGCGCCTCCTGAGCGCCGGTCCTGGCGAGCATCGATAGGCCGTGGGAAAGGACGGCGGATGCTCGAAAAATTCAGGGAAGGGTATGATTGGGACGCGGAAGCGTGAAGCCGTCATGGCAGGCGTTGATCCTAAAACAGACCATCGCAATCCCGGACATCGGTAGAGGCTACGGCTTTAAAATTATTTAATTTTGACGATACGCCGTTTAAACCTGGCTCAGTTCCCGGGGGTCGCGGCGAGGATCAAGATATCCAGATCGTGTTCGGGATAAAAATCCTGCGCCGCCATCTGAAAGGAGGTCGGCCCGGTCTTTTTGACGTCGGTGCCGCAGAAGCTGATGTAGTTTTCCGGGCTGCCCTTGTCGACCGTCAGCTCGAAATGCTTGATCGGGCCGGACCAGTTGGCGCCTGTGGTCAGCACATAGGAGATCCAGCTCTCGGTATAGGTGCGGCCGCCCTTGTCGGCCGTGGCGGAAAGCTTGGTCGCCGTCTTCAGGAAGGCATCGTCGACGCAATACTTGCTGCGGTAGGCCTGCAGCTGCTGTTTCTGGTAGTCCTGGTCGCCGGCAAACGTAATGGCCACGGTGCCGCCTACGCTCGGCTTGTAGCTATGCTGTACGCCGATCCTGGCTTTGGCCGGAAACTTGGTGCGCCACCAATAGGTGGTATGCAGCGTCCACATCGGCGTCGGATGATGCTTCATGCCCTGGCCGTCATTGTCATATTCGTCATCAACGATCAACCCGCGAGCCGTCCAGTCTTCCAAGACATCGACGGGCAGCTTGGCGACGGCATCCATGGCCGTCTTGCTGAGCGGCAGTAACGGTACGCCGCGCGCCTTCAATTCATCCGTCATGTCGACGCCCGCGACCGTGACGCTCTGCTGAAGGGTCGGTACGATCGCCTTGCCGTCCTGCGTCACGGTGAAGCCCAGGAAGTTGTCGGCGTCGACATTTCCGGCATCGACCATGCTGTCGACATCACCCTTGATATCGGGCATCGGGAAAGCGACGAGACTTTCGACGTCCTTGTCGGATGTGTTTTCGAAGACATAGTCGACGCGCACCTGGGCCGCGGAAATGAAGAGCTTCTCCTCGTCCATGCTGATATCGCCGGTGCGGACATAGGCGAGACCGCCGGTCTTCAACTCGGCCATGGTGTCGTTCGCAAAGGCCGGAGCGGCGAACATCGCCAATAGCGCCGCATAGCCACCGATTCTTCGCATGATGCCCTCTCAACCGTTGATTTGTGCGATTATGGCCGGCTGCAGCCCGGCGTCAACGGCGACATCGGCACAAAAGGCTTGCAACGCACTGCATTGCCCGGCATGGACTGCCTATGTCAGAACCGCAACGCCTCGACCAGCTTCTCGTCACCCTTTCGCTTTTCGCCAGCCGATCACGGGCGCGCGATGCCATTCAACGCGGCACCGTGACCGTCGACGGCAAGGTCGTGACCAAACCGGGCACGCTGTTCACCGAAGAGGCGCAGATCGCGATCGACGATCCGGCCCAGGATTATGTCTCGCGGGCGGCCCTGAAGCTGGTCGCGGCACTCGATCATTTCCAGCTCGATCCGAAAGGGCAGCACTGTCTCGACGTCGGCGCGTCGACCGGCGGCTTTACCGAGGTATTGTTGCAGCGTGGCGCCGCGCATGTCACATCCATCGATGTCGGCCATGGGCAGATGCATCCACGCATATCGGCCGATCCGCGCGTGACTAGTATAGAGGGGCTGAACGCCCGCAACCTCACGGCCGAGGATATCGGCAAGCCGATCTCGTTCATCGTTTCCGATGTCTCCTTCATCTCGCTGAAGCTGGCGTTGGCGCCGGCGCTGGCTTTTGCGGAGCTGGGCGCGCGCGCCGTGTTGCTGGTGAAGCCGCAGTTCGAGGCAGGGCGCGATGCGATCGGCAAGGCCGGTCTTCTGAAAGACCCCTCCTCTGCTCCCGCCGTTGCTGCCGAGCTCGAACGCTGGTTCTGCGAGGATATGGGCTGGCAGAGCCTCGGCCTCATCGCCTCGCCGATATCAGGCGGCGACGGCAACCACGAATTTCTTCTCGCAGGGATCAAGCCATGAGCACCGAAACCGTCACCATCCAGAAGCTCGGCGCCCAGGGCGACGGCATCGCGCAAGGCGCTGATGGCCCGATCTACGTGCCCTTTACGCTGCCGGGCGAAAGCGTCGCCATCGCGCGGGTGAAAAGCCAGGGCACGTTGATGTCGATCGCAGCGGCCTCGCCAGACCGGCGGGAACCGCACTGTCGGCACTTCGGTCCCGATGGCGTCAACGGCACCTGCGGCGGCTGCACGCTGCAGCACTATGCCGATGCGCCCTACCGTGCCTTCAAGCGGCAGCTCGTGCTCGACGCGCTCCGTTCCAAGGGCCTGACGCCCGAGGTGGATGATATTATCGCCGCCCATCCCGGCGAGCGCCGCAAGGTCGTCTTTGCGGCGCGCAAGACCGAGAAGGGCACGCTGATCGGCTTTAACCAGGCCGAAAGCCACCACATCGTCGCAATCGAGGAATGTCCCATCGCCTCGTCCGGGATCATGTCGCAATTGCCGGCGATCACGGCGGTCGCAGCGGCACTCGCCGTCAACGCGGAAGCCTTCCGCATCTCCGTTTTGGAGATGCCTTCCGGCCTCGATCTCGCCGTCGACGACGTCAAATCCCTTTCCGACAAGCAGCGTCGGAGCGCTATCGAAACCGTGCTGACGCTTCGCGGCATCGCGCGCGTCTCAGTGAACGGCGAAATCCTGGTGGAACCGGCAAAGCCGATGATCGATTTCGGCGGCGTGCAGGTCTCGCCGCCACCCGGCGCCTTCACGCAGGCGACCAAGCAGGCCGAAGACGCCATGGCCGAACTGGTCACGACCCATGTCGGCAAGGCCAAGCGCATCGCCGATCTCTTCGCCGGCAGCGGCACCTTCTCGCTTCGCCTGGCGCGGATCGGACGGGTGCACGCGGTGGAAGGCGAGGCCAAGCCCTTGGCCGCGCTCGATTACGCCGCCCGCAACACGCAGGGGCTGAAGCCGGTCACCATCGAGCGCCGCGACCTCTTCCGCCGGCCGCTGATGACGCAGGAATTGAAGGTCTACGACGCCGTCGTGTTCGATCCGCCGCGCGCCGGGGCGGAATTCCAATGCAAGGAACTGGCCCGCTCCCAGGTCAAGAAGATCGTCGCCGTCTCCTGCAACCCTTTAACGTTGGCACGTGATCTCGCGCTGCTGACCGAAGGGGGCTATCGCATCACCAAAGTGACGCCGATCGACCAATTCCTGTGGACCTCGCATGTCGAGGTGGTCGTGGCGCTGGAGAAGTAGTTCTCTTCGACGCGCGTTGGGTGGCCGACCCTCGTGGTTCGAGACGGCCCTTCGGGCCTCCTCACCATGAGGGCGGGTGATGTAGTTACCGCTTCATGAATGCCTCGAATGCTGCACGGGCTTCGGCGCTTTTCAGCCGTGTCGCGAAAAGCTCGGCTTCCTCAGCGATACGACCAAGAATAGCGTCCGGTTCGCCCCGTATTAGGTCACGCGCTATCCGCAGCGCCTCCGGCGGCTTGGCCGCAAGCTTGGCAGCCGACGATAGCGTTTCAGCCTCCACCGCTTCGGGTGCGGTCACCTTCCAGATCAGGCCAGCCTCCTTTGCTTCGGCGGCGGAGAAGCCTTCGCCGAGGGCGAGCAGGGCGAAGGCGCGCTGATGACCCATCAGGCGCGGCGCAATCAGGCTGGAGGCCGCTTCGGGGACGAGGGCAAGATCGACGAAAGGCGTCTTGAACAGGCTACGGTCGGAAGCCACCGTCAGATCGCAATGCAGGTGGATCGTGGCGCCTATGCCGATCGCCAAGCCGTCCACGCCCGAGACGACCGGTTTCTTCGCCGTCGCCAGTGCGGCAAGGAAATTCAGCACTTCGCGGCCCATGCTTCCGCCCATGGCGAAGGCCAGGAAATCGGCCATGTCGTTGCCGGCGGAAAAGCAGCCTTCGGTGCCGAGGAAGACGTTGACGCGGATATCCGGCGTGTCGTCCGCCGCCTTCAGCGCATCGGTCATCGCCTGGTACATGGCGCGCGTGATCGCATTCTTCTTTTCCGGACGGTTGAACCGGATAATCTGGACATGTGGCGTGGTCTCGGGACGTTCGATGATAATATGGTCGGTCATGACCTCTCCTCAGGCAAGCGCGATGCGGGCAGCTTCAAGGCTCGACGCGCCGGCGACGATACGGTCAGTGAGAGCGGCGGTCTCGGCCAGAAGATTTTCGGCAGTAAAGCGGCAAAGCGCGATGCGCTTTCCGGCCTCGCCATCCGCCGCATCGACCAACCCGCCCTTGGCCAGATAAGCTCCGGTCAGCACGAGACCGAAGAGCCGTTGATAGGGCGTCGCACCCGCCAGCGCCTCGGCGACGGCGCCTTCGGCCTGTCGCGAGAGCAGCCATTCGCTTGCCTTTTCGAGATCGGCGATGGCCGATTCCAGCCGCGGCGCCGTTTCCCCGAAGCCGTCGAGATTGGATCTGGCGACGGCATCGGCGATTCCGCGCAATTCGCCGAGGAAGGCGCGCACTTGATCGCCGTTCGCAATGGTCAGCTTGCGGGTCACGAGGTCGATCGCCTGGATGCCGTTGGTGCCTTCATAGATCGGCGCGATGCGGGCATCCCGCAGCAGGCGTGCCGCTCCCGTCTCTTCGATGAAGCCCATGCCGCCATGGACCTGGATACCAAGCGAGGCGACATCGACGCCGGCATCGGTGGAGAAGGATTTTGCAATCGGCGTCAACAGCGCGGCGCGCTCCTGCCAGTAGCGTGCCTTTTCGGGATCGCGATGCGACATATCGATCGCCTCGGCGCAGGCATAGCAGATGGCGCGCGAACCCTGCGTCAGCGCCTTCATGGTCAGCAGCATGCGGGCGACATCGGGATGTTCGATGATCGGGCTCATGCCCGTCGCCGTCGTGCCCGGCGCGCGGCCCTGCGTGCGCTCGCTGGCATAGGCGATGGCTTTCTGGGTGGCGGCTTCCGCAATCGCCACGCCCTGAATGCCGACGGCGAGGCGCGCATTGTTCATCATCGTGAACATGCAGGCGAGCCCCTTGTTCTCTTCGCCGATAAGCCAGGCGACAGCTCCTTTTTCGGCGCCATATTTGCCATCGCCATAGATTATCGTGCAGGTCGGCGAGCCGTGGATGCCGAGCTTGTGCTCCAGAGAATGGGCGAAATAATCGTTACGGACGCCAAGCGATCCGTCATCGTTTACGAGGAATTTCGGCACGAGGAAAAGCGATATGCCGCGCGTGCCCGCGGGCGCGTCCGGAAGCCGGGCGAGCACGAAATGGACGATGTTTTCCGCCGCCTCGTGATCGCCCCAGGTGATGAAGATCTTCTGGCCGAAGAGACGATAGGTGCCGTCGTCACGGCGCTCTGCACGCGTGCGCAGCGCCCCGACATCGGAACCGGCATGCGGCTCGGTCAGGTTCATGGTGCCGGCCCACTCGCCTGATACGAGCTTCGGCAGGTATGTCTTTTTCAGGTCTTCGCCGCCGTGGGCGATGAGTGCCTCGACCGCCCCCATGGTCAGCGTCGGGGCCAGACCAAACGCCATCGAAGCGGAATTCCACATTTCCAGCGTCGCGATATTCAGCATATGTGGCAGGCCCTGTCCGCCGAACTCCTCCGGCGCGGTCAACCCGTTCCAGCCGCCGGCGATCCAGTCGCGATAGAGCTTTTCCCATCCGTCCGGAAGAACCACCTTGCCGTCGACCAGCTTCGCGCCCTGCCTGTCGCCGATTTCGGCAAGCGGCTCCATCTCGTCGCCGGCGAAACGTCCAGCCTCCGCCAGGATGGCATCGAGGACGTCGGCGCTGAGATCGCCGAGGATGCCCTCTTCCATCGCCCGCTCCATGCCGGCGACATGCTTCAGCGTGAATGCGATTTCCTCGACAGGCGCCTTGTACATGATGCTTTCCTCCGCATTTGTGGTCCGATGGCCCGCCTCACCCAGGCCATCGTCGACGTGTGGTTATAGCTAGTTGATTTTTACGTAAACGTCAATTTTACAAAGGCGATGCGATGCTCATTTCCACTTGATTGCGAACTCGAACGACACATTCGCCCTGCACGCGCTGCGCGGCTGAGACATCTGCGCCCGCGCATGCGATTATTCCAACAACGGGCAGACTTGCATAAACAATCGTCATGAACGAAGACTAAGGCAACTGTTCCGACAATCCGAATGATCTGGCCATGAACACGATCACGTCTGCCATCACGATACCCGGCTTTGTCTGGGCCTATCGTCTCCATCCCGGCGCAGACAAGCCGGAGCGGTTGCCCGACGATACCGATCGCGCCACGCTCTTTGGCGGAGACGGTTTCCTCTGGCTGCATCTCAATCTCGTGGATGCCCGCGTCCCAACCTTCCTTGCGGACGTACCTGGGTTGAACGAAGCGGCACGCACAGCGCTGACCACGCACGAGACGCATGCGATGCTTACCGTCGACGAACAGATGCTCTTCGGCACGCTGGTCGACTTCCAGCATGAGTTCGGTCAGGACACTCGTGACATCGGCTGGCTGCATTTTGCGCTGACCGACCGCATGCTCATCACCAGCCGGCTGCAGCCGCTTCGCAGTCTGGACCGGGGACGGATGCTGATCGAAAAGAATGCGGCGCGATTTTCCCGTCCGCTGGATATTTTCGAGCTGCTGGTCGTCGAATTCCAGCGCTCCATGATCTCGGTCGTCATCGAGATGAGCGAAGAGCTGAATTCTATCGAGGACTTCCTTCACGGGAACACGTCGCGCGACGAGCGCACGCGGCTTCCGCCGATCCGACGGACGATCGTACGGCTGCATCGCCATCTGCGCACAGTCCTGTCGCTGATGCGCCACGCCGCCGCCTCGGACGACGAGGAAATGCCGCTCGGCTTCGAGGATGTCGCGGGGCGCCTGACGAGCCGGCTCGAAGCGGTCGAGCATGATATCTATGCGCTCCAGGAGCGCGCCCGGTTACTGCATGAAGAAATCGACTCGAAGCTCGCCTCCGAGATCAATCGCCATCTCTATATCCTGTCGATCATGACGGCGTTCTTGTTGCCGCCGACGCTGGTGACCGGCTTCTTCGGCATGAACACATCGAACCTGCCGCTCTCCGGCGGGACAGGCGGTACGCAATATGCGATCGGCTTCATCGTCGCGTCCATGCTGCTGGCATGGTGGTTGCTCAAACGGATCAACATTCTCTGACATCTGACTATGCATGAAAAGCCGCCCGGCATGTGCCGGGCGGCTCGCATCGATGAACCTCTAAGCGTCGCTCAATAATAGGGTGAGTAGCACTGACGGCGCGGGCCCTGATTGGGCTGGAAGGTGTTGTCGTAAGCGCGATAGGAGCGATAGCGATCCGAGCACCATTCGACGTGACGCGGGTTGATGCCGCCGGCTGGAGGCGGAGCGGCGTAATAGCGCGGTTGGCTGGCAATCGCGCCGCCGATGATCGCACCGGCGCCGAAGGCGGCCAGCGGGAACCAATAGCCGTCATGGTAACGATAGCCATGGCGATAGCCCGAGTAACCGCGATAGCCGCCATACCAACCCCGGCGATAGTAACCACCGTGATAGTGGCGCCATTGAACCTGCTCGATATTGGCGGGCGCGGTCTTTTCGGCGGGCGCAACCGGTGCGGCAGGCATCTGCAATGCGAAGGACGGCGTGAAGCTCGTCAGGGTAACAGCGGCCGAAATAGCGATGGTCGCAATTCTCGCACGGAAACCAAGCATTCTTATCTCCATTCCCTGGTTTGTCTTGTGCTCAGGCGTTTGGCGTTCGATATCGGGATGCTTCCCGAGCAGGGTTGAAATGCCTGCTTCGTCGCATGTCCGAACAGACGGCGAGAAACGCGGCAACACGTTATTCTGTTCCTCAAATCCCTACCAATTTAAGGAGTTATGCGAGGGCTCCACGATGAATTTATAGTGATTTCATCCTTAACCCAAGATTAACCAGCAATCCTTACTATTATTTCATGAAAGGATCCCGGCAGACTTACGCCTTGATTTGCAGCTTTCTGATGGTCCTGGCCCTCATGGGGCCGGCTACGAAGCTTTCGGCCGCTGAAAGTCGACCCTGGACGGATCCGAGAAACGCCCTCATCATCGACGCCTATGAACTGAACACCATCGACTGGAATGCGTTTCTGCAGGACAAGCGGATCGCCGGCTTCATCTCCAAGGCCTCCGACGGTCTGCCCGAAAGTTTCAGTTGTACAGGCGACCATGCCGGCGACACGGTCGCACACTGCAAGACGATGTGGCGCAAATACGCCGTCAGTCGCGAGCTGTATCAGACGCGCCGCATGCTGGCGAAGATGAACGGCCTTTTGTGGGGCGCCTACCATCTGGGGCGGCCCGGCAATCCCATCGACCAGGCCAATCACTTTCTCGACTATGCCGATCCGCAGCCGGACGAGCTGATGGTGCTCGATATCGACGGCATGGACTCCACGCAATTCATGTCGCTGGAGGATGCCCAGGTCTTCGTCGCCCATATCAAGGTCAGAACCGGCCGCTACCCCATCCTCTATACCAACCACAACATCGCCCGCTACATCGCCGATCATCGCGACATCTATCCACTGCTGTCGCGGCTGCCGCTGTGGTACGCGCGCTACAAGCCGGACGTGACCGGCACCTTCCCGCTCGGCAATTGGGACAGCTATGCCATCTGGCAGTTCGCTTCATCGGACAATTGTTCCGAAAAGAGCTGCCCCTACCGCGTTCCGGGCACATTGACCGATATCGACGTCAATATCGTACCAATGACCAAGATACAGCTCGCCAAGATCTGGCCGCAAGGCGAGCTGCTGCCTGCCAAACCGTTGCCTGCGCCCGACTTGATGATCGCACAGGCACCGACCTGCAACGGACCACGGCAGACGCTTATCTCGCTGGTGGTCGATCCCATCGTCACGGCCTCGACCCGTCGGTCTGAGCCGGTGGAGATCAATGAGCTGAATTATCAGGATTTCTAGAGCGACAACGGAATAGCGTTACCGCTCTATCATATTGTGTTCGCGCAACTCCGGACAGAAAACCGCTGCGCGCTTTTCCTGGAGCTGCTCTAGGCTTCGACCTGGACATCCGTCTTCGGCCGCGAACAGCAGGCGAGGATATAGCCCTCCTCGATCTCGTCATCGAGGATGCCGCCATTGTGGTTCATCTCGACCTCGCCCGAAAGCTTCATGACGCGGCATGTACCGCAGAGGCCGGATTCGCAGGCCGCACCGATGCGTACGCCTGCGCCGCGCGCGGCCTGAAGCACGGTCTGCCCCGCCGCGCAGACGACGTCCTTGCCGGCCATGGTGAAGCGGATCGTGGTTGCAGCTTCAGTCGACGCATCATCGGTAACCTCGGCAAGCGGCGTTGCCGCATTCGCCGGCTGGAAGCTTTCCTGATGGTAGCGGGACATGTTGAAGCCATGCGCTTCCAGCATGGAGCGGACCGCATCCATGAAGACTTCCGGACCGCAGCAGAAGATCGTGCGATCCATGAAATCCGGCGCGAGCAAGCCGATCTTGGCCTTGTCGATGCGACCCTTCAGCCCCGACCAGAGCTCGGTGCGGCCGCAGCCCTCGACGATCAGGCCGAGATTGAGGTTCGGCATGAAGCGGGCGAGATATTCCAGCTCCGAACGGAAGATGATGTCGGCCGGGCTGCGCGAGCAATTGACGAAGGTGATGTCCGACAACGGCGCCGTGTCGGCCATGTAGCGGGTCATGGCCATCATCGGGGTCACGCCGGACCCGGCTGATACGAAGAGATATTTCTCGCCGGGGTGGCGGATATGGCTGAAATCGCCGAGAGGACCGAAAGCCTTGATGCGCATGCCGGGCTTGAGGTTCTCGAACATCCAGCGCGTGCCGATGCTGTCCTTCTGCGCCTTGACGGTCACGGCGACCGAAAAGGGCCGCGACGGTGTCGACGACAGCGTATAGGTGCGCATGACCGGCTCGGGCGCCGTCGGCAGCTCCAGCGTCACAAACTGGCCCGGCAGGTAACGGAACCAGTTGTCCTTGTCGGACCCGAATGTGAAGGTCATCACATCGGGCGCTTCCGGCGTGACCGAGAGGCATTCGAGCAGATGCTGCCTGTCGCTCCAGGGCTGCATCTGGTCGAGGTGTCGATGACGGAGGGAGACGGTCATGTTCATGTTCAGGCAACCGCCGACAGCTTGGCCTGATCGCCCTGCAGCCGGTTGATCATGAAATTCGAGTACCACTCGACGAACTGCATGACGCCGCCTTCATGGATTTCCGAATAGGGACCGGGCTCGTAAGCAGGCGAGCGGATGCCGAAGGCATTTTCCTCGACGATGCGGCGGTCCTGATCGTTGGTCTCAGTCCAGACGTGGGTCAGCTCTTCGAGATCATAGTCCACGCCTTCGACCGCATCCTTGTGCACCAGCCATTTGGTGGTGACGGCGGTTTCCTCGGCGTTGAGCGGCAGGACGCGGAAGGAAATCGCGTGATCGCCGAGCATGTGGTTCCAGGTCGTCGGGTAATGGAACAGCAGCATCGTACCGATGTTGTTGATCGTCACATCCGGCGAGAGCGGCCGCTTGACGGCATTCTGGCCGGACATGGTGTAGCTTTCGGCCCCTTCGATCAGCGGCATGCGTGCGGTGCGGAACTGTCCGTCCGGCGAGATCTTGAATTCGCTCGGCAGGCCGGCAGCTTCACAGCGCTTCCAATGAGCTGTGATCACGGGATCGCTCATTGCCCCCTGCACGCCGCTCACCGTCGGCGCTTCCGAAAAAGTGCGGCAGAGTTCGGGGTGGTTGGCAGCGCAGTGGTAGCACTCGCGATTGTTTTCCCAGACGAGCTTCCAGTTGCCCTTCTCGATGATGGTGCTTTGGAAGGCGACCTTGGCCTCGCTGAGACGATGAGGGACTATGTAGGGCTCGATCGTGGCACGAACCGGCGCGAAGTCCGGCGCATTCTGCGCAAGGCAGATGAAGATATAGCCGCCGACGCTTTCGCAGTGAACGGATTTCAGCGAGTACTGGCTCTTGTCGAAATCCTCGGCCATCTGGCGGGCGAAGAGCAGCGAGCCGTCCAGCTCGTAGGTCCACTGGTGATAGGGGCAGACGAGCTTTGCCGACGAGCCGCGCTCGGTCGTGCAGACCCGCGAGCCGCGATGACGACAGCTATTGTGGAAGGCACGGATGACCTGATCGCGACCGCGAACGATGACGACGGGATAATCGCCGATCTGGACGGTGAAATAATTGCCCGCGCGAGGCACTTCGCAATCATGGCCGATGAACAGCCAATCCCGATAATAGATCATCTCCATATCGAGCTTGAAGTAATCCGGGTCGGTATAGAAGGGCTGCTCCAGGCTGAAACCCTCACGGCGATTCTTCAATTGCCGCAGAACATTGCTGCTGATATCCATTTGCCTATCCTTGCGCAGTACCAAGAAACGGGCGAAGGACATGCACGGCCGGTGGGAACGGCCTAAAGCAATGTCCCGACCGCCCGCCGCGGTCAGTAAACCATATGTGCCCAAGGCTGGTTTCCGGGCTCTGGAGCGGCCCTGTCGCCAGGACCCCATGGCACCTTCCCAGGTCGACCCGACCCAGTGGCTTTATCCGCCATGCCTTACTCCACCACCGTTGCGGGGGCAGCGCCGGATTTTGACCGGCTTCCCAATTCTCCGCCTCCCTAGCAGACGGCACCTTGAGATTGATGACATCATAGCTCTCGGCCCCTTCAGCCGCTGCGCTACAATGCGACATCGGCTTCGAAATTGGCGACAGACGAAACGAGACGCCCGGACGGTTGCGCATAGCGGCAATAAAGGAAGACAATTCAATCTCTTATGCATCGCCGTGGGATGCAGGAATAGTGATCCTCCCACCTCTCGCGAGCGACGCTTTATTCTGAATGCGACAGGTCCGCCGATGGCAGGTGATCAAAGGCGCGGGTGCGCCTGCGAAAGCGCCTGCAGCGCCGCCACCGCACGGCCGGCATCAACGGCCGGAACGAAGATATGATCGTGATAGTAGGCGGCGACGACATTGGCGCTGATGCCCTCATGTCCCAAGGCCGTGGCAAAGGCTGCGGTCAGGCCGACCGCCTCCAGCGAGGAATGGATATCGAGCGTGATCATCCGCATGGCGGGGGCCGTCGGAAGCCCTGCCTGCCGCGCTGCTTCCAGAGGAAGGATCAACGTCACTCCCTCCCTTTCCCGAAAGAGCCCGATCGGCTCCAGGTGAATATGATCGGCGAGCGCCGAAGCCGGCACGCTGCAATAGACGAACTCGCCCTCGGCAAGATTCGGCTTCATGCCCGCCAGCAGCAGCTTGAGATCGGTAATGCCGGGCATGATTCTGATCCTTTTCAACGATCCGCCAGCAGGAGCGCGCGCTTCAGCCCGGCTCAAGCTAGACGATCTATCATTCGGCATCCAGACCTCGATGGCGAGCCGGCATGGCAAAACTCAGATATTTCGATGCCAAGAAACCCGCCAACCCGGAGCCGGTGCCGCCGGCGGCGGGGTATACGGAATTTCTCCGCACCGGCCGCATCAATCGCGACAAGACGCATTGGCTCGCCGAGGAGCGACGTTACCTCACGTTCGAGGAAGTGGCCGAACGCACGGCGAGCAAGCTGCGGAACGCCGGCGAGACAACCCATGGCCGTCTCAACAGCTTTCACCAGTCGATCCGCTTTCCGAAACTGATCTTCCATCACACCCTGCGGGATACGCCGCATCTCGGCTATTGCCACGTCACCGCGGCGCGAACGCAATTCGCGAAATATGAGGAGGTAAGCTGGGCCTTCTACATCGCCAATTTCTTTGCCCGCCTCGGCCAGAACGACAATTTCTTCGAAGACATCAGCCTGAAATATTCGCGAATGTATTTCGCCGTCGCCGTCCATCCGGACAAGGAAGCGTCGGAAAAGAAGCTGACGATCAATCGCGACATCCGGGGCAACGGAGTGCTCTTCCACACCCACGATCCGCAGACCGCCATCCGCAACGTCCTGCTGCTCGGCGCCCGCAACGAGCAGCTTCGCGACATCATTCGCCAGCTTTGATCATTGATCCGAAAACTTGAAAAGCATAAGAACGGCCTGAACTGCAAACGGGCAGGCCATGGCACGACACATAGACATCCTTGAACATCCGCAAACGGCGATAGAGGTCGCCTCGGCAACGCTTGCCGAGGGTTTGCCGATCGGATTGCCGACGGAGACCGTCTATGGGCTTGCCGCCGATGCCACCAATCCAGCCGCCATCACCCGTATCTACGAAACCAAGGGCCGGCCGCGCTTCAATCCGCTGATCTGCCATATGAGCGATCTGGCTATGGCCGAACGCTACGCGATCTTCGATCCCATCTCCCGCAAGCTGGCGGAAGCCTTCTGGCCCGGTCCGCTGACGCTGGTGCTGCCGCTACGGCCTGAAAGCGGCATCCATCCGCTGGCGACCGCCGGTCTCGACACGGTCGGCATCCGCGTGCCGCAGGGCTTTGCCGGCGAGTTGATCCGCGCCTTCGGAAAGCCTCTGGCCGCCCCAAGCGCCAATACGTCGGGCAAGATCAGCGCCACCAGCGCCGATCATGTCGACGACGACCTCGGAGAGCGGATCACGCTGATCCTCGATGCCGGCGCTTCGGTGGTGGGCGTCGAATCGACCATCGTCAAGGTCGAGGACGGCGAGCTGCGGCTGCTGCGGCCGGGCGGATTGGCGGCGCGCGAGATCGAGCGGGTGGCAGGCAAGGCCGTGAAGCGCAAGAGAGGTGCGGCACCTGCCATCGAAGCGCCCGGCATGCTTGCTTCGCATTATGCGCCGGGCGCAGCCGTGCGGCTCGATGCGACCGATGTTTCGCCGGATGAGGCGCTCATCCGCTTCGGGACACCCGAGATTGCCGGCATCGGAAATGCCGTTGCCGTGCTGGATCTCAGCCCTAGCGGCGATCTTTCGGAAGCCGCCGCCAACCTCTTCGATTTCATGAAGCGCGCCGATGCGACGGGTGCCGTGACGATCGCCTTTTCCCACATTCCCGACGATGGCCTCGGCGAGGCCATCAACGACCGGCTGCGCCGCGCGGCCGCGCCCCGAGCATGATCCCCAAAAGTGCGAAGCGGTTTTGGGACACATGCAAAAGCGAATAACTGGAACTTGATGACAATTCGAAGAAGATCAGCAAGTTCCAGAGACTAAATCGGCCCGAACCCTATCGGCAAAGGACACACCATGAGCAGCTTCGCCCCCTCCTCCGCCCTTCTCGACCGCTTCACCGCCATCGTGGGCGAAAAGCATGCGACGCGTGACCCCGTGGAGATCGCACCGCATCTGGTGGAAAACCGCGGCCTCTACCACGGCGCATCGCCGATGCTGCTGAAGCCCGGCTCCGTGGAAGAAGTATCAGCGATCCTCAAGCTCGCCAGCGAGACCGGCACGGCCATCGTGCCGCAGACCGGCAATACCGGCCTTGTCGGCGGCCAGACGCCGCGCGAGGGCGGCTCCGACATCATCCTGTCGCTCGAGCGCATGAATCGCATCCGCGATATCGATCCGGTCGGCAATACGATGATCGTCGATGGCGGCTGCATCCTGGCGGATGTGCATAAGGCAGCGGCCGAACATGGCCGCATGTTTCCGCTGTCGCTCGGCTCGGAAGGTTCCTGCCGCATCGCCGGCAACCTCTCCACCAATGCCGGCGGCACGGCCGTTCTCGCCTATGGCAATATGCGCCAACTCTGCCTCGGCCTCGAAGTTGTGTTGCCCACTGGCGAGATCTGGAACGGGCTGCGCCGCCTGAAGAAGGACAATACCGGCTACGATCTGCGCGATCTCTTCATCGGCGCCGAAGGCACGCTCGGTGTCATCAGCGGCGCAGTGCTGAAGCTCTTCCCGCAGCCGCTCGGCCATCAGGTCGCCTTTGCCGGCCTGCAAACGGTGGATGAGGCGCTGACCCTGTTCAAGAACGCTTCGAGCCTCTGCGGCACGGCGCTGACCGGTTTCGAACTGATGCCGCGCATCGGCATCGAATTCACCGCCCGGCACATCCCCGGCGTCCGCGATCCGCTGGAGACAGCGTATCCCTGGTACGTGCTGATCGATATCTCCACCTCGGACTCAGCCGAAACCGCAGAGCGGATGATGACGACGCTGCTGGAACAAGGCTACGAGGCCGGCCTGATCCAGGATGCAACGATCGCCAGCTCCGAAGCACAGCAGAAGGCCATCTGGCACATGAGGGAAAGCATGTCGGATGCACAGAAGCCGGAAGGCGGCTCGATCAAGCATGACGTTTCCGTGCCGGTGGCGCAGGTTCCGCAATTCATGGCCGAGGCGGAAAAGGCGGTTATCGCGGCCCTGCCCGGCGCTCGCATCTGCGCCTTCGGCCATATGGGCGACGGCAATATTCACTACAACATCTCGCAGCCCGTGGGCGCCGATAAGGAAGAATTCATCGGCCGCTGGCACGAGATGAACAAGATCGTGCACGGGCTGGTGCTGCAGCATGGCGGCTCTATCTCCGCCGAGCATGGTATCGGCCAGCTGAAACGCGACGAACTGGCTTCGATCCGCTCGGATATTGAGATGGACCTGATGCGCCGGATCAAGATGGCGTTCGACCCGGCTGGGATCATGAATCCGGGGAAGGTCCTCAGGCCCTGAGATTTTAGACTGTCACAACGACCCGCTCGGAAGCGAAACAGCCGATTTGGCACGAAATGACCGTGCCGTCGGCATCGACGTCTTCGCCGGCATAGGCAAGAACCGGTTTCAGACGCGATTGCTGTAGAAGGCGCGCCTCGGCCTCGGTCGGCATACGCGCCGTGATGTCGGTGGAGCGGCGCCAATAGTCCGTCACACCGTAATCCTTCAGCGCCGCTGTAAACGAGCCCGTTGCGGCGAACTTTTCCGTCAGGCCGGGAAAGCGCATCGCGGAGCAACTTCGCATGACAACCGAGACGGGAAGCTCGTCGGCATACGCAACCACGCGCATTTCCAGCACCATTTCGCCCGGCTGCAGATTGAGCCTCGTCGCGATATTGGCATTGGCTGGAATTTCGCTGGTCGAAAGAACTTTGCGGGTGAGGTTTGCCTCCGTCGTGGTCAGATCCTTGCTGAACCTCACCTTGTCACTCAGTTTGAAGCGGACGGGCATATCGGCGCGGACATAAGCGCCGCTTCCGCGCGCCACGCGCAACAGCCCCTCCCCCTCCAACTCGGCGATCGCGCGCCGCATCGTCACCCGCGAAACACCGAATTGTTCCGACAAAGCGCGCTCGCTCGGCAGGCGGCTACCCGGAGCGTGCCTGCCTCTGTCGATGGCGGCTCGCAGCTCGGTCGCCACGGCTGCCCAACCACCAACGGTTTTTACGCCGTCACCCTGCCGATTTTTCTCATCCATCACAATTCCGTCGCCTTGAAATTGGTATACACCAATTTATAGAGATCTGGATCGTTTATGAAAGGGTTCGGCATGAGCGGCAAGCGCATATATGTAACCTCAGTCAGCAGCAGCAATGTGCACGGGTTCAGCAAGCAGAACCGGACTCACATCCAGCTGCTGACGGGCCTCGGCGTGGAAGGCGACGCGCATATGGGGGTCACGGTGAAGCATCGCTCGCGCGTCGCAGTCGATCCGACGCAGCCCAATCTGCGCCAGGTGCATCTCATCCACGAAGAGCTGTTCGACGAACTTACCGAAAAGGGATTTTCCGTCGCTCCGGGCGACATGGGCGAGAACATTGCGACGAGAGGCATCGACCTGCTTTCGCTGCCGCAGGGAACGCGTCTGCATATAGGCGAAGAAGCGATTGTCGAGGTGACGGGTCTGCGAAACCCCTGCAAGCAGATAGACGATTTCCAGAGGGGCCTGCTGCATGCCGTGCTCGATTGCGATGCCGAGGGCGGCCTGGTCCGCAAGGCGGGCATCATGGGCATCGTATCGCAGGGTGGCCGGGTGCAGTGTGACGATACCATCCGGGTCGAGCTGCCGCCCTTGCCACACATCAAGCTCGAGCGCGTCTGACAAAACAAAAGCGGCCTTCCATTCGAAAGGCCGCTTCCCAGTTAAGTTTGGATTACACCTGGCTGGGTGCCTTCCGGATCAATCGAAATCTTCCTGGCTCGCATTATTCGCCGGCACTCCCTGCGCCCCGCCATTGCGGTTGCCCGAGATGATCTCGCGCTTGCCCACATGGTTGGCGGGACCGACGAGGCCGTCCTTCTCCATGCGTTCGACGAGCGAGGCCGCGCGGTTATAGCCGATGCCGAGGCGCCGCTGGATGTAGGAGGTCGAGCACTTCTTGTCGCGCATGACGACTTTGATCGCCTGTTCGTAGAGGTCGTCGCCGTCTTCGGAGGCGATGGCGCCCTTGTCGAAAACCGCGGTATCCTCTTCGTCGTCTTCCTCGTCCTCGTCGGCGGTGACCGTGTCGAGATATTCCGGGCGGCCCTGCAGCTTCAGATGTGCCACGACCTTCTCGACTTCCTCGTCCGAGACGAAGGGGCCGTGGACGCGGGAGATGCGGCCGCCGCCGGCCATGTGCAGCATATCGCCCTGGCCGAGCAGCTGTTCGGCACCCTGCTCGCCGAGGATGGTGCGACTGTCGATCTTCGACGTCACCTGGAAAGAGATACGCGTCGGGAAGTTTGCCTTGATCGTGCCGGTGATGACGTCGACCGACGGACGCTGCGTCGCCATGATCAGGTGGATGCCGGCGGCACGCGCCATCTGCGCCAGACGCTGGATCGCGCCTTCGATTTCCTTGCCGGCGACCATCATCAGGTCGGCCATTTCGTCGACGATGACGACGATATAGGGCATCGGCGTCAGGTCCATCTCCTGGCTTTCCTCGATCGGGGCGCCCGTGCCCTTGTCGAAGCCGGTCTGGACCATGACGTGGATCGTCTCGCCCTTTTCCTTGGCGGTGGCGACGCGGCTGTTGTAGCCGTCGATATTGCGCACGCCGAGACGCGACATCTTCCTGTAGCGATCCTCCATCTCGCGCACCGCCCATTTCAGCGCCATCACGGCCTTCTTGGGATCGGTGACGACCGGGGTCAGCAGGTGCGGGATGCCGTCGTAAACCGACAGTTCCAGCATCTTCGGATCGACCATGATCAGGCGGCACTGTTCCGGCGACATGCGATAGAGCAGCGACAGGATCATCGTATTGATGGCGACGGATTTGCCCGAGCCGGTGGTGCCGGCGACGAGCAGATGCGGCATCTTCGCCAGTTCAGCGATGACGGGTTCGCCGCCGATCGTCTTGCCGAGGCCGAGCGCCAGCTTGTAGCCGCTCTTTTCGAAATCCGGGGATTCGATCATCTCGCGGAAATAGACGGTCTCGCGGGTAACGTTCGGCAGTTCGATGCCGATGACGTTGCGGCCGGGGACCACAGCGACGCGGGCTGATAATGCGGACATTGAGCGGGCGATGTCATCGGCAAGATTGATGACGCGCGAGGATTTGACGCCGGGTGCCGGCTCGAATTCGTAGAGCGTGACGACGGGGCCGGGGCGAACGTGGATGATCTCGCCCTTGACGCCAAAGTCTTCCAGCACGCTTTCCAGCAGGCCGGCATTCTGCTCCAGCGTTTCCTGGGTCATGATCACGCCGGAACGGACGGCCGGCTCCTGCAGCAGCTCGCGCGGGGGAAACTCATATTCTCCCTCGCCGCTCTGGGCGATCGGGCGCCACTCGGGCGGCGTCAGCGATGCCGGTCGACGTGGCGTAATCCGCGACGGCGGCGCATCGATCAGCCGCTGGGCAGCGGCTTCGACGGCGGGAACGGTCGGTGTTGCCTTGGCAATCGGTCCGGCAGGTGCAGGTGCTGCGACCTTGGCCGGCATAGCCACGACCATTACCGGGGCCGGACGAGATTCGGCAACCGGAGCGGCCTCAGCGCCGTAGACGGCCGTTACGAAAGCGGGCGGTACAAATACCTCCGGCTGGGCTACGACTTGCGGCTCGACAACGGCAGGTGCGGCAATCTCTGATGCCTCTTCTACGACCGGCGCCAGAACGGCAGCTTCCCAAGCCGCGAGTTCGTCCATGGCCGGCGTGCTGACTGTTGCCGTCGAGAGGCTGGGAACGGCTTCGGCCAACACAGCAGCTTCAACGGCAGAAGCCGCTTCGACAGTCCGCTGAATCTCTGCAACCGCAGCCGGTCGGCGGCATTCCACGATGCGGAACTTCGCGACGATCGATTCGGCTTCAACCTTAAGCTCGGAAATCATCACCGGCTTGGTCGGCGCGCCCCTGATGGCGGACACGAATTCGCCGTCGAAGGGCATCGCGTCCCAGAAAGCGAAATCGGAGAGATGAGCGAGCCGCGACTCGACCACAGGCGCGGCAACGGATTCGGAAACATTCAACGATACTGGGGAAGCGTCCAGCGCGGTCGCCGGAGCCTTCGAAAATGCGGTAGCGATAACGGTCATCTCCAATGCGTCCGGCTCGGTTGCCGGAGATTTCTGAATTACTGATGGCATGTAGCTCTCCACCGCAAAAGGCATGTCCTCAAGCAGCGGCAGATGGAACTCGGCGGGCTGCGCCGGCTGTGGCGCAGCGAGGGTGGCCGGTGCCTCGATGACGGGCGGTTCCATGACCCGCATCGCGGCATGAGTGGAGACCGGCGGCGTGATTTCGGCCGGCGGCTCGGCGGGCGGGCGACGGCTGATGATCTCGTTTTCCCGCGTGCGGGTGAAACGAACGTTCGGACCCATCAGAAAAGCGTTCTGCCAGCCGGGCGAGGCAAGATCCTCCGCCGAAATTCCATGCGGCAGGACGGTCATCACCGGATCCTTCTCCGCGGGCTTCGCCTGCAAAGCCTCGACGACCGGTTTCGGTACGGCGGCCGTCCGCTGCCTTGCCTCTTCGGCACGCCGCAATTCCTCGGCGCGGCGATGCTCCTCGGCCTTGCGCTTGGCTTCGCGGGCGTTGCGAATCTTCTCTTCCAGGAATGCACGGCGGGCAGCAATCTGCTCGATCCGACGCGCCTCCTCGGCGGCCTGTTCCGGGTCGAGTTCGCCCTCCGGCTGGACGCCTTGTGACGCATTCGAAAGTGTCGTTCGGGAAAGACGCATGAGACCTGCAACCCAGTCATTGATATTGCCGATGGCTTCTCAAATCGAATAGGGCAAGGATGGTTAATAAGTTCCTTCTGACCGCTGCTGAAAGCACGTATTCCTGCTGTCTGTGCCGCCCGAACAACATCGAAAATTCCGCGCAAATAGGCGCACTTGCCGCGCGGAAACGCGGCGGCAATGCAGATCGGATTTTTTTGCGGGGTTCGTTACTTGGACGAGGACAGCTGCGCGATCGACAGCAGCGTGTCGGCGCTGATGCCGACGCCCGATGAAGAGCTCGTCAGAATCGACAGGGCCGGCGACGTGGACGACGCGGTATTGTTCTCCAGGTCATACATGGCAGAGAATCGCTGCAGCAGCTTATTGACCTTGTCCGGATCCTGAAGATCGGAAACGTTAACGAACTTGCTCAGCATATTGGCCTGGGTAGTGACATCCATGGAAGAGATCGAGCTCGGCAAGCTGTAGGTGGTGGTTATGACCTGGTAGAGCGCGGTGTCGCCCATGATGTCGTAAATCGAATTGATACTCGGCGCCTTGCGCTGGAAGTAGAGCGCCAGGCGCACACCGGCGTTGGTTTGTCCTTCCTGATCCTCGAGCGTCTGATGCAGGTAGAGATCGTTCGTCTGGGCGAGAGCGCCCCCATTCTGTGCGGTGCCGAGCTTGCTGTCCGTCAGGTTCCCGCTCGTATCGAAATTGAACGCCTCGACGATGCTCTTGAACTTGGCACCATCAGCGGTGTTGATAAAGCTCTTGGAGTCGGACGGATCGGAGGCGAAAGCCTTCTTCAGCGTCGCCGTGTCGACGGTTTTCGGATCGATGCCGTTGGCGGTCAGGATGAAATTTGTGAGCTTGCTGTCGGCAAGCAGACCGGTGACGCTGGTGACATTGACGATGTTGGTCGCGAAATAGGTGCCGGCAGTCTTGGCGTCATTGGTCGCCTTGGTCAGCAGGGCGCCCGTCAATCCTGCCGTGGAGCGGCTGGAATATTCGGAAATATAGCTGTTCGTCTGCGTTTGCGACAGGGACTGGACCGGAGGCTTCAGATTGCCCGCGCTATCGAAATTGAAGGCCTTGGCAAGCGCCGTAAAGCGCGAATCCTTAAGAGAGCTGACATAGCTCTTGGAATCGTAGGGATCGCTTTCGAGGATCTTGGTCAGCTGGGTCTTCGTGACCTCGTTCGAACCGATGCCATAGGCGCGCAGAGCCATCTGGTAGAGTTCGGGCATGCTGTCGTTGGACGTGCTGCTATCGGCGGTATTGCTCGTGAAGAAATCCTTGATGGTCTTCACGTTGGCGATGCGGTTCTTGTAGTTGTTGACCGCATCGGTCGTCAGGTTCGACTGCGAAGACCGATAGTTCGTCATATAGGCGGTCGAGGCAGCATCGATCGCGCTTTGGGACTGAGCCGTATCGCCAGAAGCAAGCGTGCCGTCCGATTGGAAATTGAACGCGGCGACGACATCCGTCAGGCCGAAGATGGAAGCGGTCGTCGGATCGGAAAAGGCATTTTTGAAGACGATGGCGGGTGTGCTCGCATCGACGCCGTAGGCCGTCTTGATAAAGTCGAAGAGGCGGGTGTCCGACGTCAACTGGTCGACTGACGTGATAGAGCCGATATGGTCCTTATAGTACAGAGCGTTGTCGGCCGCGCCGACACTGGTGGTGTACGAGGGCACGCCGGAGTTATAGGCGCTCATGACATCGGCCTGCTGGCCGAGGGTCTGCGGCCCCCCAGGGTAATTCGTCGTATAGGCCGTGGTCGTGGCGCTCACCTGAGCCGATGTCTGCGCCTGCGAGCCGGAAGCGACCGTCCCATTGCTTTGGAAATTGAATTCGGCCATGACGCTGGTCAACCCGTTCGAGCTCGCAACGCCCGCATCCTTGGCCGAGGCATTGAACTGGTCGGCGGTGATATAGACCGGGATATCGAAGGCTGTTTTGACGTACTGGAACAGCCGCGGATTGGACGTCAGCTGATCGACCGACGTGACATTGCCGATATTGGCCTCGTAATAGGCGTTGTCGCCGTCGGCCGTGGATGTCTTGACCGTGCCATCCGCGTTGAAATTGAACTCCGCTGCGAGAGCCTTGTCGGCCGCGCTGCCGTTCTGATTGACGTAGCTGTTTGGATCGCTGGTATCGCTCGTCAGCATCTGCTTCAGGATCGAATTCGATGCGTAAGTCGGATCGATGCCGTAGGCCTGCAGGACGTAGTTCCTCAGGCGCGTGTTGCCGAGCAGGTCATCGACAGACTTAACCGAGCTGATGTTCTGGCTGTAGTAACTCGTTTCCGTCGCGGCAGCCGTCGCCTCATTCGTATATGATTGCTGATAAAGCCCGATCAGATCGTCTTCCTGCTTGCTGGATTGCGCCGCGTTCGTGCTGCCCGTACCGAAATTGAACGCCGCGGCAAATTCCTTGTAGCGCGGATCGGTCAATTTATTGGCGAAACTGGTGGAATCGCTGAGGTCGCTGGTCAGCACCTGTTTCATAAAGGCCTTGGCGTATGTCATGTCGGAGAGCCCGTAGGCCTCCATTGCATAACTGTACAGCTGATAGTTATTCACGAAGTCATCGACGTTCTTTACTTTGCCGATATTGGCATTGTAATAGTCGATCAGGCGCTTATTCTGAGACTGTGATGCCACCTGATTGAGCGACGTTGACATATCTCTGGTTGCAACCGTATAACCAAGATAAGTGGAAATCATCAGCAAAATCCCAATAGATCTCTAATATAAGCTCGCACAAGCCCGCGAATCTGGAAGCATTTTCCCACACAAACCTTACCTGAGACTTACAACACCTCATCCTTTGCGTGTACCGCGATGGAGCAGCCGCCGTGCCTTGCATTCACTTTATGGAAACCCTGATGCATTCGATTTCGCTAACCATTTGAGGACGCAAAGTTTTCTTAACCGCAATTTTTAAGCTGTCTGGAAGGGACCGCGCCTAATCTGCCCAACAACGAGAGGACAAAAGTTCTCCGAGAGAAGACCGGAAAACCGGCTCTCAGGTAAAGCAAGGGTAGAGAATCGATGACAAATACCGTCCTGAAGCCCGACTGGGCTGGAACCACACTGCGGCTTGATCCGACGCGCTTTCCGCAACAGGTCAGCTATGCCATGCGGGGTGCCGAGGGTGACGTTACCATCACGATCGATGAGCGCGGCGCCGTGCTGCGCAAGATCCTGCCGTCCAGCGGCCTGCCGCTGTCCGTCGCCCTGCCAAAACGCGCTTTCATGGGTGTCGCCGCTCGCGCCATCGACCATGGTGACGGCGAAGTCACCGTTACGCTTGAACTGCATCACTCCGATCCGGACCTCTGCATCCCCCTCCTTGTTGCCCACGATCTCAGCGACATCGCTGCCGATTGGCGCTCCTGGTCGGAAGCCTTCCGTATCCCGATGCTGATGATCGAGGCCGATGGTGTTGCCCGCCCGCTGGAAGAGCATCTGGGCAGTGTCCGCGCGCTGGACAGCCAACCGCGTCGACGTCATTCCTATTTCGCCGATCGCCGCCCACGCTTCCTCGTGCGCCGCTCGACCGGCAAGCTCGGCATCAAGATGAAGATCGAAGGCCGCGAGATTATTGCGCGGCACTGAGCTGTCAGGATTAAGTTCCGACATTGCCAAAGATCGGCCGTGGGATGTGCAACCCTGCGGTCGACAGATTTTATGACCTCAGCAAACGCTCATCGCCAGTCATGCTCAATGGTTACATGCTCACGGAACAAGAAGCAGGAACGACAGGAAGAGCCCGGCAAAGACAATCAGGCCAACCCGGTTGTTGGATAGGAACAGGGCTCGGCACTGCTCGCCATCATTGATGTCAAGCACGGCGATCTGATAGGCGAACATACCGCCCGCGACGATCAGGCCGACATAGGAAAGCCAGCCGGCTCCGGCCAGGGCGAAGGCGATCAGCATCAGAAGCACTGTCGCGCCGTAGAGGCCGATCAGCCAGAGGCGCGTCTGGTCGCCGAAGAGCCGCGCGGTCGAGCGAACGCCGATCAGCTCGTCGTCTTCCTTGTCCTGATGCGCATAAATCGTGTCGTAGCCGATCGTCCAGAGGATGGCGGCGGCGTAAAGCACGATCGGAGCAAGCGACAGGCTGCCGAAAAGGCCGGCCCAGCCCATCAAAGCACCCCAGGAAAAGGCAAGACCCAGGAAGAACTGGGGCCAGTCGGTGAAGCGCTTTGCGAAAGGGTAGAGCGCGACGATCGCAAGCGACAACACGCCGAGAAGGACGGCAAACCAATTGAACTGCAAAAGCACGAGAAGGCCGGCCAGAGCCTGGAGCGCGATGAAGACCTTGGTCTGAAAGCGTGTCACGCGGCCAGACGGCAGTGGGCGCGAGCGCGTGCGCGCGACCTTCATGTCGATCCCGTGATCGACCAGATCATTATAGGCGCAGCCGGCGCCGCGCATGGCGACCGCACCGACGAAATAGAGGATGAGGTGATAGATCACCACAAAACCCGGCGAACCATGCCCCATGGAAATGGAGGCATTGGCGGCAAGTGCCACCGACCAGAAGCACGGCCACATCAGAAGCTGCCAGCCGATCGGCCTGTCCCAGCGCGCAAGCTGCGCATAGGGCCAAAGTACCGGCGGCAGAACGCGGTAAACCCAGTTTCCGGATGGCGCGTCAGCGACGCGCCCGTTGATGTCGCCTGTCTTTTGCATAGGCGATTAGTAGTGATATCCGGCGCTGAAGGTCAAGCGGCGGAGCCTAAGCCCCGCTCATTTCTCAGTTCATCGTGAAGTTGAACTTGTAGCTGGCGGAGACGCCGATCAGCAGCTGGTTGCGGTCGCCACGCTCGCGCACGAGGCTGCTGTCACCGGCCGGGCCGGTAAGACGCGTATATTCCAGGAAAGTGCTGGTGGTCCAATTCTCGGACGGCTTCCATGTCAATGCGCCACCGGCACCGACGGATTTCACGCCGCCGCCCGGGTTGTAACGGCTGAGGCCGGAGGCGGCCGCCTCCCGCGCGTTGACGCCGTAATAGGTGTTGAAATAATCGTTGGAGGCGAGCGTCATGCGCGGGCCGCCGGACAGGCGCAGTTCCGGAGTGATGTCGGTGAAGGCGTCGACGGCGGCATCGGCAACGAGGCCGCTATGGGCGCGAATGCCCTGGCGGACTTCGACGCGGGCGCGCAGCCAGTCGGTCGGATAGGCCTCGGCAAAACCGCCGGCCTCAACGCCCCACTTGACCTTCTTCAGGCCTCTCAGCTCACGACCGTCGCTGCTGTCCCGGCTCGGCACGAACTTGCCGACGATACCGACTCGGAACGCGTCACTCTCGATCAGAGCAAAGGACGGATTGTCGTTGCGCGAGGAGAAACGCGGACCCGGGCCCTGCTTGCCGACGGAGATCAACGGCGACCACTGCAGCTTGTTGTGCTTGCTGCCTTCGAATTTCGGCGCCGAGAAACCGGCCGCACCGACGCTTAGGTACCAGTTACCCGACCAGAAATGCTGGCCGTCTCCCGCCGAAGCCGCACCGGCTGAGGCAGCGAACAAGCCGAACGTGAAAAGCAGACGCGATTTCGTAAACACAATGCAACTCCATAATACGCAATACAAAGGGCCATACACGCGGCCCTAGAGTTGCCTCAAACTATTCGGATCGCGTTACCGCTCTCTTAACCACGCGCGGTCGAATTCGGGACCGACGGCAAAATTCTCGATGAGACTTGCGCTGGTCTCCGGCTTGCGCCGATCTGTCGCAGCGATTTAATTTCGGCATGCGCTACTCAATCCAAGGTAATGGCGCGACGCCAGAATTTGAGCAGTGACCTGCTCATATGAAGGTTGAACAAGAGGCAAAATGAAAACCAAATCTTGGATTTATCTCGGTGCGTTTCTCAGCATCGGCTTGATGCTTTCCAGCTGTGTCAGCGCACCGATCGGGGGCGCCAAGCAAGATCAATATTCGCACAGAGTCATTTCGGGCAAGAAGACCGCGCTCGGAATGGCTTCGTCGGTGAAGCGGGACTGCACCTTCAACTCCTACCCCTATACGGCGGTGGTCAAGCAGCCCAGCCATGGCAAAGTCACATTCGAACATGGCACGGTTCACGTCAAATACGACAAGGATAGCGATGCCTATATCTGCAGCGGCAAGCCCATTGAAGGCACTACGATATACTACACGTCCGATCCCGGTTTCGTCGGCACCGATCAATTCATCCTGCGGGTGACCGTATTGTACGGAAGTAAAGTCAGCGACGAGAATCTGACCGTCAAAGTGGTCAAATAGCACCCATATCCTCGCTAGCTGGCGGGACTGAACGCTAAAGCGCCGGACTTTGGAAATCCAAAATCCGGCGCAACCATTCAAAACAACGGCGAAGGTTTAGAACACTATCTTCTCCAGCGGCGCCCGTGTCGCCTCGAACTCCCTCAGCTTCGCCTCGCGCTCGCCAATATAGTTGCGGTTGTCGGGAACGGCGAACTGGTTCTTGGCAATCTGGATCTGCATGATGAAGAGCTCATCCCAGCGGAAGCCCATTTCCGAGCCGGCCAGATAGAATTCCCACATGCGGAAGAAATTCTCGTCGTAGAGCGCCACGGCTTCCGCCTTTCGCGCGACGAAGCGCTGGCGCCAGTGCCGCAGCGTATGCGCATAGTGCATCGGCAGGATTTCGACATCCTTGACCAGAAGCCCGGCCTTTTCCAGCGGCGGCAAAGTCTCGCCGACCGAAGGAATATAACCACCCGGGAAGATATACTTTTCGATAAAGGCATTGGTGGCAAAGCTCGGCTTCGGACGCGCAATGGAATGCAGCACCATCACACCGTTGTCGTCGAGCAGTTCCGAAACCTTCTTGAAGAACCTGCGATAGGCGCCGATGCCGACATGTTCGAACATGCCGACAGAGACGATGCGGTCGAACTTCCGGCCCGCCATGTAACGGTAGTCCTGCAGCTCGAAACGGACGCGGTCGGACAATCCGCGCTTGGCGGCGCGTTCACGGGAGACCTTGAGCTGCTCTTCGCTGAGCGTGATGCCGGTAAAATCGAGGCCGGGATTGGCTTCGGCGAGATACATGCCCATGCCGCCCCAGCCGGAGCCGATCTCCAAAACGCGCTGGCCGGGCTCAACCAGCAGCTTGGCGGCGATATGGCGCTTTTTGGCCACCTGCGCTTCGTCCAGGCTGATGCCAGGCGGCACGAAATAAGCGCAGGAATATTGCCAATCATCGTCGAGGAAGAGATCGAACAGCTTGGCCGAAAGATCGTAATGATGCGCAACATTGTATTTGTTGCGATTGATCGGCGACCGGCTCTTGAGCTGCTGCCAGACGATGCGCCCCATCAGTAGGGCCGCCATGCGCAGATCGAAGATTTCGTTGGTGGTGTTCTGCTTCACCAGAGAGAGGAATTCATAGATATCCCCCTGCTCGAGAATGAAGCGCCCTTCCATATACATCTCGCCGAGCTTCAAGGTCGGATCGCGCGCGATCGCGTCCTCCGCCTGCTGGTCGGCGAGGCGGATGGCGACCATTTCGCCGGACCCATCGCCGATCATGTGCGTCTCGCCGGACGCGAGCGTAAGTTTCAGTGAGCCTTTACGGACAAGTTTCGTAACAAGAGAGAAGAGTGCCGACGCCATGGACGCCTCGAATGTTATGACATGACATTAGGGCTGACTCTAGCGCTTCAGAACATTGTGGCAAGCGCACCTTTTCGCACTCTGTAGCACTCCGGCAACAACACTGCCAGAGTGTGACATTCTTGCAATGTCTCTCGCTAAGTCCTTATTTTCGCTTGAGTGCATCGGCCAGAGCGGCACCGAAACTGCCCTGCTGCTCCGCCTTCGGACTACTATCGCCCCTACCGCCAGCGTTGCGTGCCCCACCTTGCTCTCGCGAATCACGTGCCGGCGGCGGCGCCACAGTGCCGCCATCTTTGCGCATCGAGAGAGCGATTCGCTTCCGCTTCACGTCGATTTCCACGACCGTGACCTTCACGACGTCGCCAGCCTTGACCACCTCATGCGGGTCCTTCACGAAGCGATCGGCAAGCTGCGAGACATGCACCAATCCGTCCTGATGGACTCCTATATCGACGAAGGCACCGAAGGCGGCAACATTGGTCACCGTACCTTCGAGAAGCATTCCTGGCTTCAGGTCGCCGATCTCGTTGATGCCCTCGGCAAAGGTCGCGGTCTTGAAGCTCGGGCGCGGATCGCGGCCAGGTTTTTCCAGCTCGGAAATGATGTCGCGCACGGTCGGCAGACCGAATTTCTCGTCGATGAACTGCCTGGGATCGATGGCCTTCAGCTTTGCCGTATCTCCCATCAGGCTGCGCAGGTCGCGTCCACAGGCGGCAACGATCTTCTTGGCGACGCCATAGGCTTCCGGATGCACCGACGAGGAATCGAGCGGCTCCTTGCCGTTGGGAATGCGCAGGAAGCCGGCGCATTGCTCGAAGGTGCGCTGGCCGAGGCGGGCAACCTTCAACAGATCGCGGCGGGTCTCGAAGGCCCCCTCGCCGTCTCGATGCTTGACGATCGCATCGGCGATCGACGGACCGAGGCCCGAGACACGGGCCAGCAGCGGAGCGGAAGCCGTGTTCAGATCGACACCTACGGCATTCACCGCGTCCTCGACGACCGCGTCCAGCGAACGTGACAGCTTCAGCTGATCGACATCGTGCTGGTATTGGCCGACGCCGATCGACTTCGGCTCGATCTTGACGAGTTCGGCCAGCGGGTCCTGCAAGCGGCGGGCGATGGAGACGGCTCCGCGGAGCGAGACGTCGAGGCCGGGAAATTCCAGTGCCGCAGTCTCCGAGGCGGAATAGACGGAGGCGCCGGCCTCCGAGACGATGACCTTGGTCGGCTTCGGCGCCGGCAGATCGGCGAGCATGTCGGCCACAAGCTTCTCCGTCTCACGGCTGCCGGTGCCGTTGCCGATGGAAATCAGCTCGACCTTGTGCTTGCGTACCAGTGCCGCCAAGGTCGCCTGCGTGCCGCGCACATCATTCTTCGGCGGGAAGGGATAGACGGTCGTCGTCTCCAGCAACTTGCCCGTGCCGTCGACCACCGCCACCTTGACGCCGGTGCGGATGCCCGGATCGAGACCCATCGTGGCGCGCGAACCGGCGGGGGCTGCGAGCAGCAGATCCTTCAGATTGCGGGCGAAGACGTGGATCGCCTCCTCTTCGGCGCGCTCGCGCAGCTCACGCATCAGGTCGAGCGACAGCGACATGGAAAGCTTCACGCGCCATGTCCAGCTCGCGACTTCCATCAGCCAGCGGTCGCCGGGCCGGCTCGGGCCGATCTCATAGGCCGTGGCGATCATCCGCTCGACCGGCTTGTTCGGCGAGATGGCGTCAACATCGACATCAATGGTCAGCGTCAGAACCTCTTCGTTCCATCCCCGCAGCATGGCAAGCGCGCGATGGCCCGGCGCGGTTGCCCAGCGCTCCTGATGCGAGAAATAATCGGAGAATTTGGCGCCCGCCTCCTGCTTACCATCCACGACCGTTGCCTTCAGGATGGCGGTCGTCTTCATATGCCCGCGCAGCTTGCCGAGCAGGTCGGCATTTTCCGTAATGCCTTCGGCGATGATGTCGCGCGCGCCCTCGAGCGCCGCCTTCACGTCGGGCACATCGGCTGTAATGAAGCCTTCGGCGAGAACCGCAGGCTCCTTTGTCCGGTCTGCAAGTATGGTGTCGGCAAGCGGAGCGAGGCCGCGTTCCCTGGCGATCTCGGCGCGGGTGCGACGTTTCGGCTTATAGGGCAGATAAAGGTCTTCCAGCTCGGCCTTGGTGGCAACCTTGGCGATCTTGCCCATCAGCTCATCGGTCATCTTGCCCTGGCCGGTAATGGACTCGACGATCGCGGCACGGCGGGCTTCCAGCTCGCGCAGATAGACGAGCCGTTCCGCCAGCGTCCGCAGTTGCCCATCGTCGAGACCGCCGGTCACTTCCTTGCGGTAACGGGCAATGAACGGCACGGTCGCACCTTCGTCGAGGAGCTCGATGGCGGCCTTGGCCTGATCCGGGCGGGAATTGATCTCTGCGGCGATGGTTGCGGCAAGGGAACGGATATCAGCGGCCATGTGACTCTCTGGACTGGACAATCGTGAGGGGACCATAAGCACGATCCCGCGAACATAAGAAACTGTTTTCGACGCAGATCACCCCGATCCGGCGGGGGAAAGGCGACCTGACATCCAAAACCGCATCCCGCTTTAGCGACATAAAAAGGCATGGCAATGTTGGCCGCCATGCCTCCACAGGATTTGATGCTTGACCTTTGGCCCAACCCCCCTTAACCGCGCAAAAGGATGCAACGAAAGGGCAAGCCATGAGAGTTCTGTTGATCGGATCGGGCGGACGCGAGCACGCACTGGCCTGGAAGCTGGCGCAATCGCCGCTCATGACGGAATTCTATGCGGCCCCAGGCAATCCGGGCATTGCCGAACATGCGACGCTGGCGGTGCTCGATATCGACGATCATGACGCCGTCGTCGCCTTCTGCAAGGAAAGAGCCATCGATTTCGTCGTGGTCGGCCCGGAGGCGCCGCTGGTTGCCGGTATTGCTGACAAACTCCGCGCTGAAGGCATCGCCGTGTTCGGCCCCTCCGCCGCCGCGGCGCAATTGGAAGGCTCCAAGGGCTTCACCAAGGATATCTGCGCCCGCTACGACATCCCCACCGGCGCCTATCAGCGCTTCAACAACGCGCCAAAGGCCAAGGCCTATGTCCGCGCGCAGGGGGCTCCGATCGTCGTCAAGGCCGACGGGCTTGCCGCCGGCAAGGGCGTGACGGTCGCCATGACGATCGACGAAGCCCTTGCAGCCATCGACGACTGCTTCGAGGGCGCATTCGGCGAGGCCGGGGCGGAGGTGGTGATCGAGGCCTATCTGGACGGCGAGGAAGCAAGCTTCTTCTGCCTCTGCGACGGCAAGCATGCGATGGCGCTGGCCACCGCCCAGGACCACAAGCGCGTCGGCGACGGCGACACCGGCCCGAACACCGGCGGCATGGGCGCCTATTCCCCGGCCCCGGTCATGACGCCTGACATGGTCGATCGCACGATGAAGGACATCATCGAGCCGACGATGCGCGGTATGGCGGAGAGCGGCCATCCCTTCTCCGGCGTCTTCTTTGCCGGGTTGATGATCACCGCGAAGGGGCCGGAATTGATCGAATACAATGTCCGCTTCGGCGATCCGGAATGCCAGGTGCTGATGATGCGACTGAAGAGCGATCTTCTGCCGCTGCTTCTCGCCTGCGCCAACGGCACCCTGGATCAGGTCAACGCCGAATGGAGCGATGACGCCGCGCTGACCGTGGTCATGGCTTCGAAAGGCTATCCCGGCTCCTACGCCAAGAACACGCCGATATCAGCGCTGCCGGCAGACGCCGATGAGGCGAAAGTGTTTCATGCCGGCACAGCCCTCAAAGATGGCGCCCTGATCGCGACCGGCGGCCGTGTGCTCAACATTACCGCGACCGGCAAGACCGTGAGCGAAGCGCAGAAGCGTGCCTATGCCCTTGCCGGCCAGGTGCGCTGGGAAAACGGCTTCTATCGAAGCGACATCGGTTGGCGCGCGGTCGAGCGCGAGGCGTAAACGGCGCATCCTCTCTCAATGTGCGGTCCACTAAATTTTTACCTAATCTCCTGACGGTATGGAAACAAAGGCTCGCTAATGTCTTCGTCAACATAGACGGAGTTGTTTGTTATGCGTTCCTTCTTCCTGACCTTGGCTTGCGTACTGGCCGGCAGCTCCGCCATGGCCTCGTCTATCCAGCCTATCGACGGCAAGTTGCTCGACCGCAACAGCAGCATTGTCGACAAGACGTGCGTCCAGTGCCCTCCCCTCAAGCCGCCGGCGGTCGAAAAGGAATATGTCGTGCCGACGTTGACGCCCGGTACGCAATCCATCGCCATCCGCAGCATCGACGGCGAGAAGAAGGTGGTGCGCACTGAGGCTTGGATGGGCGGCTCTCCTGTCGTGTTCGTCACCAAGCCGACTCCTGAGGCCCTGGCTGCGGCCGGCGAATCCATCGACGGCATCGATACGGCGGCAAAGACCGCCGCCGTGCCAAAAATCGCCCAGACTCCCGAGCTTGCGCCGCTCGATCTCTCCGGCTTCCAGCTTCGTCAATAGCTGCGAATTTTCATGTCCTGCCTCGCCCGCCCACCTTTCGGGTCGGCGGGCCGAGCCGTGATGGCAGGACAATACGCTCAGGCTAAGTCCTGGAGCGCATTTGCTACTTCTAAAATAAATCCCGAGAAATTCTGATCTTCACTCGAGTTATTCTCGAGTCTGAATAAATATTACTTATCTCGCACGCCATATCCCAGGTTTCAACTCCCGGCAAATACAACCAGACTGCTCAAGTTAAAGGTTTTTTAGACATAAAATGAGATTTTACTGTCCACCGGACAGCAGCATGTCATTTCGAGCGGCGGCAAGCGTATTGGGAATCTCTCAGGCGATCGCACAGGCGGTAGGATACCGCACCGGTATTCAATTACCTGTGGGAGACGTTATGAAAAATCTCAAGATCGCACATCAATTATTTGCCCTGCTCGGCGTCCTCATGGCCGCCTTTGCCGTGGCCACCTATTTTCAAATCCGGTCGCAGGCCGATTCCATCTATGACGATCGTTTCGATATGCTGCGCACGCAGGTCGAATCCGGCATCTCGGTTCTGAACCAATATTACCAGCGCGAGAAATCCGGCGAGATGACGCATGACGCTGCCCAGGCCGAGGCATTCAAGGTGCTGTCGCATGTCAGCTTCGCGCCGGCCGGCTATTTCTTCGGCTTCGATTACAATGTGATCCAGCGGATTCATCCGAGCCCGGTCAACATCGGCAAGGACATGTCCTCGCAGGTCGACAAGAACGGCACGCATTTCAGCAAGGAAATGGTGGAGAAGGGCATCAAGGGCGGCGGCCGCACCATCTATTACTGGAACAAACCCGGCCACCCCGACGGCGACTTCTTCCTGAAGGGCAGCTATTCGGCAGCATTCGCTCCGTGGCAGATCGTGCTCGGATGCGGTGTTTACATGGATGACCTGCAGGAGCAGATCAATGCCACCATGTGGCGTGCGCTCATGATCTGCGGCATCGTATCCCTGATCGGCATCGGGGCTGCCTTCTATTTCATCCGCGGCATCACGAAGCCGCTCACCGATGTCCATGCTGCCCTCAAGGCTGTCGCCGACGAGGACGTGAAGACCGCCATCCCGCATATCGAAATGCGCAACGAAATCGGCCTGATGGCGAAGGCGACCAGGGCTCTGCAGGAAAAGATTCGCGAACGTCATGCACTCGCCGACCGCCAGGCGGCGCAGGAGCTGGAAATCAGCAACGAGCGCGAACAGAACCTGCAGCAGCAGCAGGATGAAGCGCGCGAGCAGGCACGCGTCGTCTCCGTCATCGGCAAGGCGCTCGAGGATCTCGCCCGCGGCGATCTGACGGTGCGTTGCGGCGATCTCGGTGCCAGCTATGCCGGCCTTCGCAACAACTTCAACGAGGCGCTCTCGCACCTTGAGGCTGCGATGGGCCGTGTCAACGCCAAGGGCAATGATATCGGCCTCAGCAAGGAAGAGATTCGTCGCGCCTCCAACGAATTGTCGCAGCGCACCGAACGCCAGGCCGCCAGCCTGGAAGAGACCTCGGCGGCACTGGACGAACTCACCGTCGCCGTCCGCCAGACCGCGGAAGGCGCGCATGAGGCCAGCAAACGCGTTCACGCCGTCAGCACCGAGGCATCGCGCAGCGACGCCGTGGTTGCCCAGGCAATCGAAGCGATGAGCGGGATCGAGAAGTCCTCGTCGGAGATCAGCAAGATCATCGGCGTCATCGACGAGATCGCCTTCCAGACCAATCTGCTGGCGCTGAACGCTGGCGTCGAAGCCGCCCGCGCCGGCGAATCCGGCAAGGGCTTTGCCGTCGTCGCCCAGGAAGTACGCGAACTGGCTCAGCGTTCCGCGGCCGCCGCCAAGGAAATCAAGGACCAGATCGCCCGTTCCTCCGGGCAGGTCGACCAGGGCGTCCGCCTTGTCGGCGAAGCAGGCGAAGCGCTGAAGCGTATCTCCGACCAGATCAAGGCGGCCAACGAGATCGTCTCGAAGATCGCCCACAGCGCCTCCGAGCAGGATACCACGCTGCGCTCGATCTCGTCCTCGATGAACCAGCTCGATGCCGCCACCCAGCAGAACGCCGCGATGGCAGAAGAGACGACGGCATCGGCCGAGACGCTCGCCGGCGATACGGAAGACCTGCTCGCCCTCATCCGTGGCTTCCGTGTCAACGATGGCCATCCGGCTGTGGATCATCGTCGTCGCGCGGCCTGAGCCGGAAAAGTCAGAAAAGAGAAACCGCCGGGCTTGCGTCCGGCGGTTTTCGTTTAAGCTGCGATCGGCTGCTTCAGTCTGCTGCCAACCGCACGACCAGCCTGTCTATCTCACGATCGGAATAAACCTCGATGCCGGCGTGCTGCAACAGCGCAGCCGTAACGCCATGGCCCGGATGCCGGCCCCCGGAAAAGGAGCCGTCATAGATAAAGCCCGAGCCACATGAGGGGCTGCCGTCGATCAATAAAGCGTACCGACAGCCGGTTTCTCGCGCGAGCGCCAGCGCGTTCTCCGCGGCCTGCCGAAACCCCTCGGTTACGTCGCCGCCACTGATCTCCATCACGCGTGCGGTGCCGGCGAGCACATCCTCGCCTGCGGCGCTGTTTTCGATTTCGGCTGGCGGCCTGGGCACAGCCATACCGGCGGACATTTCCGGGCAGATCGTCACCAGCCGCCCCTCCTCGCGCCAGCGATCGATCGCCGGATGGATGAGCGGCTTGGAACGGCCGTCATAGCGGACGGCATGGCCCATGAGGCAGGCGCTGACGAGGATTTTTCCGGTCATCGCCCCTCCGGCTTTATCCCGCAATCTTGGAGAAATCAGCGACCGTGCCGGTTGCCGCGCGGATCAGGCGCAGGAGCGCCAGGCGGTTGGCACGGATAGCGGCA
Source organism: Rhizobium sp. SG570 (assembly GCF_012275345.1). Lineage (NCBI taxonomy): Bacteria > Pseudomonadati > Pseudomonadota > Alphaproteobacteria > Hyphomicrobiales > Rhizobiaceae > Rhizobium > Rhizobium sp. SG570. Next base: position 40,730 of record NZ_JAAZQI010000009.1, on the reverse strand, counting down.
TCCTCATCGTTGACGAACACGTCCTTGGCGAAGCGGTCGACCGGCGCGCGCAGCTTGGAAAGCGCTGCCATGGCCGAGCGGAAATCCTCTTTGGCGATCGCATCGGAGGCCTCGGCGGAGGCTGCCTTAACGGCCGCAAAGAGATCCTTTTCGGCATCGAGCTTCAGCAGGGCTTCCGAAACGCTGTCGGCGACAACCGTGCCCTTCTTCTCTTCGGCGGCCAGAAGCTGGGTGGCGCGTTTGGTGCCGGCGAGCAGGTTCTTGCCATCCTCGGAGGTAATGAAGGCCGTCAACGCCTCGACGCGACGGGCGATCATCAGGAGATCATCCGTCTCCGGCGTCAGCACGGCGTCGATCAAGTCGTAACGGGCGCCGAGATCGCGCAGATAGACCTTGAGGCGATCATGGAAGAAGGCCAGCAGATCAGCATCGTTGGTCGTTGCCAGCAGTGGCAGACGCACGCCTCGCTCCAGCAGGATCCGGACGACGCCGAGAGCGGCGCGGCGCAGCGCGTAGGGATCTTTCGAACCCGTCGGCTTTTCGTCAATCGCCCAGAAGCCGACGAGCGTATCCAGCTTGTCGGCAAGCGCGACCGTGATCGCCACCTTGTCCTCGGGGACGCGGTCAGAGGGGCCTTGCGGCTTATAGTGATCCTCGATGGCGGCGGCGACCGAGGCGTCCTCGCCCTGCAGCACCGCATATTTGCGGCCCATGAGGCCCTGAAGCTCGGGGAATTCGCCGACGGCTTCCGTGCGGAGATCAGCCTTGGCCAGGACCACGGCGCGATCGACCAAAGCCGGATCGGCGCCGGTGATCTTGGCGAGTTCAGCTGCAAGCATGCGGATGCGGGCGACACGCTCGCCCTGGCTGCCCAGCTTGGCATGGAAGGTGACATCAAGCGCATCGAGCTTGGCCATGCGCTGATCGAGCGGCTTCGTCAGGTCGAGGCCGAACTTGGCGGCTGAAGCTTCCAGCGTTTCGAGATCCGGCAGGTCGCCCTGGTCGCGCTTCCAGAAATGCAGCGCGTCGGACAGGCGGGCACGCACGACCTTGCCGTTACCGTGGATGATTTCCTTGCCGCCATCCGTCGCCTGGATGTTGGCGACGAGAATGAAGCGGTTGGACAGCGTCTCGCCCGCCTGCGGGCGAGTAACGAAACACTTCTGGTTGGTCTTGATGGTGAGACGGATGATCTCAGACGGGATCGACAGATAGTCTTCCTCGAAGGAGCCCATCAGCACCTGGGGCCACTCGACCAGGCCGGACACTTCTTCCAGCAAGCCCTCGTCCTCGACCAGGTCCAGGCCGTTGGCAAAGGCGATGTCGCGGGCATCATGCAGGATGATATCCTTGCGGCGCTCGGCATCGAGGATGACGCTGGCCTTCTCCAGGCTCGCCACATAGTCGTCGAAGCGCTTGACGGTGATCGCATCAGGCGCATGGAAGCGATGGCCATAGGTCACGTTAGAGGCGACGATGCCGTCGATCTCGAAGGGGATGGCGGCGGTCTCTTCGTGTTCCGTGCCGAACATGCAGACGATCGACTGCAGCGGGCGCACCCAGCGCAGCGAGCCGGGCTTAGCCGAGGCCTTGCCCCAGCGCATGGATTTCGGCCATGGGAAATTTCTGACGATATCAGGCATAACGGCGGCGACGATTTCTTCCGCTGCACGACCGGGCCTGGAAATGATCGCAACGTAGAAATCACCCTTCTTCGGGTCGCTCTGCACCTGTGCTTCTGAAATGGAAGACAGGCCCGCTCCGCGCAAAAAGCCTTCGATCGCCTTTTCATTGGCATCGGTGCGCGGACCCTTGCGCTCCTCGCGCACATCGGCGGAGCGCGCCGTCAGGCCGCGAATGTCGAGCGTGAGGCGCCGCGGCGTCCAATATTCCCTCGCACCCTCATAGGAAAGACCCGCTTCGACCAGGGCATCGGTCACCAACTTCTTCAGATCGCCGGCAGCCTTGCGCTGCATACGGGCGGGAATTTCCTCGGAGCGGAGTTCGAGAAGGAGATCGGGCATGTCAAGGTTCCTCACCCTCCCCTTGAGAGAGAGGGTCGGCACGGTGTGCCGGAGTGGGGTGAAAACGGTCGGCCTCTGCTAGCAAAATTTGCCGCTGCTGCACAATGGCAAATATCGTATCCAGAACAGCCTCGATCTCATCCATGACCTCAGCATTTCAGAAGCGAACGACATGGTAGCCCTCATTTTCGAGATAGGACGTTCGTTCGGCGTCATAACGTCTTGCCGCTTCGTCTGCGTGCTGGCTGCCGTCGAGCTCGATAATCAAACCTATCTGATGACAGGTGAAATCAGCGAAATAACGCCTGATCGAAACCTGCCGCCGAAAATGCGTCCCTTCGATTGGAATGCGCCACAAATGCTTCCAAAGCTTGGCTTCCGCAGCCGTTGAACCAGCGCGCAAGCGCCGGCTATTGGCGATCTTGAAACGATCCAGCTTGGAGGGCTTTTTGGGCATCAAGGATCCACGTCTCTTACAATCGAAAATCGCGGCGTACACCCTCCCCTTGAGGGGGAGGGTCGGCCGAAGGCCGGGGTGGGGTGATCGCGACAACCTCCGCAGCTAGACAACGGTCACCCCCACCCGCCGCTGCGCGGCGACCTCCCCCTCAAGGGGGAGGTGGACAACTACCAGCCCCCACCGCCTCCACCGCCGCCGCCCCCGCCGGAGAAGCCGCCACCTCCACCGCCCGAAAAGGCAGAGGACGAGCTGGATACCGGGGCGGGGATGGTGGAAGCAATGGTGGAGGCCATTGACGAAGAGAAATCGCCGATGGTTCCGCCGATATTGCCGGGGTTGAAGTTGCCGGAATACCATACCGGCGCATAGGTCGCCGCCGCAGACGCGCCAGCCGCGGTGGCGAGCCAGGTCTCGAAAGCACTGGACCAGGGCTTTTCGACGCCGAGAGCGACGGCATAGGGCAGCAGCTTCTCGAAATGCTGCGGCGACATTTGCGGCGCGCCCTGCATGTTCATCCGGTCACGTTCTGCCAGCGTCAGATATTGCCGAAGACCGTCGATGCCATCCATCATCTTACGCCCGAGCGGTGTCGGCGCCCCCATCAGGAAATAGAAGACGACGTTGAGGGCGAAGATGCCGACGATGCCGGCCGTTAGTGGCAGCAAGCCCGCTTCCCACAGCGGCATGACTGCAGCCGCAAAACCGCTGACCGCGATGGATACGAAGACGAAGCCGAAAAAGGCGAAGACCAGGACAGACAGAATTCGCTGACCGAGGCTGGCATTGTGGCGGCGGAACCTGCGGCCGATCATGCTCGCGAAGATCGTCACGAAAATCGACAGGAAACCGGGCACGATGATCAGCGGCAGGGCATTCTCATGCAGGCGACCGAAGATGATGATGGACGCCAGGATCAGGACCGACAGCACAACGCCGAGAATGATGTAGAACGCATTGGCCTTATAGTATTCATCGCGATGGTCGCGCTCGATGGCGCTGCGAAACTGCGAGCCGAGCTTCTGCACCGCCTGGCCGTTTTCCTTGTCGATGACAAGCGGGGAAAACGGCCCGACAGCCTGCATCAGCACCTTTTCGCCGCCGCCCAGATTGCTGCCGGCCGCCTTGCCGGTCGGGCGGATGACCACTTTCTCCTTCAGATCGTCGAGGATGACATAGCCGCGCACCGCAAGATCGATCGCCGTCGCCGACAGTGCCGTCCATCCCGAGCGGGTGAAGCCCTTGTTGTCGATATAGTTGACCAGCGCCGGCGAAACACCGTCAGGCGGGTCCCAGCGTGGAACCATCACGCCCGGCGGCGGATCGCGCCCGACTCTGACCCAACTGCGCATGTAATAGATAAACAGCACGATCAGACCGCCGATGGCGATACTGGTATCCAGATGATCTCGAAAAAACCAGCTCCATTGCTGGCTGGCGCTCGGCGGCGTGATCGTCCCTTTCGCAAGCTTGACGGCAATCGTCAAACCTTCGGCCATAGCGAGGGGTCGGGTCGTTGCAAAGGTGACGATATTGCCCTGTGCGCTCGCGCTTGCATTCTTCCCGTTGGCGCCGAGCGGCCCGGTGAAAAAGGCAAGCTGCTGGGGTCCCACACCGTCAGGCAATGTGACAGTCGCCTTGGCATTGATGATCGGGAACAGCCAGCCATTGCCTGTCACGTTCCAGTAAAGCTCTTCGTGATCGTCGAAATAACGGATCTGCCGGTCGGTATCATAGGTGATACGGAACGTGTGCGGGCCTCGGTTCAGGAGTCGATCGGCGTTGCCGATATAGATGCGCTCACCGCCCCTGATGCGCTCGCTGCGCCAATCCTCCGGCTGCCCGTCGCGCTCGACGGAAACGACCTTGAAATCCACCTCGATCTCGCGGCCGTTGGCATCGGTCATTGTCACCGGAAAGTCCCGGAAGATGCCGCGTCGGATATCACGGCCTTCCGCATTCGCCGAAATCGTCTCGATAACCCGCATGGAACCATCGCGATGCAGGGCGATTGCCTGGTCGAAATTGGTGATGAGTTCTGCCGCCGTTACAGCCGTTGCGCAAAGCAGCAGGAGCAAAGCCAGCAGAAGCCCGGAAAGCCGCGTCATCACACCCCCAAGAGATACCGCGGCGCCCTCCTGGGCGCCGTCCAGCGTAAAACATAGTTTCCGCGCTCGGTTCCCTTTTGAAGCGAGGCGTCAGTCTTCGTAGGCGACACCCAGCGATGCCAGTACATCCCAATAGGCCGGGAAAGTCTTCGCAACGCAATCGGGATCGAGAATGGTGATGCCGCCGATCTTCAGGCCAGCGAGTGCAAAGCTCATGGCGATACGGTGATCGGCGAAGCTGTCGATCTCGGCCGGCAGAACCTTGCCGGCAAGGCTCGGATCGGAAGCGACGATCAGATCGTCACCCTCCTCCGTACCGAGGTTCGGGACGATGCGCGACAGGCCGCTCGACAGCGCGCGGATACGATCGCACTCCTTGACGCGCAGGTTCTCGATGCCGACGAAGCGCACCGGCGTCTCGTTGAAGGCGGCGAGAACGGCAAGCGTCGGGATGGCATCCTGCATCTGCGAGCCGTCGATGACGGCCGGAAGATGCGGAAACTTCGAGATGAAATCATAGGCTCGCGCATCCGGCTGCGAGAATTCCGTCGCCGGCGTGCCGAGATCGATCTTGCCGCCGCTCAGCACTTCGGCCGCCCAGAGATAGGTTGCGGCCGAGGCGTCCGGCTCGATCAGGAAATCGGCGGCCTGGTAGCCTGTGGCCTCGACGCGCCACGCAACCGGGCTCACACGCTCGACCTTGGCGCCGAAAGCGCGCATGGCCGCAACCGTCAGGTCGATATAGCCGAGGGCGCCGATATGCTCGCCGAGCAGCTCGACATCAACAGGGCGATCGCCGCCGGCAGCCATCATCAGCAGCGCCGAGACATATTGGCTGGAAAGGCCGCCATCGATCTGCACGCGGCTTGCCTCGAAGCGGCCGGTGCCGTTGATGGTCACGGGCGGGCAGCCGGTTTCAGCCGAAGCATCGATGCCAAGCGAGCGCAGCGCGTCGACCAGCGGGCCGATCGGCCGCTTGCGCATGTGGGCGTCACCATCCACCACGACCTTGCCGTCAACCAGTGCTGCGGCGGCGGTCAGGAAGCGTGTTGCCGTGCCGGCATTGCCGAGGAAAAGCGGCTCGGACGGCGCCGTCAATTTGCCGCTGCCTGTCACGATGAAGGTCGTGGCATCCGGCTCATCGATCGTCACGCCCATGGCGCGCAGCGCTTCGGCCATATAGCGGGTATCGTCGCTCTTCAGCGCGCCGGTCAGCCGGCTCGTGCCTTTGGCAAGGCCGGCGAGCAGCAGCGCGCGGTTGGTGATCGACTTCGATCCCGGCGGCATGGCGCGGCCGGTCAACGGCTTGCCAGGCGGGATAATCGTGAGTTTTGCTCTACCCATCATCATTCTCTTTGGTCAGTCAGGAAGGCGGCCGATGGCCGTCGGTCGGCTTCCTTTACCGCCTCGCATGAAAAACCGATAGCGGGAATCTCAGAACTTTACCGTGGGAACGGCGCGATCCGCTTCGTTTGATATCTCGAAATAGGCCTTCTTGACGAAGCCGAAGGGGCCGGCGATGAGATTGTTGGGGAAGGTCTCGACCTTGACGTTCAGATCGCGCGCGGCGCCGTTGTAATAGCGGCGCGACATCTGGATCTCATTTTCCGTCGTCTCCAGCGACTGCTGCAACTCGACGAAGCCGGTATTGGCCTTCAGATCGGGATAGGCTTCGGAAACGGCCATCAGACGGCCAAGCGCCTGGCTGAGAATGCCCTCGGCAGCAGCACGGCCGGCAACGTCACCAGCGGGCACAGCCTGGGCCGCATTGCGCGCCTGGGTAACCTCGATCAGCGTCTTGTTCTCATGGCCGGCATAGCCTTTGACCGTCTCGACCAGATTGGGGATGAGATCGGCGCGGCGCTTCAACTGCACGTCGATGCCGGACCATGCCTCTTCCGCGACCTGGCGCGCGCGAACGAGCCCGTTGTAGATGAAGACGACATAGAGTGCTGCCAGCACTATGATCGCTAGAAGAATATACATCTCGACTCCCCGGGGCGACTGCAACCGCAGGGACACTAGGCAGATTTGCCGGTAATGTCACCCGGCTTTCGCCGCGGCGCAAGCCCAAGATTGGGCCGCGGAGCAATGCCGCAGCCCGCAAAGTAGGCGAGCGCTGCTACTTCCAGCCGTTCAGGCTGCCCGCTGGTGCCAATTGGCGCCGCCGGCATCCGTCAGCAGGAAGGCCTCGCCGCAGGCCTTGGCCAGCGTGCGCACGCGCAGGATGTAGCTCTGACGCTCGGTCACCGAGATGACGCCACGGGCATCGAGCAGGTTGAAGACGTGGCTGGCCTTGATGCACTGGTCATAGGCCGGGAAAACGCATTTGTGCAGGCGCTGGTTATCGCTGTCGCCGGGCGCGCCGGCGGCCAGCAGCGCCTGGCATTCCTTCTCGGCATCGATGAAATGGCGATGCAGCATTTCGGTATTGGCATATTCGAAATTATGCCGCGAATATTCCTGCTCGGCCTGCAGGAAGATATCGCCGTAGCTGATCTTGTCTTCGCCCTCGAGGCCGTTGAAATTCAGATCGTAGACGCTGTCGACGCCTTGGACATAGGTCGCAAGGCGCTCAAGGCCGTAGGTCAATTCGCCGGCAACCGGCGCGCATTCGATGCCGCAGACCTGCTGGAAATAGGTGAACTGCGACACTTCCATGCCGTCGCACCAGCACTCCCAGCCGAGACCCCATGCGCCGAGCGTCGGGCTCTCCCAGTCGTCCTCGACGAAGCGGATGTCATGCAGAAGCGGATCGAGGCCGATCGCTTTCAGCGAGCCGAGATAGAGCTCCTGCAGGTTCGGCGGATTGGGCTTCAGGATGACCTGATACTGATAATAATGCTGCAGACGGTTCGGGTTTTCGCCATAGCGGCCGTCGGACGGGCGGCGCGACGGCTGGACATAGGCTGCACGCCAGGGCTTCGGGCCAAGCGCGCGCAACGTGGTCGCCGGATGGAACGTGCCGGCGCCGACTTCCATGTCGTAAGGCTGCAGAACCGCGCAACCCTTGTCGGCCCAATAATTGTGCAGCGTCAGAATCAGCGCCTGAAAGGAGCGCTTCGGGTTCATATGGTCGGGCACGTTGGCAGTCATGGGAATTGATTTCTTCCGCTAGCGAATGGTTTGGCGGACAGGTGCCACGACCGGGCGAAAGGGTCAAGACTTTGACGGGCAAACTGTCGCCTTGCCGTTGCGCGCGCCGCGGTGTCCGCGAATGTTACTCATCCTCCCGCTTGACGCGGTATTCCCCCGTCTTCGGATCCTTGACCAGGGTCCCGATTGCACCGGTACGCCGCTCCGTTTCGGCGCGACGGGACTTCTCGGCGAGCCTCTGGGCGTCGCGGACGAAGCGCCGATACAAAAACCACAGGCCGCCGACGGCGGCGACGAAGAAGATGATCTGGGGCATTACCCAGCGCTCCCGATTACAATCCGTACCGGCTCCACAATGCCTTTTCCTCTGCCACTTCCGCAAGCCCGGAAGCAAGGCCGGCACCGAGACCATCGATACCAGACAGAGAAACACCGGGGGCGCGACGGCCGAAAAGGCTGCGTGGCGTGGTGATCAGCGCGAGCTTGACCTTGTCGCCGAAACGCTTCCGCAATTCCTGACGCATGTCGCCGAGACCGTCGATAAGGCCGAGCTCAAGGCCGCGGCCTCCCGTCCAGAAGAGGCCGGAAAACACAGTATCGTCCGCATCAAGCTTTCCCGCCCGCCGCTCGCGCACCATGTCGATGAAGACCTTGTGGATCTCGAGCTGGAGGCTCTTCAGATAGTCGATGTCCTTTTCCTTTTCCGGCTGGAACGGATCGAGGATCACCTTGTTCTCGCCGGCGGTATAGACGCGGCGCTCGATGCCGATCTTCTTCAACAGCTCCGGAAAGCCGAAACCGCCGGAGACGACGCCGATCGAGCCGACGATGGAGGTGGCGTCGGCGATGATCTCGTCACCGGCGAGCGCGATCATATAGCCGCCGGAAGCCGCCACATCCTCGACGAAGACCAGAACCTTCTTTTTCTTCTCAAGAGCCAGATCGCGGATACGATTATAGATCATCCGCGATTGCACCGGAGAGCCGCCCGGCGAGTTCACCGCAATGGCGACGGCCGGCGCGTCCTTCATATCGAAGGCCTTTTCCAATGCCTGCGCGACGCCAGCCAGATTCAACGATTGCCGCAGCGGACCGCCGCCGGAGGAGATGACACCGCTCAACCGAACGACAGGTATGACCACCCTTTCCTTGCGAAACCGCTTCGGAAGCATGCGCCTGAAAAACCCAACCATTCGTCACCTTGAATCATGATGTTCGCTGCCCGTGATGTATGCATGGAAACGGCAAACGCAACATCGCCGATCGCATTTCATGCGCCGATTCACGCCGGCAACGCGTTATTTGCGCGGATAGGCGGCACGACCGTTGTTCATATCGTCGACGAAATCGGAGAATTTGTGCGTCCCTTCGCCGTGCATGATCAGCGACGCGCGCAGCACCAGCCTCGCCCTCGATCCCTTGATCGCCGTCACCAGGATGCGCACCGCGTTTTCGCCCTCGCGCGGATGGATCGGCGTGATCTCGATGCCGCCGAAGCGGCGGCCGCAGGCGCCGATGATCTCGCCGATCGATTGCGGCCGGGCAATGAGCGACAGCTGGCCGCCGGGGATCATGATGGCGCCCGCCGTGCGTATCCACCGCTCGAACAGCCCCTCGGTCATGGCATGCGCCTCGGCCTTCAGCGCATCGGGCGTCAGCCGGTCGCTGGCGTCGTTGAAGGGCGGGTTCATGATGACGTGATGGAAACTGTCGTCGATCAGCCCCGCCTCATTGCGGTCCTTGCCGGTCAGCGTCACATCGGCCTCGAGGACCGAGACACGGCCGGCGAAACGGGCATTTTCTGACAGCAACAGGCTCTTGCGGGCGAATTCGGCCATGTCGGGCGAGCGTTCGAACAGCACCACATCAGCCCGATCGAGCCGCGACGCCACCGCCATGCCGGCCGCACCCGCGCCGGCGCCGAGATCGGCCACCCGGATGGGGCGCTCGTCGGCGACGAGAGCTGCCAGCAGCATGGCATCCATACCGGAACGATGTCCCCTGCCCTTCGGCTGGACGACATGAAACGCCCCGCGATGGAAGGCGTCGATGGTTTCCGGGGGGCTATCGGTCATAGCGCACCTCAGGCACGCGCCGGGCGCAACTCGTCGCCGAGGCCGGCGTCGAAGAGGATACGCCGTGCCTGATCGGCGCGCTCCTCATCCACCAGAAAGCGCCGCGGCAGCATGCCGAGCGAGCCTTCGAGAATGCTCATGGCTTGATCCGCGACGAAGCAATGAATCCCGGCATCTTTCATCAGGCTCTCCGCAAAAGAGAGGAGGACCGGATCATTCGTGCGGATGAGTTCGTGCATAAGCCTTGAGTTTCCTGTCAAATTTACGCGACGAGACAATTCGCCTCTTGCCGCCTCTTTCGCCCCTTCTTATGGTGCTTTGCAGAAAATGAACAGGAGTCCGGATCGTTGGGCGTCGTGATACCGCTGGAAGAAAGCAAGAATAAACTGGCATCCATCAAGCCTTTGGTGGATCTGACCAAGGCGGACATGGAACGCGTCAATCAGCTCATCCTGTCGAAAGCCGGTTCCGATGTACAGATGATTCCCGAGGTTGCGGAGCATCTCATCTCGTCTGGCGGCAAGCGCTTGCGGCCGATGCTGACCATCGCCTCGGCGGCGCTCTATCACTACCAGGGCGACAATCACATCAAGCTCGCCACATCCGTCGAGTTCCTGCATACGGCGACATTGCTGCACGACGACGTGGTCGATGAAAGCGACCTGCGCCGCGGCAAGTCCACCGCCCGCATGATCTGGGGCAACCAGGCGAGCGTGCTCGTCGGCGACTTCCTGCTCGGCCAGGCTTTCCGGATGATGGTCGAAGTCGGCTCGCTCGAGGCGCTCGATGTACTCTCCTCGGCTGCCTGCGTCATCGCCGAAGGCGAAGTGCTGCAGCTCTCCGTCTCCAAGAACATGGAAACGACCGAGGACGATTATCTCTCGGTCATCCGCGCCAAGACCGCGGCGCTTTTCGCCGCCGCCGCCGAAGTCGGTCCGATTGTCGCCAATGCCGGCAAGGCTGAGCGCAACGCGCTGAAATCCTACGGCACCAATCTCGGCCTCGCCTTCCAGCTCGTCGACGACGCGCTTGATTACGGCGGCAAGGCCGCTGATCTCGGCAAGAATGTCGGCGACGATTTCCGTGAAGGCAAGATCACGCTTCCGGTGATCCTGGCCTATCGCCGCGGCACCGAAAAGGAACGTGCCTTCTGGCGTGACGCCATCGAAACGGGCAACAACAGCGACGAGAACCTTGAGAAGGCCCTGGGCCTGATCACGAAATATGGCGCACTTGCCGACACAATCGCCCGTGCCATTCATTATGGCACCATCGCCCGCGACGCCCTGGCGCCATTGCCGGAAACGCCCTGGAAATCCGCACTTCTGGAAGTGATCGATTTCTGCATCGAACGCGTTAATTGATAGCGGCGGACCGAATTTCTTGCAGGGCCGCTTCAAAAAAGCCATCCTGTTGTGAATCAGTTGACACGAATGCTTTATGCCGCCGGCGACTTCGCTGGCCATCCCTTGATGAAAGGCTTTCTAATGCGGCAGAGACTTGCCATCCGTTTCCTCTCGGGCGTAGCCTTGGCGGCGATCCTTTCCGTGTCCGCCCTGAATGGCGCGCGTGCTGAGGACAAGCCGGCAGCGCCGGAGATCAACACCCCGGTCGCCTTCGATCCGGAAAATGTCGATACTTTTGCCGGGGCTTTCCTGGCCGCCCGCACAGCCGATGTCGACCACGACTACGACACCGCCATCGCGCTCTACAAAAAGGCGCTGATGATCGAGCCGGGCAATCCGGAAATCCGTCAGCGGTTGATGATTTCGCTGCTGCTCAACGGCAATCTTGAAGAAGGCGTGAAATACGCCAACGAGCTGAAGAGCGATCCCTCCGTCGAGCGCGTCACGACGATCGTGCGCGGCATGGACGCCATCCGCCGCCATGAATACAGGAGCGCTCAGGATATCCTGAAGTATAACGGTCCGAACGATCTCGACCGGATGATGACCAACCTGCTCTCCGCCTGGGCCCGCGCTGGCTCCGGCCGCGGCAAGGAAGCGATCGCGATGATCGACAAGATGAAGGGCCCCGATTGGTTCAACATCTTCAAGAACTATCATGCCGGCGCCATCGCCCTGACGATAGGCGATTTGAAATCGGCACGCTCGCATCTCAACGACGCCGTCCTCGACAAGACGGGTGGCGCAACGGCACCCGACACCTTCATGCGCTCCGTCATGGCACTGGCACGCCTCGAGGCCAAGGCCGGCGACAAGCAGAAGGCTCTCGATGCAATTTCGGTCGGCGACAACCTCGTCAGCAATTACGCGCCGCTCAATGCGCTTCGCGACAGCATCAGCAAGGGTGATACGCCAGAGCAGCAGGTAACTGACGCGACGCAGGGCGCGGCGGCCGTGCTGTTCACCATCGGTGCCGCGCTCAACCGGGACGGCGCCGAAGATGTCGTTTCGCTTTATCTGCAGATCGCCAACTCGCTCGATTCGAAGGCCGCCGATACGCTGGTTCTTCTCGGCGGGCTTGCGGAAAAGCAGGAGCAGACCGATCGCGCCATCGCTTTCTACAGGAAGGTGCCGGACAATTCGCCGATGGCCCGCATCTCCGAGCTGCAACTCGGGCTTGCTCTGGCGCAGGCCGGCAAGGTTGACGATGCCCGCAAGCATCTGAAGGCGCTGATCGATTCCGACCCCAACGACGTCCGCAGCTATCTGGCCTATGGCAGCGTCCTTTCCGATGCCAAGGACTTCCAGGCCATGGCCGATAACTACGACAAGGCCGTGCAGATCATCGGCCCCGTGCCGAAGCGCAGCGACTGGGCCGTGTTCTTCCAGCGCGGCATCGCCTATGAGCGGCTGAAGAAGTGGGCCGATGCCGAGCCGAACTTCAAGAAGGCTCTGGAACTCAACCCGGATCAGCCGCAGGTGCTGAACTATCTCGGCTATTCCTGGGTCGACATGAACATGAACCTCGACCAGGGTCTGGACATGATCCGGAAGGCCGTCGACCTCAAGCCGGATGACGGCTATATCGTCGATTCGCTCGGCTGGGCCTATTTCCGCCTCAACCGCTTCGACGATGCAGTGAACGAGCTGGAGCGCGCCGCACAGCTCAAGGCCGGCGATCCCACCATCAACGATCATCTGGGCGATGCCTATTGGCGCGTAAACCGCAAGCTCGAAGCCGTCTACCAGTGGAATCGGGCGTTGGCCTCGAAGCCGGAAGAAGCCGATATTCCGAAGATCAAGGAGAAGGTCGACAAGGGCTTGCCTGCGCTCGACACCGATCCGAAGACGGTCGACAAGACCAAGCAGCCCGATCCGGCACCGGCGCCCGCTCCCGATTCGAACGCGCCTGCTCCGGTCGATAAGAAGTCCTAAGACTTTTCATGAACGCGATCTTGGCAGCGGGCGATTTCGACCTCACGGAGGAAGCGCCCGCAAAGATCAATCTTGCGCTGCATGTGATGGGCCGCCGCGCCGACGGCTATCATCTGCTCGATATGCTGGTGAGCTTTGCCCGCCACGGCGACCGCCTTGCCTTTCGCACCAGCGAGCATGACGAATTCAGCCTTTCCGGGCGCTTTGCCCCTCTTCTCTCCGCCGATGCAGAAGCGGGAAACAACCTCGTTCTCAAGGCGCGAGATCTGCTGCGGCAGGTTCTTTTCGAGATCGATGCGCCGCCCGTTCACATCCATCTCGAAAAGAACCTGCCGATCGCCTCGGGCATCGGTGGCGGCTCGGCGGATGCGGCCGCGACGCTACGCGGGCTGACGCGGCTATGGGGCGCAGCACTGCCGGAAGAAACGACAAAGGCAATTGCGCTGAAGCTCGGGGCGGATGTGCCGATGTGCCTCGCGAGCCGGCCGTTGGTGGCGCGCGGCATCGGCGAGGCGATCGAACTCCTGCCGGACTTTCCGTCCTTTTCCATGGTTCTCGGCAATCCCCTTGTCGGCGTCTCGACACCGGAGGTATTCCGCCGGCTTTCCCGCAAGGACAATCCGCCGCTCCTGTTCCCGTCGCGGATGCCGCAGGGGCGCGACGAATGGATCGAGACGATCAGAAGCCTGCGCAACGACCTCGAGCCGCCGGCGCGAATGATTTGCGGCGAGATTTCAACGCTCGCCGGTTTGATCGGAAGCCAGCATGCCGTTGTGACTCGCATGTCCGGCTCCGGGGCGACATGCTTCGGCATCTTCGATACCATCGAGCAGGCAGAGGCTGCGGCTGCCTTGCTTCACAGACAGAGGCCGGACTGGTATTTCCAGGCGACCGAGACGATTGCGGGAGAGGCATGATGGCAGGCCCAGGCACCGAAAGATCCTTCATTCCCGTCGGCATCGCCGTGCTGACCGTCTCCGATACGCGCACGCTGGCCGACGACAAGTCTGGCGATACGCTGGTCGCACGCATTGCCGAAGCCGGTCACAGGCTTGTCAGCCGCGCCATCGTTCCCGATGACAAGGAGCGCATTCGCGCCCAGGTGGAAGCCTGGACACTTGATGATGCGGTCGACGTCGTGATCACCACCGGCGGCACCGGCTTTACCGGCCGCGACGTCACGCCCGAGGCGCTGGAACCCTTGTTCGAAAAGCGGATGGACGGTTTTTCCGAGGTCTTCCATCGCATTTCCTACGACAAGATCGGCACGGCGACGATACAGTCGCGGGCAACCGGCGGCGTCGCCAATGCCACTTTCATCTTCGTGCTGCCGGGCTCTCCCGGCGCCTGCAAGGACGCCTGGGACGGCATATTGAAGGCGCAGCTCGACTACCGGCACATGCCTTGCAATTTCGTGGAGATCATGCCCCGCCTCGACGAGCATCTGAAGCGCGGCGGCGGTTCCAAATAGATCCTGCGTGTCCGCAAGGCCTCGCAGCCCGCTATGCCTTTGGCCCCGGCAGGGCAGGAATTGATTCCCAAGTATCACCGCTGAGAATGATGCAGCTCCGTCCGGAGACGTCGCTGATCATCAGCGTCCAGTTGCCGCTTTCGGCAGCGTAGATTTCAACGATGGTGTTGGGATCGAGCTTGCCGGCAGCCGACAGCTTTTCGGAAAGATGGTCGCCAAGGAACGCGATGATATCAACGCGCTTGGCGCAAGCCAGTGTCGCTTGGGAGGCGGCAACGCCGGGATAGAGAATTGCACTTGCAACGAAGGCCGTTGCAATAAGGCGGTAGAGCATCGTGCGTTTCATAACGCACCTCCTTTCGCCGAAATCTCGGCGGAAAAGGAGAGTTCCGCTGACCAGTTCCGCCGCATACCGGCATCTTTGTGGTCGGCCGCCCAACGCGATACGCGAAAGGTGCCGCCACAACAAAATTATGACAGCTATTCCCAGGTTTACAAATGGAATCTGGGACGATGAGAGCTCTATCGCGCCGCCCGCGCGACCCAGGATGGAATGAGTTCGCTTGAAAGCCTGCGGCTTTTCTGACCTTTGGCGAATTCCGCCAGCCGCATGCCGGTTCTGGCGACGGCGATGGCCTGTGGCTTGGAAAGCAGTAATCCCAGCTCCAGGGGCGGTGTGCCGCGGCCGATGCGCTGCAGGAAAGGCCGGCGATAACCGCGCGATGCGGTAAAGCGTGCAGGCACCTTGTTCAACGAAACATATTCGGCGATCTCGTCGATCCAGCCGGCCTGCGGGCGCGCGCCGGGCTCGACCAGCAGCAGCCATTCGCCGCGCGCCGTGCGCAATATGTCTTTTATATCCCACTGCGAATAGAACCGGCAGCCGGCGGCATCCGCCACCCGTGAGGTGCCGTCCCGCGAGCCGTGATCGAGCACGACGACATCGCAAACCAGGCCCTCGATAGCGCCCGCCACCAATGCCGCCAATGTCTGCGCCAGCTCAGGTTCCTGATCCTGACATTCGATGATTACCGTCAACATTGCCCATTTATAGAGCGGCGCACAATTTATTGCCAGCGCATAACCCCTCAAACCCGAAGGTTTAGCGGGAAGGCTTATACACAGCCTCAAAGGTCGCGGCGGAGTGCAATTTCGTATTTTGTTCTTGCATTGTTCTCATTTGTCGGATAGGAATTTAATCACCTTAGACGCGGCGTGCGGCGCCACGAACCGCCCTGGAGCTACCGATGAACGAGCAGTCCCTTGCAGGGCAGGCCGCATTCGCGCCTGCCAATACGCCAGACATTGCCAACGCCTTGATCGCCGACGCCGGCCTCAGGGTCGACGTCGAGCGCCGGCGCGGACGCGGCGCCGGGCTGAACCCGAGCGGCCGGTTCGAAGCTCGGCAGCGCGAGACCTTCGATGACGGCTGGCAGACCCTGGAGGAGCTTCCGCCCTTCAAGACCGAGGTGCAGGTGGAGAAGCCGCGCACCGCGATCACGCGCAACGAATCGCCCGATATTCCCTTCGATCGTTCCGTCAATCCCTATCGCGGCTGCGAGCATGGCTGCATCTACTGCTTCGCGCGGCCGACGCATGCCTATATGGGCCTGTCGCCGGGGCTGGATTTCGAAGCGAAGCTGTTTGCCAAGCCGGATGCGGCGAAGCTTCTGGAGCGGGAACTGGCAAAGCCCGGCTACAAGCCGCGCGTCATCGCCATCGGCACCAACACCGATCCTTATCAGCCGATCGAGAAGGAATGGCGGATCATGCGCCAGATCCTCGAAGTGCTGAACAGGGCGAACCATCCGGTCGCTATCGTCACCAAATCAGCGCTGGTCATGCGCGATATCGATATCCTCAAGGACATGGCCGCCAAGAACCTGGTGCGGGTGGGCCTGTCGGTGACGACGCTCGATCGGAAGCTGGCGCGCACCATGGAACCGCGCGCCGCGACGCCGCCGCGGCGACTGGAGGCGATCCAGGCCCTGAGCGAGGCCGGCATCCGCACCTCGATCATGGTGGCGCCGATCATTCCCGCCCTCAACGACCATGAGATCGAGCGCATCCTCGATGCCGGCAAGGCTGCCGGCGCGCTGGAGGCAAGCTATGTGATCCTGCGGCTGCCTCTGGAAGTGAGCCCGCTGTTTCGCGACTGGCTGCTGCAGCACTATCCGGATCGATACCGCCACGTCATGTCGCTGGTCCGCTCGATGCGCGGCGGCAAGGATTACGATGCCGATTTTGGCAAACGCATGAAGGGTGCCGGACCCTATGCCTGGCAGATCAGCCGTCGCTTCGAAATGGCAACGCGACGGCTCGATCTCACACGCCGCAATATCGCGCTGCGCGACGACCTGTTCGTGCCGCCTGACGGCAGCGGCGTCCAGCTGTCGCTGCTCTGACCTTTCCTCGCGGGTTTTTCCCTGTGCCCGCTGGAAGAGAGCCCCCCAGGTTCGCCGCCCTGATCCACCGGGGGCTTGCAGGAGATCGGGTGGTGTGCGAGCTTTGCCGCATGCCACGCAGCACATCACCCGATTCTCCCATGCTTTTCGACGAAGCGCCAATCATCCCGACCTTCGAGCTGGAACTGATCGCCCGCCGCGCCGGACACTGGCCGGTCGCCGGTGCCGACGAGGCAGGCCGTGGGCCCCTCGCAGGGCCTGTCGTCGCAGCGGCAGTCATTCTCGATCCCGAACGCATTCCGCAGGGGCTGAACGATTCCAAGCAGCTCACCGCCGCCAGACGCGAAGCGCTGTTTGTCGAAATCCTCGCGACGGCAACCGTTTCCATTGCCTCATCGAGTGCAGCCCGTATCGACACGACGGATATCCGCAAGGCAAGCCTCGACGCGATGCGCCGTGCCATTTGCAGCCTGGCGGTGCCGGCAAGCTATGTGTTGACCGACGGCCTCGATGTGCCCGCGGGCCTTGCATGCCCTGGCAAGGCTGTGGTCAAGGGCGATGCGCGCTCTTTCTCGATCGCAGCCGCCTCGATCGTCGCGAAGGTGACGCGCGACCGGATGATGGCGCGAGCAGGCGACGACTTTCCCGCCTATGGCTTCGCGGCCCATGCCGGCTATGGCACTGCCCAGCATCGCGCCGGCATCGAGCTGCATGGCCCGTGCTCCCTGCACCGCATGAGCTTTCGGCCCCTGAAGAAGGAAGCCGTCTGAAGATCATATCGCTGCTATCTGTTACTCGGTCATTCCTGCCGTAATTTCCGCCGACCATCTCGTCATATAGGCAATGTCCAGGCGGTAGCCCTGATCATGTCCCTCCTTGAGGTCCCGCCGGTATTTTTCGACGCCGCGCGCCGCCTCCTGCTCCATGAAGCTCAGCAGCGCCTCCAGCCGCTCGACGATGGCATCGGGCAGAGAGCGGCGTTCTGCAGCCGACATTCCATAGGCATCGGCAAAGATGCGGGCGCGCCGGATCTGGTTGTCCAGCCCATCCAGGCTTCCCACCCCGATGCCTGAGGACAGCGGCGCCCAGCGATAGACGGCATAGGCCAGATCCCAGCACCGAGGGGCGGGATGAGCCGTCTCGAAGTCGATGATGCCAGTCACCTCGCCGTTTTTCAGCACGACATTATAGGGTGCGAAATCCCCATGACAGATGACTTCGCGCGGCGTTCGGGCCGGCAATTGCCATATGCATTCCGTTGCAAGGTCGCGCAGAAACAGCGCTGAACAATCGTGATAATGACGAAGCAGAGACGCCGCCGACCGCAAGGCCAGTTCGGAGCGCATTTCGACGTTGTCGTCGAGATCGCCGGTGGTGCCGGGCAGATAGGTCACTTTCTCCCAGACCGCATCAAATCCAGCCGGCAGCGGAGCTGCGGCAAAACCATGTCGCCGCAAGGCGGCGAGCAAAGCATGAACGCTTGATGTCCATGGGCGAACCGGCCGCAGGATGTGATCGCCCTGACGAAACGGTTCCTCGCCGTCCAATATCTGCATCGACCCTCCCTGCGCGCCCAAATGATCTAGATGCGGAAAGGGCCCTTAGTCAAACACCGAGAAGACGGGAGGCCGAAACAAAAAAAGCCCCGCCGAAGCAGGGCTCTTTTGAATTTCGATCTCTCGGGCTTAGTTCAGCCGGGTCTTCACTTCGTTGACTGCGTCGTTGAAGAGGCCCGATTGAACGCTTCCACCGGTCTTCTGCGCAAGCACAGATTCCGCAGCCGCAATCGCGAGGTCAACGGCAGCGGAACGAACCGCCTTCATCGCATCGGCTTCCGCCTGCTTGATCTTCTGCTCGGACAGCGCCGTGCGGTTGGCGACGAATTCCTCCGTCTTCTTGCGGGCTTCCGACGTCAGCATTTGGGCTTCACGCTCGGCAGCCGCGACGATGTTCGCCGCATCTGCTTCAGCTTCCTTGCGCTTGCGCTGGTATTCGGCCAGCAGATGCTGAGCCTCTTCGCGCAGGCGCTTTGCTTCTGCCAGTTCGTTGCGGATCTGATCGGCACGGTCGTCCAGCGACTTCGCCATCATGCCCGGAACCTTCAGATAGACGATCAGGCCGAGGAAGATGAGAAGCGCGACAAAAGCGAAGAAAGTTTCATCAAGAGCAAACGTCATGGATCAACCCTCCCGCTTGGCGGATGCTGCGGCAACAGCCGAAGCGACATCAGCCTTGCCGGCGACGTTGCCGACCAGCTGCTCGACGACGGCAGCAGCCGTCTCTTCCGCGATCGCTCCGACATCGCCGAAAGCCTTTTGCTTGATCTCGCCGATGCGAGCCTCAGCGGCCTTGAGCTTTTCGGAAAGGCTTGCCTCGATCGCCTTGCGATCTTCCTCGGCCTTTGCCTTGGCGGTATCGCGGGCGGTGGCGCCGATCGAATTTGCCTTGGCGCGCGCAGCTGCCAATTCGCTTTCGTAGGTCGCGACGGCAGCGTCGGCTTCAGCCTTCAGGCGCGAGGCTTCCTCGATATCCTGGGCGATACGGTCATGCCGGCTCTCCAGGATCTTGCCAACGCGCGGAATGACGATCTTCTGCATGGCCACGTAGAAGATAACGAAGGTGATCACCAGCCAAAGCAGCTGTGAGGCGTAGGTCGTATGGTCGAACGGCGGGAATACGCCGGCGTGATGGCCCTGCTCGGGCGCACCCGTTTCCGTGTGCACCTCGCCGGCGGCCGGCGGTGCTTCGTCAGCGTATGCCGGGGTCACAAACATGCTCACCTCCAGGTGGTCTGCAAATACAAAGAATCACGGCTCGCTGCCCGCGAACCGTGATCTATGACGCCGCTGATATCAGACGGCGAAGAGCAGGAGGAGAGCGATGAGCAGCGAGAAGATGCCCAGAGCTTCCGTAACGGCGAAGCCGAATACCAGACGGCCGAACTGGCTGTCAGCGGCAGACGGATTGCGCAGTGCGCCGGACAGGTAGCTGCCGAAGATATTGCCGAGGCCGAGAGCCGTGCCGGCCATACCAAAGCAAGCCAAACCTGCGCCGATGAACTTTGCTGCTTCCGCGTCCATGTTGAACTCCTTTGAAATGGTTGTGCGGTGAATGACTGACGCCCTTAGACGCCAATGTCTTTATCCTTAGTGGCCACCCGGGTGGATTGCGTCGTTGAGGTACATGCAAGTCAGTACCGCAAAGACGTAAGCCTGGAGGAAGGCAACGAGGAATTCGAGACCGGTGAGGGCGACGGTCATGATGAGGGGAAGAATTGCTCCACCGATGCCAAGCGCGCCAAGGGCTCCGAGCGAGGCGACGAAGCCTGCGAAAACCTTGAGCGTGATATGGCCGGCGAGCATGTTGGCGAAAAGACGAACGGAGAGCGAAATCGGCCGGGACAGGAACGAGATGATCTCGATGATCACCACCAGCGGCAGAAGAATACCCGGGACGCCCTGCGGCACGAAGAGCTTGAGGAAACCGAAACCGTGCTTGAGGAAACCGTAGATAATGACCGTCAGGATGACCAGAAGCGCCAGAGCGAAGGTAACGATGATCTGGCTGGTGATGGTGTAGAAATAAGGAACCATGCCGAGCAGATTGGCCGTCAGCACGAACATGAAGAGCGAGAAGACCAGCGGGAAGAACTTCATTCCCTTCGTCCCCGCCCCTTCCTTCAACATCGAGGCGATGAACTCATAGGCCATTTCCGCCACGGACTGAGCCCGCGTCGGAATGACGCCGCGCGGTGCGCTGGCATAGTACAGGAATCCGGCAGAGAGCACTGCGGAGGCGACCATGAACAAGGAAGCGTTGGTGAACGAAAAATCAATTCCACCGATATCGATCGGGATAATCTTGAAGATCAGGAACTGATGGGTAGGTCCGTTTGCCACCGCTTGTTCTCTTTCATTTTTCCGCTCTGCCGAACGGATGCCTCTCATTTGAAAACAGCGCCCCCGGCGTTGTTTCCGCTCATTTCTTGTCAGGCCCGCGCTCTTCGAGTACCGGTGTCGCCACCTTTCCCGCGGAGCGCAGCACATTCAGCACGCCGGCACAAAATCCGAGAAGCAGCAAGATAATCATGCCCCACGGCGCCGTACCGACAAAACGGTCGAAGACATAGCCCAGAACAGCGCCCACGATGATGGCAGCAATGAACTCACTGGAAAGCTTCATCGCCTGAGCGTAGCCCTTGCGGCTTACCTCGGCGCGAACCTCCCCCGATTCATCCTCTCTCACCGCAGCGCGCTTGCTTGCCAGTTCGGCTCCCAGCTCCGCACGCCGCTTTTCCAGACCTTCGTCGCGATCATCCGTCATGGTGGCATCCTCCCATTTTCGTTGCGCGTATCCCATTTCCCCGGTCAACGCGTAAACGAACGGCAGGTTTCGCCACCTTTCGGCCCGTTTTGAAGTCGCGCGCAACATAGTTTTAGGAAAAAGCATAGTCAAGGCGTAGACACCATCTGTCCAGCCATTAATTAGCCCAATTAAATCATGAGTTTACGCTAAAGAAGCCTTGCCGGGCGGAAACTGAGCCGAAGAATCCTCTTCAGCCCGCAGTCTCATGTGGCTTTTTTGCCAGCCATGAGGCTTCAGGGCGCCTCAATTCATCGGCACGATCACGTCAGCTCCATCCGCCGCCATAGGTGCGATAGAAGATGTGCATGCCGATGCGGCCGACCTTCACCATGTATGCCGCCCATTTCGGCCTGACATAAACAGCATGGTAGTGGGTGGCCGAGCCGACTTCCGGAAGCCAGATCTTGCCGGCGGTGACGGCCATGGCAACCTGACGGGCGATGCGCCAATGCTCCGGCGAGTTGACCCGGTCCTTGACGCTGTCGCAGGCAAAGGAGAACTGGCAGGCATTGTGCCAGTCGTCGTTCTGGTAGACGACGCCGCAGATGGTCTTGGGGTAGGCCGGATTGCGAACGCGATTGAGAATGACCTGGGCGACGGCAGCCTGCCCTTTTACCGATTCCCCACGCGCCTCGAAATAGATGCCGGTGGCGAGGCATTGCTGCTCATCGGAGGAGAATACCGAAGGCGGCAGGACATTGGCAGCCCAGGGATGATCCTTCGGCCCTATCTGCGGCACAAAACGACCCTCGCCGTCCTGATCCTTGGCAAGGATGGAATCGAAGGGCGAAGTCCGAGCATAGTCCGGCGCCGGCGACGCATAGGCGGCGGCCAGAACATCGGCGTTCTGATTGGTGACCAGGCCCGCCAGATAAGTCGGCACACCATCGTCCGGCTGCGGCGGCCGCTTCTTGTAGAAGGCGGTGGCGATCTGGATCTCCTTGCCGCCGAGTTTCGGCTTCAGGAACGCGGTCCGCTCGCCGGTGTCCGATTCCTGCCGAAACAGCATGCTTTGCCGCTGCAGCACAGAGCCGGCAGAAAAATCCTTCGGCGGCAACATCGGCGCGACGGAAACTATCCGGCCCTTCTTGTCCCGACGATTGATGCGCTCTTCATCCGGCCGGGGATCGCTGCCCTTCTGCTCGGAAAGGAAGGCTACGCGGCGGCCATCGGGCATCACGAGACCGCCATCGCCAACGGCAGCCGCCGTCTTTGCATCGCCGAAAGCCAGTTCTGCCTGGTGGGTGGAGCCGGCCGGCGAGTTGGTCATCACCATGCGCCAGTTGCTGCCTTCCCTGTCGATGCCCGAAAGCAGGCCGGCGAGATCGGCGTAGGCAGCCGTCGATGGAAAGATCAGCCAGGCGCAAAGCCCGAAGACGGCTGGAGATATCCAATTTTTTGGAAGAATCCGCAATTTTCGGCTGATATGAGGCGAACGAGACAACACCGGACTCCAAACGGCACTCGGAACTAAGAGCCGGAATAATCTCCCATTAACCTTGATGGATGGTTAATTCGCGCAAAGGCGCATTCATCAATGGGCGAGCGAAAGCCTGAAAGAAAAAAGGCCCGGCGGATATCCACCGGGCCTTTGACAAAACAGCGATAGCATCTGCCTCAGATGATGACGTGCGATCCGAGTTCGACCACGCGGTTGGCCGGCAGGCGGAAGTAGTCCGACGGATCCGTCGCGGCATTGGCAAGCGCGATATAGAGCCGGTCCTGCCAATGCGGCATGCCCGATTTGGCATCGGGGACCAGCTTGCGACGGCCCAGATAGAAAGAGGTCGACATGATGTCGAACTTCAGGCCGGTCTTGCGCAGGGTCGCGAGCGCCTGCGAGACGTTCTGCGATTCCATGAAGCCGAAGCGCAGCTCGACACGCGAGAACCGGTCGGAGACCTTCTCGACCGAGTAGCGGTCTTCCTGGGCGACGCGCGGCTTGTTGATCGTGCGGATCGTCAGGATGACGTTCTTGTCGTGCAGGACGTGATTATGCTTCAGATTGTGGAGCAGCGCGGCGGGCGCCGATTCCGGATCGCTGGTCAGGAAGATCGCCGTGCCCGGTACATGCGCCGGCGAGTGATCGCTCTTGCGCTCGATCGAGCTGACGAAGGATGACAGCGGGATGTCGGTATGCCGCGTCTTTTCCATGAGAATCGCGGTGCCGCGACGCCAGGTCCACATGATGACGGTGAAGGCGGTTGCGATCAGCACCGGTACATAGCCGCCGTCGTGGATCTTCAGCAGGTTGGCGCCGAGGAAGACGAATTCCAGCAGCACCAGCGGCGCCAGCACGGCGATAGCCATGGGCAGCGTCCAATTCCAGCGAACGCGGACGAACTCGAAAGCCATGATCGAGGTGACGACCATCGCACCGGTGACCGAAATACCGTAGGCCGTCGCCAAGGCATCCGAGGTCTTGAAGCTCAGCACCAGGAAAATGACGCCGAAGAACAGGACGGCGTTGACCGACGGCAGGAAGATCTGGCCGGTATTGGTCTCCGAGGTGAAGAGGATTTCCATGCGCGGCAGGAAGCCCAGATGGATGGCCTGGCGTGTCAGCGAGAAAGCGCCTGTTATAACGGCCTGGCTGGCGATGATCGTCGCCATGGTGGCGAGAATGACCACCGGCAGGATGGCCCAGCGCGGATACATCAGGAAGAAGGGATCCGACATGGCAAGCGGTTCGCGCAGCACCAGGGCGCCCTGGCCGAAATAGTTCAGCGTCAGCGACGGAAACACCAGCGCGAACCAGGCCCACTGGATCGGCCGGCGGCCGAAATGGCCGAGGTCGGCATACAGCGCTTCCGCGCCGGTCACGGTCAGGAAGACGGCGCCGAGCACGACCACGCCGAGAAAACCCTCCTTGACGAGGAAATTGACCGCGTACCAGGGATTGAAGGCCGCGAGGATGCCGTAGTCATCGGAGATGTGCATGATGCCGACAACGCCCATGACGATGAACCACAGCGCCGTGATCGGGCCGAAGAAACGGGCAACGGCACCGGTGCCATGCGACTGGATGGCAAAAAGCAGCGCCAGAATCGCAACCGATATGGGCACGATATAGGCCGACAGCTGCGGCGTCACCAGCTTCAGACCCTCGACGGCGGAAAGCACCGAGAGCGCCGGAGTGATCATCGCGTCGCCGAGAAAAAGTGCGGCACCCAACAATCCGAGCAGCATCAGGACGGCTGTATGGCCGTTTGCCGTCTTCATCAGCAGCGCCAGGAGCGACAGCGTGCCGCCTTCGCCGTCATTGTCGGCGCGCAGCAGAAAAAGGACATATTTGATCGTGACGATGATGGTCAGCGCCCAGAACATCAGCGAGACGACGCTGATCACTTCGTTGCGCGTCAGGCCGTCGACGGCCACCGGTTTCAGTGCCTCGCGAAAGGCATAGAGCGGGCTCGTGCCGATGTCACCGTAGACGACGCCGACCGATCCGAGGGCGAGGTAGGCGAGCTTACGAGGGTTCATTTTCCCGTCGGGAGAATGATCGGTTTGGTTAGACATTCAGGACCACTAGACTCTCAGAGCCAGCCTTTCCAGCGAAAAAAGAAAAACGGGACGATGGCGGATATGACCATCAGCAGCAGCGAGCCCGGGTATCCGTAGGCGAAATGCAGTTCGGGCATAAGCTCGAAATTCATGCCATAGACGGATGCCACGAGCGTCGGCGGCAGAAACACAACAGATGCTATCGAGAAGATCTTGATGATGGCGTTCTGCTCGATATTGATCAGTCCGAGCGATGCATCCAGCAAGAAGGTGATGTTGCCTGCGACGAAAGATGCATGCTCCGACAGCGATTGCACATCCCGCGAGACATTGCGGCACAATTCCTTGGCCTCTTGGTCCTGCTGCATGGCGGATATGGTATAAAGGAAGGTCAGCAGCCGCGACAAAGAACTCAAGCTGTCACGCACCTTGCTGATGGTACGATGGTAGCCCGCAATGTCCTTGAGCTTCTCTTCCAGATAGTTTGACGGGCGGCGGATCTTCTTGACACGATCGCCGAACACATGCGCCGACAATATATCGATACCGGAGACCGTCTGTTCAAGGACCTCCGCGGTGCGGTCGACGATCGTTTCCAAAAGCATGGTCAGGAGCGCGATACCGGTACGCCGCTCCGGGGGAATGCGCGGCAGAGCCGCGATGAACAGCGCGAAGGATTTCGGCTGCGCATAACGGATCGTCACCAGCCGATGGCCCGTCAGAATGAAGGCGACATCGGTCAGCATCGGCAGATTGGTATCGGCCTTCCACAATAGCGAGGCCGTCAGAAAAACCGAGCCGTTCTCGACATAGAGCCGGCTCGACGGCTCGATATCCTTCATGTCCTCTCGCGTCGGCACTTGGAGCCCAAGCAGGCGCTCGATGTTGGCTTCTTCCTCGCGCGTAGGGTCGACCATGTCGATCCAGATAACATTGTCGGGCAAATGAGCGGCAGCCGAAAGGTCGTGAAGCTCAAGCGGCTTTGAATCTGAGCAATGGGCAGTTATCAACTGCTGGCTCCCAGAGCAGCGGAGACAAAGCTACAGCCAAGGCGCTTTGCACGCACTCGCCGCGATCCCACCAATGGCCAATGAAAAAAACTCATAAAACTCCGGTCGTATCCCGCCGGTTCGGCCGGGAATCCGTGTCCATGTTCCATTGCGCTGCTGTACCAATCCTTCGTCCGTCCCGGTGATCCAGCCTAGCCGAACGAAATAAAACCACCGAACGGCGGAGGGTGGTCATAGGACACGCCAGACCAGCTCCACGTCGGCGGCGCATATGCAGCAAAGCTCGCAAAGAATCAAGTCACAACCTCTTCATTGCGCGCTTTCACCGCAGATTCCCAAATTCTGCGAAGTCATAGCACACGATGCCGGCAAGACAATCCGTGGCGACGGAGAAAGCGGATATGCCGCTGTGTATTATTCAAACACGATGGCGGGCGCGGCGCGCAGCGGGGTATTGGCCACTTGTGCCCAGACCTTCGCGGCGATCTCGCGATAGATACCGGCGACCACGCCTTCCGGTTCGGCGGCGACGAGCGGCGTGCCGGCGTCGGAGGTCTCGCGAATGCTCATGGTCAGCGGCACTTCGCCAAGGAAGGGCACGCCGATGCGTTCGGCTTCCTTGCGCGCGCCGCCATGGCCGAAGATATCGTAACGCGCGCCCGTATCCGGAGCGATGAAATAGCTCATGTTTTCAACGATGCCGAGGACGGGAACCTCAACCTTGCGGAACATGTTGAGGCCCTTGCGCGCATCGATCAATGCCAGGTCCTGCGGGGTGGAGACGATGACGGCGCCGGCAAGCGGCACCTGCTGCGCCATGGTCAATTGCACGTCGCCCGTGCCGGGCGGCATGTCGACGACGAGCACGTCGAGCTCGCCCCAGGCAACCTCGCGCAACATCTGCAAGAGTGCGGACTGAACCATCGGCCCGCGCCAGATCATCGCGGTCTCTTCCTCGACGAGAAAGCCCATCGACATGACCTTGAGACCGTAGTTCTCCATGGGAACGATAATGCGGCCATCGATCTGTGACGGCTTGCCCGAGATCTTCAGCAGGCGCGGCATCGACGGGCCATAGACGTCGGCGTCCAGGATGCCGACGCGCAAGCCATTGGCAAGCAGGCCGAGCGCAAGATTGACCGCCGTCGTCGATTTGCCGACGCCGCCCTTCCCCGACGCGACCGCGATGATGGCGCCGACGCCGGGAACGCCGATCTTGGCGGCGCGGGGTGGCTGTTGCGGGGCATGCGGATGGGAATGGGCATGCGGGGCAGCTTGCGGCGGCGCCGGGCGCGCAGCCGGGGCGCCGGCCTTCTTGTCGGCGGTCAGCGCCACCATGGCACCCTTGACACCGGGCATTTGCTTGACGACGCGCTCGGCCGCAAGGCGCATCGGCTCCAGATCCTTGGCGCGTTCGGCGGGAACAGTGATGGAGAAATAGACCTTGCCATCGGATATGAAGACATCCGACACCATGCCGAGCTCAACGATATTGTGCTCCAGATCCGGGCCGCGAACCGTCTTCAGCGTCTCCAGCACCTGTTCCTTGGTGATGTCTGCCATTCCATCCTCACTGCGCAATCTTCATCCGGAGCAAGGCATCAAGTCGCGTGCCTTCCGGAATCTCTCTGGCTTAGATAGTGGAGCGGGAGGGCTTCGCCAAACGAAATTCAGGGGGCTTCGACAAAAAGCGTCGTCCGCTGCGGCCAGCAGGTCCGCCGGGTCTATGACCCTTACCAGCCGCAACGCTCTCCCAAGACGAAAGTTATTTGCGACGGCCGACATAAAGCAAAGTTGGGAAAGAAGTAGGGCAAGGTCGCAAAAATCGTGCTTTCGGCCCTATCGATGTCGATCGACGTGCCAAATAAGCAACAACCGCCGCCGATACCTTTCGCCAGGAGAAGCTAGGGCGATGGTATCAACGACGGTCGTCTGATCCGCGCGCATTGATCGGCGCTGTTATCAAAGTCCCCTCTGGACCTCTGCCTGTTAACAAGCAGGAAGCGTGCCAATTTCGGAGGAAACAGAGAAGCTTATATTTTTCAAACACTTGAGGAACAGACGCTCAATTGCGCGGCGAAAGTGCCGCAAAGCGCTCCATCAGTTTTTATTTGCAGCGCACAAAATTCACTCAGGATGCTGCCTGAATTTCGTTCAATTGGGATCAGTTCGGCCGTCGATCGCTCGCGAAACAAAATATCCACCCGGACCGGCGTCGGCCAGCAAGGCCTATTTTATCAGCCCGACGCGGAGCGCCTTGGCAACCGCTTGCGTGCGGTTGACGGTATCGAGTTTCTTGGTGGCCCTGTTCAGATAGTGATTGACGGTATGTTCCGAGAGCGTGAGGATTTCGGCAATTTCGGCGCTGGTTTTGCCGGCCGCCGTCCAGTTCAGGCAATCGATCTCGCGATCGGTAAGTGCATCGACAACGCGGATATCGAGATTGCGGATCTCTGCAAGCCGATCGAAGATATGGGTTGCGATATAGAAGAGATCCTTGACCTCTTCGCGCGAGAAAGGCTCGCGATCGCCGGCCAGCGAAACCGCTCCGCGAACGCCTGAGACATCATGGGCCGGCAGATAGATGAAGCGCGTCATGCGAAAGCGTTCGAACAAGGCAACCGCGAACTGGGATTTGCTCTCTTCCCTATTCGGGCTCGTGGAGACCTCGTAGACAAAGGGTAAGGTCGAGGTTCGCAAGCGCTGCAACACCGGGCTGGTCGGCAACAACGCTTCCTGATCATAGATGGACAGAAGTTCAGCCGGCCAGTTGTTGATCACCGAACTGCTCTGCAACTCGAAGGAGGTGATCGGCGGCAGATTGACGACCATGAAAGCCCGGCAACGATAGACCTCCGTCAATCGTTTCATGAACCGAAACACGTCGAATTGGGTCTTCAGCCTGCTGACTTCGTCAATATAATCCTCGCCGCGAGGAGACGTTCCCACCTGCACCAATGCCGCCATCATCAGTCTTCTTTATGTAAAAAAGGGAAAAATACGAAATTTCCGTCTCTTGGCCCCGGGAGGTCATCGTACCAACGTCGGTAGCCGGCACTTGTTCAAATATAATTTTCTCAGGATCTCGCTCGCGTCAACGCTCGTTACTACGATGTCCGGTCGTCATTTCACCAAACCCCTTCGCGCGCCCAGTAGTCACGCGAGGGATAATGGCAGTTCTTGCGCGCTTCTCAACAAGCAAATTCAAGACAAGCATGCAATTTTGCTAAGATCCAGCGCCTGAAGCATTAATTCGATATAATTCAGCGGCCCCTTGAGGAAAACATGTCGGAGCTATCGCTTCGGACCCAGCCGGTTGCGCATGTCCGTCATGATCGAATCGGCGGCGGCCACCACCAGGGGCGCCCATTGCTGCAATTTCTGCGATGTCACGCGATAGGCCGGACCGGTCACCGAGACGCCCGCCAGCATACCGCCATCATCTGCGCGGATCGGTGCGGCAACGCAGCATATGCCGCTCTCGTGCTCCTCGCGATCGAATGCATAGCCGCGCACCCTGATCTCCACGATATCGGCAAGCAGCCGCGCGGCATTGCGATGAGTATGCGCGGTGTAGGCTCGAAACTCGAGAGCGGCAATCCGCCCAGCGAGATCTAGATCGTCCAGTGCGGAGAGCGCCGCCTTGCCAACCCCCGTGCAATAGGCCGGCGAGGCATTGCCGATCTGGGAATACATGCGCACGGACTGTCGGCCTTCGACCTTGTCGAGATAGATGACCTCAGAGCCGCGCAACACACCGAGATGCACGGTTTCGCCGGTCAATTCCTGCAAGTGGCGCAAATGCGGTTCGGCCACGGCGCGGAATTCGTTGCGCGCCCAGCTGCGTGAGGCAAGGTTCAGAAGCCTGATCCCGAGACGATAGCGCCCGTCGCGGTCGACCTCCAAAAGTCCTTCCTCGACGAGGTGCGACAATTGCCGATGTAGCGTACCACGCGGCTGATCGGACAATGAGAGGATGTCGGTAAAACGCATCGGACCATCGGCAAGCGCCACATGGTCGACCAGCGCCATGAGCTTTCCAAGCGTGCCGGTTTCGCGGCCACGGCGGGTATCCCCTTTTTCGCCATCCGAATTCAGACCCATGCGCCCTTCATTTATCGCTGGCACTGCCGCCGCATCCTTGACACGATGGAAGGGTAATCCGATAATTCCACATAGTCAAATTTCGTTCCAAATAATGGAACTGGAGATTTCATCGATCCTGGGAGGGAAGAAACCTTGACCGAGACGCAGGCACAATTTCCCGATCTGAAGGATCGAACCGTGCTGATCACCGGCGGCGGCTCCGGCATCGGCGCGGCACTCGTCGAAGGTTTCGCCCGGCAGGGCGCGAAAGTCGCCTTCATCGACATTGCCGAAGAGCCGAGCAAGGCGCTTGCCGCCAAGCTCTCGGCACAGTCGGCCCATCCTGTCGTCTTCTATCACGCCGATCTGCGCGATGTCGGCGCCATCAGGAACACGGTCGCAGCGGTCGAATCCGATCTCGGCGCGATCCGCGTGCTTGTCAACAACGCGGCCTGGGACGACCGGCACGACATCGACACGACCACCGAGGAATATTGGGACAACAACCAGGCGATCAACCTCAAGCAGGTCTTCTTCGTATCGCAGGCGGCGGCCCCCGGCATGCGGGCGGCCGGTGGCGGCGCGATCGTCAACTTCTCCTCGATCGTCTTCAGGATGAACCCACCGGCGCTTTCCTCCTACGCAACTGCGAAATCCGGTATTATCGGGCTCACCAAGAGCTTCGCGGGCCGCCTCGGCCCGGAAAACATCCGCGTCAATGCCGTTTTGCCCGGCATGATCGTGACGGAGAGACAGCTTGAGCTCTGGCTGACAGAGGAAGGCATGGCCAAAACCGTCGAACGGCAATGCCTCAAGCATGTGCTGAAGGCCGCCGATCTTGTGGGGCCAGTGCTTTTCCTCGCCTCGGACTGCTCAGGCAGCATCACCGCGCAGGCCATTACCGTCGATGGCGGCATTTTCTAGTGAAGAATCGGAGCATTTTCTTATGACGAAACCCGCATATGTCGCGGTGGACTGGGGCACCAGCAGTTTTCGGCTATGGCTGATCGGCCAGGATGGCAGCATTCTGGGGGAGCGTCGCAGCGGCGAAGGCATGACCACGGCGGCCCAGACAGGCTTTGCAGGGGTATTGCAGGCACACCTGGATGCACTCTCGGCGCCGGCAGATATTCCCGTGATCGTCTGCGGCATGGCTGGCGCGCGCCAGGGCTGGGTGGAAGCCGGTTACATCGACACGCCGACATCGCTTGCCGCCATTCTCACCGGCGCGGTCGCCGTCCCCGGACAGTCGCGCGATGTTCGTATCCTGCCGGGTCTCGCGCAACGCAGCAGGCAAGCGCCTGACGTCATGCGCGGCGAGGAAACGCAGTTGCTCGGCGCGATCGCCGCCGATACAAAGGGCGAGCAGCTCGTCTGCATGCCGGGGACGCATTCGAAATGGGTGCGCGTGGTCGACGGCCAGGTGATGGGTTTCTCGACCTTCATGACCGGCGAACTCTTTGACGTCATCACCAAGCACAGCATCCTGTCGCATGCCGTTGCCGGCAGCGCCGACATGCCCACCGATACCGGGGCCTTCGAAGCCGCGCTCAAGGCTGCTTTCGACAAGCCGGCGCTCGCTACCAATCTGCTGTTCACCGCCCGCTCCGGCCAGCTTCTGCACGGACTGACGGCTGCCGGCGCCCAGGCGTTGATATCAGGCACGCTGATCGGCGCCGAGATTGCCGGCGCTTTGGCTTCCGCCGGACAGGGAGCATCCATCATGCTCGTCGCTTCCGGACGCCTGCAGGCTCTCTACGAGGATGCATTCCGCACCCTATCTCTCTCCCACAAGACCATCGATGCCGATGCCGCCGTCCGTCGCGGACTTTCCGCGGCGGCGGAAGCGATCTGGCTCAAGAACGAAAGCAAAAGCTGATGACGACTCGCATTCCCTTCCCTCCCATGAAGCGCCCGCTCATTGCCATTCTTCGCGGCATCAAGCCGGAGGAAACGGCCGATATCGTCGGCGCTCTGATCGAGACCGGCTTCACCGCCATCGAGATCCCGTTGAACTCGCCCGAACCTTTCCGCTCGATCAAAATCGCCGCCAAGATGGCGCCTGCCGACTGCCTGATCGGAGCCGGCACCGTGCTGACCATCGAGGACGTCGACAGACTGGATGGCGCCGGCGGCAAGCTGCTTGTCACGCCGAATGTCGAGCCTGCGATCATCAGCCGCGCCCGCGACAAGGGCATGGTGACAATGCCCGGCGTGTTCACCGCCACGGAGGCGCTTTCCGCGGCAAGGGCCGGCGCCACGGGTCTCAAATTTTTCCCGGCGGGTGTGCTCGGCGCTTCCGGCATTACCGCTATCCGCGCCGTTTTGCCGCCGGAGCTTGTTATCGCTGCCGTCGGCGGCGTTTCGGACAAGAATTTCGCGGATTACACCAAGGCCGGCATTCTCGCTTTCGGTCTCGGCACCAGCCTCTACAAGCCGGGAATGACGGCGGAGGAGGTTGCCGAACGCGCCAAGGCAACCATCTATGCCTATGACGAAGCCATAGGAGCCTGATCTATGACCGATATTCATGATTTTCAGGGCAATATTCTCTGCAATACTTCATCTGTCCTGGGCGAAGGCCCAACCTACGATCCCGATACGGACACGGTCTGGTGGTTCAACATCCTCGGGAAGGAATTGCACGAGCTGCATCTGCCGACCGGCAAGAAGCAGGTTCACGAGCTGCCGATGATGGCGAGCGTGCTCGCCCGCGTCGACGCAGAGCGGCAGATGATCGCCACCGAAGAGGGGCTATTCCTGCGTGACATCGCCAGCGGCGAGCTAAGCTTCTATGCGGCGATCGAAGCCGACAAGCCTGAAAACCGTTCCAATGACGGGCGTACGCATGTCTCCGGATCCCTATGGATCGGCACCATGGGCAAGCGCGCCGAGATGCAGGCGGGCGCCATCTATCATGTGGCAGCCGGCGGCAAGGTCACCAAGATCTTCGACCAGATCAGCATTCCGAATTCGATCTGCTTTTCGCCCGATGGCACGATCGGCTATTTCACCGATACCCGCGTCAGCCAGCTCATGCGCGTGCTGGTCGATCCGGAGACCGGGCTTCCGGCAGGTGAACCGATTGTGATGGTCGACAGCATGGAGGACCCAGGCGGTCTTGATGGCTCGGTCTGCGATGCCGACGGCTATATCTGGAATGCGCGCTGGGGTTCCGGCTTCGTCGACAAGTACAGCCCGGACGGCCTGCGTATCGAGCGCTATCGCGTGCCCGCGATGCAGCCCTCCTGCCCCGCCTTCATCGGCAAGAACGCTGATCGGCTGGCGGTGACGACCGCCTGGGAAGGGCTTGATGACGAAGCTCGCTCCATGCAGCCGCAGGCCGGTGCGCTTCTGGAACTTGGCGCGACGGTCAGGGGCGTTTTCGATCCGCGATACAAGCTTTGAACGAAGGCCACCTTCGCGCGTTGCGGGTGCGAAGGTGGTGCCCGCGATGCGAATTAGCGCCGTAACAGACCAAGCCCCGCGCCACCAAAGATGAGCGGGCACGATCCTTCATCACCACTCCGCTCAATCTTCCAGGTTGTTTTTGATCTTCATAACAAATTGTTTTTTCACAATATTCTCTCGGTCTGTCGCTCCGACAAATTTTCTTCCTGCAACTTTTGACGGAACCAAAGCCTCCGTGAACCATTAGCCTCTACGACCGGTACGATGATGGTCGGCAAAACAAAGGCTCCACTCGTACTGGTATGCATGCGCTTCTTAAAGCATGCCCATCAGAATGAAAGGTAGGTTCACGATGACTGGGAAACTCTTCACTTCCGTCGCCGCAGGCGCAATCTTTGCCACTGCATCCGTTCTTTCACCAATGGCTTTCGCGCAGTCGCAGCAACCGTCGACCGGCGGCAGCGGCGCACCGTTGTCGCAGAAGGCTCCGGCCACACCCGACACAACGAAGCCGGATAGT
Source organism: Rhizobium sp. SG570 (assembly GCF_012275345.1). NCBI lineage: Bacteria > Pseudomonadati > Pseudomonadota > Alphaproteobacteria > Hyphomicrobiales > Rhizobiaceae > Rhizobium > Rhizobium sp. SG570. Next base: position 6,857 of record NZ_JAAZQI010000009.1, on the reverse strand, counting down.
GCGGCTCCGCAGACCAAGGCACAGGCTCCCGCCGCCATGACCGGCACGGAACAAGCCGGTAATCTGACCGAACAGTCGGCAGACCAGATCAGCGCCAAGACCTATATGGGTCAGTCTGTCTATAACGGTAAGAACGAAAGCATCGGCAGCATCAACGATCTGATCCTGCAGAAGCAGGGCGGTGTTGTCGCCGCGATCGTCGGCGTCGGCGGCTTCCTTGGCATGGGCCAGAAGAACGTCGCAGTCCCGTTCGACAAGATCAGTGCCACCCAGAATGCTCAGGATGGCACCATCAAGCTGACGACGACCGAAACGGCTGAGTCATTGAAGGCTGCGCCGGAGTTCAAGACGCTTGCGATGCAAGCTTCCGACAAGGCCGCAAGTTCGGCTGGAACGTCGACAATGCCGGCAACGGACAACACGACGACATCGTCGACCACCAACAAGTAACTCAGGTGGTCAGATAGACGGACAAGCGGCGGCCCTCAGGGGCCGCCTTTTTTGGATTATTTTTCAGCCCTATGCGATCTCACGCTCGCTGGCGGCTTCGAAATAATGGGTCTGCAGATAGCGAAGCGTGGCGACGCTATCCACGGGCTTGCCGAAATAATAGCCCTGCCCCATGGCACAGCCCAACGCCTTCAACTTTGCGGCTTCCGCATGTTCTTCGATGCCTTCGGCGACCACCCGCAGCTCCAGCCCTTCACACATGGCAAGAACCGCCTTAATGATATGTTCGGAGGCTCTGTCCGAATTCATGCGCGAAACGAAGGCGCGATCGATCTTCACCTTGTCGAAGATGAATTCGCGCAAGCGGCCGAGGCTGGATTGCCCGGTGCCGAAATCGTCAAGGGAGATACGCACGCCCACTGCCCTGAGATCGGCAATGATGCGATGCGCCGTGTCGGCCGAACTCATGACCGCCGTTTCGGTGATTTCGAGCTCCAGGCGATGCGGGTCCAGGCCGACGCGGGCGAGAATGGCAAGGACGCTGCTGCTGGTGCCGGGGTCCATCAACTGCGCCGAGGACAGATTGAAGGACAGAAAAAGCTCGCGTGGCCACGAGAGCGCCGCCTCGGCAGCCTTTCGCAAAAGGGCCTCGGATAATGCGTCGATAAAGCCGCGCTCCTCGGCCAGCGGCACGAAGACGGCAGGTGAGACGAAGCCGAGATCGGGATCGTTCCAGCGAGCCAGGGCCTCGAAACCGAGAACCATATTATTGGCGAGCGAAACGATCGGCTGGAAATGCACATCGATGACATCCGAAATGATGGCATTGCGCAGCGCCTGCTCGAGCTGCGTCGCGCGCTTCATCTCCTGTGCGATCTCCTTGGAATAGACGGTGATCTGGCCACGGCCGCGACGCTTGGAGCGATAAAGCGCGGTCTCGGCATTCTTGAGGAGATCGTCGAATTCATCGCCGGCGAAGGGATGGATGGCAAAGCCGAAGGAGGCGGAAAGCCGAACGTTGCGGTCGCCGAGATCATACGGCGCCGACAGCACTTCGCGGATCATCTGGCCGAATTTTTCGGCGCCAACGCGTTCGAAGACCAGCGGCAGGACAAAAGCGAATTCGTCGCCGTCATGGCGGGTCACCGTCGCACCGTCCGGAATGCACGCCTTGAGGCGATGCGCAACCTGGCAGAGAATTTCATCGCCGGCTTCGACGCCGAAAAGATCATTGATCGGCTTGAAGGCATCCAGATTGGCGATGCCGATGGTGAAGGGGGCGGGATCGCTGGCGCGCTCAAGCGAAAGCTGTCGCGTGCGCTCGCGCATGCGATGACGATTGCCCAATCCGGTCAGCGGATCGGTATATGCTGTTGCCTGCAATTCCTGACTGACTGGCCCAAGCGGTATTTCAGCCGATTTCATATTCGATTCCGACGTTTTCTCCACCCTGGAAAAAGCATGAGGGCTAAGTCTTAACAAAGGATGGCAGGGTGATACTCATTCGATGTGAGCGATAACTTGCCGTCGGCGCTATACCATTGCGATACTTATCTGTTTTTTGCTTTAGCGGCGCTGCACAGGTGCTTCTGGAATACCGTCTCGATAATATCAGGGCTGACGGGCTTCAGGATGACGTCATCCATGCCAGCCTCCCCGCATTCCTTGCGATCGCGCTCGAAAGCCTGGGGCAGCACACCGATGATCGGCGTATGCGATCCGCTGCCCTTTTCCGCGCCACGGATCAGGCGCGCCGCCTCGAAGCCGTTGAGGCCCGGCAGCGAAATATCCATAAGGATCAGTTCGGGGCGGTGCTCGCTCCACATTCGCGCTGCCTCATCGCCGCTCGCAGCAATTGCATAGCTGTACCCGAGGCCTTCGAGAATCTGTGAAAAGACGATCTGATTTATATCATTGTCTTCGGCGACGAGGATCTGGATGCTGCGGCTTTCACCGGCGGCGACCCGCCATTCCTGACCTATCCCCGGCTCGGCAATGTCCCCGAGCTCGCCGCGTATATTCCGGTTGAAATGACGTGCTATCAGGAATGTGAGCTCGGTGGAGAGTTGCGAACCATCGAGGGAGAGAGCGGAGACGTTCTGCCGCTCGGCCAGTTCGATGCCGCGCTTGCCGAGCTGGTTGTCGACGATCACAAGATCGATCTTGACGCCGTGCGCGCTTGCCACATCGAGAAACGCCGCCTCTTCGTTCTCATTATGAACGACACATGCCTCGAAGCCGTAATTCCCGAGCGTTTTCAGCGCGGCCGTCTCCGCGGCAAAATCGGCCGTGACGACCAGAATCCTGCGGCCACTGAAATTCTCCGGGACGAAGGTCTCCATGGCAGCCGGACGGCGCGAAATGGTTTGTAAAGCAGCCATGGGAACATAGGCGCGCCGATAGGACCGGTCGTTGTTCTCCCTGATCTGGGAAGCATGGGCGAATTCCTCGAAATCGCCTCCGTCCTTCGGCAGATCCTGCATGGTACCCACGAGGAAGTAACGGCCGGGTTTGCCGATGCGCTGCTTGCGCGTGACGATATCGCGCACGACGCCGTCTCGGGCAATCTGACGCTGCCGCGAGATCGACATCTCGCCGGTCTCGATGACATGCCGGTCACTCTCATGAAAGCGATTGGCAAGATCGGTGGAGAAGAGATCGGTGCCCTTGCGACCCAGCACCTCGTCGGCCACCGCCTGGTATTTATCGCAGAACGCCCTGTTAACAGCGACATAGACCATGTTCTGGTCCTTGACGAAAAGCGGGAACGGCAGGTTGTCGAGGATGTCCTCAGTAAGCTGCACGCGCTCCATGTCGACGCGCCACTGCTCCTCGCGCTTCTTCACTTCGGAAATATCGGAGACGATGCAGACGCCAATGCCAGACGGTAGTCGGCGCTTGATGATGCGAACCCAGCGCTCATCCGAAAAGTGTTCGGTCGTCTCAAACCGCTCGCGCCAGTGCGAGGCGATGCGCTGCGAGATCCAGTTTTCACGGTTGGCCGAAGACTTGGCCTGGCCGCGGTCCCGAGTCCGTATGCCCGTGTCGAACACGGCGCCCAGGAAGTCGCGCAGTCGCGTCGAGGGTCGCAGGAATTCAGGTTGGATCGGAAAGAAGTTCAGGACCTGACGGTTGGCGAATAACAGCAGATCGTTCTTGTCGTAGGCGAAGAGGGCGCTGGACAGTCCGTCACAGAGGGCGTCAAAGAGCATTGTCTGCAGATTGCCGCCGGAAAGCGCATCTTCAGTCATGATTGCCAAGGCTGCCTTTTCAATTCCGGCAGTCATTCGTCCGATCCCTACACCCAACCAGTTTCACAGCACGAAAAATCGACAGAGCGGCACTCACTCTGCAAGGCAAATTTATGAAAATATCATGCTGGCCTTGCCACTTGAAACAGATGGAACCTGGCTCATGAGAGTTGACGGCCACCAACCTGCCATCAAGAGCCTCCAGCGTGCACGAAGCGCGCCACCTGTAGTCATTTCAAGCTTCTTGTCACGCAACCTGTCATCATTCCCTTAAACATTGATTAAATTTCTTAACAAAGCCCCTGGATGGAAACGGGTGGATGATGACACGAGCACCGCCTTTCCTCTTTTCACGCTGCCGCGAATCCACGAGAATGAAGCCATGGCCATCAAGCAACTTTCCGAAACACTGATCAACCAGATCGCCGCGGGCGAAGTCATCGAGCGGCCGGCAAGTGCTGCCAAGGAGCTGATCGAGAACGCGATCGATGCCGGCGCAACGCGCATCGAAATCGCCACGGCAGGCGGCGGCAAGGCGCTGCTGAGGGTAAGCGACAACGGCTCCGGAATGGAAGAGGCAGACCTCGAACTCGCGGTCAGGCGCCACTGCACTTCGAAAATCTCGGATACGCTGGAGGATATTCGCACGCTCGGCTTTCGCGGCGAGGCCCTGCCCTCCATCGCTTCCGTGGCGAGGCTGTCGATCGCCAGCCGCAGGACGGGTGCGGCCGGCGGCACGGAGATTGCTGTTGCCGGCGGAAAGGTGTTGCATCTGCGCCCGGCGGCGGCCAATCCCGGCACGATCGTCGAGGTGCGTGACCTGTTCTTTGCGACGCCGGCGCGCCTCAAATTCCTGAAGACCGAGAGGGCGGAAGCCGCTGCCATCACCGAGGTCGTCAAGCGCATGGCGATCGCCTTCCCACAGGTGCGTTTCGTGCTGTCGGGCAGCGACCGTTCGACGCTCGAATTTCCCGCGACCGGTAACGATCATCTCGCGCGCATGGCGCAAGTACTCGGCGCGGACTTCAAGGATAACGCCATCGCGCTCGACGCCATGCGCGAGGATGTGGGCCTCACCGGCTTTGCCGGCGTTCCCACATTCAATCGCGGCAACTCGGCACACCAATATGCCTTCGTCAACGGCAGGCCAGTGCAGGACAAGCTGATCCTGTCGGCGATCCGCGGCGCCTATGCCGAAACCATTCCCTCCGGTCGCTACCCCGTCGCCGTCCTCTCGCTGACGGTCGACCCGGCGCTCGTGGACGTCAATGTGCATCCGGCGAAATCGGATGTGCGCTTCCGCGATCCCGGCCTCGTGCGCGGCCTCATCGTCGGCGCAATCCGCGAGGCATTGGTGCGGGAGGGTGATCGTGCCGCAACGACGGGGGCGGATGGCATGCTGCGCGCCTTCACCGCCGGCCGCTCGGGCTTCCAGCCGGGATGGCGGCCATCGCCCGCGGCCGCTCCTTGGACGCCAGAAACATCGCCATCACGCCCTTATGAGAGGACCGCGACAGCCGGAGGATACGGTTTCACGGAAAGGTCTCAGGCTGCCTTCGACGGGCTTGCCATGCCCACTGCCCGCGCCGAGGCTGCTCAGCCGATAGAGCCGGTGCGTGCCGAAGAACCGTCCCGCTTTCCGCTGGGCGCTGCCCGCGCCCAGCTGCACGAGAATTATATCGTCGCGCAGACCGAAAACGGCCTCGTCATCGTCGATCAGCATGCGGCGCATGAGCGGCTGGTATTCGAAGCGATGCGCAAGGCCCTGCATTCGAAGCGGCTATCCTCGCAGGTCCTGCTGATCCCCGAGATCGTCGACCTGCCGGAAGAGGACTGCGACCGGCTGATGGTGTTCGCCGAAGAGCTTGGCGAGCTTGGCCTTGCCGTCGAGCGCTTCGGTCCTGGCGCAATTGCCGTGCGGGAGACGCCGGCCATGCTTGGCGAGGTCGATGCGCAAGGGCTTATCCGACAGTTGGCCGATGAGATCGCCGAGTGGGACACCGCCTCCGGGCTTGCCGCGAAGCTGGAATATGTGGCCGCGACCATGGCCTGCCACGGTTCGGTACGCTCAGGGCGGCGGCTGCGGCCGGAGGAGATGAACGCGCTGCTGCGCCAGATGGAAGCGACGCCGGGCTCGGGCCAGTGCAACCACGGCCGGCCGACCTATATAGAGCTGAAGCTCTCGGACATCGAACGGCTCTTCGGGCGCAGCTGAAGACGCCCCGTTTCGAAAGGACTGGAAAAGTCCCGTCCGGCGCGGTATGGCAAACAGGTGACAGAGATCGAGGACGGCATCAGATGAATCTTTTCGAAGGACATGGGAACCGCGAGGCGAAAGTTCGCTACCTCGACGGCGACTTCCAGATCCTGATGCCCGGCTCGTACGTCATCTGCGCCATGACCGGCCAGCGCATTGCGCTCGATGAGCTGCGCTACTGGAGCGTTGCCCGGCAGGAACCCTATGCCGATGTGATGTCCTCGCTGGAAGCCGAAAAGCGGGCCGGCGCGCTTCCCAACCAGAAACGCTGAATATCTTGGCTTTTGCCTGACACGGGCCGGCAGCTTTAGAGCAATTCCAGGAAAAGTGCGTAGCGGTTTTCCGTCCGGAATTGCGCAAAAACAATAAGCCAGAGCGGTCAGGCGATTCCGTGAAGCGCGCAACCGCTCTAGAGCGTTTCAGGTTTTGACGGAAGCGTATCCAGCGTTGACGAAGTAGTTGTTGCATTCGTTGGGCTCGATTGTTTTGACGAGATGTCCGATGTAGCGCCAGGTGTCATCGATGGTTCGCTTCTGAGCCAGGCGCATCCAGTGCTTGATTTTGGCGAAGGCTTGTTCGATCGGATTGAGGTCGGGAGAATAGGGCGGCAGGTACCAGAGCCGCGCACCGGCATTGCGGATCATCTGACGGATGGCGACCGACTTGTGGGAGCCGAGGTTATCCATCACGACGATGTCGCCGGGTTCAATCACCGGTAGGAGCTGCTGCTCGACATAGGCTCGGAAGCACTGACCGTTGATCGGTCCATCGAATACACAGGGTGCGGTCAGCCGATCGCAGCGCAGCGCGCCGAGAAAGGTCAGGGTGCGCCAATGGCCGTGGGGGGCGAAGCTGCGCAGGCGTTTGCCCCTCGGCCCCCAGCCTCGAAGCGGCGCCAT
>NZ_JAAZQI010000008.1:0-328166 GCF_012275345.1 Rhizobium sp. SG570 | reverse complement strand
GTCGGGGTCTCGAAGCCGGCAATCATGCGCAGCACGGTCGTCTTGCCGCAGCCTGATGGTCCGAGGAAGGAGATGAATTCTCCCTTCTCGATTTGCATATTGAAATCATGGACGACATGAATGTCGCCGAAGGACTTCTTGATGTGTGTAAGTTCGAGAAAAGCCATAGTGGGAACCTTACGCCTTAATCGGAGCCAGTTTTGAAAAGCGGGAAGCCAGCTGCAGAAGGCCCATGCTGAGCCAGGTGACAGCAAGCGCGATGATTGCCAGCGCGGAAGACTGATAAGCTTGATTGGCGCCGACCAGCTGCATGTACGGGCCGAATGCAGGCCGATTGAGCAGCGAGGCCATGGTGAATTCGCCCATGACGATCGCAAGCGTGATGAAGGCGCCGGAGAGAACGCCACTCATGACATTGGGAAAAATACAGCGGAACAAGATAGTGGTCCACTTCGCGCCAAGGCTTTCCGCTGCCTCCGTCAGGGTACCGACGTCGATCGTACGCATCGCCGTATCCACCGAACGATACATATAAGGAAGAGACAAGACAATATAGGAGCAGACCAAGAGGAAGTTCGTCGCCTGCTCGAAGCCCGTCAAAGGCAGTATCGAAGATGAATTGTAGAGGCGCAGATAGCCGAAGACGATGACGATCGCCGGAATGACCAGCGGCATCAAGGTGATGAATTCAACGATCGGACGTATCTGCGGCAAACGAAGGCGGACCCAATAGGCAGTGGGGACGACCAGCAGCATGCCGAAGATGATGGTCAGCAGGGCCATAAACATGGAATAGCCGAACGCATACAGGAAATGAGAGTCGGAAAAGACCGATGTGTAGGCGTCGAAACTATAGGCGTTACGGCGCATGCGCAGCGAGAATTCCAGCGTGCCGATGAGGGGGACGATGAAATAGATGGCGCCGATGACGACAGCGATCCAGGCAAAGAGTTTTTGCAGCTTCATTTCTGCCACCGTTCCGCGCGTACGCGCATGATGATGTAAATGACGTTGGATATGCCGGTTATTACGATCATGCCGAGGGCCATGGCATATCCGAGATTGGCGTTGTGCAACACGTCGCCACGGATCTGAGCATAGAGCTGGATCGGTATGATGTTCAGCGAACTGCCGGTCAGCGCGATAGCTGTTGCAATGGCGCCGAAGGCGTTGGCAAAAAGCAGCAACGTCGTGCCAAGTAGGCTCGGCCAGAGGATGGGCAGTGCCACCATGAGCCAATATTGCTTGTTGGTCGCGCCGAGAATGGAGGCGGCCTCTCGCCATTCCTTCTTCATCCCGTCAAGTGCGGGCGTGATGATCAGCACCATGAGCGGAATCTGGAAATACATGTATGTGAGGGTAAGGCCGAGGAAGCTGTAGAGATTGAAGCCTTTCGAATAAAGGTTGAAGCCAAACCAGTTGCTCATCAGCAGAGTGACGAGGCCGAGGCGGCCGATCGTGGCGATGAAGGCAAAGGCCAGCGGCACACCGGCGAAGTTGGAAGCGACGCCCGAAAATGTCAGAAACGCATGGCGGAGCCAGGTTGGAAGTCCGCCCATGACCAGCGCCCAGGCCAGATAGAAACCGATCAACGCGCCGCCGAGCGAGGATGCGAGTGATACTTTGATGCTGATCCAGTAGGAGTCCCAGATGGACTTGGTGAACAGATCCGCGATGTTCTTCAGCGTAAAACTGCCGTCAGGCGTCAGAAATGCGCCCGCAATCAGGTAGATCGTCGGAAGAATCAAAAACAGCAGTGCGAAGATCAGGAAGGGCGCGATGCCCAGCCAGTCGACAACCACGCGTTTGTTGATCAGGGGTGCGGAACTGATCGTTGATGTTGTCACTGTGCTCATGAGTGGGCCAATCCGCAGCGTTTGAATACGGAAAACCTCCCCGCCCAGGCGGGGAGGTCATGTCTGGTCTGATTACTGTACGTTCGAACCGACGACAGAATCCCACTTGGTGGTGATGGCGGCCTTGCCGGCAGCCTGCTCGTCGAGCGTCGGGAAGACAGCCTTTTCATAGGCAGCAGCCGGCGGCAGCTTGTCGAGAAGCTCCTGCGGAACCTTCTTGTTCTTCGCCAGATCGTTGAAGCGGATCGGGTGGCAATAGCCCTTCAGCCAGCCAATCTGGCCTTCGTCGGAATAGAGGAACTCCATCCAGAGCTTGGCAGCATTCGGATGCGGAGCGAAAGCCGAGATTGCCTGGACGTATACGCCTGCGATGACGCCCGAAGCCGGAACGGTGACGTCGACCGGCGGGTTGCCGTTCAGGCTGTCGCGCCATGCAAGACCGTTATAGTCCCATGCAACGACGATCGGGGTTGCGCCCTGAGCCAGCGATGCGGACTTGCCGATGACCGGAACGAAGTTGCCGGCCTTGTTGAGCTTGGCGAAGTAATCCAGACCGGCTTGGCCGACCTTCGTGGCATCCTTCTCGCCGGCAGCGAGGCCAGCTGCATAAACGGCCTGGACAGCCTGGTTCGAGGTGCGCGGGTCGCCGGCGAGCGAAACGGTGTTCGCATATTCCGACTTCTGCAGGTCGGCCCAATCCTTCGGCGGGTTCTTCACGACGTCCTTGTTGGTGACGAAGGAGAGAACACCGTAATAGTCGCCGTACCAGTAGCCTTCGGCATCCTTTGCGCTGTCCGGAATGGAAGCCCAGGTGGAAACCTTGTAGGGCTGCAGCAGGCCTTCCTTCTTGGCGGTCGGGCCGAAGGAGAGACCGACGTCGATCACGTCGGGAGCCTGCGGGCCGGTGTTGCCCTTGTTGGCGCGGATTGCTTCGACTTCATCGCCCGAACCGGCATCCGGATTCAGTTCGTTGACTTCGATGCCGTACTTTGCCTTGAATGCAGCGATCAGGTCGCCATAACCGCACCAGTTGTGGGGCAGGGCGATGGTGGTCAGCGTGCCTTCCTTCTTGGCGGCGGCGATGAGATCGGCGCTCGGTTCTGCGGCTGCGATAGCCGTCGAAGCGACGAGCATCGCGGTGGAGATTGTCAGAAGACGATGAATATTCGAAATCACTGCATTTCCTCCTTTGGGTTATCAGTGTCTGGCGTTGCTGTTAATGACGTTACGTGAAGGTTGTGTGACGGCATCAAAGCGTTGAGTTTGCTAAGAATGCGAAGGGTTTTGCTTTTAACGGTCAAGTATGACAGTCGCTGCAGTCCAACCGCCTCGCACCACGCAATTTTTTGCTTCCGTTTCCCTCTAACTTAGCTTCCGGAACAGTTTAGTTTGCTCGAAAAGACCCTCGAGCGTTTTCATGCGCTCGCTCGTCTCGTCCCATGTCGAACTTTGCACGGCCTCGATCAGAGCTTCGACGATGAAGAGCGTCACCACGGAAGAATCCCAGGCCGACGGCGCTTCAATCTGCACGCGAAACGTGTGTCTGGCATGCTTGGCGGCCGGTGTCGCCCACTGGTCGGTAAAGACGATGATCTCGGCACCGCGGCGGCGCGCGGCGGCTGCCAGATTGACCATTTCCTGCTCGTAGCGGCGGATGTCGAAGATCACGAGCAGATCGCCCGGATTCATGTTCAGGACATATTGCGGCCAGGCGCTGGAGTTTGGAGAGAGCAGGGTCGTGTTGGGGCGAATGACCTGCATATGGGTGAAGAAATATTCGGCAAGAGCGCCTGTGATGCGGCCACCGACAAAATAGAGCCCGCGTTTGCGTTCGGACAGCAGGGCAGCCACGCTATCGAACGTCGCAGCATCGATATCGGAAAGCGTCTGGCGCAAATTGCCCATGATCGCATCGGCGAAACGATTGAGAATATGCGTGCCAGGCGCATTGGATGCCCAGCGATCATGCTTCGTCAGCGGGTTGGAGATGGTAGCCTCAACCTCCTGGTGGAGGTGAGACTGAAAGTCGGGATAGCCCTTGTAGCCGAGTTTTTGCACCATGCGTGCGACGGTTGGCGTCGAGACACGTGCATTTTCGGCGACTGTCGTGATGCTGCCAAGCCCCGAAACGGGATAGTTGTCGAGCAGGCTCGTGGCGAGTTGCTTTTCGGCCCGCGTCAGCGTGTCGAAACGCGCGTTGATCACGTCAGAAACTGTCTTCGACGCATTGCTCACTCGATTTTTGCTCCCCGGGACGGTCTTATGCCGATCTCCTGCAAGGATATAACAACGCTGTCACATTTCGAGTCAATGTCACAAATGAAGAAATAATTTCAGTTTCCAGTTGACAGTGGTCAAAAGCTGAAGAATTCTTTTCTTTATAAAGATTTTATTAAGCGGCGATAAGGCCCCCCAATGCTCGCGCAGCAAGGCATTTTGACGGAAGCGGACGGCGATTGCGTTGCGGTCGAAAGACCGGATGGAAGCAGCGCGGTCTTCATCATTTGCGAACATGCCTCGCGCGCCTTGCCCGAGAAGTTCGGCGATCTCGGGCTTTCCATCGAGGCGCTTTCCAGCCACATCGCCTGGGATCCGGGCGCACTTGCGGTTGCAAGGAAGATGTCCGCGAGCCTCGATGCAACCTTGGTCTCTCAACGGTTCTCGCGGCTGATCTACGACTGCAACCGCCCGCCGGAAAGCGCCGGCGCCATGCCGGAAACCAGCGAAATCTATACCATTCCCGGCAATCAACATCTCGGTGAGATGGATCGCCAGGCGCGTACGGAAGCTCTCTATATACCGTTTCACGATCGAATTCGCTCGATGCTCAAGAAGAGGGCGGCAAGCGGACAAGAAAACGTGATCGTGACGATCCACAGCTTTACGCCGGTCTATAATGGTCGGCAGAGGGCGGTTGAGCTTGGCATCCTGCATGATGAAGACCGTTGGCTGGCGGACCGCATACTGGACGCGGCGGCTAAGGCGCCGCTCTTTCACACGGAGCGCAACCAGCCTTACGGTCCGGAAGATGGTGTCACCCATACGCTGAAACTGCATGGGATCGCCAACGGCTTGCATAATGTAATGATCGAGGTCCGCAACGACCTCATCAGAGACGACGTCGGCCAAGGGGTCATGGCTGATTATCTGACAGGGCTCCTCCAGAGCAGTCTGGAAGCCTGAGCATAAAAAGAAAAAGACCCCGGGGAGCAGTTCAACTGCGATCAGGCCGCACGGCAAAATGCCGGCGGCTCACCTGACACATGGTTATCCGCAATTCCGCGGATAACCGGGATTTAGGGGGAATGACATGTCTGATTACACAGACTTAGACAAGAAACAGGATGTCCACATCCTGCACTCCATGGGCTATGCTCAAGAGCTGGAAAGGCGCATGAGTTCATTCTCGAATTTCGCCATTTCCTTCTCCATCATCTGCATTCTGTCCGGCGGCATCAACTCGCTCGCGCAGGCGACATCGGGCGCGGGCGGTGCTGCAATCGGTATCGGTTGGCCGCTGGGCTGCTTGATTTCGGGCGTTTTCGCGCTCTCGATGGCGCAGATTTCCTCGGCCTATCCAACGGCCGGCGGGCTTTATCACTGGGGCTCGATCCTCGGCAACCGGTTCACCGGCTGGCTGACGGCGTGGCTCAATCTTCTCGGCCTGATCACGGTGCTTGGCGCGATCAATGTCGGCACCTGGGGCTTCTTCAGCGGCTCCATCGCCGGATGGTTCGGCATTGCCGTCGATACCACGACTTCGGCGGGTTTTGCCAATCAGATCATTTTCGTCGCCGTCATCACCGGCCTGCAGGCGTTGATCAATCATTTCGGCATCAAGCTCACGGCAAAACTGACTGACATGTCCGGCTACCTGATCTTCGCCGCCGCGATTGCGCTGACCATCGTCTGCCTCATCGGGGTGAAGAGCTGGGACATCAGCCGCATCTGGACCTTCACCAACTACTCCGGCACGCCGGAAGGTGACGCCTCGGTTTGGCCGAAGACGGACAATGTCTGGTACATCTTCGCGCTTGGTCTGCTGCTGCCGATCTACACGATCACCGGTTATGACGCCTCGGCGCATACGTCCGAAGAGACCGTCAAGGCGTCGAGTTCCGTGCCGCGCGGCATGGTCTCCTCGGTCTGGTGGTCGTCTTTCTTCGGCTATATCATGCTCCTCGCCTTCCTTCTGGCGATCCCGGACATGAACGAGGCGTCGAAGCAGGGCTGGAACGTCTTCTTCTGGACGATCAACAGCATTACCAATCCTGTCGTCGCCAACATCCTCTATGTTGCGATTTTCATCTCGCAGCTCCTGTGCGGCCTTGCGACAGTGACATCGGCATCGCGCATGATCTATGCCTTCTCGCGTGATGGCGGCCTGCCGTTTTCGAAGGCGCTCGCCAGCGTCAGCCCGAAGTTTCGCACACCTTCCGTCGCCATCTGGACGGCTGCGGTTCTCTCAGTGCTGTTCGTCTGGGGCGCTTCGCTCGTCACGATCGCCGGCTCTTCGGCCTACACCATCGTCGTGTCGTGCACGGTCATCTTCCTTTTCCTCTCCTTCGCCGTGCCGATCGTACTCGGCATCAAGGCGATCGGAACTGCGAAATGGCCGAAGATGGGGCCGTGGAACATGGGGATCGGCCTTTATAAGGTGGTCTCGGTTCTTGTCATCCTTGCCATGGCGATCATCTTCATCATCGGTGTGCAGCCCCCGAACGAATGGGCGCTTTATATCACCATCGGCTTCCTGGTCTTGACCGCGATCGTTTGGTTCGCCTTCGAAAAGCGTCGCTTCCAGGGGCCGCCGATCGGTGACATGATCGCAAAGCGTCAGGCCGATATCGCCGCCGCCGAACGGGCCGTCGGCGAGGTATGATCCTTATTCATCATCAATCCGGCGGGGGCCGTTGTCGCGGCCCCATCCAACTCGACGAGCGGCTTGGGGCAGTATGTCTCACAGCGCCGCCGGCCGATCACTCTTCTATCTTTCAGGCGGTTTAATTATGAGCACTAGCTATACGTTCGACGACCTCAAAAAGGATGTGGCCGAAGGGCGCATCGACACCGTTCTGGCATGCCAGGTGGACATGCAGGGCCGCCTGATGGGGAAGCGCTTCCAGGCCGAATTCTTCGTCGAGAGCGCCTGGAAGGAAACGCATAGCTGCAATTATCTTCAGGCGACCGATATCGAGATGGAGACCGTCTCCGGCTACAAGTCGACGAGCTGGGAGAAGGGCTATGGCGACTATACGATGAAGCCCGATCTGGCGACGTTGCGCCGGATCCCGTGGCTGGAAGGCACCGCGCTCGTCCTCTGCGACGTGCTCGACCATCATACGCATGAGGAAGTGGCTCATTCTCCGCGCGCCATTCTGAAGAAGCAGATCAAGCGCCTCGAGGCGATGGGCATGAAGGCCTACATGGCCTCGGAACTCGAATTCTTCCTGTTCGATCAAACTTACGATAGTGCCCGCGAGTCCGGATATCGCAACCTCAATCTCGTCAGCGGCTACAATGAGGACTACCACATCTTCCAGACCACGAAGGAAGAGGATGTGATGCGGGCGATCCGCAAGGGCCTGCAGGGCGCCGATATCCCGGTCGAAAACTCCAAGGGCGAAGCCTCGGCCGGCCAGGAGGAAATCAACGTCCGCTACGCCGATGCACTTGATATGGCCGACCGTCATGCGATCATCAAGAACGGCTGCAAGGAGATCGCCTGGTCGAAGGGCAAGGCCATCACCTTCCTGGCGAAATGGAACTACAGCGCCGCCGGCAGCTCCTCGCATATTCATCAGTCGCTCTGGAGCACAGACGGCAAGACGCCGCTGTTCTTCGACAAGGAAGAAGAACACGGCATGACGCCGCTGATGAAGCATTATGTCGCCGGTCTTTTGACGCATGCCAGCGAAATTACCTATTTCCTGGCGCCCTATATCAACTCTTACAAGCGCTTCGTCGCCGGCACCTTCGCCCCGACGAAGGCGATCTGGAGCACCGACAACCGCACGGCCGGTTATCGCCTGTGCGGCGCCGAGACCAAGAGCATCCGCATCGAATGCCGCGTCGGCGGCTCCGACCTCAATCCCTATCTCGCCTTTGCTGCGCTCATTGCCGCCGGCATCGACGGCATCGAGAACAAGCTGGAGCTGGAAGCGCCTTTTGTGGGAGACGCCTATGGTGCCCGCGAGGTTCGTGAAATTCCGCGTACCTTGCGCGATGCCGCCGTGGCGCTGACGAATTCGAAGATGTTGCGCGCAGCCTTCGGTGACGATGTGATCGATCACTACACCCGCGCAGCCGAATGGGAGCAGGAAGAGTACGATCGTCGCATCACGGATTGGGAAGTGGCGCGCGGATTCGAAAGGGCGTAAGGCTCTTTCGACCTGACTCCAACCCGATTTTCATTTTATAGTCGGGCAGGGCGCTGGGATGATCTGCGCACCCGCTTCTTCGCCTTTGAGCGATGGTGCGGGAGGCAGGTTGCGGAACATCCGGCAATCAAATTATTGATGATGAAAACAGGAATTCGATCATGACCATGATCACATGCGTCTCTCCGGTGAATGGAGAGGTTTATGCCGAGCGTCCGGCCTTGTCGCTGGATGCCGCCAAGGAAGCAGTGGCCCGCGCCCGCAAGGCGCAGAAGGAATGGGCCCGTCGCCCGCTGGAGGATCGTGTCCAGCTCGTGCTGAAGGGTGCCGCCCGGCTCAATGAGATGGCCGATGTGGTCGTGCCCGAGCTTGCCTGGCAGATGGGCCGACCGATCAAGTATGGTGGTGAGTATCGCGGTTTCAACGAGCGCTCCAACTATGTCGCGTCGATCGCCGCCGATGCGCTTGCGCCGCTGGTGGTCGAGGACAGCGCGAATTTCGCGCGGCGCATCGAACGCGAGCCGCAGGGCGTCGTCTTCGTCATCGCCCCCTGGAACTATCCTTATATGACGGCGATCAATACGATCGCGCCGGCGCTGATGGCTGGCAATACCGTCATTCTGAAGCACGCCAGCCAGACGCTGTTGGTCGGTGAGCGGTTGGTGCAGGCCTTCGTTGAGGCCGGCGTTCCCGCCGATGTTTTCCAAAACGTGTTCCTCGACCATGAAACGACCTCGGCGCTGATTGCCGCCGGCAGCTTCAATTTCGTCAATTTCACCGGCTCCGTCGAAGGCGGACGATCCATCGAACGCGCCGCCGCCGGCACCTTCACCAGCCTTGGCCTTGAGCTTGGCGGCAAGGATCCGGGCTATGTCATGGAGGACGCCGATCTCGACGCCGCCGTGGATACGCTGATGGACGGCGCCACCTACAATTCCGGTCAATGCTGCTGCGGTATCGAGCGCATCTATGTGCATGAATCGCTCTACGACGCCTTTGTCGAAAAGTCGGTTGCCTGGGTTTCGAACTACAAGCTCGGTAATCCCCTCGATCCGGAAACCTCGCTCGGGCCGATGGCGCACAAGCGCTTTGCCAAGGTGGTGCGCGAGCAGATCGCCGATGCGGTCGCCAAGGGTGCCAAGGCGCTGGTCGATCCCAAGCTGTTCCCGGCCGATGACGGTGGCGCCTATCTCGCGCCGCAGATCCTCGTCAATGTCGATCATTCGATGGCCTTCATGCGCGAAGAGACCTTCGGTCCGGCCGTGGGCATCATGAAGGTGAAGAGCGATGCCGAGGCGCTGGAGCTGATGAACGACAGCCCCTATGGCCTGACCGCCTCGCTCTGGACCAAGGATGTCGAGCGCGCATCGCGCATCGGCCACGATATCGAGACCGGCACCGTCTTCATGAATCGCGCCGACTATCTCGATCCGGCACTTTGCTGGACCGGAGTGAAGGAAACCGGCCGCGGCGGCTCGCTGTCGATTATCGGCTTCCACAATCTGACGCGTCCTAAATCCTATCACCTGAAGAAAGTAACAGCATGAGCACTATCTCAGCCAATTGGAGCTATCCGAACGCCTTCAAGCTCGGCCGCGGCCGGATCAAGGAGCTGGCGGACGCCTGCAAGAGCCTGGGCATGAAGAAGCCGCTCCTGGTCACCGATCGGGGGCTTGCTTCCATGGCGATCACCAAGACGGCTCTGGACATCCTGGAAGACGCGGGTCTCGGCCGCGCCATTTTCGCCGATGTCGATCCGAACCCGAACGAGAAGAATCTCGAAGCCGGCGTGAAGGCATTCAAGGATGGCGGTCATGACGGCGTCGTCGCCTTCGGCGGCGGTTCCGGTCTCGACCTCGGCAAGTGCGTCGCCTTCATGGCCGGTCAGACGCGGCCGGTATGGGATTTCGAAGATATCGGCGACTGGTGGACCCGCGCCAGCCTCGAGGGCATTGCCCCGATCGTGGCTGTACCGACCACGGCAGGCACGGGTTCGGAAGTCGGTCGCGCCAGCGTCATCACCAACTCCACGACGCATGTGAAGAAGATCATCTTCCATCCGAAATTCCTGCCGGGCGTCGTCATCGCCGATCCGGAATTGACTGTGGGCATGCCGAAAGTCATCACCGCCGGCACCGGCATGGATGCGTTTGCTCATTGCCTGGAAGCCTATTCCTCGCCTTTCTATCACCCGATGTCGGCCGGCATCGCGCTGGAAGGCATGCGGCTGGTCAAGGAATTCCTGCCGCGCGCCTACAGGGAGGGGACAGACCTCGAAGCTCGCGCCAATATGATGAGCGCCGCCGCGATGGGCGCTGTCGCCTTCCAGAAGGGGCTCGGCGCCATTCATGCGCTGTCGCATCCGATCGGTGCCGTCTACAACACGCATCACGGCATGACCAATGCCGTCGTCATGCCGGCGGTCCTGCGCTTCAACCGGAAAACCATTGAAGACAAGATTGCGCGTGCCGCGGCCTACCTCGGCATTTCCGGTGGTTTTGACGGCTTCTACGACTACGTGCTGCAATTGCGCGCCGAACTTGGCGTCCCCGAAAGCCTTTCGGCTATGGGCATCGCGCCGGATCGGATCGATGAACTCTCGGCAATGGCGATCGAAGATCCAAGCGCCGGCGGCAATCCGGTGCCGATGACGCTGGAAAACACCAAGGCACTTTTCCGCGATTGCTTCTAGAACACCATCGACGCGCCGGAAGGGATCGCGACGCGTCGATCATTTTGTAGCTATAAAAAAGGCCGCCGGAAGATCGCCCGGCGGCCTTTTTGTTTGTTCTACCTGCGATCAATCGACGAATTCGACGACCACGCCGGGCTTGACCATCTTGGCGAGCTCGGTTGCATCCCAATTGGTGAGACGAACGCAGCCGTGGCTCTGCGACTTGCCAATCTTCGAGGGTTCAGGCGTGCCATGGATGCCGTACGTTGGCTTCGACAGGGCCATCCAGACAGTGCCGACCGGGCCGTTCGGACCAGGCGGAATGTCGAGGATCTTGTCGTTCGCGCCCTGCTTGAAGTTGATCTTCGGGTTGTATGTATAGCCGGGATTGAAGGCGACGCGCTCGACTGTGACCGTGCCGGAGGGCGATGGTGTGTCGGTCGAGCCGATGCTGGCCGGATAGGCCGCGATCAGCGTTCCGTTGGCATCATAGGCGAAAACCTGCTTGCGGCCCTTATCCGCAAGGATTTTTGCGACCGTACCGGTCTTGGCGGGGCCGGTATTGACGACCTTGATCGTGTTGCCCGGAACGGTGAAATCGACGCCTGGATTGAGCTCTTTCAGATAGCCTTCATCCATATGAAAGCGTTCCGCCAGCATTTCCGTCGTCGATGTATAGCCAAGCGACGGCATTTGAGCCTTTGCGGCATAGTCCTCGGGGATGGACGCGACATAGGGGCCAGCCGCGTCGGCAGCGGTAATCGTGTAGTTGATAATCGGCATGCCGCCGGACATGCGCAGCTGCTCTAGTATCCCGTCGGTGTTGTTCGGATCCAGCGTCTGGCCGGTCATCTGTTGATAGGCATAAACAGCCTTGGTGACGTTCGCGCCCATGCGGCCGTCGATCGCGCCCGGCGAGATGCCCTGGCGTGCGAGAAAGACCTCGAGCGCCGTGATCTCCGCCTTCGATTTGCCCTTGAGGGTAATGACCGGATCGGCCGGAGGCTTGCGGACGATATCCGGTGTCCCCTGCTGCGGGTCTATCGCTGCGTAGTCGTTGTCGCTCGGGTTGGTCTGACCTTGCTGGGTCTGCGCCTTCGTGCCCGGCAGCGGTTGGTTGTCGAGCGGCTCGCGCTGGATGTCGCCGTCGCGCGGAATGCCGCCGGTCACGACGTTGCGGTCCTGCTGATCAGAGCCATTGTAATTTCCGTAGCCATCGCTGCGATATTGACGATAGTCGCGATAGCCATCACCGTTGGAAGAAAGTTGCGTGTCGCCGTAACGGTTGCCGGCGCCATATCCGTTATCGCCATAGGCGTCACGAGCCGGCGCGCGCGGATAATAGGTGCTGGCCCGCATCTCCGTGGCAACCACGTTGCCATAGCTGTCGATGAGAACCCGCCTGCCGCGTCCATCGCGCGCCATGACGTAGCCGCCTGCGCCTTGATCTGGGTACTGATCCAGAATCCGGCCATCCGGAGTCACGAGAACGGTATTGTTGTTTCCGCTGCGATAGTATTGTGCCTGCGCGTCGGTGAGCGCAAGCATGGACACCGTGGCAGTCATTGCCAGGGAAAGGCTGAATTTCACGAACCCGTTCACGTCTGTCGAATCCTCGGATGTAGTTCGGCTGACACACACATGGCAATTTTGACGCCAGTATGGAGATTTAGTTTATCATGCTGAATAAAATATAAAAAATTGCGTGATCAAGGCTTCAAGTTAACATTTGGTAAGACAACTCACCGCTTATTCTCGCTGCGCTCCATCATAGGACGATGCTTGCGGGAGCGCCGATCAGGGAGGATTTTAGAAAATGATGGATTTTTCCGCGGCCAAGGGGCCAAAACTGACGTTGGACGAAAGCTCCGTGCTGGATATCGGCGCCTGCATCGTGGAGGGCAACAATCTTGCGCCCGGACGCGCCATTCCCGATGACGGCGATCCGCGCATCGATCATTCCCTGGAGGGCTTCCTCTTCACCTGCGGGCCGGATCACATTCGCCATCCAGAGCTGATGCCTGATAGTTTTGAGGGAAGACGTTATCCGCTGCATGGTTCGCTCTCTTCTCATCCGGCCAGGATTCTCTCGATCAAATTCGAGAACGGCAATGCCGAATGCCGCGCGGACATCGACGTCGTCACCGCTGAAGGCCGCACGGCAAGGCTGGAACGTCATTGGCGGATCGACGGTGCCACCGGCGAGGTTTCGCTTGCCGATCGTCTCGTCAATACGAGTACCGAGGCGATGCCCGTCTTCCTCATGTATCATATGAACATCGGTGGCAAATGGTTCGACGCCGGCACGCGCCTGTCGGGCCAGATGCTGGAGAATGGTGGCTTTCCTTGGACATTCGGTGAAAAACCCGGCGACATTTTCTGTGTGCCGGCGTTGGAGAAAGGCGAGGACTGGGCGGAGATCAGCCTCGGTCCGATCGCGGCGATCGGCGGCAAGACATTGAGGGTGCGCTTTGGCACCGACACGCTGCCTTTCCTGCAGGTTTGGCGCAATCAGCGTGCGCCGGCGCATGTTCTCGGCATTGAGCCGGTTTCGCATCGCTGGGTCTCGCGCGCGGAGCTGGAAGAGGCTGGTGAATTCAATATTCTTGAGCCCGACGAAGCCCGCAATTTCATGCTCAACTTTGCCTTTGTTTGAGGGTGCCGAGCGGTTGACGCTCGCCGTGGGGCGGCGTAGATCAAAGCCCTCGGTTTTAGAGAGGACATGAACCATGGATATCCGCCCGATCGATGATGAATACTCGGTGTCCGGCCAGATCACCGTAGAGGATCTCGACCAGATCAAGGCCATGGGTTTCAAGTCGATCGTCTGCCATCGCCCGGACGATGAAAGCCCGGACCAGACGCCGTTCTCGGCCATTGAAGCTCGCGCCAAGGAACTTGGCCTCGAGATCACCTATGTGCCTGTCGGCCCCATGGGCGTCACCGAAGAAGCCGTGCAGGGTATGGTCGATGCGCTGGACGAGTTTCCGCGGCCGATGCTCGGCTATTGCCGTTCCGGCGCGCGCTCGACGGCGATCTATCAGAAGACGCATCATATTCGCGGCTGAACGGGCGCATTCCCAATCTTGAGATTGAAGGGCAGGCCACCGGCCGTGCCTTTCCGTTACCTGTCGAAGAACAACATCAGGAGAAAACCATGAGCATCAAGCGTATCGACGTTGGCGCCCGCATGAGCGGCGCCGTCATCCACGGCAACACCGTCTACCTCGCCGGCCAGGTTGGTGAAGGCGAAAGCGTCACCGATCAGTGCAAGTCGGCGTTGGCCGAAGTCGACCGCCTGCTCGCAGCAGCCGGCTCCAACAAGTCGAAGATCCTGCAGACGCTCATCTACCTCTCCGATATTTCCTATTTCGCAGAAATGAATGCCGCCTGGGAAGCCTGGGTCGATCCGGCCAACACGCCGGCTCGCGCGACCAGCGAAGCCAAGCTCGCTGCACCGAAGTACAAGGTCGAATTCATCGTGACGGCCGCGCTCTAAGTCGACGCGGCGTGTTTTGGAAGGCCGGTGGGCTCGCGCTCACCGGCCTTTCGTTTGAGCGATTTCCGTCAGGGTGCGCGAGGGAGTGATCGCTTCCGGATCGAGCGCAATCTCGATGATCGCCGGTTTGCGGCTGGCACGGGCCCGCTCGAATGCCGGGCCGAAGTCTTCCGTCGTCATCACCGTCTCGCCGTGGCCGCCATAGGCGCGGGCGAGGGCGGCAAAATCAGGGTTCTTCAGTGCTGTGGCGCTGACACGGCCGGGATATTCCCGCTCCTGATGCATGCGGATGGTGCCGTACATGCCATTGTTGATGACCAGCGCGATCAGCGGCAAATCATATTGGACGGCAGTCGCGAATTCCTGGCCGTGCATCATGAAACAGCCGTCGCCGGCAAAGCAGATCACCTCGCGCTCCGGAAACAGCTGCTTGGCGGCGACCGCTGCCGGCAAGCCGTAGCCCATTGATCCCGAGGTGGGGGCCGCCTGGGTGTTGAAGCGGCGGAAGCGATGGAAGCGATGCAGCCAGGTCGCATAGTTGCCGGCGCCGTTGGTGAAGATCGCATCATCAGCGGTATTGGCTTCGATCCAGTCCATGATGCGGCCCATGTGAACCGCACCGGGGCTTCTCTCCGGCGTCTTCGACCAGGCGAGATAAGCGGCATGCATGCGTTCGGTGCGTTCGCCCCAAGGTGTTTCGCTCGGTGCATCCAGATCGGCCAGCGCCGCGACGAAATCAGTGGGACTCGCACAGATCGCCAGATCTGGGCGGTAGACGCGGCCAAGCTCTGACGGGTCGGGATGGAGGTGGACCAACTGCTGGCGCGGGTAGGGGATATCCACTAGCGTATAGCCGGAGGACGGCATCTCGGAGAGGCGCCCACCCAGAAGAATGAGCAGATCCGCCTCCTTGATTTCTTTGGCGAGCGCCGGATTGATGCCGATCCCAACATCGCCGACATAGTTCGGATGCAGATGATCGAACAGCATCTGGCGACGGAAGGAACAGCCGACCGGCAGGCTGAAACGCTCCGCGAATTGCCGGATGCCGGCAACCGCCTCCTCATTCCAACGCGTGCCGCCGAGAATGACCATCGGGCGTTCCGCCGCTATGAGGCGCCGATGAAGATCGGCGAGCTGACTGCGGGCGGGATGTGCGGCGACAGGCGTATATGGCTTTGCTTCCGGCGCGTCGACCTCGTCGCGGAGCATGTCCTCGGGCAGGGTCAGTACGACGGGGCCGGGACGACCCGAAGTCGCGACCGCGAAGGCACGGGTGACGAATTCCGGGATGCGGGCAGCATCGTCGATCTCGCCGACCCATTTCGCGAATTCGGTGAAGGCGCGGCGGAATTCCACTTCCTGGAAGGCCTCGCGCTCGCGGGCGTCGCGCTGAACCTGACCGATGAAGAGGATCATCGGGATCGAATCCTGCCGGGCGATATGCAGGCCTGCGGAGGCATTGGTTGCGCCAGGGCCGCGGGTGACCATGCAGATGCCTGGCTCTCCCGTCAGCCGGCCCCAGGTATCTGCCATCATCGCCGCACCACCCTCCTGACGGCAGACAAGCACCTTGATGTCGCTGTCATGCAGCGCATCGAGCACGGCAAGAAAGCTCTCGCCCGGCACGCAGGAAATACGCGCTACGCCATTGGCCTTCAAAGCTTCGACGATGAGTTGGCCGCCCGTTCGCTTCATATCTTCGCCTTTCCCTCCAGTTCGGCCAATTCGGCCAGAACCTCCTCCTGATGTTCGCCAAGGCGCGGGCTCGGCCGTGTATAGGTCAAGGGCGTCTCCGACAGAACGATCGGCGTCCGCACGCTTGGGATCATGGTGCCGACGCTGTCCTCGAGATCGATCCGCAAACCGCGCGACTTGATCTGCGGGTCGGCGAACATGTCCTCGATCGTATTGATGGCGCCGGCCGGGACGGCATTGTCCTCGCAGGCCTTCAGCAGATCCGCCTTGTTCCAGGTCAGCGTCCTCGCCGATATAAATGCCCGGACCTCGTTGCGGTGGGCGACGCGGGCCTTGTTGGTCGCATAGCGCTCGTCGTCGGCGTGGGCATCGATGCCGAGAATTGCGCACAGGCGGCGGAACTGCCCATCATTGCCCACAGCCAGAATGAGATAGCCGTCGGCGGTGGGAACGACCTCATAGGGCGAGATATTGGGATGGGCATTGCCGAGGCGCACGGGCGGTTTGCCCGATATCAGATAGTTCATGTTCTGATTGGCGAGCACGGCCGACTGCACGTCGAGAAGCGCCATATCGACGAGCTGGCCTTCACCGGTCTTGAGCGCATGGATCAGGGCGGCCTCGATTGCCGAGACCGCATAGATACCGGTGAAGATATCGGCAATCGCGACGCCTGCCTTCATCGGCTGGCCGTCGGGCTCGCCGGTGATCGACATGAAGCCGGATATGCCCTGGACGATGTAGTCATAGCCTGCCAGGCCGGCATAAGGTCCTGTCTGTCCGAAGCCCGTGATAGAGCAATAGACGATCCTCGGATTGATCCTTTTCAGGCTTTCGTAGTCCAGGCCGTATTTGACCAGGCCGCCGAGCTTGAAATTCTCGATCACGACGTCGGCCGTCTTCACCAGCCGGCGCACGAGCTCCTGACCCTCTGCGTTCTTGAGGTCGGCGACGATGGAACGCTTGCCGCGATTGGCCGAATGATAATAGGCGGCCGAGAGATTTTCGCCATCCTTGCCCTCGACAAAGGGCGGGCCCCATTGGCGCGTGTCGTCGCCGCCGTCGGGATTTTCCACCTTGATGACGTCGGCGCCGAGATCGGCCAGCATCTGCCCCGCCCAGGGGCCTGCGAGCACACGAGCAAGCTCGATGACTCGAATACCGGACAGCGGAGGTTTCTTGGTTTTCTGGTCTGTCATGTCGACCCGCTCTCTCGCTTAAGGCGTGAATGCTGTTGCAGATGTATCGGATACCGGCTTGGAAGCAAAGCGCCGCTCGCGCCAGAGAATGTAGAGCCCGGAGCCGATGATGATGAATATTCCGAGCCACTTGATCGCATCCGGAAAGTTGCCGAAGACCAGCCAGCCGAAGATCGTCGCCGAGACGATCTCGAAATATTGCAGGGGCGCAAGCGTCGAGGCTGGCACGGCACGATAGGCGTGTACGGTGAGGATGCCGGCGGCGGCTGCGCTGGAGCCGACGCCGAGCAGATAAAGCATGGCAATCAGGTCCGGCAGGACGGGATCGAGGATGGCAGAACCGGTCGCACGGCCAATCGCAAGCAGGATCAGGCTGAAGCCGACCCCCCATATGCCCGTTTGAAACTGCATCGACCATGCATCCTCGCTATGGGAGACGACGCGAGTGATCATCACGTAGACGGCGATGCAGAGCGCGGTGACGACGGGCAAAAGCGCCACGAAACCGACCTCTTCGAAGCTCGGCTGGATGATCAGCATCGCGCCGAAAAAACCGACGGCGCAGGCCGTGTAGCGCCGCCAGCCGATGGTTTCCTTGAGGAAAATGCTGCTGAGAATGGTCAGCATCATCGGCTCGACGAAAAAGATGGCGATGGCATCGGCGACTTCCATGACCTGCAGCGTCGTCACGAACGAAACCATGGACAGCGTGAGCACGCCGGCGCGGATGGCATGCACGCCGCTGCGACGCCATGTCCATACGCCCCATTGTCCAAGCATGGCCATCATCGGCAGCGCAAAGAGCGATTGGAAGATGAAACGCGCGGCGGTGACTTCAGCCGGCGGAATGGTGGTTGCCGCGAGCTTGGAGAATATGTCGATGATCGGCGAGAGGACGACGGAGAGGAACATCATCAACAGGCCGAAGGTCAGCTCCGACTGCGGCAATCGAAGCGAGGTGCCGCTGCTGGCATTCATTGTAGAATTCCTTTGAGAATCAGTTCCTTGCCGTCACCTTCTCACACCAGTCGGCAAAGTCGGAAATGGCTTGGGCGGCGCCGATTTCGTTCAGCGTCTCGTGCCGCATGTCCGGATGGATCGCGGTTGTAATATGAGAGAAGCCGGCATTTTTCAAATGGTTTGACAGCCAGGAAATCGCTTTTCCGTTGTCGGTCGCCGGATCCTTGCCGCCTCCCGTCAGATGAATCGGCATGTCACGCCGCAGCCGGTCGAGATAGGTTTTCTGCGGGGCGCGAAAGCTGAGCTCGAATATGTCAAGCCAGAGCGAGACAGATGCATTGAAGCCGCAGAGCGGATCGGCGATGTACTTGTCCACCTGCTCGGGAACGCGCGAAAGCCAGTCGAACTCGGTGCGGCGGTTCGGGATGGATTTGCCCCAGGTAGCGAAGGTCAGTTTCGGCAACGGCCCGCTGGGGACGTCCGATCCTTTGAACATGCGCTCCGTCTTCAGGATGAGCTGGGCGGCGCGGCCGGCGAGGCCGGGATTGAAGTTGGAGTTCCAGACCGCGACGGCATCGAATTTGTCCGGATGCGTGACGACCGTGTTGAGGCTGATCAATCCTCCCATGGAGTGACCGAAGAGAATGATGGGCAGGCCGGGATGGGCCGTCGCGGCAAGCTCGCGCATGGCCAGCACATCAGAGATGACCTGCCCGACGCCGTTTCTTCGCGCGAAACGGCCGATTGGAGCGTCGGCAGCAATAGTCTCGCCATGGCCGCGATGATCATGGGCATAGACATGAAAGCCGCGCGCGGCCATGGCTTCAGCAAAAGCTGCGTAGCGGCGTGAATGTTCGGCAAGGCCATGAGATATCAGGAGGATGCCGCGTGCATCGCCTTTAGCCGGCGAATGATGATAGGCAATTATCGCGCCCGTCGGGCTTTCCAGGCGTTGCGTCTCGGCGAACATGCATGGTTCCTCCCCATTTGGACGAAAGGTCATCATTCGGTTGATTGCAACGGATAACGATCGAAGCCCACAGAAATAAATCTTCGCAAGCCATGTGATTCAGGGTTGCATCTACTCAACCAAACTGCTTATTTGTTCCTATAATGTTCTAATTGGAGGCATGAAATGAAGCATTTGCTTCGGATATTTGCGGTTGTGCTCCTTTCGGGCGGAACGATCGCCAGCGCGGCGGCGCAGGAGCAGAGCAGAGGGCGGACGCGCTTTATACTGGCGGCGAGCTGGGAGCCGGCGTTTTGTGCGACGAACCAGAAGAAGGCGGAATGCCGGAACCAATCGTCGAACAACTATGACGCCACAAATTTCTCGCTGCACGGCCTCTGGCCGATGCGGCAGGAATATTGCGACGTTTCGGACGATTTGAAACAGGCCGACCGCAGCAGCGATTGGAAGGATCTACCGGCGGTTCAGCTGTCGCAGGAAGTCAAGGCAAAGCTCGACAAGGTCATGCCGGGCACCCAGTCCGGCCTCGAACGCCATGAATGGATCAAGCACGGCACATGCACGAAGCTCAGCGCCGATCAGTTTTTCTCGACCGCTGCCGGTTTGATCGCCGAACTCAATGCATCGGCCGTGCGCGATCTTTTCGCTGAGAATATCGGCAAGGAGCTGGATGCCGAAACCATCAAGGCCGCCTTCGACCAAAGCTTCGGCGAGGGTGCCAATGCGCGCATCAAGATGAGCTGCCGCCGGGTCGGCAATACCAGGATGATTTCGGAATTGACGATCGGCCTCTCCGAAGATGCGATCGATCCGCAGCAGGGTGGCGAGCCACGGCTTGGCAAACTGATCCAGGGTGCCGGCAGCACGTCGTTCGGGTGCGATCGCGGCGTGGTGGATGCGGCCGGTTTCTGAGGAAATACGGGCTTTATGACTCGGATAATGCCCTCGGACAAGGTTTCGCCGTTGCCCGAGGGCGGGGTTTCGCCTACATAGCGGCACAATTCACAATGTTGTCCGCCCGTGGAGTAACCCAAGCTATGGCACGTCAGTTCATTTATCATATGGCCGGTCTGAATAAGGCCTATGGCGCCAAGAAAATTCTCGAGAATATCCATCTCTCCTTCTACCCCGATGCCAAGATCGGTATTCTCGGTCCGAACGGTGCAGGTAAGTCGACCGTCCTGCGGATCATGGCCGGTCTCGATAAGGAGTATACCGGCGAGGCCTGGCTGGCCGAGGGTGCCACCATCGGCTATTTGGCGCAGGAGCCGCAACTCGATCCGGCGAAGACGGCGCTTGAAAACGTCATGGAAGGCGTTGCGGCGAAGACTGACGTCCTCAATCGTTACAACGAACTGATGATGAACTATTCCGACGAGACGGCGGAAGAGGGCGCTAAGCTCCAGGACATCATCGACAGCCAGAATCTCTGGGACCTGGAAAGCCAGGTTGAGATGGCAATGGATGCGTTGCGCTGCCCGCCTGGCGATGCCGACGTCACCAAACTCTCCGGCGGCGAACGCCGTCGTGTGGCGTTGTGCAAGCTGCTGCTGTCGCAGCCGGACGTGCTGCTGCTCGACGAACCGACCAACCATCTCGACGCCGAAACCATCGCCTGGTTGGAAAAGCATCTGCGTGCCTATCCGGGCGCCGTGCTGATGATTACCCACGATCGCTACTTCCTGGATAACGTCACCGGCTGGATCCTCGAACTCGACCGCGGTCGCGGCATTCCCTACGAAGGCAACTACTCCTCCTACTTGCTGGCGAAGGCGAAGCGCATGCAGCAGGAAGGTCGCGAAGAGGCCGGTCGCCAGAAGGCGATCGCTCGCGAACAGGAGTGGATCGCTTCCAGCCCGAAAGCCCGCCAGTCGAAGTCCAAGGCCCGTATCCGCGCTTATGACGAGTTGGTCGATGCCGCCGAGAACCAGCGTCCCGGCGATGCGCAGATCATCATTCCGGTCGGTGAGCGTCTCGGACAGGTGGTCATCGAGATGGAAGGCATCAACAAGGGTTATGGCGACCGGATGTTGATCGAAGGTCTGTCGCTGAAGCTGCCGCCGGGCGGTATCGTCGGCGTTATCGGTCCGAACGGCGCCGGCAAGACGACGCTTTTCCGCATGATCACCGGCCAGGAAAAGCCGGATAGCGGCAGCATCCGCATCGGCGACAGCGTTCATCTCGGCTATGTCGACCAGAGCCGTGACGCACTCGATGGCGGCAAGACCGTCTGGGAAGAGATCTCCGGCGGCGCCGAAGTCATCAAGCTCGGCAAGTATGAAATGAATTCGCGCGCTTATTGCGCGACCTTCAATTTCAAGGGCGGCGACCAGCAACAGAAGGTCGGCAACCTCTCGGGCGGCCAGCGCAACCGCGTGCACCTTGCCAAGATGCTGAAGGCCGGCGGCAACGTTCTGCTGCTCGACGAACCGACCAACGACCTTGATACGGAAACGCTTGGCGCTCTCGAGATCGCGCTTGAAAACTTTGCCGGTTGCGCCGTCATCATCAGCCACGATCGCATGTTCCTTGATCGTCTGGCCACGCATATCCTCGCTTTCGAAGGCGATAGCCATGTCGAATGGTTCGAAGGCAACTTCGAGGATTACGAACAGGACAAGATGCGCCGTCTCGGCGTTGACAGCATCAATCCGAGCCGCGTCACCTATAA
This sequence comes from Rhizobium sp. SG570, assembly GCF_012275345.1. Classification (NCBI taxonomy): domain Bacteria; kingdom Pseudomonadati; phylum Pseudomonadota; class Alphaproteobacteria; order Hyphomicrobiales; family Rhizobiaceae; genus Rhizobium; species Rhizobium sp. SG570. Next base: position 306,259 of record NZ_JAAZQI010000008.1, on the reverse strand, counting down.
GCGCCTGACGCGATAAGCTTCTGCTTTTGCTCTTCGAAAACCCCGGCTTGACCGGGGTTTTTGTTTATCCGGCGTTGGCATTCGGTGTTCCGTTTTCGGCAGAAACTAACAGATTTCCGACGTCAAACCGCGTCGGCGATCGTTTGGCTCTTGCAGAATGCGCCCAAATCACATAAAGATATCTTTATATCTTGATTGGGTGTGGAATGACTGATGTTGTGAAGCTCGGCTTGGATGAGGTTGTGGACGTGCTGAAAGCCGTCGGCGAGCCCACGCGGCTGCGGCTACTGGCACTTCTTGCCGCCGGCGATCTAACAGTCACCGATCTTACCGAAATTCTCGGCCAATCACAGCCCCGCATTTCGCGGCATCTGAAACTGCTTGGGGAAGCGGGCCTGATCGACCGCTATCAGGAAGGCGCCTGGGCCTATTTCCGCCTGAAGCAGGACGGCAAGGCGGTGATGATGGCACGAACGCTTCTGCGCCATACGGCGGAGAAGGATTCCGTGCTGTTGCGCGACGGGGAGCGTCTTGCTTCCGTGAAGCGCATTCGCGCCGAGCGCGCGCAAGCCTATTTCAGCCGGAATGCTGCCGAGTGGGATGAGCTGCGCCGTCTGCATGTCGCCGATGAGGATGTCGACAAGGCGCTGATCGAATTGATAGGCCCGCAGCCGATCGATTCCTTTCTCGATCTCGGTACCGGCACGGGCCGGATGTTGCAGCTGTTGGCGGGTCACTATCGCCGCGCCATCGGCATCGATGCCAGCCGCGACATGCTGGCCGTAGCCCGCGCCAATCTCGACCGTTCCAACATCATGGCCGCGTCGGTGCGTCAGGGCGATATTTTCAACCTGCCGCTCGAGCAGCAGGATTTCGATCTGATCACCATTCACCAGGTACTGCATTTCCTTGATCAGCCGCAGATCGCGGTTGCTGAAGCGGCGCGAATGCTGCGGCCCGGCGGTCGGCTTGCCATCATCGATCTCGCGCCGCACGGGCTGGAATATCTGCGCGATGAGCATGCGCATCTGCGTCTCGGTTTCTCGCATCAGACCATATCCGATTGGCTGAAATTGGCCGGGCTCGATGTCGAGCAGGTACAGGACCTTCATTCGGGGAGGGAAAGCGGTCAGGCGTTGACAGTCACGATCTGGCTGGCGCGCGACCCGCGGTTGCTGATGGCAGCCGAGCAGGACCGCCAATCGTCCCCCATTCTTGCCGGGAGAGTTTGACATGTCTTCTAAATCCGAAAATGGCCAGGGCGGTATCCGCATTTCCTTCGAGTTCTTCCCGCCAAAGTCGGAAGAAGCCGAGCAGCAGCTATGGAATACGGTTTCGGAATTGAGCGAATGGGAACCGGAATTCGTTTCGGTGACATATGGAGCGGGCGGATCGACCAAGGCGCCGACGCTCTCGGCCGTGCGAAAGATGATCCATGAGACGCCGTTCACGACTGCTTCGCATCTGACTTGCGTCGGTGCGACGCGCGAGGATACGCATCGGGTGATCGACGAATTTCTCGCCACCGGCGTCCGCCGTTTCGTCGCCCTGCGCGGCGACCCGCCGGGCGGTGTCGGTTCCGCCTACCAGCCGCATCCGGGCGGCTATGCCAATGCCGCCGAACTGGTGACCGCGCTGCGCGAGCGGGGGGATTTCGATATTTCCGTATCGGCCTATCCGGAAAAGCATCCGGAGAGCCGCGATACCGTAGCCGACATCGATATGCTGAAGCGCAAGGCTGACAACGGCGCAGACCGCGCCCTTACGCAGTTCTTCTTCGATAATGACGCCTTCGAGCGCTATCATGATCGCGTTCGCGCAACCGGCATCAAGATCCCGGTCGTGCCGGGTATCATGCCGATCCAAAACCTGACGCAACTGAAGCGCTTTGCCGGTGCTTGCGGTACCAGCATTCCGTCCTGGCTCGATGAACGTTTCGATGGTCTCGACGAAAATACCGATGAGCGCGCCAAGGTCGCGGCCGATGTCGCCGCCGAACAGATCCAGGATCTGATGCGTCGCGGCATTCACGAGTTTCATCTCTATACGATGAACCGCTCGCCTCTCGTTTCTGCCGTCCTCGAGCGGCTGGGCCTCCAGCGCAAGGTGGATGCTCGGGCGGGCGCTGCCGCCTAAGGTTGCCACACAACACATGAAAAAGCGCATGTCCCTCCCGGGCATGCGCTTTTTTAATGGAATAGTCGTTTTGTTAGCTTTTCGGAGTTCGGTCGCCTGCGGTGATCGTCATGCCGTTAGATGAAAAGCATCGTTACGACGAAAATGAAGGCCGCACCAACCACTAGGACGTTGATGGATCGCGTCAATCCCATGTCTTCCTCCTCAGTCAGCCGTTAAATTTTATGTCGATAATGTGTCGCTTGGAAAGAGAATTCGATGCTGCGGCGCGGTATCCGGTTGGCGTTTTGATTCATGGTTTCGCCTTAGCGAATTGATTTCATTAAATAAATCTCCCTTGTTTGCCGCCTGGCCCGCTGTGAATAAGTGTTAACGCATACCTATTCCCAACGCCGTGTATGACTTATTTCGGGTGGAGGGGTGCGGATTATGCCGCGCCGGCGCGCATGCCATGCCTTATCCATGCGTAGGTGCGGCCATCAAGGATGAGCAAGCCCAGCGCGATGAGCATCATGCCGGCGATCTCGGTGAAGCCGAGCCGTTCACCCAGGAAAAGAAAGCCGAGCAGCATAGCGCTTGGCGGTACCAGGAGGGTGACAAGCGAGGCGTTCGTCGCGCCGGCAAGCGCCATGATGCGAAAATAGAGGATGTAGGCGAAAGCGGTCGATAGCAGGGCTAGCCCTAGAATGGCTGCTATCGCGGCGGCCGGCGGTGTCGCCAGCATCCAAGGCTGGTCTATGACCAGGGCGACCGGCAACATGATGAGCGAGGAGCCGGTCAGCTGGCTAGCCGCGACGACGGGCGGCGCGATGCCTTTGAAGCGCTTGGCGTAAATCGCCGCGAAGCCATAGGAAATTGCCGCGATGATCGGCAGCAGCAGCGCCCAGAAGGGCACAGAAGCGCTGTTGGTCACGCTTGGCGCGAGCAGGATGACCGTGCCGACGAGCCCGGCGAGGCAGCCGGCCAGCTTGGCCGATGTCAGCCGCTCGTCCGTCGTCAACTGATTGCCGATCAGGACCGTCCAGATCGGTGTGGTTGCGTTGAGGATAGAGGCAAGTCCCGCTCCCATCTCTGTCTGGCCGAAGAAGATCAATGTGTGCGGTACCGCATTGTTGATGAGGCCGAGCATCAAGAATTGCCGCCAATGGCTCCGCAGCACCTGATAGATCCCGAAACGGCCAGCGAGATAGACATGCAACGCCACCGCTGCCAGCGACAATCGCAGAAGGACGAGGGTGAAGGGTGGGACATGGTGAACGGCGATACGGGCAAAGAAGAACGACCCACCCCAGATCAGCCCGAGCAATAGCAGCAGGCCCCAGGTGAGTGCATTCATTCGATTTTCGCTGTCCATCGCCGTTCCTCCCATTTCGGCTCATGTAAACCGGGAGAGGGCGGGGTCCCACCCGTTTCCTGCGACACCGGGCAGAATGGGTTTCTCTGAGCGTTCGGGGAGAGAGGAGCTCAATTAAAAAGGCGGCTTGCGGCCGCCTTTTTGATAGGGAAGCAGGAAAACTCAGAGTGCGCCGAGAAGCGCCGAAGTCGCCCAGCCATCGGCCGGCATGCCGAGGCGGAACTGTTCCTTCTGAATGGCGATGCGCGTGCCGGAGCCGAGAATGCCGTCGATCTTGCCAACATCGTAGCCGCGCGCCACGAGCTTGGTCTGAAGCGTTTTCATATCGACATCGTTCAGGCCCGGTTCCGGCGTGCCCTTGTTATAGGGCGGAGCACCGGCGAAGCGAGTGGCGAAATAGGCGGCGGAGGTCGTGTAGATGAACGACTGGTTCCATCCGAGATAGGCGTTGTAGTTCGGATAGGTCAGGAAAGCCGGACCCTTGCGGCCCTGCGGCAGGATGAGGGCAGCCGGCAGCGAGCCGAAACTTGTGTTGCCGTCGCGCGGCTTGACGCCGAGCTGGAACCAGTCGGCGGCGGTGAGCGTGCCGCCGATGCCGGATTTCTCCCAGGGCAGATTATCCGGCACGGTTACTTCCTGCAGCCAGGGCTGACCGCGCTGGAAGCCGAGATGCTGGAGGAATCTTGCCGTCGTCAGAATGACGTCGGGCGCGCTTGTCTTCAAGTTGACGTGGCCATCGCCATCGCCATCGGTGCCGTACGCGATGATATCGGGCGGCAGCATCTGCGTCTGGCCGATTTCGCCGGCCCATGCACCTGTCGTGGTCTCCGGGTCGACATCGCCGCGCTGCACCAATTCGATCAGCGCGATCAGACGCGGACGGAAGAAGTCCGGCCGACGGCAGTCATGCGCGAGGGTGACAAGCGCGTTGCGGGTGTTGAAGTTGCCCTGAACGGCGCCGAAGTCGGTTTCCATCGCCCAGAAGGCTGTGATGACACCGGGGGCGACGCCGTAGTCTTTTTCAGCCTTTGCAAAGACGTCGGCATATTGCTTCATCTTCTGGCGACCGATATCCAGGCGACCCTGGCTGACGGTGCGCTGCGAGAATTCGAGGAAGGTCTGGCGGAATACGCCCTGACCACGGTCCATGGAGAGAACCTTGGGATCGATTTGCGCGCCAGCCAAGGTCCTGTCGGCCGCCGCGGCGTCTGCGCCAGCCGCAATTGCTTCAGCCTTCACACCAGCCAGGAAGGGTGCAAGATCACCGCCGCAAGCCACCTTGGGAGCGCTGACGCCATCCGTGCTCGGTGCGGCGGCTGGGGCCGCGCTCTGAGCCATCGCCGCGCCGGTTATGGCTGAGGCGAAGATCAACGCGAGTGCGTTGCGTCGAATGGTGTAACGGTCCATGGGCGATCCTCTCTAGTGATAGAATAGGGTCGCTTTCACAGAAGATTGTGACATAAGCAAGAGAGAAATAGCGTCAAACTCAAGAATTTCCTTGCTTCTGTACTGCCGCCACCCAGCTGTGCCAATTTTGCTCGGAACCGGCGAAGACATTGATATCCATCGGCCCTTTGATACCGGGGATAAGGCCGGTGGATGTATACTGCCAGAAGGCCCAGTCACGATTCGCGTAAATCTCCTTGGGATGCTTCGCGACCGAGCGGACCCAGAAGTGGTAATCCTTGAAATAACCAGCGAGATTTTCGCGGTGGAAGTCGACCGAGGTGTAGATGATCGGGCGCTTGCCGTAATAGGCTTCGAGGCGATCCATGAAGCGCTTCATTTCCGTCCGCACCGTTTCAGGGGCCGGTCTCGTGCGGCAGGTCGGGGAGCTGGGGTTCCATTCGACGTCGATGACCGGCGGAAGCATTGTGGCGTCCTTCGGTACATTGCGGATGAACCAGTCCGCCTGATCGTCGGCAGTCGAGCAGAAATAATAGAAATGATAGGCTGTGTGAAGAAGTCCCGCAGCGGCAGCTTCGCGCCAATATTCGGTAAAGCGCGGATCGATCCGGTCCTTGCCTTCCGTCGCCTTGATAAAGGCAAAGGCCACGCCGGAAGACTTAACGGCCTGCCAATCGATATCGCCCTGGTACTTGGAAATATCGATGCCGTGGATGGGATGGCGGTCAGGATGGTCGCGGCCGAAATCCTGCGGCTTTGTATCGCTGAACCTGGTCTTGGGAAGCGACGCCGTCGAAAAAGCGTCGTAGCCCATCGTGCAGCCATTCAAAAAAAGGGCAAGCGGCATTAAGCACAACAGAAGCCGGCGCATGAGTATCCCGTTATGACGCGAGTGATCTGGCTGCCCCAAGACTTGGCTTCCGTATTGTGGTCCCCGAAAATCCAAAAGAGCGGCAGGCCAAGCTGCTGTCAGCCGGCCTTGCCACTTTATTCACCATATCAACGTAAAAAATGCGTTATCTTCAAGCAAATTCTTATGCTTGAAGCACGATGGCACCGTATTTCTCGCCAAATTCCGCCGCCGCTTATGCGGCTTGCTTGGCGACGACGGCTCTCCAGGCGTAGCCACGACCGATCTTTTCGGTCTTGAGCGTCATGCCGCGCGCCTTTGCCTTCTCTTCCAGTACCGTCAGAAGATCGGCGCGGGGGGTGACGTGGAATTTCTTCAACCATCCTTTGAGAAGGGTCCGGAACCAGCCCGGCAGACCTTCTTGCTGGCCAAAATCGACGACGTGCAGTTCGCCACCGGGGGCGACTGCACCAAGCGATGCATCGATCGCGCTCGTCCAATCCGGGATCATCGACAACGCGTAGGAAACCATCACGCGGTCGAATCCATCAGTGCCGAAATCGGTGGGAGAAAACGTGGTGGCGTCTGCAACGCGAAAATCCGGCATCTGCTTCAGGCCGCGAAAATTGTTGCGCGCCGAAATCAGCATCTCCTGCGAGATATCAAGGCCATAAAGCTTCGCGGAAGGGAAATGCCGGTAGGCCAGCAGCATGTTACGGCCCGTACCGCAGCCCACTTCCAGCAATGAGCCACCCGGGGGCACGTTAAGCTGCTCGATCGTGCGGTCGCGCCCGAAGAGGTAGTATTTGCGGGTCAGATCGTAGATATGCCGCTGATAACGGTACATGCCGTCCATCAGCCTTGCATGATTGTTCGAGCCGGTTTCCGTGCCCGTATCCGCCTGGCTCACGCTTTTTTCCCGTAAATGTGGAAGCCGCCATAGATCGCCGAACGATCCTGGGCATTGAGCTCCTGCGAACGCTCCTCGAAATAGACCCACTGATCGCGGATGGCCGGTGACAGGCGGCCCTCGATGATGCTCTTTTCCGCAGCCGTGCGGAAAATGACGCGAGCGCCTTCGCGCGCCGTGCGGGTGATTTCCGCCCAAAGGCCGTTGAGCTGCTCATCGGTCATCCAATCCTGCGCGTCGAGCAAGACGTAACGATCGCGGGAGGCTGCCGGCTTGGAGGCCAGGAGTTCGGTGAAGTTGGCGTGATGGACATCGACGCGGTCGGCATTGGCGCGGATTGCGGCATAATGCTCCGGCTTCAGGTAGGTGGGCAGGGGACCCTGATGCTGGCCGGCGTAGCGGCGCGCGAAGGCTTGCCACGCAAAATAGTTATCCCGCATCGGGAAGTGGCATGCCAGCTTTTCCAAGCGGTGCTTCAATACGGCAGAAATCGAATCATCGCCGGCAAGGCTTGCAAGCTCATCATATTGCTGGGGCGGAATACCGAGACCGAAGAGCGAGCTCTTGCGACCGAGCAACCAGCGAACCGCCGGCCTGTCGAAGATCGGGGCGATCTCGTTTTCGAAGAACTGGCGCTGCTCGCGGAGAGTGCGGGCTTCCGTCATCCCGGCGAGGCGCACGCCGTGCAGGCGCGCCAGCACATGCGCGGCACCGATGAAGCGGCCGAGGAGACCGGTCTTGTAAATGTTACGATTGAAGACCGTGACGCGGCGACGACCATACATGTCGCGGCCACCCCAATAGGAAGCGGTAGCTTCGTCCAGCCGCGGCGCGATAAACTGGTCGTAGGCCTGGCTGTTGGCGGCAACGCCTGGCGTGCCGAAGAAACGCACCAGATCCGCATGGCCGGGCAGCAGCCGGAAAGCTGCCAGCTTCAGCTTGTTCAAAGCAATGTGGTGGCGGTTGAGATCGACCACATCGATCGAGGAAGGGTTCTGCGAAAGGTAGGCGAGCATATTGCAGCCGCCAGAGCCGATGGTAACGATGCGGTGATGTGGCTGGAGTTCCATCGCCTCCATGTCGACATCAGGATCCTCCCAGATCTGCGGATAGACAAGACCGGAAAACAGCATGCCGAAGAGGCGCTCCGAAAGGCCGGCCTTGGACAGCGCCTTATGTTGCAGCAGAGCATCCTTGAGTTTCCGGTTCTTTTGGAGACCGGCGTCTGGGGCGAATTCCGTCATCTGAGTCTTGTCACCAATTTGTCAGGGTTCAGCGCGTTTAACCCGGCAATGCTACAGTCTGATGACGCGGGCTGTTGGCAGATTCGGTCGAGATATGGCCCTGCACATATTTGAGTGGCGGCAGCGACGATAGCTCTTTCATCTTGCTGCGTTTCCTGCTTGTCTCCGCCTACCTTTTGGAGGGTATGTGACATGCGTTTGATATCGAGAGTGATCGGAGCATTTGTTGTTTTGCTGCTGATCATTGTCGCAGGCGGAGCCGTCTGGCTCTCTGTTTACCCGCCGGAATTGCTCAGGGTCGGCGATGGCTATGCCGCCAAGATGGTGTGTTCCAACACGTTTGTCGCCAAACGGGACCCGGATCAGGTGCTGGCGGATGACGTGCAGGCACCGGGCAATCCGGCGTTGAAGCTTATCCATGTTTCGGTCGACCGCGACGAGGGCGTCGTCAGAGCGCGCTTCCTTGGAATGTTTGCGCCTAATTATGCGCTCTATCGCGGTGCGCTCGGCTGCACGACGGTGCCCGATGGCGATCTCCAGGCAGCGCGCGGCGCGGTCTTCCTGAACAAGCTGAAGACGCCGAAGAGCGATGCGTTCTGGCCTGATGGCAATACGGTCACGCTCGGTTCGGGTGAGCAAGACGCCAAGTTTGCTAAGCTGGTGGCAAACCCGGATCTTGCCGGGCCAGCGATGCGCGCCGTTGTCGTCGTCAAAGACGGGCATATCGTAGCCGAGGCCTATGGCGACGGTTTCAACGAGGGAACGCCCCTGATTGGCTGGTCTATGACAAAGACAGTCAACGCCGCCATCATCGGCCGCCTCATGTTGGCCGGCCGCATGTCTTTCGACGACCAAAATCTCCTGCCGCAATGGAGTGGCGATGCGCGCAAGAATATCAAGCTCAGCGACCTTCTCGCCATGGAAAGCGGTCTTGCCTTCAACGAGGCCTATGGCGACGTATCGGACGTGACCCGCATGCTTTATCTCGAGCCGGACACGACCAGCATCGTGGCCAATGCGCGCCAGGTGGCCGCGCCTGGAGAACGCTTCAACTATTCCAGCGGTACGGCAACGCTACTCTCAAGGCTGTGGATGAACCGGCTGCCGAACCTGAGTGCGGCCATATCCTATCCGCGCGAGGCGCTTTTCGGGCCGCTTGGCATGCACAGTGCGGTGCTCGAGGCAGATGAGCGCGGCACCTATGTCGGCAGTTCCTATCTCTACGCCACCGCTCGCGATTGGGCGCGTTTCGGGCAATTCCTGCTCCAGGATGGCGTCTGGAAAGGGCAGCGCTTGCTGCCGGAGGGCTTTGTGGGGGCCATGCGCACGCCGACGACGGCTTCGGAAGGGGTGTATTCGCAAGTTCAGGCCTGGCTCGCCGGTCCCGGCGGTTCGAACGCGCAATTCGGCTTGCCCCCTGATACTTTCTGGATGAGCGGTCACGATGGCCAGTCTGTTGCTATCGTTCCTTCGGCCAATCTTGTTGTGGTGCGGATGGGATTGACGCCGGCCTGGGCGGATTACAGGCCGCAAATTCTGCTCAAGCGGATCCTGGATGCAACAAAGCCGGCCACAAACTAGGCCGGCTTTCCAAAGCTTCCTTGAGAAATCAATAGTCGCCGTTGGCGACGCTGGACAGGCCCTTGCGCTTGGCATCGTAGTAATAGCCGCGGGCATAGAGCTGCACGGCATTCGTTTCTTTGTTTTCGGCCTTGCTGTCTGCTGTCATCCACGCACCACGCAGATATTTGGCGGCGTATTTGATATTGGTCTCGGCATCGAGCAGGCCTGAGGGCGGGCCTTCATAGCCCATCGACTTGGCCGTGTTGTATTTGATCTGCATGAGACCGAAATATCCGGCCCGATTATAGGCTTTTGGATTGTAACGGCTCTCGCGGTGGACAACGCGATGGATCAGCGATTCCGGGATCTCGTAGATCTTGGCGTACTTCTGAATGAGCCTCGAAACATAGCTTTTTTCAGCGGCGGGAACATCGGAATCATAACTCGGGCTGGTCAAGACAGCCGTAACGACCGTGGGGCCGGTGGTGTCGAAGTTGAAATCGTAATGCATGCGGTTATCCGCATAGCGCGGCAGGCCCATCTGCGCCGGCGAAACGAAGGCGACTTCCGTCGCGGGGCGGGAATCGGGGCGGGGCATCGGCACTGGGGCCTGGATGGCGGCGACGTCCGAGGTCATCGGAATGGTTGCCGCCGCATCAGCGACCGAACTCGAGACCGGCGTGAGTGCCGCGTCGCCGGGGCGCGCCGGATTGGGTATCGGGATTGCGACCACGGAGGGTATGAGCGGCACGTCCGATGCGGCATAGGCGGCTGCGGTCGAGGTGCCGGTTGCAGACATGCCTGTAGCCGCCGCAATGGCCACCGTTCCCTGGCTTGGTGCGTTCGCGGTTGTCGCCGGAGCACCAAAGCGAGCCTGAGCGGCGTCGATCTGCTGCTGGTTGACCGCACCCGCCGTTACACGGCCGGATTTTGCCAAGGCTGCCTGCTGCGGTTCATTCGATACGGGAACCGTCGAAGATGCAGGAGCGGCTGAAGCCATCGCAACGCCGCCCGTGGACGAGGCAACGCCAGTTGCGGTCGGGGCCGTATTCGGATGCGGCACGTTGGTGTGTGCCGACGGGAGTTCTGCCTGTGACGCCTGCTGCTGAGTGCTTGCGCACCCCGCAAGAGCGCCGCACATCATTGCCGACAAGGCAACGCTGCGCTTCAGGCTGGGAAATCCGATCGCTACCATTCTGTCACTTTCGAAAAAACCAAACCTATTTGCGATGCAAATCGGCCACAGGACCGCACAATTCGGCCACAGGATCGATAAAATTATGAATCCCCATTAACCTATCCGTGATCGCGCCGCAACCCTGGACGGCGTCAAGCGGCCATCCGGCGGTATCCGGCGGTCACAGCACCCGCGGCAATCAACAGGGTTCCGCCTGTGCGGTTGACGGCGCGTTGCACGCTTGCCTTGCGGATAAACCCGCGCGCCATGTCGGCGACGAAGACGTAAAGCAGCGAATTCAATGCGGCGAGAGTGAGGAAAGTTGCCTCCAAAATAAGCGTTTGCTCAAGGAAGGGCTTCGACATGTCGAGAAACTGCGGCACGAAAGCGATGAAGAAAACGATGCTCTTCGGGTTGAGGGCCGTTACAACGTAAGCGTGCAGCATGATCTTTAGCGGCTTCTCCTCGGGGAGATTGTCGTTATCGCCCATCGGGCCGGTCACGATCGGGGCTCGCCAGAGCTTGATTCCGAGGAAGACGAGATAAGCCGCGCCGATCAGCTTAAGAATCGTGAACAGCGATGCGGATGCGGCGAGAATGGCGCCAAGGCCCGCGAGCGAGGCGGTCATTGCCGTGAAGTCGCCAAGCGTCACGCCCGTCACGGTCGCCAGCGCCGTTTTGCGACCGTGACCGAGGGCATAGGAGATGACAAGGAGAATGGTCGGCCCCGGTATGGCCAGCATGATGCAGGATGTGGCGGCGAAAGCGAGCCAGGTTTCGATGGACATGGAATCCTCCTCTATTCCTTTTTCGCCGCCAGCAAAGACATCGGATTTACGATCCGTCAATCCGCTTGATCATCGATCAGGCCGCTTGATCACCGATCGCCTGATCGCCGATCAATCAGGCTTGCGTGTATTTCTGCCCGATGTGGTCCATCACGTCGGCGAACCACGGCTGCGAGAGATCGAATGCCTTGCCGCCCTTGATTCGCGGGAATTCGATGACGCGCAGCTTGCCGCCCTGGCCTTCGTCGTGGCCGGTGACGCCGGATACCTTGTTGAGTGCATTTTCCACCGCGAGATCGACCATGCCCTGGATAAGGCGAAGATCTTCGCCGTTTGCCGGCGCGGAGCGGGCGAAATAGCCCGATTTCTGTACCATCGAGCGCTCGGCGCCGATGATCGAGGCAAACTGCTTCTGGAACCAGCCGCCGACATTGATGGTGTCGATCTTCACATGGCCGAATGCGTCGCGCTTGATGCTTTCACCTGCGGCTTCGCGCTCGCCGACGATGGCGTCGAGGGCCGCACCTTCCGATACGAACAGCGTCACCTGGCCGGTCTTTTCCATGATGGAACGAAGGCGCTCGCCTTCTGCTTCGATGTCGAAGGCCATTTCAGGCAAATAGAGGCCGTCGATGCTCTTCATCTCGGCATTCATCATGAAGCCGTCGATATATTCGTTGGCAGCGGTCTTCTGAATATAGGCGCGGGCAGTGGCCGCCGTCAGCCAGCCACAGTGCCGTCCCATGACCTCGTGGATGACGAGCGTGCGCGGTGCGGCGGTCTGTTCGTTGCTGACATTGTCGAAGAAATGCGCCCCGACCTCGGCTGCCGTCCAGGCGCCGAGAGACTGGCGGATCGGCACGACGTCGTTGTCGACCGTTTTCGGCAGGCCGACGACGGTCAGGTCGTAGCCGTTGGCCCCGAGATAGGCGGCAAGATCGGCGGCCGTGGTGTTCGTATCGTCGCCGCCGATCGTGTGAAGAATGGTGACGCCATCGGAGGCGAGACGCTCGGCTGCGACGCGCAGCGGGTTTTCACCTTCCTTGACCAGGCCGCGCTTGACGCAGTCGGCGGCATTGGTGAGCTTTACGCGGCTGTTGCCGATCGGAGAGCCGCCGTAGCGATGCAACAGGTGCGCACGCTCGCGCATGGCCGGCGTCACCCCGATGCTGTCAGCCAGCAGAACTCCCTGGTAGCCAGACCGATAGGCGATGATGTCGAGATCGGGCGCCACGTCGGTATAGCGCTGGATCAGCCCGCCAACGGCGGAAGAAAGACAGGGCGCCAATCCACCGGCGGTGAGCATTGCGACTTTCTGTTTGGCCATGGAGATCCTCCTTGCAGTCAAGCTGCTTCATTTCAATGGTTGCGGTGGGAATGGATGCGACAGGCGTGCATGGCTGTAAAGTAAAGAATTTAAGAAACGCGCGCTTTGTCTGCTCGCGAACGCGCGGTCGGATGCGGTTTGGAACACGCCATCATTACCAAATTGTGAAAAGTGTTTTCCGCCTTGCGACGAATGGACTGCTTGCAATGGCAGGCATTATTTGGTCAAGGTATTCTACTGTCTATGAGAGCCGTCGGGACCAATATGTCGTTTTGGGAAAAATTGCTGAATGCTATCGGTGGCACCGCTGGCAATGCCCTGTCGGCAGTGGTCGAGGCTATTCGAACCTTGTTCGAGGGCGATCCGGAAACCCGCCGCAAGGTGGCGTTTTCCGTCGCGATAATCGCCCTTTCCGCCAAGATGGCGAAGGCTGACGGCATTGTGACCGAAAACGAGGTCAACGCGTTCCGCGAGATCTTCGAGTTTCCGCCGGATCAGGCCAAGAACGTCGCGCGTCTCTACAATCTGGCACGGCAGGACGTGGCGGGCTACGAAGCCTATGCGGAGCGGCTCTCGTCGCTTTGCGTGACCTGCACCAAGAATTGCCCTGTTTTGGAAGACGTGCTCGACGGCCTGTTTCACATTGCAAAGGCCGACGGGCTGATCCACGAAAAGGAAATGGCCTTCCTGCAGCATGTGGCCGAGATATTCCATATGAGCGAGGAACGGTTCGATCAGATCATGGCGCGCCATGTGAGCGGTGGACGCGACCCCTACAAGATACTCGGCGTATCGCGCCATGATGATTTCCCGACGATCCGCCGCCGGTATCACGGCCTTGTCTATGAGAACCATCCTGACCGTCTCGTCTCGCGCGGTGTGCCGGAGGAGTTCCACCTCATCGCCAACGAGCGTATGGCCGCTCTGAACGCCGCTTACGCTGAAATCGAGAAAGAACGCCGCGCCGCATGAATGCCTTTCCGGCCGATTTCGCTCGCGCCATGGTGCAGCCTTCGCCGAATCACGGCGAGCGGCGAGACGGGCGCAAACCGGACATGATCCTTCTACACTATACCGGCATGGGCACGGCCGAGGGCGCGCTGGACTGGCTCTGTCGCCCGGAGAGCCAGGTATCCAGCCATTATTTCGTCTTCGAGGACGGGCGGGTCATTCAGCTCGTGCCAGAGGAGCGCCGTGCCTGGCATGCGGGGAAGAGCACCTGGCACAATGAGGCCGATATCAATTCACTGTCGATCGGTATTGAAATAGCCAACGCCGGCCATCCCGGAGGGCTGCCGGATTTCCCCGATGCGCAGATCGAAGCGGTCATCGAACTGTGTCGTGATTGCGGCCAACGCTGGGCAATCGCACCCGAGCGGGTGCTCGGACACTCCGATGTAGCCCCCGTGCGCAAGGTCGATCCGGGCGAGAAATTCCCCTGGGCCCGGCTCGCCGCTGAAGGCGTCGGGCACTGGGTTGAGCCGGCTGCGATTACCGGCGGCCGATTTTTCCAGAAGGGGGATGTGGGCCAGCCGATCGAAGCACTGCAATCCATGCTCTCGCTCTATGGCTATAAAACTGAAATCACTGGTGAATTCTCGGAAAGGCTGAAGGGAGACGTCGAGGCTTTCCAACGCCATTTCCGCCCGCAGCGTGTGGATGGCATCGCCGATTTTTCCACGATCGATACGCTCCATCGTCTTCTGTCCGCGCTGCCTCGCTTTTCATAGAAAGGTGAGGGGTGCTGGCCATCTTTATAGCCGGCTATCAGTGCGAAAAAGCGTAACCCCCTGCTGCGCCACATCATTTCCCTATTATCTCCGCATTGCACTGGTCTAACGACGCTCGCTGAACGGCGGTCGCGCAGTTTGGTTTTGTGTGTCGCGCGGCCGTAGACGACTAATGGGGACTGTGCACTCCGGCGGCTCTTTTTGCCTCCAGCCGGACATGACGGCTTGAGGCCGTCCGCGGTCCCGCGCCTGGAGACAAAAGACTACATGAAAAATTTAATTGTTGCGGCTGCAGCATGCGTGGGCGTGCTGCTGGCGGGGTATGATTGCGCCTTTGCGGGTCAGCGGGGCGAGAAAAGTCAAACGGTTCCTTTGAAGATCGCTTATCGTACCACCGGCTATCCGGTGCCGAACGTTCCCGCCGAATTACGTGACGCTGAAAATGCCTTTGTGCGGCAGAATCGCTATTCCGATCTCATTGCCAAATATGCAAAGCAGAACGGCGTGCCGGTGCAACTGGCAACTGCCGTCGTTCAGATCGAAAGCAATTTCAATCCGAAAACGCGGGGGAGTGCCGGGGAAATCGGCCTGATGCAGATCAAGCCGGCAACGGCCCGACTGATGGGGTACGCCGGCCGGGCCAAGGGGCTTTTCGATCCCGAAACGAACATCAAGTTCGGTATGAAATACCTTGCCATGGCTCAGGATCTCGGCGGCGGGCAGACCTGCAATACCATTCTCAAATACAATGCCGGCCATGGCGCGACGCGCATGAACCCGGTCTCGAAGCGCTATTGCGGCAAGGTGCTGGCGCTTTTGGACTGACAGCCGTCCACTGAGCATTTGCGGGTGGGGCTGAATCGCTTTCCATGCTATCGAATCCGCTGTTATTTGAGAGGGCGTAGCATGGCAGCGGATTTCAGGTTCATCGTCGTCGGCCGGGGAATGATGGGGGCGGCTGCCGCCCGTCATCTCGCCGGGCAAACGGATGGCATTGCCGTCATCGGGCCGGATGAACCCGCGGACCGCGCCAGCCATCAGGGTGTCTTCGGCAGTCACTACGACGAGGGCCGTATTACCCGTACGATCGACCCCGATACCGATTGGGCTCGCCTCGCCAACCGCTCGATCAGCCGCTACGCGGAAATCGAACGGGATAGCGGTATCCAGTTCTATGCACCTGTCGGCTGCCTGGTCTCAGGCCCGAAACGCGGCGGCGATAGCGGCTATGTCGGCGACGTGGTTGATGCGGCGGAGCGGCTAAGTGTTCAGGCCGACATTCTCGACGATGCCGGGCTCAAGACGAAGTTTCCGTTCTTCTCTTTCGCATCGGGAAGCGAAGGCGTCTACGAGGCGCGCGGGGCCGGCCATATCAGCCCACGGCGGCTGGTGAAAGCGCAGTCGTTGCTGGCGGAAAAGGCGGGAGCGCGGGTGATCAAGCAGACCGCCCTGTCGATCCGTGATGAGGGCGGCCTGGCAGTTGTCACGACCGCCGAAGGTGAGACGTTCAGCGCCGAGAAGATCCTGATGGCCGCAGGCGGATTCTCCATTGCCGAGAATCTGTTGCCGCGACCGGTTGAGATGAAGGTTTATGGCCGCACCGTCACCTTTTTCGAGGTTAGCGAGGCCGAAGCCGGGGCTCTTTCCGGCATGCCGTCACTGATATCTGTAGCGCTTGATGACGTGGACAGCATCTATATGCTGCCGCCGATCCGCTACCCGGACGGCAAATACTACATCAAGATCGGCGGCGATCCCGACGACCTTCAATTCGAGAGCGAACCGGAACTCCGGGCCTGGTTCCGCACCGCCGGCCGCGACAAGGCGCGCGAACATCTGGTGCGGAGATTCCACGATCTCGTTCCCAGCGTGGCCCGCCCGCCGGCCTTCACCAATTCCTGCGCAGTCTCCTATTCTCCATCAGGCTATCCGATGATCGGCTACACCTCTTCGCCGCGCGTCGCGGTACTGACCGGCGGCTGCGGCACAGCTGCCAAGAGCTCGGACGAGATCGGCCGGCTGGGCGCGGAACTGCTGCTCGCGGGTCGAATCAAGGATGAAGGCTACAGCACGGATTTCTCTGCGCATTTCCGCAGCTAGCATTGGACGGAAACCGGGCCGCATATTTAGGTGGCAATTGCCTGAAGTCTCAGTTAATGAGCCAGTGCCAGTTGGCTGGGCAGCCGCGCTTCATCAATGCCGAAAGGCGATGAGGTGAGGAAAGTCCGGGCTCCACGGAAACACGGTGCCGGATAACGTCCGGCGAGGGCAACCTCAGGGAAAGTGCCACAGAAAGCAAACCGCCCGGTCTCAGGATCGGGTAAGGGTGAAAGGGTGGGGTAAGAGCCCACCGCGTCTCTGGAAACAGCGACGGCACGGAAAACCCCACCGGGAGCAAAACCGAATAGGGATGACGCGGAGCGCGCAAGCGCTCCAGCCTGTTTCCGGGCCGGTCATCCGGGTGGGTTGCAAGAGGCGTCGCGCAAGCGCCGTCCCAGATGAATGGCTGCCACGTTCCGGCCTCGGCCGGAGCCATACAGAACCCGGCTTACAGGCCAACTGGCAAATCATCGCCCCTTTTTTCGGATGGGCCTTTTCGCTCTCCGCAAATAATTTCGAGGGCCGCCGGACGCCCCGGTTCCCCGGGGTTTCCGGTCATCGCGGGCGAGCGTTTTCGCTTGTGAAAACAATCCGTTTCGGAGCGCCCGCTGAAGGCGATCCTAACCTTTCGTTAAACTTAACGGCTTATGAATATTCAGGGTGTGGCCGCGCCCGATGCGGCTTCATCCCATTGACGCCCATATGGTCCCATGGTATCCCAAAACAACACTGCAAACGGGCAAATCAGAGCCCAATCATCGCAAAGCCGTGATTGCCCTCATCAGGGGGGTGTCGAAGGGGCGTTGGCTCTTTCGGCTTGCGAAGCTGTGTCCGATTTTGGCTGTGTCCGTGAGTGCGTGATTGCTTGCGGATCATGGGGGACGGGTGTTTCGCGTCATGAACCGCTTCCTGTCGAATGCGACCAACCGGATCGATGTCAAGGGGCGGGTTTCCGTGCCGGCGGCATTCCGTTCCGTGCTGGCCGAGCGCAATATCCAGGAGCTGTATTGCTTCCAGGATTTTGTGTTTCCGGCGATCAGCGTCGGCGGCCTCGATCTGCTCGATCGATTCGAGCGGCAGATTGCGGCGGACGATCCTTTTTCGCCGGCGGCGAACCAGATGTCGCTCCTGATTCACGGGGGCGGGGTCTTTATGAAGCTCGATGCCGAGGGGCGGCTGATGATCACGGATTTCATCCGCGACTTCACCGGCATTACTGGCGAAGTGACTTTCGTCGGGCGGGCGGATCATTTTCAATTGTGGCGACCGGAGGCTTTTCAGGCCTTGCAGGCGCAGGCACGAGAGGAGCGCAGGCTGGCGGGCAGGCGCTCGGAATAGAGCGGGGAAACGGAATGGTGGCGAATTCAGGCGGAGGTTTGACTGATGCCGGTGGCGGACCAGTTCGTCACATTCCGGTTCTCCTTTCCGAAGTGCTCGAGGCGCTGGCGCCTGCGCCCGGCAAAGTTATCCTCGATGGAACGTTCGGGGCTGGCGGTTACACCTCGGCCATGCTTGCAGCCGGTGCCGATGTGATCGCGCTCGATCGTGATCCGACGGCGATTGCGGCGGGGCAGGCGATCGTTGAAGCCCATGGGGGGCACCTCAAGCTCATTCAATCGCAATTTTCCCAGCTTGCCGACCATGCACCGGAGGGCGGCCTTGACGGGATCGTGCTCGATATCGGCGTATCCTCCATGCAGATCGACGAGGCCGAGCGCGGCTTTTCCTTCAATAAGAGTGGCCCGCTCGACATGCGCATGTCGGCAAGCGGCGTATCGGCGGCCGACGTCGTCAATCGCGCCAAGCTGGCGGACCTCATTCGCATCTTCGTCTTTCTGGGTGAGGAAAAACAGGCGCCACGCATCGCGCATGCGATTGAGAAGCGGCGTGCCGAAGCTCCCTTCGTGACCACCCGCGATCTGGCCGGCCTGATCGAGATCGTGACGCCGCGAAAGGCCAAGGACAAGATTCATCCCGCTACCCGCGTTTTCCAGGCGCTTCGCATCTTCGTCAACGACGAGCTTGGCGAGTTGGCTCAGGCGCTGTTCGCCGCCGAACGCGCGCTCAAGCCGGGTGGTCGGCTTGTCGTCGTGACCTTCCATTCCCTGGAAGACCGGATCGTCAAGAAATTCTTCGCCGATCGGTCCGGTCGTGCCGTGGGATCGCGCCACATGCCGATCGTGCATGAGCGGCCAGCAACCTTCGAGCCCATCGGCAAATCGATGGTGTCCGCCAGCGATGCGGAGGCGGAGGCCAATCCACGGGCCCGCTCGGCAAAGCTGCGCGCCGGTGTTCGCACCTCTGCACCCGCCGAGGCCGCCGATCTTTCGATCTTCGATCTGCCCAATCTCGCCAGTCTCGGAAAGCTCGGAGGTTGATATGCTGAAGACTTTTGACATCGTGCTGATCGGAGTCATGACGGCAATGGCCAGCGTGACCTATACGATCAAGCACCGAGCCGAGCTGAAGCTGGAAGAGGTTCACCGTCTCGAGTCCGAGATCAAGCTCGAGAAGGATACGATCGAGCTCCTCAAGGCGGACTGGGCACTCGTCTCGCAGCCGAACCGTCTCGAACGTCTCGTCAACAACTACAGCAACGAGCTTCAGCTGCAGCCGACCCTCTCCACGGCCATCGTTCAGCCGAACGAGTTGCCGATGCTGCGCTCGCAGGTTCCGCCGCCGATAGTTGCGGATGCGAAAGACAGCACGAAGAGCGGCAAGGGAACCGGCTCCAAGGGCAATGTCGCTTCGGCCTCGAAGAACGGCGATACGACCGATGCCGAGATCAGGAAGGCCATCGCCGATGTGGCGGCCGCTCCGGCGCCACGGCCCAAGTCGCCGGCTTTGGCCAGGCGCAAAAAACCTGAAGTCGACAACATCGCAACGGGATCGGTGGACGAATAATGTCTTTTCTTTCTCGCATCATGGTCTTGAAGAGCAAGGCGCACTTCTCCACCGACGGGAACAACCGCCCGAGCGACAGCTTCTCCCGTTCGACCTTCGAAGGGGCTCGCAAGCGTAAATCCAATCAAGCCAAAAGCCGCGTCGTTCTGCTGGTGACGAGCTTCATTGCCGTCTATTGCGTGATCGGCGGCCGTCTTGCCCAGTTCGCCATGACGCCGCCGGACACCACGTCGAGCATCCTGCCGCCGGATCGCCTGATGGCCTCGCGCCCGGATATCGTCGACCGCAACGGCGCCCTGCTTGCCACCGACATCCGTACCGTCTCGCTGTTTGCCGAGCCGAACAAGATCATCGATCCCGATGAGGCCGTCGAGGAATTGCGCACGGTCCTGCCGGATCTGGATACCAAGGGTACATACAAGAAGCTCGCCGCCAAGACCTCGCATTTTGCGTGGCTGCGCCGCCAGCTCACGCCGAAGCAACAGAGCCAGATTTTGGCGCTCGGCATTCCCGGCATCGGCTTCCGCCCCGAGAAGCGCCGCTTCTATCCGGGCGGCTCGACCGCCGCCCATATCCTCGGCTACGTCAATATCGACAACCGCGGCGTTGCCGGCATGGAGAAATATATCGACGACCAGGGTCTTGCCGACCTTGCCGCCGCCGGCATGACCAACGACCAGCCTCTGCAGCCGGTGAAGCTTTCGATCGACCTGCGTGTGCAGGGCATCGTCCGTGATGCGGTCGTCAACGCGGTCAAGAATTTTCAGGCGAAGGGCGCGGGCGCTGCCGTGATCGACATCCACACGGGCGAAGTGCTGGGCATGGCCTCGGCTCCCGACTTCGATCCGAACTATCCGAACGAAGGCGCGACCGAAGGATGGCTCAATCGCATGACGAACGGCACGTTCGAAATGGGATCGACCTTCAAGACCTTCACCATGGCGATGGCGCTCGATTCCGGCAAGGTGACGTTGCGTGATGCCTTCGACGCCACCAATCCGATCCGGATCGGCGGTTTCATCATCCATGACTTCCATGGTCAGCATCGCGTACTGACCGTTCCGGAAATTTTCCAGTATTCCTCGAACATTGGCACGGCGAAGATCGCCGATCTTGTCGGCATAGACCCGCACAAGGAATTCCTGACCCGCTTGGGTCTGCTCAACAAGATGGACACCGAACTGCCGGAAGTGAAGGCGCCGAGCCAGCCTCGCGTCTGGAAGAAGATCAACTCGATCACCATTTCCTTCGGCCACGGTGTCTCGACCACGCCGCTGCAGACAGCGGTTGCCGCGTCAGCCCTCGTCAACGGTGGCAAGCTGATCGAGCCGACCTTCCTGCCGCGCACGCGTGACCAGGCCGATGCCATTGCCAAGATGGTCGTCAAGAAGAGCACCAGCGACGACATCCGTTTCCTGCTTGAATTCAACGGCACCAGGGGCTCCGGTCGCAACGCTCGCGTTCCCGGTTATAACGTCGGCAGCAAGACCGGCACAGCCGACAAGGTTGTTAACGGCCGCTATTCGAATACGTTGAATTTCAACAGCTTCCTGGCGGCGTTCCCGATCGATAATCCGCAATACATGGTCATGACCTTCATCGATGAGCCGAAGAGCGGTGAGCGCGGCGGCGGCACGATCTCGGCCTTTACGGCATTGCCGATCGCTCGCGACATCATCGCCAGGGCGGCGCCTATCCTTGGGGTGCAACCCAGCTTCGGAAAAGATAACTCGGCCTTGCTGGCGTCTTATTAAGCGTGAAAGAATACACGGGTCGATTCGCGAGAGGGCGGACCGATCAAAAATGAAAAGTATATTCGATGAACTTGCGAGATATCGCCGGAAATGCGTTTCCGGAACTCAACGGACAAATCGGCGGGACACTTGGCGATCTTGAGATAACAGGCCTTTCCGCCGATAGCCGTAAGGTCGTACCAGGCATGGCTTTCGTAGCTGTCGCCGGCACAAAGGCGGATGGAACAAGTTTCATCGCCGATGCCGTTTCGCGTGGCGCGTCCGTCGTTGTCGCCGGCCACGGCGACGCCGTCGCCGGCGTGCCGCTGCTGACCGTTTCCGAACCTCGCCGCTTTCTTTCCGTCGCCGCTTCACGTTTTTACGGCAAACAGCCTGAGACGATGGTCGCCGTGACAGGTACCGCCGGCAAGACATCGGTTGCCTCCTTCACGCGCCAGATCTGGGCTCATGCCGGCCATCCGGCAGCCATGATCGGCACCACTGGCGTGATATCGCCGACGCGCAACGACTACGGCTCGCTGACGACACCGGACCCGGTGTCGCTGCACCAGTTGCTCACAGAGCTTGCCGACGAGGGGGTAACGCATGCGGCCATGGAGGCTTCCAGCCATGGCCTCGATCAGTTCCGTCTCGACGGCGTCAGGCTTGCCGCCGCCGCCTTCACCAATCTCGGTCGCGATCACATGGATTACCATCCGACGGTCGAAGACTATATGGCCGCCAAGATGCGGCTGTTCAGGGACCTGCTTCCGAAGGGTTCGCCGGCCGTGATCTTTGCCGACGATGCATGGTCGGCCCAGGCAATATCCGCCGCACGCGATGCCGGGCAGGATGTGCGCACGGTCGGGCGCAAGGGTGATTTCCTGGTGTTGAAGCGCGTCGAGCATTTCCGTCACAAGCAGACCGCCGAAGTTCATTTCGGCGACGATATTTTCGAGATTCATATTCCGCTGGCCGGTGATTTCCAGGTCGCCAATGCGTTGGTGGCTGCCGGCCTTGCCATCTCCACCGGCGTCGCCGCTCCCGTCGCCATGGCGGCGCTGGAGAAGCTCGTCGGCGCATCGGGCCGTCTGGAACTCGTCGGCCATACGCGTGACGGCGCGCTCGCTTATGTCGATTACGCTCACAAGCCGGATGCGTTGGAAAACGTCCTCAATTCGGTGCGCCCGTTCACGACAGGCCGCGTCATCGTCGTCTTCGGTTGTGGCGGCGACCGTGATCGCGGCAAGCGGCCGATCATGGGCGAAATCGCCTGCCGTCTCGCCGATATCGTTGTCGTCACTGACGACAATCCGCGTTCGGAAGACCCGGCGACCATTCGTGCAGAGATCATTGCGGCGGCTGGCTGCGCCAGCGAGATCGGCGATCGCGCCGAAGCCATCCGCAAGGCGGTCGGCATGCTGAAATCCGGTGACACGCTGATCGTTGCCGGCAAGGGGCATGAGGAAGGTCAGACGATCGGCAGCGTCACGCTGCCCTTTTCCGATCACGCCGAACTGCGAAAAGCACTGGAGGATTTGAAACCTTGAACTGGCTTTGGACAACTGAGGATATGATTGCCGCAATCTCTGGCCGCTTCGTCGGAGCGCTGCCCGAAGGCATTACGGGCATTTCCATCGACAGTCGTTCCATCAAGCCGGGCGAGGCTTTTTTCGCCATCAAGGGTGATCGCGTCGATGGTCATGATTTTGCTAACCAGGCTATGGCGAACGGTGCGGCATTCATCGTGATCAGCGAGGCACGGCTGCCGGCAATGGGCAGGCTGACCGTGCCGAAGGTCGTCGTGGATGACGTATTGGCAGCGCTCGCCCGCCTGGGTGTCGCCGCACGCCAGCGGACGCAGGCCAAGATCATTGCCGTTACCGGCTCGGTCGGCAAGACCACAACGAAGGAAATGCTGCGTCGCGCGCTCGCTCCATCGGGCAAGGTGCATGCTTCCGTCGCCTCCTTCAACAATCACTGGGGCGTACCGCTTACCTTGGCGCGCATGCCCGAAGACACCGATTTCGGCGTCTTTGAAATCGGCATGAACCATCCCGAGGAGATCAGGCCGCTCGTCAAGATGGTGCAGCCGGATGTCGCGATCATCACCACGATCGCACCGGCGCATCTCGGCAATTTCAACAGCATCACGGAAATAGCCGCCGCGAAGGCGGAGATTTTCGACGGTGTCGTGCCGGGCGGTCACGCCATCCTCAATCACGACAACGATCAGTTCGAGATGCTGGAACAGGCTGCTTTAGCAGCCGGTATCGAACATGTGCACAGCTTCGGCCAGCATGCCAAGGCCGACGTGCGTCTCGCCGAATTCAATGCCTCGGAAGAGAATTCGACGCTATGGCTGACGATCGGCGGTGAGACCATGGAAGTGGCGATCGGCGCGCCGGGCCGTCACATCGCGGAAAACGCGCTCGCCGTGCTCGGCGCCGTCATGCTCGTCGAGGCAGATCTCGACAAGGCTGTCGAAGCGCTGGCGGACTTGCGGCCGGAAAAGGGCAGGGGACAACGCCACAAGCGCGCGATCGGCAGCGGCTACTTCACGCTGATCGATGAAAGCTACAATGCCAATCCCGCATCCATGCGCGCGGCTATCGCGCTGCTGGCGACGACGTCGCCGAATGCGGGTGCCGGCAGTCGGACGGGCAGGCGAATCGCCGTCCTAGGCGATATGTTGGAAATGGGGGATTACGCCCAGCGAGTGCATGCAAACCTTGCCGGGCCGCTCTTGGCGGCCGGTATCGAGCATGTCTGGCTGGCGGGTCCGGAGATGGCGGCTTTGAGGGATGAGCTGCCGGAAAGTGTTCATGTCGAATATCGTGAGACGACGGAGGAACTCTCGGAATTCGCGCTCAATTCTGTCGCCCCCGGTGACGTCTTGATGGTGAAATCATCGCTGGGCATGGGGTTTGGAAAGATCGTGGCAGGCTTGCTTGACAAGTTTCCCGCATTTTCCGACACGGGCACCCACGCCCATCAGGGGCTTTAGAAAGGGCTCTTATGCTGATCTGGCTAGCCGAACTGTCGGACCACGTTCATTTTTTTAGTACACATTTCAGATTTCTCAATCTGTTCAGATACATCACGTTCCGTACCGGTGGCGCCCTCTTTACGTCCGCGTTTATCGTTTTCCTTTTCGGGCCGCGAATCATCTCCTCCCTGCGCGTGCGTCAGGGCAAGGGGCAGCCGATTCGCGCCGATGGTCCCCAGACGCACTTCAAGAAGGCCGGCACGCCGACGATGGGCGGATTGATGATCCTTGCCGGTATTGTCGTATCGTCTCTGCTGTGGGCTGATCTTGCCAACGTCTATGTGGTCGCCACGCTGCTTGTCACGCTCGGGTTCGGCGCGATCGGCTTCTATGACGACTATCTCAAGGTGACGAAGCAGAGCGACAAGGGTTTCTCCGGTCGCGCCCGCCTGGGCATCGAATTCGTCATTGCAGGCATTGCCGTGTATTTCATGATGACCACGGCACTGTCCTCCGGTCCCGCCGGCTCGACCTTTGGTTCGTCGATCGCTTTTCCCTTCTTCAAGAGCTTGCTGCTCAATCTCGGCATGTTTTTTGTGTTTTTCGGGGCTTTCGTCATCGTTGCCGCCGGTAATGCCGTGAACCTGACCGACGGACTTGACGGGCTTGCAATCGTACCGGTCATGATCGCGGCGGCTTCCTTCGGTGTCATCGCCTATCTCGCCGGCAACTTCGTCTTTGCTGACTACCTCGCCATCAATTTCGTGCCGGGTACGGGCGAGCTGGCGGTGGTTCTCGGCGCAGTCATCGGCGCCGGCCTTGGCTTTCTGTGGTTCAACGCGCCGCCGGCGGCCATCTTCATGGGCGATACCGGCTCGCTGGCGCTGGGCGGCATGATCGGTTCGGTTGCCGTCGCCACCAAGCATGAGATCGTCATGGCGATCATCGGCGGTCTTTTCGTCGTCGAGGCGCTTTCCGTCATCATCCAGGTCGGCTTCTTCAAGATGACCAAGCGCCGCGTCTTCCTAATGGCACCGATCCACCATCACTTCGAAAAGAAGGGCTGGACGGAAAGCCAGGTGGTGGTTCGCTTCTGGATCGTCGCGGTCATTCTGGCGATGGTCGGCCTCTCCACCCTGAAGCTGCGGTGAGGCATCGATGATCCCCGTCACCACGCTGAAAGGAAAAAAGGTCGCCCTGTTCGGCCTCGGCGGCTCGGGCTTTGCGACGGCGCGTGCGCTTGTTGCCGGCGGTGCCGAGGTCACGGCCTGGGACGACAATCCGGACAGCGTGGCTACAGCGGCCGCGGAAGGAATAGCGGTCGCCGATCTCAGGACGATCGACTGGAACGGGCTATCGGTCTTCGTTCTGTCGCCCGGCGTGCCGCTGACACATCCCAAGCCGCACTGGACAGTTGATCTTGCGCATGCCGCAGGCGTCGAGATCATCGGCGATGTCGAGCTGTTCGTCCGCGAGCGCCGGGCGCACGCGCCGGATTGCCCGTTCATCGCCATCACCGGAACCAACGGCAAATCGACGACGACGGCGCTGATCGCCCATATCCTGCAGTCGAGCGGTCGCGACACGCAGCTTGGCGGCAACATCGGCACGGCCATCCTCACGCTCGATCCGCCGAAGGCCGGGCGCTATTACGTCGTCGAATGCTCGTCCTACCAGATCGATCTTGCACCGACGCTCAATCCCTCGGCCGGCATTCTGCTGAACCTGACGCCCGACCATCTCGATCGGCACGGCACGATGCAGCACTATGCCGATATCAAGGAGCGGCTCGTCGCCGGAAGCGGCGTGGCCGTCGTTGGCGTCGATGACAGTCATTCTTCATTGATCGCCGATCGTATCGAGCGGGCCGGCGGCAAGGTGACGCGGATTTCACGCCGGCACGTGCTTGCTGACGGCCTTTATGCCGAAGGCAGCCGCATCATGCAGGCATCTGTCGGTGCGACGAGAGAGATCGCTGATCTCGATGGCATCCAGACATTGCGTGGCGGCCATAACGCGCAGAACGCTGCAGCGGCTATCGCCGCATGCCTGGCGGTCGGCGTTTCTCCCGATGAGATCCGCGCCGGGCTGAAATCCTTTCCTGGCCTCAAGCATCGCATGCAGCCGGTCGGACGGCGCGGCCGGGTCGTGTTCGTCAACGACTCCAAGGCGACCAATGCGGATGCCGCGGCGCCGGCGCTTTCGAGCTATGAGAATATCTATTGGATCGCCGGCGGCCTGCCGAAAGAGGGCGGGATCACGACCCTGGCGCCGCTCTTTCCGCGTATTGCGAAAGCCTATCTGATCGGAGAGGCGGCGCCCGCCTTTGCGGCGACGCTCGGCGAACAGGTGCCCTACGAGATATCGGGCACGCTGGAACGCGCTGTCGCGCACGCGGCCGCCGATGCGGACAGGGATGAACATGAGTCCGCAGCGGTGATGCTGTCACCGGCCTGCGCAAGCTTCGATCAATACAAGAATTTCGAGGTCAGGGGTGACGCCTTCGTCAGTCATGTGGCTGCGATCGAGGGTGTCACCATGCTGATCGGTTCAGCAACAGGAGGCATATGATATGGTAAGCCGCGTTGAGCGTGGGGCCTTGGCCGAATGGTTCTGGACCATCGACCGTGTGTTCCTGGCATTATTCATCCTGCTGATCGGTATCGGCTTCATGCTTTCCTTCGCGGCCTCGCCGGCGGTGGCGGAGCGCATCGGGCTTGAGCCCTTCCACTTCGTCAAACGCCACGCCTTGTTCCTCGTTCCGGCAATCGCGGCGATGATCGGCATTTCCTTCATGACGCCGCGGCAGGTGCGGCGCACGGCGGTCATCCTGCTGGTCGTCTCGCTGGCAATGATGCTTTTTGCCCTGTTCTTCGGCATCGAAGTCAAGGGGTCGCGACGCTGGGTCAACATCGCGGCGCTGTCGATCCAGCCGTCGGAATTCATGAAGCCTGCTTTCGTTGTCGTCTGCGCCTGGCTGTTTGCCGAGCATGCGCGCCAGCCGGAAATTCCGGGTAATCTCTTCGCCATCATTCTCTTCGGCATCGTCGCTGCGCTGCTCGTCGCGCAGCCGGACCTTGGTCAGACGATCCTGACGACAGCCGTCTGGGGCGGCATGTTCTTCATGGCCGGCATGCCCTGGCTCTGGATTTCGGTGCTCGGCGGGCTTGGCGCCGGCGGGTTCGTCGCCGCTTATTACGTCTTTCCCCACGTGGCGCTCCGCGTCGATAAATTCATGACCGGCGAGGGTGATACGTTCCAGGTCGATACCGCCAAGGAAGCGATCGTTCACGGCAACTGGTTCGGTGTCGGCCCGGGTGAAGGCATCGTCAAGCGCATCATCCCCGACGCCCACACCGACTTCATCTTCTCGGTGGCCGCCGAAGAGTTCGGTGTCATCTTCTGCATGGTGCTCGTCTGCATCTTCGCGTTCCTGGTACTGCGGGGTCTGTCCCATGCCTACAAGGAAAAGAACGACTTCAATCGCTTCGCAGTTGCCGGCCTGGTGCTGCAGATCGGTATCCAGTCGATCATCAATATCGGCGTCAACCTGCAGCTGCTGCCGGCCAAGGGCATGACCTTGCCGCTGATTTCCTATGGTGGTTCATCGATGACCGCGATCTGCGTGACCGCAGGCTTCATTCTGGCGCTGACGCGTCACCGCCCGGAAAAGCGGGCGCAGGATCGCAGCCAGTTCCGCGTGACGCATGGATTGCCGGCGGAGTGACTGTCTTGAACTTGCCTGTGCTCCAGCCCCGACATCTCTCTCTTGCTCATTCTCCGGTCGCTTTTCCAGAGGCGGCCGTCTATGAGGGAGGCTTGGCCCGCGTTGATGACGCGGTCGAGGCGGCTTCCTATATTAGGGATATGCCCCGAGTAGTGGGGTATTCGCGGGAGCGAAGATTATGAGTAAAGGTACTATCCTTCTTGCCGCCGGCGGAACCGGCGGTCACGTATTTCCGGCCGAGGCGCTGGCCTATAAGCTGAAGGAGCGCGGCTATTCCGTGCACCTCGTCACCGACAGCCGCGCCGAACGCTATGCCGGCAAGTTTCCTGCCGATGAGATCCATGTCGTGCCCTCGGCGACGATCGGCTCCAAGAATCCCTTGAAGGTTGCCGGCGCCTTATTGACGCTGTGGACGGGCATGCGCGCGGCGCGCAAGCTGATCAATAGAATCAAGCCGCTCTGCGTCGTCGGCTTCGGCGGCTACCCGACCGTTCCGCCGCTGCTGGCCGCCACCCGCATGGGTGTGCCGTCGATGATCCATGAACAGAATGCGGTCATGGGGCGTGCCAACAAGATGCTTGCGACGCGGGTACGCGCGATCGCGGGCGGTTTCCTGGTGGAAGATGGCGGCGCCTTTTCGGAAAAGACGGTGACGACCGGCAACCCGGTGCGCCCGGCCGTCATCGAGGCTGCCAAGCGGCCCTATGTGCCTTCTGTACCGGATGATCCTTTCAACCTGGTCGTCTTCGGCGGCAGTCAGGGCGCTCAGTATTTCTCAAAGGCGGTGCCAACGGCCATCAGCCTGCTGGAAGAGCCGCTGCGCAAGCGCCTGCGGATTACACAGCAGGTGCGACCCGAGGATATGGAGACGGTCAACAGCTGCACCAGAAGGCTGGAGATGGGCGCGGATATAGCGCCGTTCTTCACCGACATGGCCGAGCGTATCGGTGCGGCGCATCTGGTTCTGTGCCGTTCCGGGGCTTCGACGGTATCCGAGCTCGCCGTCATCGGCCGCCCGGCGATCCTCGTGCCCTATCCGCATGCGCTGGATCATGATCAGGCCGCCAATGCGGCAGCGCTTGCGGCAACCGGCGGCGTCAAGGTCATCGCGCAATCCGAGCTTACGCCGGAGAAGCTTTCGACCATTCTGCGCGGTTCGATGACGATGCCGGAGAAGCTCGCAAAGATGGCGGCTGCCGCCAAACAGGCAGGCAAGCCGGATGCGGCAAACTTGCTCGCCGACATAGTTGAGGCTATTGCCGGGGGACGTTCAATTCAGCAATTCAAGGGGGCAGGCGCATGAAGCTGCCGAAGGCAATCGGCCTTGTACATTTTATCGGGATCGGCGGTATCGGCATGAGCGGCATTGCCGAGGTGTTGCATAACCTCGGTCATCGCGTGCAGGGGTCCGATCAATCGGAAAGCGCCAACGTGCAGCGGCTGCGCGACAAGGGCATCCCGGTCCATATCGGTCACAAGGCGGAAAACCTCGGCGATGCCGAAGTCGTTGTTGTCTCCACTGCCATCAAGAAGAGCAATCCGGAACTCGTTGCCGCGCGCGAAAAGCTGTTGCCGGTGGTGCGCCGTGCCGAGATGCTTGCCGAGCTGATGCGTTTCCGCAATGCCATCGCCATCGGCGGCACGCATGGCAAGACCACGACCACGTCGCTGGTGGCAACGCTGCTCGAAGCCGGCGGGCTCGATCCGACCGTGATCAACGGCGGCATCATCAATGCCTACGGCACCAATGCGCGCATGGGCGAGGGCGAATGGATGGTGGTCGAAGCCGACGAATCGGACGGCACCTTCCTGAAGTTGCCGGCCGACGTCGCTGTGGTCACCAATATCGACCCGGAGCATCTTGACCACTACGGCAATTTCGATGCCGTCCGCGCCGCCTTCCGGCAGTTCGTCGAGAACGTGCCGTTCTACGGCTTCGGCGTCATGTGCATCGACCATCCGGAAGTCCAGTCCCTGGTCGGTCGCATCGAGGACCGCAAGATCATCACCTATGGCGAGAACCCGCAGGCTGATGTGCGCTTTGCAAATGTCCGCATCGACGGCACGCGGTCGCTGTTCGACGTCGAAATCCGCAGGCGCCGCACCGGCAAGGTGATCCACATCAAGGATCTCGTGATGCCGATGCCCGGTCGGCACAATATTTCCAATGCGACGGCGGCGGTTGCCGTCGCTAACCGGCTCGGCATCTCCAGCGAGGCGATCGCCAAGGGGCTGGCGTCTTTCGGCGGCGTCAAGCGCCGCTTCACGCTGACAGGTGAATGGAACGGGATCAAGGTCTTCGACGATTACGGCCATCACCCTGTCGAAATCAAGGCGGTGCTGAAGGCCGCGCGCGAAGCCTGCAATGGCCGTGTCATCGCTGTCCACCAGCCACACCGCTATACGCGTCTGTCGAGCCTCTTCGAGGAATTCGCCGCCTGCTTCAACGATGCCGACAGCATTTTCCTGGCACCCGTCTACGCCGCCGGCGAGGATCCGATCGAAGGCGTAGATTCGCAGACGCTGGTTTCGCGCATCAAGGCTGGTGGCCATCGCGACGCGCGCTATCTGCCATCGCAGGAAGATCTTGCCGCCATGGTTGCGGAGATTGCGCGACCGGGTGATTTTGTGGTTTTGTTGGGGGCTGGCAGCATTACGTATTGGGCAGCATCATTGCCAAAGGAATTGGAAGGCCTCTCGGGTAAGTCCGCATGAAACAGGTAAATGGGGAAAAGCTTCTGGCGTCGCTCGGCGACGGTGTAAAGGACATCAGGGGTCGGTTGACGCCGGATGCGCCGATGGATCGTGTGACGTGGTTTCGCGCCGGCGGGTTGGCGGAGCTGATGTTCCAGCCGCACGACACGGACGATCTCATTGCGTTCCTGAAGATCCTGCCGGAAGAAGTGCCGCTGACGGTGGTTGGCGTGGGTTCGAACATATTGGTGCGCGATGGCGGCATCCCGGGCATTGTCCTGCGGCTTTCGGCCAAGGGCTTCGGCTCTGTCGAACTCCAGGGCGATAACCGCATCCTGGCGGGCGCCGCATGCCCGGACAAGCACGTCGCGGCCATGGCGATGGACAACAGCATTGGCGGTTTCCATTTCTACTACGGCATACCGGGCACTATCGGCGGCGCGGCGCGTATGAATGCCGGCGCTAACGGCGTCGAGACACGCGAACGCGTCGTCCAGGTGCACGCGGTCGACCGCAAGGGCGAGAAGCATGTGCTGACCAATGCCGAGATGGGCTATAGCTATCGACATTCCGACGCTTCGGAAGATCTGATCTTCACCCATGTTCTGTTTGAGGGCTATCCCGAGGACAAGGCCAAGATCCGCGCAGAGATGGATGCCGTGCGGGCGCATCGCGAAACCGTGCAGCCGATTCGGGAGAAGACCGGCGGGTCGACCTTCAAGAATCCGGATGGTTTTTCCGCCTGGAAATTGATTGATGAGGCCGGTTGCCGCGGTCTTGTCATCGGCGGCGCGCAAATGTCGTCGCTGCACTGCAATTTCATGATCAACATGGAGCAGGCAACCGGTTACGATCTCGAATATCTGGGCGAGCAGGTTCGCCGCGAGGTTTTCGAGAAGTCCGGCGTCAAGCTGGAATGGGAAATCAAGCGCCTCGGCAGCTTCATGCCCGGCCGGGAAGTTCGTCCGTTCCAGGGCGTCACGACGGAGTAGGGTATTCTCATCCGTCTGTAGCTCACAAATTGATTCAACTGAAAAGGCCGGGTTTTCACCCGGCCTTTTCAATTGGTTATCGCAATATTCTCAGATTTCGTCGTTGCCCGACAGGACGATGCCGATCAGCGAGAGCGCTGCCGCGGCCGTCAAGTAGTAGCCGACGTAGACCAAGCCGTAGTTCGTTGCGAGCCAGGTGGCGATATAGGGAGCGAGCGATGCACCGACGATGCCGCCGAGATTGAAGGTCATCGAGGCACCGGTATAACGCACGGCGGTCGGGAAGGGGGCAGCCAATGCCGCTCCGATCGGACCGTAGGTGAAGCCCATCAGCGCCAGGCCGATGATCGAGCAGGCGAAGGCGCCCGCAAGGCCGGCGGTCAGCAGCGATGAATAGAACAGGCCGAAGATCAAGATGCCGATGGTCGTGAGCACCAGAACCAGCCTGCGCGAATAGCGGTCCGAGAGCAGGCCGGAGATCGGAATCATCAGGCCGAAGAAGACGACGCCAACGAGCTGAACGACGAGGAACTGGCCTTGCGAATAGCCGAGACCTGCCGGCAGCGGCCCGGTGCCCGCCGGTCTGGTGCCCCAGCTCAAGGTAAATGCCGTCATCAGATAGAACAGCACGAAGGTCGCGACCGCGATGATCGTGCCGAGAAAGAGGCTGCGGAGGTGCGAGCGGAAGATGACAGCGATCGGAACGGAAACGCGCTCTTCCTTTTCGATGGCGCGGCGGAATTCCGGTGTTTCGGTGATTTTCAGTCGGACATAGAGGCCGACTGCCACCAATACGAGGCTGATCAGGAAGGGGATACGCCAGCCATGGCTCAGGAAGTCGGCATCCGTCATGCTTTCGCGGAGGGTCAGGAAGAGACCTGCGGAAAGGATGAAGCCGATGGGGGCGCCGAGCTGTGGGAACATCGCGTACCAGCTGCGCTTGCCTTCCGGCGCGTTCTCTGTGGCGAGCAACACCGCGCCGCCCCATTCGCCCCCGAGACCAAGGCCTTGGCCAAGACGGCAAAGTGCCAGCAGGAGCGGAGCCGCAACGCCGATTGATTCATAGGTCGGAAGCAGACCGATCACTACGGTCGAGAGGCCCATGGTCATCAATGCCGCGACGAGCGTCGCCTTTCGGCCGATTCGGTCACCAAAGTGGCCGAAGATCATCGCGCCAATCGGGCGCGCGAAGAAGGCGATGGAGAAGGTCGCGAAGGATTGCAGCGTCGCCGAGGTCGGATCGCTTGCAGGGAAAAACAGCTTCGGGAAGACGATAACCGCCGCCGTTGCATAGACGTAGAAATCGAAGAATTCGATCGTTGTGCCGATGAGGCTCGCGATCAGAACACGTGCCGGGGAATTCGCAACAGCATTGTTCGATGACGAGGGGGTCGGCGATAAAGGAGTTATCGCGTCAGTCATGGTCCCACCATTTTAGATGACGCTAAGGTTACCTTAGCGAGTAAAAGGTCTCCTTAGCGTAATTTTTATTCGACGCAAACGCTAAATGAACAAGAAATCACCGGTTGCATGCTATTGTTTAACCGTAATGGTTGATTCGCGAGCAACTAAGCGAATGTTTGCCACTGAGTGGGCGTGTCTTCGGCGAGTCCTTCCCGAGATCTTTTTCTAAAAATGGCTGACTTTCGCTTCGGTTGCGGGCACAGGAGAAGGGTTAATGCAGAAAAAACTCATTGCTGAGTTTCTTGGGACGTTCTGGCTCGTATTCGGCGGCTGCGGCAGTGCAATCTTCGCCGCGGCATTTCCGAGCCTCGGTATCGGTTTTCTAGGTGTTGCTTTTGCGTTTGGTTTGACGGTGCTGACCATGGCCTATGCGGTCGGCGGTATCTCGGGCGGCCATTTCAACCCAGCCGTTTCGGTTGGTCTGACGGTTGCGGGTCGTTTCCCCGCCGGGCAGCTCATTCCTTATATAGTCGCGCAGGTTGTCGGCGCGGTCGTGGCGGCGGCCGTGCTCTATCTGATTGCGAGCGGCAAGGCCGACTTCCAGCTCGGCGGCTTTGCGGCAAACGGCTACGGAGAACATTCGCCGGGTGGCTACCCCCTGCTATCGGCACTGGTCGCCGAGATCGTGTTGACCTTGTTCTTCCTGGTTGTGATTCTCGGTTCGACGAGCAGCAAGGTGCCGGCCGGCTTCGCGCCGATCGCGATCGGCCTTTCGCTGACGCTGATCCACCTCATTTCGATCCCGATCACCAATACCTCGGTCAATCCGGCCCGTTCGACAGGTCAGGCCCTGTTCGTCGGCGGTTGGGCGTTGCAGCAGCTTTGGCTGTTCTGGGTGGCGCCGATCGTGGGTGGCGCGTTAGGGGGACTCGTCTGGAAATTGGTCGACGACAACGAATGAGATCAGCGTCGGTTTAAGATTTTCAGGCCCGCATCGGACCCCTCGATGCGGGCCTCTTTGTTTAAAAAAATCTAAATGTCGACATTCAAAAGTAGCAACTCTCTGATTCCAATGGCAGAATTCTTTAGACCGATTTGATTCGAGAAAACCGGCCATCGGCAGGGCGACCGAAAGTTAACGAAAGTAAACGCTTCATTAACCTTAATGTCGTTCTAATCGGACCATGGAAAGCGGGGCGAGAATCGCTGTAGGCGAGGTCGAGCGAACGCAGAGAAGAGACTGTAAACACTGGGGGTATTGATGGGTGGCAAGCATGTGGCTGTCCTTTTGGGCGGATTTTCCTCGGAAAGGCCGGTCAGCCTTTCCTCGGGAAAGGCATGCGCTGATGCCCTCGAAGCCGAAGGATTTGAGGTTACCCGCATCGACGTGGATCGCGACGTCGCCAGCCGCCTGGCCGAAATGAAGCCCGACGTGGTCTTCAACGCGCTGCACGGTCCTTTCGGTGAGGACGGCACCATTCAGGGTATTCTTGAATATCTGCAGATCCCCTACACGCATTCCGGGGTGCTCGCCTCCGCTCTCGCGATGGACAAATCCCGCGCAAAGACGGTTGCCGCAGCGGCCGGCATTCCCGTTGCCAGTTCGATCGTCATGGATCGCTTCGGCATTGTCGGCGAGCATCCGATGAAGCCGCCCTATGTCGTCAAGCCTGTGCGCGAAGGGTCAAGCTTCGGCGTCGTCATCGTCAAGGAGGATCAGGCGCATCCGCCGCAGATCATCACGTCTTCGGAGTGGCGCTATGGCGATGAAGTGCTGGTCGAACGTTATATTCCGGGTCGCGAACTGACGTGCGGGGTGATGGGCGACAAGGTTCTCGGCGTCACCGAGATCGTGCCGCTGGGTCACAGTTTCTATGATTATGACGCCAAGTACGCCCATGGTGGATCAAAACATGTGCTTCCGGCGGAAATTTCACCAAATCTTTACCAAAACATACAAACATTATCGTTAAGGGCGCATGAAGCTATCGGCTGCCGTGGCGTCAGTCGGTCTGACTTCCGTTTTGACGATCGCTTTTCCGAAGAGGGTGAACTTGTTTGGCTGGAGATCAATACTCAGCCGGGCATGACGCCTACCTCATTGGTGCCCGAAATGGCCGCTCACGCCGGCTACGCTTTTGGTGAATTTCTCCGGTGGATGGTGGAGGACGCGTCTTGTTTGCGCTGACGGTCAAAAATATGAGGCGGTCCCGTCATCGCGTCCCGCTCGCCATCGACGATGTCGAGGATACGTTCGTGCTGCCGCGCCCGATGCGCCGCACCGTACGCTTCCTGGTCAGTCTCGGCTCGGGCCGCGTTAACATTCCAGCTCATACGGGCACGGTTTCCACCCTTGTACTCCTGGCTGTGACGGGTCTTTACGGCATGTCGATCGGCGGGCACAGCCAGGCTGTCGCCGAGGCGACGACGTCGGCTGCCGGTTTCGCCATCGAGGACGTGAAGGTTTCGGGCAACGACGAAACGTCGGAAATCGAGATCCTGCAGCTGCTCGGTCTCGATGGCACGACGTCGCTGGTCGCCCTCAATGCGGATGCGGCTCGCCAGAAGATCGCCAATCTGCCCTGGGTGCAGAGCGTCGAAGTCCGCAAGGTCTATCCCAGAACTGTCGAGGTGAAGCTGACGGAGCGCAAGGCCTATGCCATCTGGCAGCATGGCTCCGAGCTTTCGCTGATCCAGAAGGACGGCAGCGTGATCGCGCCACTGCGCGACAACAAGTTCGCAAAGCTGCCGCTCTTCGTCGGCCGCGATGCTGAAACGGCAGCCGCTTCCATCGATGACGAATTCGCCAAGTGGCAGGATATTCGCGACCACGTGAGGGCGTTTGTACGCGTCGCCGGTCGCCGGTGGGATCTCTATCTCGACAACGGCGTAGTCATCAAATTGCCGGAAGACAATATCGATGGCGCGCTCGCCCGGCTGACCAAGCTCGATAAGGATCAGAACCTTCTGCAGCGCGACATCGCCGCCGTTGATCTCCGTCTCGGTGATCGTACCGCCATTGAATTGACCCCAGACGCAGCGGTTCGCCGTGAAGCTGCTGTCGACGCCAGAAACAAGGCTTTGAAGAAAGCAGGGCAGGATACATGAGCTTGTTCGGTTCGTCCCATTTTGGCCTGCCTCGGTTGAAGCCGCTGTCCTCGAAGCGGTCGCATATCGTATCGGTCCTCGACATCGGCTCGACGAAGGTCGTCTGCATGATCGGCCGGCTGACACCGCGCGAGGAGAGCCAGGTTCTCCCGAACCGCACGCATAATATCGAGATCATCGGCATCGGCCATCAGCGCTCCCGCGGCATCAAGACCGGCGTGATCGCAGATCTCGATGCGCTGGAAAGCGTGGTCCGGCTCTCCGTCGATGCGGCTGAGCGCATGGCGGGCCTTACCGTCGATAGCCTGATCGTCAATGTTTCCGCCGGACGCCTCGGCAGCGATATTTATACCGCGACGATCGATCTGGGCGGTCAGGAAGTCGAAAGCAACGATCTCAAGAAAGTGTTGGCCGCGGCCTGCCAGCAGTCGATCCGCCAGGAGCGTGCCGTCCTGCATTCGCTGGCGACCGGTTATTCCCTCGATGGCGAGCGCGGCATTCGCGATCCGCTGGCGATGTTCGGCGATGTGCTGGGTGTCGACATGCATGTCGTGACGGCGGAGCGTGCGGCGCTCCGCAATCTCGAGCTCTGCATCAATCGTGCGCATCTGTCGGTCGAGGGCATGGTGGCAACTCCCTATGCCAGCGGCCTTGCCGCTCTCGTCGATGACGAAGTCGAGCTTGGTTGCGCCGCAATCGATATGGGTGGCGGCACGACGACGATCTCGGTCTTTGCCGAAGGCAAGCTGGTGCATACCGATGCCGTCAGCCTTGGCGGCCATCATGTGACCACAGATCTTGCCCGCGGCCTTTCGACCCGCATCGAGGATGCCGAGCGGCTGAAGGTGGTGCACGCCTCCGCGCTGGCGAACTCCTCGGATGAGCGCGAGCTGATTTCCATTCCGCCAATCGGCGAGGATGAGCGCGATCAGCCGACGCAGGTGCCGAAGGCTCTGGTGTCGCGCATCGTCAAGGCCCGCATCGAGGAAACCCTCGAGCTGATCCGTGATCGCATTCAGCGCTCGGGCTTCAGCCCGATCGTCGGCAAGCGCGTCGTCCTGACCGGCGGTGCCAGCCAGTTGACCGGCCTGCCCGACGTGGCGCGCCGCGTTCTTGCCCGCAATGTCCGCATCGGCCGCCCCATGGGCGTGTCCGGCCTGCCGACCGCGGCCAAGGGGCCGGCTTTTTCGACGGCGGTGGGCCTGATGATCTATCCGCAGGTTGCGGACATGGAGACACATGCGCCGAGCAGCGGCTTGCTCTCGTCGCTTGGAGGTAACAACAGCCGGATCGGCCGTGTCGGCCAATGGCTGAAAGAGAGTTTTTGAATGCCTGATCCCGGCAAATCTTTCCGGGGTAGGCGTCAGGCAAGTGAAATCGAGTGAATTGGCCGGCGTGGCGATGCGGCCATAGAGAGAAGGAACGGGTACAATGACTATCAAGCTGCATAAGCCAGACATCACCGAGCTTAAGCCGCGTATCACCGTGTTCGGTGTCGGCGGCGGCGGCGGCAATGCTGTCAACAACATGATCACGGCAGGCTTGCAGGGCGTCGATTTCGTCGTCGCCAACACCGACGCGCAGGCGCTGACGATGACGAAGGCCGAGCGAATCATCCAGCTCGGCGTCAACGTCACGGAAGGTCTCGGCGCCGGTTCGCAGCCGGAAGTCGGCCGCGCAGCTGCCGAGGAATGCATCGATGAGATCATCGATCATCTCAACGGCACGCACATGTGCTTCGTCACCGCCGGCATGGGCGGCGGCACGGGCACGGGTGCAGCGCCTGTTGTCGCGCAGGCCGCCCGCAACAAGGGCATCCTGACCGTCGGCGTCGTCACCAAGCCGTTCCACTTCGAAGGCGGTCGTCGCATGCGGCTTGCTGAAATGGGTATCCAGGAACTGCAGAAGTCGGTCGACACGCTGATCGTCATTCCGAACCAGAATCTGTTCCGCATCGCCAACGACAAGACGACTTTCGCCGACGCGTTCTCGATGGCCGACCAGGTTCTTTATTCGGGCGTTGCCTGCATCACCGATCTGATGGTGAAGGAAGGTCTCATCAACCTCGATTTCGCCGACGTCCGCTCGGTCATGCGCGAAATGGGCCGCGCCATGATGGGTACCGGCGAGGCTTCCGGCCAGGGCCGCGCGATGCAGGCTGCAGAAGCCGCCATCGCCAACCCGCTGCTCGACGAAACCTCGATGAAGGGCGCACAGGGCCTGCTGATCTCGATCACCGGTGGTCGCGACCTCACCCTGTTTGAAGTCGATGAGGCTGCGACCCGCATCCGCGAAGAAGTCGATCCGGACGCCAACATCATCCTCGGCGCCACCTTCGACGAATCGCTCGAAGGCATCATCCGCGTCTCCGTCGTTGCAACGGGTATCGACCGTGCGATGAACGAAGCGGCCGACAGGGGCATGGAATTCCGCCCGGTCGCGAAGCCGGCTATCCGTCCTTCCGCGGCCGCCGCCCCGGCAGCGGCCGCAGCTCAGCCTGCCCATGTCGCGCAGGCCCACACCGCTCCGGCTCCTCGCACCATCGATCCGGTCGCCCAGACCATTCGTGCTGCCGAAGCCGACCTGGAACGCGAGCTGGAAATCCAGATGGGTCGTCAGCCTCAAGTTCAGCAGCAGCCGGTCATGCCGCAGGCTTCAGCGCCTGAGGAGAACTTCCGTCCGCAGAGCCGCATCTTTGCGGCAGCGCCGGAAGCTCAGCCCGTCCGTCAGGCTCCGGTTCAGCCGCAGCCCGCGCCGGTCATGCAGCAGCAGCCGATCATCCGTCAGGCTCCCGAGCAGGTCCGCATGCCGAAGGTGGAAGACTTCCCGCCGGTGGTTAAGGCCGAGATGGAACATCGCGCCCAGCCGGTCGCCGCTCAGGCTGCCGAAGAGCGCGGTCCCATGGGCCTGCTGAAGCGAATCACCAATTCGCTTGGTCGTCGCGACGAAGATCCTGCTTTCGACGATATGATGGCTCCGGCCGCTGCCGCTCCGCAGCAGCGTCGTGCGCCGTCGCCGGAAGCGAGCCTCTACGCACCGCGTCGCGGCCAGCTCGACGATCAGGGCCGCCAGGTTCCGGCGGCACGCATGACGAGCCATGAAGACGATCAGCTCGAAATTCCGGCCTTCCTGCGTCGTCAGTCGAACTGAGCCAATATTGGGCGGCCTTTTAATAGGTTGCTAACCATCTTTGAGAAAACCGGGGTCGAAAGATCCCGGTTTTCCATATTTCAGACTCGTTGTCGTATCTGAAATTATCCTGCAAATTCAAGCAACTGCTTTCGTAACAAAGCGAAAGAAACAGTGATTTGGAATGCGATGCCTCGGCGCGTATGTAGTTACCAAGCAAGCCTGCGGAATCACATTCAATGATGAACGTATGTGGCGCCCGCAGCATGATTAACAGACTGAACCGGCAATAAGGTAAGCGTCCGAAGATGACCGCCCGGCCTGGATCAGATAGACGAAGGCAGAACTTATATGGCAATCGGATTGCTGGGTTTTCAGACCACCATTGCAAACCCCGTGACACTTTCGGGTATAGGCGTTCATTCGGGCGCCGATGTGTCGATCACTTTCTATCCAGCCGAGGCTGGTAGCGGCATTGTTTTCCAGCGTCTGCATGACAATGGCGACGTGACGGAACTGCGCGCCGTTTCCTCGCAGGTTGGCAATACGGATCTCTGCACCGTTCTCGGCTTCTCGCCGTCGCGCTCCGTCGCGACTGTGGAGCATGTCATGGCGGCTATCTACGCTATTGGTCTCGACAACGTCGCCATCGAAGTTACGGGCGCTGAAATGCCGATCATGGACGGCAGTTCCTTTCCGTTCATCGAGGCCATCGAGCAGGTTGGTATCGTTTCGCTTGGCGTCAAGCGCCGTTACATCCGGGTTACCAAGCCGGTGCGTATCGAGGCTGGCGGCTCCTGGTGCGAATTCCGTCCCTATGACGGCACGCGGTTCGAGGTTGAGATCGATTTCGAATGCCCGCTGATCGGCCGGCAGAAATGGGAAGGCGACCTGACCGCCGAGACCTTCAAGACCGAACTGTCGCGCGCTCGCACCTTCGGTTTCATGCGCGATGTCGAACGCCTCTGGGCTTCGGGTCACGCGCTGGGTTCGTCGTTGGAAAATTCCGTTGTCATCTCCGACGACGATACGGTCATCAACGTTGAGGGTCTGCGTTACGCCAAGGACGAATTCGTTCGCCACAAGACGTTGGATGCCGTTGGCGATCTGGCGATGGCAGGTGCGCAGTTCATCGGTCATTACCGTTCCTATCGCGGCGGTCATCGTATGAATGCGAATGCTCTGAAGGCATTGCTCAGCGATCCCAGCGCCTACGATGTCGTCGAAACATCGGCGCCGCGTCAGCGTGCTCACAGCCGCGATTTCGTTCCGGTCAACGCGCCGGAATTCGCGCCCTGGTCGGCGTGATTTTCAGACCTTAGACAGGAAACGACGCCGCTCCGATGAGGAGCGGCTCTTTTTTTGGCGGGAGATTCGCGAGGTTTGCCTTCAGTCGGTGCAGGACATGGAAGTCAGGGAGACCGGCGAAAGAATTCCCAGTCAAAACAGTGATTAAGCCCGCTGATATGCGGTCTTCGCCACAAAAATGCGTTAATGCATCATCATTGCGTTGCCCTGATGGTGTTTTTGCGGCTAGAAACGCCAGCGAGAGAATGCCGTCTCCGCAACGACGGCTAGTGGGACAGTGATCCGATGGGTTTTGCAAGGTCTGAAAGCATGAAGATTACAACACGGGCTTTGCTCGTATCGCTTCTCCTCGCTGGTACCGGTGCGGTGGTGACGGGTTGTAATACGAAAAAGGATATCGACATCACCAAGCTCGGTGTCGAGACCGATCCGCCGGAACTGCTCTACAATCAGGGCCTTGCCAACATCAAGGCAGGCAATATGACGGAGGCCGGTAAAAAGTTCGATGCCATCAACCAGCAGCAGCCATTCTCGGAATGGGCGCGCAAGGCGCTGGTGATGAGCACTTTCGTGAAGTACCGCACAGGTCGCTATGATGATGCCGTGCAGACAGGCAATAGCTATCTCAAGCAATATCCCGGCTCCGAGGATGCTGACTACGTCCAGTACCTCGTCGGTTCGTCCTACGCCAAGCAGATTGTCAACGTGACCCAGGATCAGCGCGCCGCGCAGCAGACGATGGAGGCGATGACCAAGCTCGTCAACAACTATCCGAAATCGCAGTATGTCAGCGACGCGCAGGAGAAGATTCGCTTTGCCCGCGACCAGCTCGCCGGCAAGGAAATGCAGATCGGGCGCTACTATCTCGAGCGCAAGGATTATCTTGCCGCGATCGCTCGCTTCCGCGTGGTCATCGAGCAGTATCCAACCACGAATCAGATCGAGGAAGCTCTGGCGCGCCTGGTCGAAGCCTATTACGCCATGGGCATCGTTCCGGAGGCGCAGACGGCAGCAGCTGTTCTCGGCCACAATTATCCGGATAGCCGCTGGTATGCCGACTCATATAAGCTGCTGAAGAGCGGCGGCGTCGAG
Organism: Rhizobium sp. SG570; assembly: GCF_012275345.1. Lineage (NCBI taxonomy): Bacteria > Pseudomonadati > Pseudomonadota > Alphaproteobacteria > Hyphomicrobiales > Rhizobiaceae > Rhizobium > Rhizobium sp. SG570. Next base: position 264,593 of record NZ_JAAZQI010000008.1, on the reverse strand, counting down.
CCGAGCGAAAACACTGGTTCCTGGATTTCCAGAGCGGGCAAGAAACTTATACTTGGGACGTGAGATTGAGCGCAGATGCTGATCCAGCTTTCGATCCGCGATATCGTCCTGATCGAGCGGCTGGATCTTGCCTTCGAGTCCGGGCTCTCGGTTTTGACAGGCGAAACGGGCGCGGGCAAATCCATCCTGCTTGACAGCCTGTCGCTGGCCCTAGGTGGGCGCGGCGATGGCGGTCTCGTGCGTCATGGAGAGGATCGTGGCCAGGTGACCGCGGTCTTCGATGTCGGTACGCAGCACGCGGCCCGCAAGTTGCTGCGCGACAATGGTATCGACGACGACGGCGACCTGATCTTTCGCCGTATCCAGTCCGCAGACGGCCGCACCAAGGCCTTCGTCAATGATCAGGCGCTCAGCGTTCAGCTCATGCGCCAGGTGGGTCAGCTTCTCGTCGAAATTCATGGGCAGCACGACGACCGTGCGCTTGTCGATACGGATGCGCATCGCATGCTGCTTGACGCCTTTGCCGGTCTTGCCGAGGAAGCGCAAGGGGTCGGCAGGCTTCATAAGGTCTGGCGCGACACCGACCGGACATTGCGAAAGCACAGGGAACAGGTAGAGAGCGCCGCGCGTGAGGCGGACTATCTGCGCGCTTCCGTCGAGGAGCTGGAGAAGCTATCGCCGCAGGATGGCGAGGAGGATGATCTGGCCGAGCGCCGCTCGCGGATGATGAAGGCCGAACGCATCGCCGGCGACATCGCTGAAGCCTCCGAATTCCTCAACGGCAATGCTTCTCCCGTGCCGCACATTGCCTCGCTGGTGCGCCGGCTGGAGCGCAAGAGCCACGAGGCGCCAGGCTTGCTGGAAGACACCGTAGCGCTGCTCGATGCGGCGCTGGACCAGCTCTCCAACGCGCAGATGGAAGTCGAGGCCGCGCTCCGCAAGACGGAATACGATCCGCGGGAACTGGAGCGGGTCGAGGAGCGTCTATTTGCGCTCCGCGGAGCCTCGCGCAAATATTCGGTGCCGGTGACCGAGCTTCCGGCACTTGCCGTTCGGATGATCTCCGATCTTGCCGATGTCGATGCCGGGGAAGAAAGACTGGCGCGTTTGGCTGGCGAGCTTGCCGTTGCCAAGGCGGAATATGATGCGGCCGCCCGCAGCCTCTCCGATAAGCGCCACCATGCCGGTGAAGCGCTTGCCGCCGCCGTCATGGCGGAATTGCCGGCGCTGAAGCTTGAACGGGCGCGGTTCATGGTTGAAATCACCAGCGATTCGGAGGCCGCGACGGCCGATGGCATAGATGTCGTCGAATTCCATGTGCAGACCAACCCGGGCACGCGGCCAGGCCCGATTACCAAGGTCGCTTCCGGCGGCGAGCTGTCGCGTTTCCTCTTGGCGCTGAAGGTGGCGTTGGCCGACCGAGGTTCCGCGCCGACCCTTGTTTTCGACGAAATCGATACGGGCGTCGGCGGTGCGGTGGCGGATGCCATCGGCCAGCGGCTTAAGCGCCTGTCCGATCGCGTGCAGGTACTTTCCGTCACCCATGCGCCGCAGGTCGCGGCACGCGCTGCGACTCATCTGCTGATCTCCAAAGGCCCCGTTGCGGATGGCTCGGAAAAGATCTCCACGCGGGTTGCCACCATGGCGCCGAAAGACCGTACCGAGGAAATCGCCCGCATGCTAGCAGGCGCATCGGTGACCGAAGAGGCGAGGGCGGCTGCAAAGCGGCTGCTGGCAGGCAACGGCTGATCCCTGCACTCCAGCCCTCGTCCCATTGCCCGATTTTTCTCCTTGTTTTTGCGCATTCGGGACGGAAAACCGCTTCGCACTTTTTCTCGAAGTGCTCTAAAACATCTCCGAAATCGGGGAGTGTCGATTCATGAGCACCGAACAGAAGCCCGTCGAGGATTTGACCGAAGAGGAAGCGGCCGCCGCGCTCGCCTATCTGGCCGCGGAGATTGCGCGCAACGATGCGCTTTATCACAGCAAGGATGCGCCGGAGATCTCGGATGCGGACTACGATGCGCTGAAGCGGCGCAACGATGCCATCGAGGCGCGGTTTCCGGAGCTCATTCGAGCCGACAGCCCTTCGCGGCGGGTAGGTGCCGCACCCTCGGAAACCTTTGCTCCCGTCGTGCATGCAAGACCGATGCTGTCGCTGGACAATACGTTTTCGCAGGAGGACGTGGCGGATTTTGTGGCGAGCGTTTACCGCTTCCTCGGCCGTTTGCCCGACAACTCGATCGCCTTTACAGCCGAGCCGAAGATTGACGGCCTTTCGATGTCGATCCGCTACGAGAACGGGCGAATGGTCAGTGCTGCTACACGCGGCGACGGTACGACCGGCGAGAATGTCACCGCCAACATCAGAACCATCAAGGAAATTCCCCAGACCCTGCCAGCGGGCGCGCCTGCGGTCGTTGAGGTGCGTGGCGAGGTCTATATGGCCAAGAGCGATTTCCTGGCGCTCAACGCCCAGATGGAGGCGGAGGGCAAACAGACCTACGTCAACCCGCGCAACACCGCGGCGGGTTCGCTTCGCCAGCTCGACGCGAAGGTAACGGCAAGCCGCAAGCTGAAATTCTTCGCCTATGCTTGGGGCGAGATGTCGGACATGCCGGCCGATACGCAGTTCGGCATGGTGCAGACCTTCAAGACATGGGGTTTCCCGGTCAATCCGCTGATGGAGCGGCTGAATTCCGTCAACGACATTCTCGGCCACTATCAGGAGATCGGCCTGCAGCGGCCCGATCTCGATTATGACATCGATGGCGTCGTCTACAAGGTCGACAGCCTGGAACTGCAGGCTCGCCTCGGCTTCCGTTCGCGCTCACCGCGCTGGGCGACGGCGCATAAATTCCCTGCGGAGCAGGCGTTCACACATCTGATCGATATCGACATCCAGGTCGGCCGTACCGGCGCGCTGACGCCGGTCGCGCGGCTGGAGCCGATCACCGTCGGCGGCGTGGTCGTGACCAATGCGACGCTGCACAATGCCGATTACATCAGGGGTATCGGCAACAAGGGCGAGCCGATCCGCGACGGCCGCGATATTCGTGTCGGCGACATGGTGATCGTGCAGCGGGCAGGCGATGTCATTCCACAGATCGTCGACGTCGTGTTGGAAAAGCGTGAAGCGTCGAGCGTGCCTTACGAATTCCCTAGGGTATGCCCGGTCTGCGGCAGCCATGCCGTGCGCGATATCAACGAAAAGACCGGCAAGGTCGATGCCGTGACCCGTTGCACCGGCGGCTTCATCTGCCGCGCGCAGGCGACCGAGCATCTCAAGCATTTCGTCTCGCGCAATGCCTACGACATCGAAGGACTGGGTTCGAAGCAGATCGACTTCTTCTTTGCGAGCGATGACCCGGCGCTGCAGATAAAGACTGCGCCTGACATCTTCACCCTGGAAAGGCGTCAGCAGTCGTCGCTTACCAAGCTGGAGAATATCGACGGCTTCGGTAAGGTCAGCGTTGGCAAACTTTACGCCGCGATCAACGAACGGCGCCAGATTGCGCTCCATCGCTTCATCTTCGCGCTCGGCATCCGCCATGTCGGCGAGACGACGGCGAAGCTGCTTGCACGCTCTTATGGCACCTACGAAGCCTTCGAGATGGCGATGAAGGAAGCGGTCCCGCTTGCGGGCGACGCGTGGAACGATCTCAACAATATTGAAGGCATCGGCGAAGTGGTAGCGCGCGCGATCGTCGAATTCTACAAGGAGCCTCGAAATACCGAGGTGATCGCAAGCTTGCTCAAAGAGGTGCAGCCTCAGGAGGCCGAGCAGCCGGTGACTTCAGGCAGCCCCGTCGCCGGCAAGACCGTTGTCTTCACCGGATCGCTGGAAAAGTTCACCCGCGACGAGGCGAAAGCCAAGGCCGAGAGCCTGGGAGCCAAGGTTTCCGGCTCGGTTTCAAAGAAGACCGATATCGTGGTGGCAGGGCCGGGCGCAGGCTCGAAGCTCGACAAGGCGCGGGAATTCGACGTCCAGGTCATGACTGAGGACGAATGGCTCGACCTTATCGGCGGGTGAGGATGGCGGCGGTACTGCATCCGCCGCCAGAATTTTTCAAAGTTTCCGACGTGCCATGGTGAAAGCGTCGACATATTCGCCATTGCGGAATGCGAAGGCTCTGAGCCGCCCCTCGGTTTCGAATCCGAACTTCTCATAGAGCCGGATCGCCGGTGCGTTGTCGACATAGACAGTCAACTCCACGCGCTTGATCGCCAGCCAGTTGTCGGCGGTATCGATGAGGGCTGCGAGGAGTGCGGAGCCGACGCCGCGGCCTGTAAAATCGTCATGCACGCCCATGCCGATTTGCCCAACGTGAATCCGCCGACCTGTGAGGCGGCGGAGGCCGGCATTGCCGATGATCTGTCCGTCAAGCACAGCCACAAGGTTGATCGCACCGGGCGCAGGCTTATCCAGCCACTGCTGCGTTTCCTCGATGCTTTGGAAGGGCAGGCGCAGCGTGCCGGCGCGAAAGCCGGAGAGGTTGGCGATCGATGTGATCGCTTCGGCATCGGACGGACGCGCTGCACGAATCTCGACGGGTCCGATTTTGCCGGATCGTCGTTCGCTTGGTTCTTCCTGTTCGGAATTCATGGGCTCTCCTTGGGATAAGGGAGGAGAGCAAGGACCATTTCAACCCTGCTCGCCTCGGCAGGGTTGAAATGGATCGCGGTTCGCTCAGTGCAACACAGCTTCCACTCGCCCTGCAAGGGGTGAGGTGGTGATAAGATGCATCGTGGTGGTGCGGTTTGCGATCATGACGCGAATGATCCGATGCGAAAGCATCATTGTCAATCGACTCCCATCATTTCTGTGATCCCCGACTACGACAGCGCGTTCTCTCAAAGATTGCTTGACAGGCAACTATTTGGTTGCCTATAAGATCCAAAGAGGCAACCAAATGGTTCCGTATTGATATGAATGATGACGCGGTCTTCAAGGCCTTGGCGGATGCAAGCAGGCGACAATTGCTGGATCAACTCTATGATCGCAACGGCCAGACATTGAGCGCGCTTTGCGAGGATCTGCGGATGACCCGCCAGGCGGTGGCAAAGCACCTCGCCATTCTGGAGGAAGCCAATCTGGTGTCCTCCGAAAAGCAGGGTCGGGAGAAGCTGCATTTTATCAATCCTCTGCCGATCAATGAGATCGCCGAGCGCTGGATCAACAAGTTCGAGCATCGGCAGCTGAGCACGCTTTCGGCCTTGAAGAAGGCGCTCGAAGGCGAGGGCGGCCAATAGCCCCAACAAGCACGACTGTTGAAACAAGGAGAAATGACATGACTGGAAGCAAGTTCGTCTACGTCACCTTCATCCGCACCGCGCCGGAGAAGCTCTGGTCGGCGCTTACCACGCCCGAATTCATCAGGCAGTATTGGTTCGACATGACGCACGAGACCGACTGGAAGGTCGGCTCGCCATGGAAGATGCTCTTTCCCGATGGCCGTATCGCCGATATGGGCGAAATCGCCGAGTTCGAGCCGCCACGACGTCTTGCCATCAGATGGCGCAACGAGTTCAGGCCGGAGCTGAAAGCCGAGGGCTGGTCGCGCTGCGTGATGGAGCTTGAGCCGGCCGACGGCGCAGTGAAACTGACGGTCACCCATACGATCGAGCTTGAGAATTCCAAGTTCATCGAGGCGGTCTCCGGTGGCTGGCCGAAGATATTGTCCAACCTCAAGTCACTGTTGGAGACGGGCGGGGTCGCGATCGAAAGCAAATGAAGCCAAATGCTCTCGACGTGGTTTGAGGCGCTGTCGCCCTGGCGATGGCGCCTCGCGATGGGAGCTGCCGTCGGCGCCCATCGCTGAGCGGTCGTTCGTAGGCAGCGGCATTGGCGGCCTTCTCTTGCATAGCTCACCGGCACTCTTACCTTAGCGATGCCGCTCTAGCTCCGCGGCTGATATTGGAGGATGACCGATGAGTTCACCGAAATTCTGTGCCGCCATTGCCGCGTCTTTGCTGGCTTTGGCTCCTGTTTCCGCCTCTGCCGAAGTCGTCGGCAAGGTGGGAGTGGATTGGACAGGCAATGATATTCTGGTCGATGCCGTGTCTGATCCGGGGGTCTCCGGTGTCACCTGCCACGTCACCTATTTCGACCGCAGCGTCATAGACCGATTGCGCAAGGGCAACTGGTTCGAGGATCCTTCCAACAACTCCATCGCCTGCCGCCAGACCGGCCCGATCGAGATCGGCGATATCAATCTGTCCCAGAGTGGCGAGGAAGTGTTTCGCGCCGGATTGTCGCTTATCTGGAAGAAACTGGTCGTGACCCGAATCTACGACAAGAAGAACGATACGCTGGTCTATCTCATCCATTCGCGGCAATTGACGGACGGCTCGGCCAAGATGGCGATTTCGACAATACCGCTGTTCGGTCAGAATGTTAGCTGGAAGAACGGGAAACCCAAATAAGCTATCAGAATACCACATCGACAACCGTTAGAGGGTTATTACCAAAAAAAGTCATACTCTTTGGTTGTCGAATTCCTTCTAGTTGCTTTCGGATTGCATCTTTTTGATGCAATTTTGAAGACGAACAGTGAAGCGATGCTTCCGTCTGTTCACGGCCTGCATGGCTGGCGCATTGGCTACACCCCTGCCAACGTCGGTCGAACAAAAACGATCGCCCTGGAGCCTTGGCCCCAGGGCGATTCTCTTTTGCGGCAATGTGTTGAGATCAGGCTGCCTGCGCCAGTTGATCGGCGATGATGGTATCGAGGTTGAGGAAGCAGACCATGCTCTTTTCCAGCGCCACGATACCGCGGCAGAAGGCGCGCTGGGTTTCCGGGATGATCTCCGGCGCCGGCTGCAGATCTTCGCTCTTGATGGTCATCATGTCGGAGACCTGTTCGACCAGGAGGCCAACGAGTTTTCCAGCTATGTCGGTGACGATGATCGCCGAGCGCTCGGATGGCTCGGTCATTTTCATACCGAGGCGGCAGGCCATGTCGATGACGGGGATGACGGCACCGCGCAGGTTGATGAGGCCGAGCACGTAAGGCGGCGTATGCGGCATGGGCGTTACCGGCGCCCATCCGCGGATTTCGCGGATGGCCATGATATCGATGCAAAACTCCTGATCGCCGAGATGGAAGGAGACGATTTCCAGGTAGGCGCCCGATTGTTTGATGGCGTTCGTCATGATTGAGGACTTCCCGTTTGGCGTCGGCGGCACGCGACGCTAGCGATTGAAAAAGAGGGATCGGCTGGAGCGGCTTGGGCAGCGGCAGCATCCGGTGGCTTCGGCGGAAAACGCCTGGCTGATCCGGCGGGCGTCATGCCCTTCTGAAAGAAATCGGTCTGCCGCGCTTTGCCTGCGGCCGGCGAAGTCGAGTCTTGCTTTTGTGGTTGATGTTGGCGCGGACAGGTTAGGATTGGTTTAACACACAGGCAGATTTCGCCTCGGTCTGCCCGAAACGGCAAGGAAGAGCCGGGAGGACGCTTGAGACTTAGCGGCCCCCTGCTGCGACGATTTCGGCTCCGTCAAAACGTCTTGTTGAATTGCGTCCTCCACGACGAGCCGTTACACCGGCTGGAGGACCGTCCTTCGCCATTTTTCAGGCGGGATGGACGGTGGGGGCCGATCAAGGAATTGCAGTCATGAAAAGCGTGCGAATTGGTGTCTGGGTGGCCGTGTTGATCGTGGCCGGGATATTGGGCTGGCTGAGCTTCGGAAATGGCAGGGCGCCGGAGGCGGCAGCGGCGGGGCCTTACGGCGTGCCTTTCACACTCGTCTCGCAGAGTGGCCAGCCAATCAGCGATCAGGCGTTTCGCGGTAAGCCTTCGGCCGTGTTCTTCGGCTACACGCATTGCCCGGATGTCTGCCCGACGACCCTGTTCGAACTGGACGGTTGGCTGCAGAAGGTCGATCCCGATGGCACCAAGCTCAATGCCTATTTCGTGACTGTCGATCCCGAGCGCGATACGCCTCAAATCATGGACCAGTATGTTTCCAACGTATCCAAGCGGATTACCGGCATTTCGGGCGATCCCTCGAAGGTGATGGACATGGTCAAGGGGTTCCGTGTCTATGCCAAGAAGGTGCCGATGGACGAAAAGCAACCGAACGGCGATTATACCATGGATCACACCGCCTCGGTTTTCCTGCTGGATTCGGCCGGCGGTTTTGCCGGAACCATTGCCTACCAGGAGGATCCGGACGTGGCGGTGAAGAAGCTGGAGAACCTGATCAAGAAGGGATAGGGGCCAAGATGGGCGACGGGGTTGGCGGCAAAGCGAAATCCAGATCCATCCTGATTGCGGGGGCGGGGCCTGTCGGCTTAACCGCCGCGCTTGAGCTTGCCCGACGCGGCTTCGCGCCGCGCATCATCGATGACGGCACTGGCCCGACACCCGCCGAGGAGAGCCGAGCTCTTGGTGTCAATGCACGCACGCTGACGCTGCTTTCCGCCTGCGGCGTCGGTGAACGCATCATCGCAGCCGCTCAACCCATCGAACATTTTCGCGTTCGTTCGGGAGAGAAAACTCTCATCGAGCTGGATACCCGGCAGGTGAACGGTCGTTTCAGCGCCGTTCATGCTTTGGCGCAGGGCCGCACCGAACGCTTGCTGATCGAGGCGCTTTCGACCCACGGCATTGCGCCGGAATGGCAAACGGCTGTTGTCGCGGGCGAGGTGGCCGATTTGAGGAAGCCGGAGGTTACGCTCAGGCATGCCGACGGCGCGATGGAAACGGTTCGGCCGGATATCCTCGTCGGTGCCGATGGTGCGCATTCTGTCGTGCGCAAGGCGCTGGGTGCCGGTTTCCCCGGGGAGGCGCTGGAGGCCTATTTCTATCTCGCGGATTTCCGCTACGAAGATCCGGTCGATACGCATGTCGCGGAGATCTCGCTCTTCGATCCAGGCATGATCGGACGCCTGCCTGTCGCTGCCGATGTCATACGCTATATTTCGACGCTGGAGGGTTTCGAAAGCCGCATCGTTCATCCGGCCAAGGTTGCCGAGAAGACCTGGGCCTCGCAGTTCCGCATTCACTTTCGCCATGTCGAGCCGATGGCGAAGGGCAATGTGTTTCTGGCCGGTGATGCTGCCCACATCCATTCGCCAGCCGGCGCGCGCGGCATGAACCTCGGCATCGAAGATGCCTGCTGGCTTGCCTGGCTCATTGCGGAAGGGCGAGAACAGGAGTATTCGGCGCTGAGAATTCCCGCCGTGAAGCAGGTGTTGAAGCAGACCTATGGCCTGACGCGACTGATCACCATGATAAATCCGCTGGCCATTGAGGCGCGCAATCTGTTGGCACCGCTACTCCTGCGATTCGGCCCGGCCCGGCTGGCCCTGCTTCGGAGTGTAGCCGGTTACGATACGCCAAAGCCACCTTGGATCGATTGGGCCGAGTAAGAACGAGAAAGAGCGACGAGTTGAGTGAAATCCGCCTTTATGTGACGACGACCGAGAAGAAGGCAGAGCAGATTCTCGATCTGATGACGCCGGTGTTCGAAGACGAAGAGTTGCCGATCGCTACCAGCGAGATCGACGAGAAGAGGGACATCTGGGAAACCTCGATCTATCTCTACGCGGATGACGAAGACGACGTGCGCGCTCGCTTTGCCGCCTTGCTGAAGCCGACCTTTCCCGAGCTTGCCGTCGAAAAGGAAATCATTCCTGATGTCGATTGGATCGCCAAGTCGCTGGAGGGATTGAAGCCGGTTCGCGCCGGGCGCTTTCTGGTGCACGGTTCGCACGACCGCGACAAGATTGGCTCGAGCGACATCGCCATCGAGATCGATGCCGGCCAAGCGTTTGGTACCGGCCATCACGGCACGACGGCGGGTTGCCTGGAGACGATCGAGAAGGTTCTCGCCAGCCGGCGTGTGCGCAATGCCCTCGACCTCGGCACCGGCAGCGGCGTGCTGGCGATCGGGGTACGCAAGCTGCGCAATATTCCGGTTCTTGCCACCGACATCGATCCGGTCGCCGTGCGCGTCGCGCGCGAAAATGTGCGCCGCAACGGCATTTCCTCAGGCATCGCGCTCGAGACTGCGCCGGGCTTTCATTCCACGGCCTTTTCGCGTCATGGGCCGTTCGATCTGATCATCGCCAATATTCTTGCGCGTCCGCTGATCAAGATGGCGCCGCAACTTGTGGCACATCTGGCGCCGGGCGGCTCGGTCGTTCTTTCCGGCATTCTCGCCGAACAGCGCTGGAAGGTTCTTGCTGCTTATAATGGTGCGAAGCTGCGCCATGTGCGCACCATCTGGCGCAACGGCTGGGTCACCATCCATCTCGACCGGCCTTGAGCCGGTCGCTTTTCCGTAATCCTGTTTCCGACGAGAGAAAATAAAAAAAGGCGGTGCCGAGGCACCGCCTTGGATCGGCCTAGACCGATCTTACCCGCGAGCGTGTGGAGGAGTGCTCAAGCGGGCTCTACCGTTCTGATCATGATCCGGGGAGGGAGGAGGAGAACCGGACCACGACCGAATTAGAACGCGTAGCTCATGAACTCTTAGTGGCGATCGCCACGGCTTGTGCCGATTGCCCTGGACGTTTCGACTTCAAGCTGACGAAGCGAGCCGACGGAGTGGCGTACGGTGCGACGCTCGCCAGCCAGCGCCGGGCTAACATATGCAGAGCGGGAGATAGGCATTGTTTTTAGTCCTTTTTGGTTGGGCTCGTTGTGAACCCCGTTCGATGCGCTGGATATAGGGACTCGCCAGCTTGCGTGGCAGGGGGTACGCCTCATGGGAGCCATGCGTCATATGCATATTGCATGCCGTGAAGATGTCATAATTGACCAGCGATGCTCATGAAATGGGCGGATTCGTTAACGGGCCAGGTTCGAGACCTGCGATGCTGCGGGCTCGATTTGCCGCCCAGCCGACAGTTTTCGCCCGCAGCCGAAAATCACGTCGCACTTCCGACAATCATGCTCTAACATACTGGCAGCACTCAGTTTCACGGATTCCCATCAGTCTCGGATCAAGCCATGTTTCAGTCTTTCGACGTCACCTCCACCCCGCAATTCGGCCGCGAACGTGTCGCCGGATTGCGCAACGCCTTCGGCGATCTCGGCATTGACGGCTTCCTCGTGCCTCGTGCCGATGAGTATCAAGGCGAGTACGTGCCCAGCTGCTCGGAGCGTCTGGCATGGCTCACAGGCTTCACTGGGTCGGCGGGTGTTGCGCTTGTGACACACAGCCAAGCCGTGGTTTTCGTGGACGGTCGCTATGTGACGCAGCTCGCCGAGCAGGTGGATCGCACTGTCTTTACCGGCGGCGACCTGGTGAACGAGCCGCCGCATGTCTGGCTGCTGCGCAATGCAAAGAAGGGATTCCGGCTCGGCATCGATCCGTGGCTGCATACGGGCGCCGAAGTGCGGCGGCTGGAGAAGGCGCTGGGCGAAATCGACGGCAAGTTGGTTTTCCTGCCCCACAATCCGCTGGACCGGCTCTGGAGCGACCGGCCCGACGAACCGCTCGGCGGCGTCATCATTCAGGATATTGGCCAGGCCGGCATATTGGCGAGAGACAAGCTGGCGACGATCGCAGCCAGTCTGAAGGAAAAGAACCTCAAGGCGGCCTTGATCACCGATCCGTCCTCGGTTGCCTGGATCTTCAACATTCGCGGCAGCGACGTGCCGCACACACCGCATCCGCTGGCACGCGCCATCATCTATGCCGAGGCCGAGGCCGAGCTCTTCCTCGACAAGCGCAAGACCAAGGTCGAGGCCGAGGCCTACCTGGCGCAGATCTGCAAGCAGCTGCCGCCGTTCGACCTCGCCAAGCGGCTGGCTCTCGCGGCTGCGAATGGTGGGCGCATCCTGGTCGATCCGGACCTCGCTTCCTATGCGCTCACCGATATCATCCGCCGCGAGGGTGGCGAGGTCGTCGAGGGGAATGATCCCGCCAAGCTGCCGCGCGCCTGCAAGAATGCCGCTGAGATCAACGGATCCGCGGCAGCCCATCTGCAGGACGGCGCCGCCATGGTGGAATTCCTCTACTGGCTGGAAACCAACAAGCCGGGCACCGTGACGGAAATTGCTGCCGCCGAACGGCTGGAAGCCTGCCGCGCCCGTGTCGGCGAAAGCATGCAGAACCCGCTGAAGGACATTTCCTTCGATACGATCTCGGGCGCCGGCGAGCATGCCGCGATCATGCATTATCGCGTCACGACGGCGAGCGACCGGCTGATCCAGGCCGGCGAGCTGTTCCTGATCGATTCAGGCGCGCAGTATATCAACGGCACCACCGATATTACCCGCACGGTCGGAGTCGGCACCGTCCCCGAAGAACAGAAGCGCCTTTTCACGCTGGTTTTGAAGGGAATGATCGCGATCAGCACGGCGCGCTTCCCGAAGGGCACGCGCGGCTGCGATCTCGACCCGCTGGCGCGCATCGCGCTCTGGAAAGCCGGCGTCGATTTTGCCCACGGCACCGGCCATGGCGTCGGTTCCTATCTCTCGGTGCATGAGGGGCCGCAGCGCATCTCGCGGCTATCGACGCAGGAACTGTTGCCCGGCATGATTCTCTCGAACGAGCCCGGCTACTACCGCCCCGGCCATTTCGGCATCCGCATCGAAAACCTGATCTACATTCGCGATCCGGAGGAGATCGAAGGCGGCGATATGCCGATGCTGGGTTTCGAGACGCTGACCTTCTGCCCGATCGACCGCAGCCTGGTCCTTGTGGAACTGTTGACGCATGAAGAGCTGCACTGGCTGAACGACTATCATACCAAGACTCGTGAAGCGCTGATGCCGCTGATCCATGATGCGGATATCCGGGCCTGGCTGGAGAACGCGACGCTCGAACTCAGCCATTGAGACCATGCCATCCCGCCTCTCGTGTGAGGGGCGGGATCGGCTGCGGGCATTTCAAGCGCCGATGAAATGCCGCCAGGCCATCACGACGATCCAGCCTACGATCAACATGAATGTCGGCGGATAGCGCAAGCCCACCAGAAGGGCCGCGAATAGTGCCACCCTTGTATCCCAGCCGCCGATGAAGAAGGCCGGTGCGACGAGGGTCGTCAGCACTGCAGCGGGCACCGCATTCAGCGCCGCCTCGACGCGCGGCGGGATGCGGGTCATCTTGACGATGAGGATGTAGCCGCCGATGCGCGTCAGGAAGGTCACCACGGCTGCAGCCAGGATCAGCAGGACCATATGCGAATTGAAGTCGAGCATGGTCAGACCTCGTGGTTTTCGTGAACGAGGTCGGGCTTACGATTTGCTTTCACCGGCGGCAGAATAGCGGCGATGGCGACGCCGGCGAGCGCTCCGATGCTGACATGCCAGGGCGAGCCGACATAGCGATAGGCGAGGGCCGAAGCCGCGGCGCTGGCCACCACGACGGGCAGGAAGTTATCGCGCTTGCGAAAGCCGATGACGATTCCGAGGAAATAGATCGGCAGCAGGATATCAAGGCCGATGGATTTCGGATCGCCGATGAAACTGCCGAGCGAACCGCCGGCAAGGCTCACCAATACCCAGGGAACATAAACCATTGCCGCAAAGCCGAAATACCAGGCGAAAGTTACGGGCTTGCCGCTTTCATGACGCTTGACCGTCTCGGCGAATTGCGGATCGACCAGCAGGAAGAAGGTGAAGAATTTTTCGACCGCCGAGAAATGCCTGATATAGCGGGCAATTGCCGCCGAATAGAGCACGTGGCGGAAGTTCACTGCCAGGATCGACAGCACTATGAGCCAAGCCTGGACGTTGTGGCCGAAGAGATCCAGCCCCACCATCTGGCTGGCACCGGCATAAACGGTGCCGCTCATCAGGGTCAATTCGCCGAGCGACATGCCCTGATCGCGCGCCAAAGCGCCAAACAAGGCGCCGAAGGGCGCTGCTGCAAGGCCGACGGGGATGCCACCCTTCAACCCGTCAAGAAATTCCGCGCGACTCATGGTCCGCTCTGTCCTTCATGGAAAACCCGGCACGTAATCCCGGACAGTGGATTTGCATCCCCGGGCGCGGATCACAAATATGATTGCACCCCTTGCGTGTCCGCTCCCGCGCGCTGTTCAATGGCGGAGCTGTAAGCTGCGCGCGAAGAGGCGGCAATTCAATTTACTTGATGGGTGAATTGATTTCCTTGATCCATCTTATTGGGCTTGTTCGCAAAATGGGAGGCACTGACTATGAAGAAGATCACTTTTGCCAAGGAAGAGAAGGCAGCCATGGTCGCCCGCCTTCAGCGCTATTTCGCCGACGAGCTCGACCAGACGCTCGGCACGCTGCCCGCCGAATTCCTGCTAGATTTCTTCACCGCCGAGATTGGCCCCCATTACTACAATCAGGGCCTGCGGGATGCTCATGCCGCGCTGATGAGCAAGATGGAGGATTTCGGCGAGGCGATCTACCTGCTGGAGAAGGAGCCAGCCAAGGGTTGAACCCGGCTCTATTTTTTTGGCTGGAAGGTATGCTCCGGGCCGGGAAACGTCCGCGCCTTCACTTCTTCCGCATAGGTTTCCGCCGCCTTTGAAATGACGGGTGCCAGCTCCGCGAAATGCTTCACGAAGCGCGGCTTGAAATCGTTGAAGAGGCCGAGCATGTCGTCGGAGACCAGGATCTGGCCGTCGCAGGCGGGGGATGCGCCGATGCCGATGGTGGGGATGCCGATCGAGGCGGTGATCTCGCGGGCAAGCGGCTCGATCGTGCCCTCGACGACGACGGCGAAGGCGCCGGCATCGGCGACCGCCTTGGCGTCGCGCCGGATCTTGTCGGCTTCCTTGTCAGAGCGGCCGAGCGAGCGGTAGCCGCCCGTGGCGTTCACCTGCTGTGGCATCAGCCCGACATGCCCGAAGACGGGGACTCCGCGGGCCGTGAGGAAAGCGATCGTATCAGCCATTTCCTCACCGCCTTCCAGCTTCACGCCATCGCAGCCGGTCTCTTTGAGGATTCGTGCGGCATTGCGAAAGGCCTGTTCTTTCGATTCCTGATACGAGCCGAAGGGCAGGTCGACGATGACGCAGGCATGCTTGACACCGCGCATGACGCCCTGGCCGTGCGCGATCATCATGTCAAGCGTCACCCCGACCGTTGTCTCCATGCCGTAGAGCACCATGCCAAGGGAATCGCCGACCAGCAGGAGGTCGCAATGCGGATCGAGCAGGCGGGCGATCGGCGTCGTATAGGCCGTCAGGCTGACGATCGGGCGCGTGCCCTTCATCGCTTCGATGGCGGCGGGCGTCATGCGTTTGGTTTGTCCGACAGTGCTCATCTCAGGCGGCCTTTTCGCTGGCGGCCTGCTTGCGGCCGATTACGCGGTTGTCGAGCAAGCGGGTGGTGCCGATGCGTACAAAGAGGGCGACGAGCACGGGCTGGCCCTGCAGTTTCGTCAGCTCCGCCAGCGTATCGGGATGACGAACGGCGGCGACTTCGGCAGTTGCCAGCGGCTCCTTTTCGATGAAGGCGCGCAAGGCCTCCTCAAATGCGATGGGATCGTCGGCGCCGAGATCGTAGAGCCTTTCGGCTTCCGCCAATGCCTTCGGTACGATGACAGCGGCGGCACGCTCTTCTTGCGAGAGATAGACGTTGCGGGAGGACAATGCCAATCCGTCAGCATCGCGGACGGTCGGCACCGGCACGACCCGAACCGGCTGCGCCAGATCCTCGACCATGCGGCGGATGATCGCCACCTGCTGATAATCCTTTTCGCCGAAATAGGCGCTATCGGGCTGGACAATATTGAAAAGCTTGGTGACGACAGTGGCGACACCGGCGAAGTGACCGGGGCGAACCGCGCCTTCCAGCTCCGCACCGAGGTTCGGCACGTCAACCACCGCTTCCATCGGCCGGGGATACATGTCGGTCACGCCGGGCGCGAAGAGGAAATCGACGCCGCCGTCCCGCAGCACGGCGCTATCGCGCTCAAGATCGCGCGGATATTTCGCCAGATCCTCGTTGGCGCCGAACTGCAGCGGATTGACGAAGATCGAGGTGACAACGATATCGTTTTCCATCCTGGCACACGATACCAGTTCCATATGGCCGGCATGCAGGTAGCCCATGGTCGGCACCAGACCGACGCTCTTGCCGGCTCTGCGATGCGCGGCAAGGCGCTCGCGCAAGGCGGCTATCGTATTGACGATCTCCATAATGGCACTCCTCCGCGGGCCGCGCTGTCCCCCACCGCCCGTTTCCATCCCTTGAATTTGGCGGCTCTTCTAACGTGTGCAGTGCAAAAAGGCAATTCAATGCCAATCGGCCCCCATGGCTCCGGAGCGCATCGCCGGCAATCCGTGCACTGGCGTCGGGGTTCAATCGTCTGTGACTTTACCTAGCTATCCGATCGAGGAACGAAGCCAAGGGTGAAGGAGAAGGGCGGTTCTAGAGCCTTTCACCAGGCAATGCGCTCGCTTGCCTGATCCAGTCTGAAAGACTGGTATCGTCGATCAGGTCATCCTCGTGGATATCGAGGTAGCGAACATCCTTCTGCTTCGACTGGCCCGGCGGTACCGGATCGAGCGATGCGCCGCGGAAGAACGTCACTTTCACATATCGTTCGTAGCAATTAAAACCAAGGAACCAGCCTTGGCCTTCGACGCCATATAACGGTGTGTTCCATTTGACCGCTTTTCTTGCGCCGGGAATGGTGCGTTCGATGACGTCGTCGATGGCGCGTCCCACGCGCTGCTTCCAACAGGGCATCGCCGCAATATAGGCCTGGACAGGCCCATTGCCTTCGCCTTTGGGTATTTGCGGGTTGCCGCCTACAAGTAATTTAGGCTCCGTCAAAACGGCGTCTCTGCTCTTTGGTGATGACGGCTGTTCTTTAGCATGGGGCGAGCTAGATGTCTGCTTGCGGCCCCAAGTTGCGATTGCAGTCACGTCGTCATCGATGGCATTTGCCACTCAATTTCCGAATCTTCCCCTCAAGCTTAGCGCTTTTCTCAATCTTTTGCTGTTAGCTGCCCACATGGCGAAGATCGTGGCATTGGCGGCATATTTCTATCAGGCGGCGGTGGCCTTCGGGCTGCTGATCGCGGTCGCGCATCTGCTGGCTCCTGCTGATTACGCTGCCTATTCGCTCTTCATCTCGATCAGCCAGTTCGCGGCGATCTTCTGTTTCGAATGGATCCGCTTTGCCTGCAGCCGTTTCTATCCGGGGTCGACGCCCGGAAGCGAGGCCCTGGAGCGAAGCGCGCTGACGATCGAATTCACCGTATGCGCCGCGATTTGTCTGATGGCGGCATCTGCGTCGATTTTCTTTTCGGTTCCCGGCAAAATTGCCGTGTTCGGCGGCATGGTCGCTATCTTCCAGGGTGGCAGCGATCTGCACCTCACCATGTTGCGCTTCCGCCAGGAGTTTCGCGCCTTTTCGCGCCTCCAGGGTTCGCGCGCCACTATTCTTGCGGTCGGTACGCTGGCCGGTGCGGCCGTTGCGCCGAATTTCACCTGCACGGTCGCCGGCTTGCTGGCCGGCTATGTCGCCTACGGTATCTGGGCTGGGTTCCTCACGCGCAACAGCCTGCGCGAGGCGGCGCATTTCGAGCCGCCGCTGGTCCGCAAGCACTTCGTCTATGGCAGCGTCGCGGCCAGTGCATCGGTTATCGGCATTCTGGCGCCGTTGGCATTGAAGTCGATCCTGACGTCGGTGCTGGGCGCAGGGGGGGCTGCCGGCGCGCTGTTGGCGTTCGATCTGCTGCAACGGCCTTTCGTGCTGATCGTTTCAGCCTTGCAGGCCATTCAATATCCCGATGTGGTTACCGCCTATGATCGCGAGGGCGCAACTCCGGCTTTCAGGAAGCAGCTCGGCGACTACTACTCGCTGCTGACCGGCTTTACTCTGATGACGGCGGCCGGCATCTTCGCGCTGTTGCAGCCCATCGGGCAATTCGTCATTTCCGCCGGCCTGCGCAACGAGTTTCTCGTGGCGGCGCCTTTCGTGACCGGCCTTGCGGTGTGCCGCGCCCTGACACTCAACATGCTGCCGACGCCGGCGCATCTGCAGCATCGGCTGCTGGCGATTTTCCTGCTCGCCGCGATCGACTGCGTGCTGTTGAATGCCGGGACGCTGGCGGGCGGCTATCTCGGGTCCTTTGGCGATGCGGCCCTGATGGCCGGCGGCATGATCGGGGCGCTGATTGCGATGGCGGTCGGTGTGAAGGTGCTGATATCGCTGCCCTTCGATTTCGTCTGGCAGCCGGTCTTGCTCTCCGCCGTCGGCCTCGCCGTGCCGGTGCTTGCGACTGCGGGCTTCACCTATTCGCTCTGGATATCGGTCTCGGCCGGCGTGATCGGTGGTGCGCTCTTCTGCCTGCTCGGGCTCTACAGCTATTTCGTTACGATGTTCCGGCCGAAAACCCGGTCCTAGAGCATTTCCAGGAAAAGTGCGTAGCGGTTTTCCGTCCGGAATGCTCTTCGCGCTCAAAGATCTTCCAGCATCGAGAGTACACGATCGGCGCTGCGGTCCCAGGAGAAGCGGGCGACGTTTTCTCGGCCGCGTCGACGCAGGTTCTCTCGCAGGGCGCTGTCCTCGGCGATCCTTCGCATGCCGGTGATAAGCTCGGCCTGTCTGGTTGGATCGAAATAAAGCGCGGCGTCGCCGGAGGCTTCACGCACGGCGGGAATATCGGCCGCGAGCACCGGGCAGCCCTGCGTCATGGCCTCGAGAGGCGGGATGCCGAAGCCTTCATAGAGGCTCGGAAAGACAAAGGCGGTGGCATGACGCTGCAGCGCGGCGATCTCTGCATCGCTGAGCCGCCCCGGAAAGAGCAGGCGATCGCTCGACTGCGGACCATCCGATTTGAACACGGTCGGCGCAGTGCCGCCGACAACCACGAGCTTCTGGCTTTCGTCGCCGAGCGTCTCGAAAGCGCGCATGGCAAAATCGAGATTCTTGTTCGGCTTCATCGTGCCGACGAGCAGGAAGAAACCGTTGGCCTGCAGCCCGAGGCGTTGGACGATGGTCTCATCCGGCTCGATCGCGGCGAAATGATCGACGGCATTGTAGACGACATCGATCCCGCCGGACGAGACGCGGAAGACCGAGGCAAGCTCCTGGCGCGAGAACTCCGAGACCGTGCCGATCTTGGCGGTGCGGGTTAGCACCGTGCCGAGTGCGCCATGCAGCAGGCGGTAGCTGCGCTTGAAGGATTTGGGGTGCCGGAAGATCGTTACGTCGTGGATGACGACGGCCTGGCGGCGGTGTAGGAGAGGGCCGCTGCCGCCGAAGCCGATCAGCCGGCCGCCGCGCGAACGCGCCAGCAGCGCCGTCTGCTCCCAGACATGGCCGGGGCCGGAGCCGAAGGAATCGACCACTATGGCGGAAAGCTCAAGATCGACTGGGGTGTGCCGCGGAACGGCCAGCCGCCAGCTTGCACCCTTTAATACGGCGGGTACGTTGCCGGCGGAGATCCTACGGTCGAGCGCCAGCGTGAGTTCGCGCGCAAAGCGCTGTACGCCGGAAAGAGGCTGGCCGAGAAAACGCCCGTTGATGATGATCGATTGCACGCGAAAAATCCCGATATCTCATTGATCGGGAACAGCTTGCACCATTTTCTTTAGAGAAGGTTTAGCCGGGCCGTCGCGATTTTACGCAAGCGCATCCTTGCTGCCGATAATGGCGACGCCACGCGTGCGCATTTCATCGATCGCCGCCTTGACGCCGGCCGGATCGATACCGCGGCTTGCATCCTCAATGAAGCGAACGGTGACACCCGGCAGCATCTCGACCGCGTCGAGCGCTGAGAACTTCACGCAATAATCCGTCGCCAGCCCGCAGAGATCGAGCTCAGTCACCCCTTCGGAGCGCAGACGTGCGGCAAGGCCGGTGAGCGCCGCTTGATCGTTGTCGCGAAAGGCGGAATAGCTGTCGACGGCCGGATTCTGGCCCTTCTGCTGGACGAAGTCGATACCGTCGGCGTTGAGATCGGGGTGGAACATGGCGTCTTCGGTATTCTGGACGCAATGGTCTGGCCACATCATCTGCGGCTTGCCAGAGAGCATGCCCATTTCGAAAGGCTTCTTGCCGGGATGGGCCGAGGCAAAGCTGCCGTGACCGGCTGGATGCCAGTCCTGCGATGCCACAACCAGGTCGTATCTGCCGCTATCGATGAGCGCGTTGGCAACAGGCACCACCTGATCGCCATCGGGCACCGGAAGATTGCCGCCGGGGCAGAAGCCGTTCTGGATGTCGATGAGCAGCAGTGCTTTCATGAGGCCTGTCCTTCCGTCTCTGTTGCACTGCACGATGCCAAGCGACGGGATTCGGATCAAGCCTTTTGCGCCCCGCCAGCGGACCGGACGAGGCGCAATGGTTTGCAAAGGTTTACGCGGGCTTGTGGCCCTTCAGGCCGTAGAAGGCGATATAGACGTAGCAGATGATCGGCATCAGGAAGGCGAGATGGATGCCGATGGTGTCTGCAAGTCCGCCCTGGATCATCGGCAGGATGGCGCCGCCGACGATGGCCAGGCACAGAATGCCGGAGCCCTGGCTCGTATATTTGCCGAGACCGTGCAGCGCCAGGCTGAAGATCGTCGGGAACATGATGGAGTTGAACAGGCCGATTGCCAGCACCGACCACATGGCGACATGGCCGGTCGTGAGCACGGTGACCAGGAGCAGGATGATGACCGCAGCGGCATTGAAGGCAAGCGCCTTGCCGTCGTCTATATGGCGCATGATCAGCGAGCCGACGAAGCGGCCGATCATGGCGCCGCCCCAGAAATAGGAGACATAATGCGCGGCATCGGCCTCGGAGAGATGAGCGATGTCAGGCTGGCTCAGGAAGTTGACGAGGAAGCTGCCGACGCTGACTTCGGCGCCGACATAGAGGAAGATGCCGACAGCGCCGAGCACGAGATGGCGATACTGCCAGGCCGAGCCGCCGCCGCGCATCGGTTCGACCGTCTCCTCGTCTTCGACTTCGGGCAGCTTCAGCGCCGCAAAGATGGCGGCAAGCACCAGGAAAGCCACCGCAAGCAGTAGATAGGGGAATTTCACCGCACCCGCCTCGGCAAGGCGCATGGCGTCGATCTGTTCCGGTGTGGCGTTGGTTGCGGCAACGGTTGCGGCTGACAGGATCAGCATGGCGCCGAAGAGCGGTGCAATCGTTGTGCCGAGCGAATTGAATGCCTGCGTCAGGTTCAGCCGGCTTGCGGCGGTATCGGGAGGTCCCAATACGGTGACATAGGGGTTGGCGGCGACCTGCAGGATCGTGATGCCGGTGGCAAGCACGAAGAGGGCGCCGAGGAAGAGGGTATAGACGCGATAGCTGGCGGCAGGAATGAACAACGCGCAGCCGACGGCGGCAATAGCGAGGCCGGCGACGATCCCCCACTTGTAGGTGATGCGCTTCACAAGCGCTCCGGCCGGCAGCGATACGATGAAATACGCGCCGAAGAAGCAGAACTGGATCAGCATCGACTGGGTGTAATTGAGCTGAAAGACGCTCTTCAGGTGCGGGACCAGAATGTCGTTCAGGCAGGTGATGAAGCCCCACATGAAAAAGAGTGAGGTGAGTGCGATAAGCGCGAATTGATAACTGCCCTGGCCTTGGTGTGCGGATGCACGGGCGCTGGTGGGCGCAGAGCTTGTTGCTGAGCCAGCCACTTTTTTATCCTCGGTTTTTGTTTTTGCCAGGCTTCGATGATCGGCCCGGGCGAGAGCCCGAACGGGCCGAGATGCAGGCTGGCAGCGGCTTGCCGAGATACCGCGGGAAACGCGGAATCCCGAAGCCGCCAAAGTCGATATAATCGATTAGGACTGGATTGGTAGCTTGCTAGCGATGCGGATTTTGCAGGGCTGGGATGTTGGGGGCGGGCGGCTGATTGAGCGTCTACCACAATTCATAATATAGGGCGCGCCAATCGGGGTTCATTTTCTCAATCAGCTCGATCTTCCATTGGCGATGCCAGTGTTTCAGAGACTTTTCCCGCTTTATGGCTGAAACGATGTCTGCGTGATCTTCATACCAGACGAGCCGCGTGCAACCATACTTCCATGCGAATCCGGGTGTGTGACGCGCCCGTGGTTCTAGTGGGCACAATGCGTCCGGTCGGAATGCTTTGCGTGGATCCTCGGGTCAAGCTCGAGGATGACGGAGGGTGGGGAGATGAGGAGCCCTACAGTGAGTCCAAGGCCTCGCTTTATATTGGCGTAGGCCTTCGCATTCGTGTGCGCCCTCTGGTCCCAAACCGGATGATCTAGGTAATCAAACCCGCTCCACAAACCCATCCAGCACACGTTTCTGCCCGGCGCGGTCGAATTCGATCGTCAGCTTGTTGCCTTCGATCTCCGACACATTGCCATTGCCGAACTTGATGTGGAAGACGCGGTCGCCGATGGCAAATTTGGAGGGTTCGGAGGAGGTGGACTTGGCCACCAGCTCGCCGTCGATCGTGCGCACTTTCGGGCCGCTTTCGCCGTAGCCGATACGTTCGACGGCGTGGCCGGAGCGGCTGCCCCAGTTGTCGCGGGTCGCGTCGGTCTTGTTGGCCTGGGCGCGTTTCCAGCCAGGGGTGGAATAGGAATTGGCGAAAGGCTCGGCTTTGTCGAAACGCGACTGGCCATAGCCGCCGCGGCCGTACCCGCCGTAGGATTGCTCGACTTCGGCGACTTCGACATGGGTGACCGGCAATTCGTCGAGAAAGCGGGACGGGATGGTCGATTGCCATAGGCCGTGGATGCGGCGGTTGGAGACGAACCAGATGTGGCAGCGGTGTTTGGCGCGGGTGAGGCCGACATAAGCGAGGCGGCGTTCTTCCTCCAGGCCGGCGCGGCCGCTCTCGTCGAGCGAGCGCTGATGAGGGAAAAGGCCTTCCTCCCAGCCGGGCAGGAAGACGGTGTCGAATTCCAGGCCCTTGGCGGAGTGCAGCGTCATGATCGAGACGGCATCGAGGTTTTCGTTCTGCTCGACGTCCATGACGAGGGCGACGTGTTCGAGGAAGCCGCGCATGGATTCGAAGCTGTCCATCGAGCGGATGAGTTCCTTCAGGTTTTCAAGCCGTCCGGGCGCTTCCGCCGATTTGTCGTTCTTCCACATGTCCGTATAGCCGGACTCCTCAAGGATCTGCTCGGCAAGTTCAGTGTGCGGCGTATTTTCGAGCAGGCCCTGCCAGCGGCGGAAGGATTGCACGACGTCGAACAGCGCCTTGCGCGCCTTTGGCTTCATCTCGTCGGTCTCGATGATGTCGGCCGCTGCCGCCAGCATTGGAATATCGCGCACGCGGGCGTAATCATGCAGCGCGCGCACCGTGGTATCGCCGAGGCCGCGCTTTGGGGTGTTGACGATGCGCTCGAAGGCGAGATCGTCGGCCGGCTGGCAGACCAGGCGGAAATAGGCCATGGCGTCGCGGATTTCGAGGCGCTCGTAGAAGCGAGGGCCACCGACGACGCGGTAGTTCAGGCCGAGCGTGACGAAACGGTCTTCGAATTCGCGCATCTGGAAGGAGGCGCGCACCAGGATCGCCATGTCGTTCAGCTTGTGTTTGTTGCGCTGAAGCTGCTCGATCTCCTCGCCGATGGCGCGGGCTTCCTCCTCGGAATCCCAGGAGGCGTGCACCTGCACCTTGATGTCGTCAGGGTCGGAACGGTCGGTGAACAGCGTCTTGCCGAGCCGGCCCTCATTATGGGCGATCAGATGCGCGGCGGCACCGAGGATGTGCTCGGTGGAGCGGTAGTTGCGCTCGAGCTTGATCACCTTGGCGCCGGGAAAATCCTTTTCGAAGCGCAGGATATTGTCCACCTCCGCGCCGCGCCAGCCATAAATCGACTGGTCGTCGTCGCCGACGCAGCAGACATTCTGCAGCTCGCCCTTCGGCCGTTGGGCTAGGAGTCGCAGCCACATATATTGCGCCGTGTTGGTGTCCTGATACTCGTCGACAAGGATGTAGCGAAAGCGCTGGTGGTAGTCCTTCAATATGTCCGGATTCTGCCGGAACATATTGATCGGATGCAGCAAAAGGTCGCCGAAGTCGCAGGCGTTCAGCGTCTTCAGGCGGTTCTGGTAAGCGGCATAGAGTTCGCGGCCCTTGCCATTGGCAAAGGCGCGGGCATCGCCCTCGGGAATCTCGGCGGGGCCAAGACCCTTGTTCTTCCACGTGTCGATCATGCCGGCGAATTGCTTGGCCGGCCAGCGCTTGTCGTCCAGGCCCTCTGCCTGGATCAGCTGCTTGATCAGGCGGATGACGTCGTCGGTATCGAGAATGGTGAAGCTGGAAGAGAGGCCGACCAGCTCTGCATGGCGGCGCAGAAGCTTGACGCCGATCGAGTGGAAGGTGCCGAGCCAGGGCATGCCCTCGACAGCGCCGCCGACGAGCAGGGCGACGCGTTCCTTCATTTCGCGCGCCGCCTTGTTGGTGAAGGTGACGGCGAGGATCTGGCTGGGGAAGGCGCGGTTGGTGGAGAGGATATGGGCGATGCGGGTCGTCAGCACACGCGTCTTGCCGGTTCCGGCGCCGGCAAGCACCAGAACAGGCCCGTCGAGCGTCTCCACCGCTTCCGTCTGTTCCGGATTGAGGCCTGCGAGATAGTCCGGCCGGCGGTGGCTGTCGCGCGCCGCCATGGCACGGGCCGCAATGCCGCCGCCGATGCTGCCTGCATCCGGCGCAGAACGGCGCGGCGCCAGATGCTCCGGCTCCTCGTCAAAGAAGGGAATGTCGTCATGTCCGATGGTCATGTGGCCCAATGTAATGATTCTACCCTGAAAGGCAAAAGAAACGGGCTGAAAATAGAACAAAAAGTGCACATTCACAGGTAAAGCAGGTAACGGGGAGGCTGTTCCCGCATCTGAACGGGAGATGTGGGAGTGCGAATGAAACGCCTCGTTGTCTGCGGAAATATTACAACTTTGTCATAGTCTGCGGCAAAGCTTGCCGCATATGTATAAAAAAACGATATTGCAGAAAATCGGGCACAATCGTGCGTTATGAAGCCAACCCGAACTTGGCCTCGGCAAGCGCGCTTGACGCGACGAGGCCATGCCAAACCGACGACGCGATTTCATCGCCTCTGACACAACGAGCCGGAGACGTGCATGACCGCCTGGAAGCAGCTTTCCTTGTGTTTTTTCTTGCTGGTGGCGGGTCTTGCCGCCGCCGTGGCCTTCGTGCCGGGCGCAGCCGGCCTGTTGCAGGGAGCTGGCGTTCCGGAAGCCGTGGTGGCGGTTGTTGCGCCCGGCAAGAGCGACAATGGCGAGAAGCAGGCTAGTGCTGCCAATGGCGGTGCACGCCGCGGCCAGAATGTGCCGCTCGTCGTTACGGAGCCGGTGGTCGGCGGCATCATCAATGACCGCCTCAGCGCCATCGGTACAGGCGACGCCATCCGTTCGGTCGTCGTCATGCCGCAGGCAGCCGGCACGATCCGGGAAATCCTCATCAAGTCCGGTGATCGGATAAAGCAGGGACAGGTGTTGGCCCGCCTCGACGATGACGAGCAGGTCATCGCTCGCGGCCAGGCGGAAGTAGCGCTGAGGAGCGCATCCGAGAAATCCCAACTCTATCGCAATATCAAGTCCAGCGTGTCGCGCATGGATGTCTTCGATGCGGAGATCGTCGAGCAGGGCGCCAAGCTCGCGCTGCAATCGGCGGAACTCGCCTTGAAGCGCCGCGATATCGTTGCGCCGATCGACGGCATCGTCGGGATCGTGCCGGTTGTCGTCGGCGACAACGTGACGACGACGACCAGCATCGTGACACTGGACGACCGCTCCGAGATCCTGGTGGACTATTGGGTGCCGGAACGCTTCGCCAATACGGTCAAGGTCGATCAACCGGCGGAAGCGACATCGGTTGCGCTGCCGGGGCGCGTCTTCACCGGTGTGGTCGAGGCGGTGGACAATCGTATCGATGGCGCCAGCCGGACCTTGCGCGTGCGCGCCCGCATCGACAACGCCGCCGATGAGCTGCGGGCCGGCATGTCCTTCAATGTCGGCATGCGCTTCTCCGGCGAAACCTATCCCTCCGTCGATCCGCTTGCGGTGCAGTGGGACGGAGAGGGCGCGCATGTATGGCGCGTTGCCGACGGCAAGTCGTCGAAGGTGCGTGTCAGCATCGTGCAGCGCAATCCGGATGCCGTCTTGGTCAAGGGTGATCTTCGCGATGGCGATCTCATCGTCATCGAAGGATTGCAGCGTGTGACCGAAGGCGGCGACGTTCGGTTTGCGCGCGATGTCGCCCAGGCCTCGGAGGTCATCACGCAATGACGGGGCAGGGCGATGAGATGAAGGAAGCCGGCGCGGGTTCGGGCAAGCAGTCCTTCACCGCGCTTTTCGTGCGCCGGCCGATTCTGGCGCTGGTTTTCAATACGCTGTTGGTCGTTGCCGGCCTTGCCGCTTATGTCGGCGTCGAGGTGCGTGAGCTGCCGGATGTCGACCGTCCCGTCGTCACGGTGCGAACCGTATTCGACGGCGCGTCGCCGCAGACGGTGGATCAGGAGCTGACCAAGGTCATCGAAGGTGCTGTCGCTCGCGTCAGCGGTCTGAAATCGGTCTCCTCCAGCTCGTCCTTCGGACAGAGCAGGGTGACGCTGGAGTTCTCCGACGCCACGGATCTCTCGGTCGCCGCCAACGACGTCCGCGATGCCATCGGCCGCATCACCGAGCAATTGCCCGATCAGGCCGATGCGCCGCAGATCGTCAAGGCGGATTCGGATTCGCAGCCGATCATGCGCCTTGCCGTAACCTCCAGCACGTTGACGATGGACGACCTGACGCAGCTCGTCGACAAGGAGATTACCGACCGGCTGGCTTCGGTCGAAGGCGTTGCCGATGTCGAGCTTTACGGCGATCAGGAGAAAGTCTTCCGGATCGATGTCGATCAGGCAGCGCTGGCGGGGCGAGGATTGACGATCGGCGATCTGACGACCGCGCTTGCGACGGCCGCGCTCGACGTGCCGGCGGGGTCGCTGAAAAGCGCCCGTCAGGATATAGTCGTGCGCGCTACGGCTGCGCTGCAGACGCCGGAGGATTTTGCGCGGCTGATGGTCAAGGACCGTGTGCGGCTTTCCGATGTCGCTACCGTAACGCTCGGTCCGCGCGACGGGACGACCGCGCTGCGCTCCAACGGCGTGCAGGGGATCGGCCTCGGCATTATTCGTCAGGCGCAGTCGAATACGCTCAATATCTCGGAAGGCGTGAAGTCTGTTGTCGCGCAACTTTCGAAGTCACTGCCCGAGGGGACGCGTATCGTCATCACCAGCGACGATGCCGTGTTCATTCAGGGAGCGATCCACGAGGTCGTGCTGGCGCTCATCCTTTCCGCGCTGATCGTCACCGTCGTTATCTACCTCTTCCTGAGAGACTGGCGGGCAACGTTGATCCCGGTCGTCACCATGCCGGTGGCGCTGACGGGTACGCTCGCCGCGCTCTACATGGTCGGTTTCTCGGTCAATATCCTGACGCTGCTGGCGATCGTGCTTGCCACCGGCCTCGTGGTCGACGACGCCATCGTCGTGCTGGA
Organism: Rhizobium sp. SG570; assembly: GCF_012275345.1. Classification (NCBI taxonomy): domain Bacteria; kingdom Pseudomonadati; phylum Pseudomonadota; class Alphaproteobacteria; order Hyphomicrobiales; family Rhizobiaceae; genus Rhizobium; species Rhizobium sp. SG570. The sequence goes on along the minus strand of NZ_JAAZQI010000008.1, from coordinate 237,212 downwards.
AAACATCGTCCGTCGCAGGGCCGAGAAAATCGGGCCGCGGGCCGCCGCCGTGCTCGGCACGCGCGAAGTCTTCTTCGCCGTCATTGCGACGACGGCCACGCTTGCTGCGGTGTTCATTCCGCTGTCGTTCCTGCCGGGGCAGGTGGGCGGCCTGTTCCGCGAGTTCGGCTTCGTGCTTGCCTTCTCCGTCGGCCTGTCGTCGATCGTGGCATTGACGCTTTGCCCCATGCTCGCGTCGCGCATGCTCACCAAGGAGATGCGCGAGGATCACGGCATGCTCGGCCGTTTCGGCGAGCTGTTTGCCACCGTCTATCGTCGGACGCTGCGGGCCTGTCTCAATGGACCGCTTGTGGTCATCGTCTTCTGCGCCCTGTTCTCGGCTGCCGCCCTCTTGGCATTCATGAATGTCAAAAGCGAACTGACGCCAAACGAAGACCGGGCCATGGTCATGCTTCGCCTGACCACGCCGCAGGGGGCGGGTCTCGATTACACGAAGGATCAATTGCAGCGCGTCGAGGAGCGGCTGCAGCCGCTGATGGATAGCGGCGATATCCGCAATATCTACGCAATCTCCGGCATGAACGGCCAGAAGAATAGCGGTTTCATGGTGCTGACCCTGGCGCCATGGAGCGAACGTCATCGCACGCAGCAGGACATCGTTTCCGACATCAACCGCGCCACGGCAAATGTGCCGGCCCTGCGCGGCAACGTTATTCAGGCCAACAGCCTGCGCATTCGCGGCGCCGGCAGTGGCGTGCAGATGGCGCTTATCGGCAATAATCATGAGGCGCTGACCGAATCGGCACTGAAACTGGTGCAGGCGCTCGATGCAACGGGCCAGTTCGACACGCCGCGTCTTAACAACGAACCGACCCAGGCCCAGGTTTCCGTCGCCATCGATCGCGAGCGCGCTTCCGATCTCGGGGTCGATATTACAGGTCTTTCGGTCGCGCTGCAGTCGCTGCTTGAAGGGCGTTCCGTGGTCGATGTCTTCGTCGCCGGCGAGTCCTATCCGGTGCTGCTGACCTCGACGATGCGCCCGATCGACGATCCGACCGATCTTGAGAACGTCTATTTGAAGACCGGCGACGGCAAGATCGTGCCGATGTCGGTTATCGCATCCTTGAAGGAGAATGCTGTTGCGCCGCAGCTGACCCGCGAGCAGCAGCTTGCGTCGGTTGCGATCACCGCCGGCCTCAAGAACGGCATGTCGCTCGGCCAAGCCGTCGAGGAGGTGACCAGGATCGCGGCACCGCTATTGCCGCCTGGCGCGCGGTTGATGCCGTTGGCGGAAGCGGCAACGCTGGAGGAGAATTCCAGCGGCATGGCGCTGACCTTCGGCTTTGCCATCGTCATCATCTTCCTGGTGCTTGCTGCGCAGTTCGAAAGCGTGCTGTCGTCGCTGATCATCATGTCCACGGTGCCGCTTGGCCTTGCCTGTGCCGTTTTCGCGCTTGTCATCACCGGTTCGAGCCTCAACATCTACAGCCAGATTGGGCTGGTGCTGCTTGTCGGCGTGATGGCGAAGAACGGGATACTGATCGTGGAATTCGCCAACCAGCTTCGCGACAAGGGCGAGGGCGTGCGCGAAGCAATCGAAAAGGCCTGCGCGCTCCGCCTACGTCCCGTCATGATGACCATGATTGCGACCATCCTCGGTGGCGTGCCGCTGGTGTTTGCCGAAGGCGCGGGTGCGGAAGCGCGCATAGCACTGGGCTGGGTGATCGTCGGCGGGCTTGGTTTCGCAACCCTGGTGACGCTTTACATCACGCCCGTCGCCTATCTCCTTATTGCCCGCTTCGCCAAGCCGCAGACACATGAGGAGCAACGCCTGCATGAGGAAATGTCGGACGCGGCGCTCCGCGCGAAGCTGGCCGATCTCCGGGCTGCGGAATGAAAGTCGAGCACGGGTGAGTTGCGCCCGCTGCAGCTTCTGCGCTTATTTATGGCAAATCATGCGTTACGATTAGCTGTTTATTAAGCATGTTTGCTAATGATAGTGACCTGTAACCGCCGGAATTCAGGTGTTGTTTTTGCCTGGCTTCCCGTTTGCCGACACTCTCGGCCCGCGCGCATGAGCGCCCGCGGCAAGGTTCCAATGTCTCATTGTATTTGTTGCGTATTGTTGCGTCCGGAGTTCGTGTGCCGTGAGTATTTTTTCGACTTTCATCAGGGTCAGTCCCTCTGTGAATACAGCGCTGGAAGTGCTGAGGGACACCCAGGTCAAACTGAACAATGCCGAACGGCAGATGTCGTCCGGTCTGCGTGTGCAGACGGTGAAGGACGACGCTACATACTGGAAAATTTCGACTCTGACGCGCACCGATGTCGGCGCCATTTCGGCGGTGCATGACGCGCTTGGCCTTGCCGCATCCACGGTCAGCACCGCCTCCACGGGCGTCAGCAGTGCAATCGACATCGTGACGCAGATCCGAACGAAGCTTGTCAGCGCCTTTGAGACGAGCGTCGACAAGACGAAGCTCAATGACGAGATTACCGAACTCAAGCAGCAGCTTCGCAGCGTCGGGGAGTCGGCAAGCTTCAACGGCGTCAACTGGATCGTATTGCAGGACGGCGAAGACCCGACAGAGCCGCACCAGGTGCCGGGCTCTCTCATCCGCCACACCAACGGAAGCATTTCGATCGGCATGCTGAACTACGAGGGCGTGGCATCGACGGGAGGCACCATCGTACCAGCGGATGCGCGATACCTGATCGATGATCAGTCGAGTGGAACCGGCGGCTACGGCGTGCTGACCTCGACGGCCTTTGCGACGGATGCCGGGGCAGCGAAGAACTATGTACTGATCGACAGCAAGAATGGCGACACGAGCGGCCAGGTGGAAATTTCACTCGATGCGAATACGACGAAGGGCGCTATCGTCGATATGGTCAATACCGTTACGGCGATGTTGCAGCAGCTCAATACGATCGGCTCGGCCTTCGGCTCCCTGGAGACACGCATCAACCTTCAGAGCCAGTTCGCCGGCAATCTCAGCGATTCGTTGACGAGCGGCGTCGGCAAGCTCGTGGATGCCAATATGGAACAGCAGTCGAGCAAGGTATTGGCGTTGCAGACCCAGCAGCAGCTCGGGCTGCAATCGCTTTCGATCGCCAATGCGAGCTACAATACGGTTTTGCAGCTCTTCCAGAATCTCTGACTGTCGGGCCTACGCCGCAGCGGGGTGAAACGGGTTGATATCAGCCCCGCAGATCGCGGGCGGCGATTGGTTTCCGCAAAAGCTGTGCCTTTGCGCTATGCACAGGGGACAAAGGTCCGGATAAGATTTCTCTTCATCATATTGCCGCAATGCTTCATATCTGCTGCGGCCATCGAACCGGAGAGCGACGATTCTATGATCAAGAAAATTGCCATCCTTGCCCTAGCGGCAGGTTTTTTGAATGCATGCACCACGACTGACCCCTATACGGGCGAGCAGAAGGTGTCCAATACGGCGGGCGGTGCAGCACTCGGTGCCGGCGTCGGTGCGGTTGCCGGTCTTCTCATCGGTCATTCCCCGGCTTCGCGCCGCAATGCCGCGCTGATCGGCGCCGGCGTCGGTGCGCTCGCAGGTGCCGGCATTGGCAACTATATGGATCAGCAGGAATCGGAGCTGCGCGCGCAGCTGCAGGGCACCGGGGTTTCGGTTACCCGCGCGGGTGACCGCATCATCCTGAACATGCCGTCGGCGATCACCTTCGATGTCGACCAGGATGCGATCAAGCCGGAGTTCTTTGCGACCCTCAATTCCGTCGCCATCGTCCTGCGCAAGTTCAATCGTACGCTGATCGACGTCAACGGCCACACGGATTCGACCGGCAGCCTGCAGCACAACCAGGATCTGTCCGAGCGCCGTGCCGGCTCGGTTGCCTCCTACCTCGGCAGCCAGGGCATCGACCAGCGCCGCATGTCTGCCATCGGCTTCGGCCCGTCGCAGCCGGTCGCGTCCAATGCAAACGAAGCTGGCCGCGCCCAGAACCGCCGTGTCGAGATCCAGATCGCACCGATCACCCAAAACGGCTGAGTCTTTTCAATCAGTGCGGCCGGGTCTCACGATCCGGCCGTTTTTCTTGCGCGCTTTTATCACGCGTGCATGCTTGCTCCCTTGGTGATCTTGTCGACGATCTTCTTGTCGGCGCGGATCGCGATGCCGACGACCTTGGCATCTTCAGGAGCGAATTCGGAGAAAACGGCGCGATTGGCGACGTCGTGACCGGTCGCGAACATCTCCTCGATGAATAGCGAAGAAGTGACGCCGCGTTCCAGCGAGCGGCGATGGATGGTCGCGATGCTGTCTTCATTGGCCGAGAGGACGATGATCGGCTGGATCGATAATGCGTTGTAGACGTTGCCGGCACGATCGCGATAGGGTTCGCCGATGATTTCCGGACTTTGTCCGGCAATGCCGCTTGTCAGGAACGCGGTCACATTCAGCTTTTGCCAGGATTGAAGATCGTTTCGCAGAACGATGGCGATTTTGGTATCGAACATTGGTGGTCACTTTCATGCAGTCTGGACATGGGACATTGCGCGGGGATGTAGCCGTAGAGACCTTCGAGCGTCTTGAACGTTTGTGCGTGACGCCGGAGGCGAACCGCATCCTGTCGGCGCCCCCCTATCCGGGTATCGAGCGCATCCAGGCACAGTTTCGCGGCGATGCCTTCGAACTGCATCGGCACGATACCTATGCGCTTGGTGTCACCATGCGCGGCGTGCAGACCTTTCGTTATCGTGGCGAGCAGCGCAATAGCCTGCCGGGGCGGGTGATCGTCCTCCATCCGGACGAACTGCATGATGGCGGTGCTGCAACCGATGACGGCCTCGTCTACCGCATGCTCTATCTGGAGCCTTCCGTGCTGTTTCAATGCCTGGCGGCTGCCCGTATCGGGCTGCCCTTCGTCGACGAACCCGTCATTGAGGACAACCGCCTTGCCGGTCTGCTGCTGGCGGCACTCGGCGAGCTCGATCGCGAACTGGATGAGCTCTTTGTCGACGATTTCGTCTCCCGCCTTGCTGACGGCCTCGTGCAGCATGCGCGCTTGCCACAGAGGCCGTTGGGCAGCATCGCCTGGGGGCAGGCGAAGGCAGCGCGGGACTATCTCGAGGCGCATGTCACGCGCGACGTGCGTTCACAGGAACTCGAGCGCATCACCGGCCTCGACCGTTTTGCGCTCGCGCGGCATTTCCGCGCCGCCTTCGCGACCAGTCCGCACCGCTTCCTGCTGATGCGGCGGCTGCAGCAGGCGAAGGTGATGATCGGCAACGGCGAGTCGATCGCCGAGGTTGCCGCCGCGACCGGTTTTGCCGATCAGAGCCATCTGACGCGGCATTTCAAGAAAGCCTTCGGCATCGCACCGGGCGCATGGGGCAGCATGGTGCGGGGAGCCGGACAGCGAGGCTGACCGGCCCTCAGTGAAATCCGAGGAACTGCTTGAGCTCCGGTGTCTGCGGGTTGGCGAAGACTTCGCCCGGCGGGCCGATCTCATGCACTCGGCCCTGGTGCATGAAGACGACGCGGGAGCAGACGTCGCGGGCGAATTTCATTTCGTGCGTCACCATCAGCAGCGTCATTCCTTCGCTTGCCAGCTCGCGCACGACGGCGAGAACCTCAGCCACAAGCTCCGGGTCGAGGGCCGAGGTGATCTCATCACAGAGAAGCGCGATCGGCTGCATGGCGAGCGCCCTGGCAATGGCGACGCGCTGCTGCTGGCCGCCGGAGAGCTCGTCCGGAAAGGCGTCGAACTTGTGCCCAAGACCGACGCGATCGAGCATGCGGCGTGCCATGGTTTCGGCTTCGGCCTTGGCGATCTTCTTGACGACCATCTGCGACAGCATGACGTTGCGTCCGGCACTTAGATGCGGGAACAGATTGAACTGCTGAAAGATCATGCCGACCTTCAGACGTAATGCTTTCAGATGCAGGTCATCTGGCAGAAGCTGCGCGCCTGCAACAGAGATCGAGCCGTCGTTGATTGTCTCCAACCCGTTGATACAGCGCAGCAGCGTCGATTTGCCCGAACCACTCTTGCCGATGATGGCGATGACTTCGCCCGGCTCGACATCGAGGTTGATGCCTTTCAGGACTTCGTTGCTGCCAAAGCTTTTGCGGACTTCAGTGACCTCGATGAGCGACATTGAGCTTCCTTTCCAGGATCTGGCTGCTTTTCGACAGCGGCCAGCAGAGGGCAAAATAGATGAGAGCGACGAAGCCATAGACGGTGAATGGCTGGAAGGTCGCGTTGGTGATGACGGTGCCGGCCTTTGACAGCTCGACGAAGCCGATGATCGAGGTCAGCGCCGTGCCCTTGACGACTTGCACGGAGAAGCCGACCGTCGGCGGCACGGCGATGCGCAGCGCCTGTGGCAGGATGACATAGCGCATCTGCTGGATATAGCCCATGCCGAGGCTGGCGGAGGCTTCCCATTGCCCCTTGGCGACGGCCTCGACGCAGCCGCGCCAGATCTCGGTGAGGAAGGCGGACGACCAGAGGGTCAGCGCTGCGCCGGCGGCCAGCCAAGCCGGCACGTCGATGCCGAAGAGGCCAAGGCCGAAGAAGGCGAGGAAGAGCTGCATCAGCAGCGGTGTGCCCTGAAACAGCTCGACGAAGTATTTGACGGCGATGCGACCGGCCTTGCGCTTGCCGATGCGAAGGAACAGCAGGATCGCGCCGACGATGGCGCCGCCGGCAAAGGAGACCAGCGACAGAAGTATCGTCCAGCGCGTGGCCAACAGCAGGCCGCGGAGAATATCCCATGTGGTGAACTGGATCATCGGCTGGCCCTGCGTGGAAAGATCAATGCGCCCACGCCCGCGAGCGTCTGTCGGAGCAGGATCGCCAGCCCCAGATAGATCGCCGTGGACACGAAATAGGCTTCGAAGGCGCGGAACGAGCGTGACTGGATGAAGTTTGCCGCGAAGGTCAGATCCTCTGCCGCGATTTGCGAGACGACCGATGAACCGAGCATGACGATGACGACCTGCGACGATAGCGCCGGCCAGATGCGTTGCAGGGACGGCACGAGAACGACATGGCGGAAGGTCTCGAACGGCGTCATCGCGAGGCTCGCGCCGGCTTCGAACTGGCCACGCGGCGTTGCCTGTATGCCGGCGCGGATGATCTCGCAGCTATAGGCGCCGAGATTGATGACCATGGCGAGGTTGGCTGCGGTCATCTCGTTCATCTGGACGCCGATGCCGGGCAGGCCGAAGAAGATGAAGAAGAGCTGGATCAGGAAAGGCGTGTTGCGGATCAGCTCGACATAGGTTGCAACCACGGGCTTGAGCCAGCGTGGGCCGAGCGCGCGCGCCCAGGCGCAGGCGATGCCGAGGATGATGCCAAGCACGGCGCCGATCAGGGTCAGCTCCAGAGTGACAAGGATACCCTTGATCAGGACAGGGTAATATTCGGCGAGCCAGCCGAAGTCGAAATGATAGCGCATGGGAAGATACCTCGCTCGGACGGACCGCGCCGCCAGCCAGTGGTGCGGTCCGTCGTGCGTTGATCAGAAGCCGGCGGGAAGATCGGCACCGAGCCACTTCTGCGATATCTTGTTCAGCGTCCCATCGGCCTTGGCGGCGGCGATGACCTCATCGACCTTTTTCTGCAGGGCCGGCTCGCTCTTGTTGAAGCCGATGTAGCAGGGGGAGTTGGTGATGAGGAATTTCATCTCGGGCTTTTTCGGCGGGTTCTTGGCGAGGATTGCCGCCGCGACGACGTTGCCCGTCGCGATCAATTGCACCTGGCCGGAGAGGAAGGCGGAGATGGTGCCGTTATTGTCTTCATAGCGCTTGATCGTCGCGTCCTGCGGCGCGACCTTCGTCAGCGCCAGATCCTCGATCGCGCCACGAGTGACGCCGATCGTCTTGCCGGAAAGGTCCTCCGGCTTGGTGGCGGCAATGTCGGCGGGGCCGAAGATCCCGTTGAAGAACGGCGCGTAGGCGTCGGAGAAATCGATGACGGCCTGGCGTTCGGCATTCTTGCCGAGGCTTGAAATCACCAGATCGACCTTGTTCGTCTGCAGGTAGGGAATGCGGTTGGCGCTGGTGACCGGCACGAGCTCGGTCTTCACGCCAAGTTTTTCGCCGATCAGGTTGGCCATGTCGATGTCATAACCCATCGGCGCCATATCCGTGCCGACGCTGCCGAAAGGCGGAAAGTCCTGTGGAACGGCGACGCGGAGCGTGCCGCGCGATGCTATGTCGCTCAAGGCATCCGCCCGGGCTGTGTGGGGGGCGGAAAGCGATCCCATCGCGAGCATCGCGATGCCGAGTGCCATGAGCAATTGTCTGCGCTTCATCGAGTGTCCTTCCAATCGGGCTATGTGAAAGCTGGAGGGCAAAAGGCAAGACCCATGCCAGTCGCCGGCACGACGTTCATCTCAGGCGGCTGCCGGTGTCCTCGCGAGAGGGGTTCGTCTTCGATGGATAGTTTGCCGGCGCTTGCCTAAAAAATACGCATTTTAAGGTCGCGACGTTTCTTTGCACGTGTCTATCCGGGGCGCCGCAAACGGGCACTCATGCAATAGAAGCAAGGGGCGATGTGGCACGAGAACGGTGGATCATTTTCATGGCTGGACACCGCCACATCTATGTCCCATAGAACCGACAAAAGGTTAACGTCCTTTGACGCTCGCGATGGGAGATTCGGAAGATGGTGCTGGCTGATGCTAAGGCGGGAAAACGCAACGAGGCGGGGATATCAGCCGTTCTCGGCATTCTGAAGCAGACGTTCGGAGAGCGCTTCCAGACCGGCGAAAGTTTCCGCGCCCAGCATGCCCATACGACCACCTATATTCCCGCGCAGCTTCCCGATGGCGTGGTTTTCGCCGAAACGCGCGGGGACGTGCAGGCTGTCGTCAAGGTCTGCGCCGAGCATAAGGTGCCTGTCATCCCCTTCGGCACGGGCTCTTCGCTGGAAGGACAGGTGAATGCACCACAAGGCGGAATTTCCGTCGATTTCAGCCGGATGAACCGGGTTCTTGAAGTGAATGCCGAGGATCTGGATTGCACCGTCGAGCCAGGCGTGACCCGCGAGGAGCTCAACACCTATCTTCGTGATACCGGCCTGTTCTTCCCGATAGATCCCGGCGCCAATGCCTCGATCGGCGGCATGGCGTCCACTCGCGCCTCGGGCACGAATGCGGTCCGCTACGGCACGATGAAGGACAACGTGCTGGCATTGACTGTCGTTACCGCTAATGGCGAGGAAATCCGCACCGCCCACCGCGCCAAGAAATCGTCCGCCGGCTATGATCTGACCCGGCTGTTCGTCGGCGCGGAAGGAACGCTTGGGGTGCTGACGTCGGTGACGTTGCGCCTGCAGGGAATTCCCCAGAAGATCGCCGGCGGCGCGTGCGCCTTTCCCGATATCAAGGCGGCATGCGATGCCGTCATCATGACGATCCAGATGGGCATTCCCGTTGCCCGTATCGAGTTGCTCGATGCAATGCAGCTTCGGGCCTGCAATCGCTATTCCGGTCTGACCTTTGACGAGAAGCCCACGCTTTTCCTCGAATTTCACGGCACCGACGAGACCGTTGCGCTGCAATCGGCACAATTCGCCGAGATCGCAGCCGAGTGCGGCGGAGGTGAATTCCTTTGGACTGTTAATGCGGAGGAGCGCAACAAGCTCTGGAAGGCGCGGCATGATGCCTATTGGGCAGCGCGCGCCCTTGCGCCTGACCTGGCGGCACTGTCGACGGACGTCTGCGTGCCGATATCGCGGCTGGCCGAATGCGTCGCGGAGACCCAGGCCGATATCGAGGCGAATGGATTGTTGGCGCCGATCGTCGGCCATGCCGGCGACGGCAATTTCCATGTGCTTGTCCTGTTCGACGACAAGACCTCGGAAGGCATCGCGACGGTCGAGGCTTTCGTTGCCCGCCTCAATGCGCGTGCACTGGCCATGGATGGCACCTGCACAGGCGAGCATGGCGTGGGGCAGGGCAAGATGTCATTCCTTGAACAGGAGCTCGGCGATGCCATCGATTTGATGCGGCAGATCAAGGAAGCGCTCGATCCCGATGCCATTTTCAACCCTGGTAAGATATTCCATACGCATTGAAAGGTGGAGCATTCCCATGATCTTGGCTTGCTACCCGCGTGAATGGCGCTAGGCTTGAGCCACCCTTTTCTGACCGTTGTCATGGAAAGCGGCCAGGATGCGCTAGATCACGCCGCATCGTTCGGGAAAAATGATGCGATTTTGCAATGGGATCGGATAGAAACGTGCGTATCCGGGGCGATGTGGTGTATGTGCTCCGATAGGTTACGGTCTATCGTATATTTGGAATGAAGATTGGAGACGGTGCGCATTGTTAGGTAAGGTCCTGGTTTTTCTGGGTGGATTGCTCGTGGTAGTGCTGTTCGTGGCGCTGCTCGCTCCGATCTTCATAGACTGGACCGATTTTCGTAAGAATTTCGAGGATCAGGCGAGCCGTATCATCGGCAAGAAGGTGACGGTTCACGGCACCGTCGATGCGCGCCTCCTGCCTTTTCCCTCCGTGACGCTGCATGATGTTCGCGTTGGTCAGGAGGCCGATGGTACGCCTCTGGTGCAGATTGCCGAATTCTCCATGGATGCCGAGCTGGCGCCCTTTCTTTCCGGCGAAGCGCTGATCTTCGATATGCGCGTGTCGAAGCCGAAGGTGCACCTGCGGCTGGCAAAGGACGGCACATTGGATTGGATGCGCGGCAGCCAGCCAGAGATTCCCGCCAAGTCGGTGGTGCTCGAAAGCGTGCATGTGGACGATGGCGATATCCTGTTCATCGACGAGCAATCCGGCCGCACCCGGCATATTACCGGTTTCAATGCTGAGATGTCGGCGAAATCGCTGGCAGGGCCATGGCGGATCGAAGGCGATGCGGCGCTCGATGGCGAGCACGGTAACTTCAGTATTTCCAGCAGCCAGCCTGATGACAACGGCGTTTTGCGCGTTCGCACCCGGCTGATGCCCGACCGGCATCCGCTCAACGTCGATCTCGATGGCGAGTTGAAGCTGGTCAACAGCAAACCGGACTACATGGGCTCGTTCAACGCCGGGGTCGATGACAAACGTTCTGGCAATTCTGGCGACCAGCAAGTCCAGCCTCGCATCAAGGGCCGTTTCGAGCTGACCAACGATCGTATTCGCGTTCCCGAGTATAGGCTGGAAGTCGGCGCTGCCGACGATCCCTACGTGGTGACGGGCGAGGCGACACTGGATACCGGGACCAAACCGGAGTTTCTGCTGACCGCCGATGGCCAGCAGATCGACGTCAATCGCCTGGGTAACAGCAAGGGTCCCAATGGCAAGACCAACCGGAACCCGGCCGTTTCGGCTCGCCAGCGTTTGAACAGCCTGATTGAGACCGCGGCAGAAATTCCGGTGCCGCAAGTGCCCGGTAAGGCGACCTTCCGTTTGCCCGCGATTGTTGCCGGCGACACGACCATTCGCGACGTGCAGCTCGATCTCGAGCCGGCGGGAACGGGCTGGAAGATCGATCATGCGATCGGCACGCTGCCTGGGCGCACGCAGGTCGAAGCACGAGGCAATCTGATGCTGCAGGGCGAGCCGAATTTCATCGGCAATCTCGTCGTCGCCTCCAGCCAGCCCTCCGGCCTCGCCTCCTGGCTGGTGGGATCCGTGGATCCGTCTATCCGCCAACTGCACCAGGCCGGCTTCTCCTCTGACGTCAGCTTGCGGCATGAAGAGCAGCGCTTCGAGAATCTGGAGATCGCCATCGGTTCGGCTACGCTCAAGGGCCGCCTCGATCGCCAGGCGCCGAACGACAAGGATGCGCCGAAGCTTGCCGTCGATCTTACCGGCGATGCGTTCGATCTCGATGCGCTGAGAGCGTTGACCGGCCTGTTCACCGGTCAGGACGCCGGCGAATCCCTTTTTGATCACCGGATCACCGCTCATCTGCAGGCTGCGAAATTCGTCGCCTTCGGCGTGCCGGCCGACGATGTCGATACATCGTTCTCGATCGCGGATGGCGCACTGACGCTTGACAAGCTTGCGGTACGCAATATCGCCGGCGCGGAGATCACTGCGACGGGCCGCGCCGACGGTTCGCCCGCGAGCTATAAGGGATCGGGCGAAATCACTTTCAAGGCGGCCGATCCCGGCCCCTTCTTCGAAATGCTCCGCCAGCATCTGCCCCATCATCCTGTCATGGATCGTCTGGTGCGCAATGCCGCCTGGTACGGAAACACCGCGCTTCGCGGCGCGGTGACGCTCGGTGGCGATCAGGACAATGCGTTGACGGTGACGCTCGCCGGCGTGTCCAACGGCAGCCGCGTCAATTTCGATTACCGCATGTCCGATCTGGCGGCGTTTGGAGGCAAGGGCAAGACGACGCTGGAAGGAACGCTCGAAAATTCCGTGACGTCGATCCTCTTCGGTCAGGCCGGTCTCGATCCGCTGCCGGTCGAAGCCGATGCGAATGGCCGCATGACCTTGAAAGTGTCTGCCAGCGGCACAGATCCGGCCGATGCGGCGCTGACTTTCGCGACCGATAAGACCTCGTTCACTGCAAATGGCAAGGTCGATGTGCGCCCGGACAGCTTCCTCAACGGCAACGTCGCACTATCGCTCGATAGCGCCGATCTCGATCCCTATTTCGTCATGAACGGCATCGGCATCCCGCAGATGGGCACAGGCTTACCGGTCAAGTTCCAGGCCAATGCCGCTGTCAGCCCCGACAAGATCGTATTCTCCGGCATGAAGGGGCTGTTTGCCGACAACAATGTGTCGGGCGCGCTCACCTTCGATAGAAAGGCGCCGAACATAAAGGCGACCGGGGAATTGGCGCTCGACAAGGCGGACCTCGGCTGGCTGGCCGAGGCGATCTATGGCCCGATCACGGACGCCAAAACCGGCAAGCTGACCAGGGACAAGCTCGGATTGCCGGCTTTCAGCGGGCTCGATATCGGCATCAAGCTTTCGGCGAAGCAGGTATGGCCGGGCATATTCGGTCCGATTTCGAATTTCACCGGCAATGTCGCCTACAAGGGCGAGGAATTGCGGCTGAACGATCTGTCCGGCGGCTGGAACGGCGGCACGCTGAATGGCAGCCTGATGCTCGCCAATTCCGACGGCACCGGACTTATGCAAACGAAGCTCAGCCTCGCCAACGGCGATCTTGCCGCGGTCGCCTGGCAACGTGACGGTGCGCCACTTGCCAGCGGCCGCTTTGGCCTAGCCATGAATGTCGAAGCCAGCGGCAAGAGCATGGGCGACCTTGCAGCCAACGCCAGTGGTTCGGGCGAGGTCAAGCTCGGAGAGACTCATGTGCGTGGCCTTAATCTGTCCGTCCTGCCGCCCTTGCTGTCGGCGACGGATCAGATCCAGGGCGATATCACGGCCGAAAAGGTGTTGCCGATCGTGCAGACGCTGCTCAACAATGGCGAGGCGGTGCTGCCGGCCACGAGCATACCGTTCAATATCTCCTCCGGCGTCGTGCGTGCTACGAACATCGTTGCCGGCAACGATGTGGCGAAGCTCTCCGGCAATGCCGAAATCAGCTTGCCGGATGAGCGCATGCGCGGCTCTCTCGGCATCGACTTGAATGCCGCAAGCGAGGCGCAGAGTGGCGCCGAGCCGGCTTTGCGCCTCGATTTCGCCGGCCCGCTGGCAACGCCCGGCCGGACGATGGACGTGAGCGACGTCACCAGCTTCCTGTCGCTGCGCGCTTTCGAGCGCGAGCGCCGGCGCGTCGAGCGCCTTCAGGCCAATGTCCTCGAAAAGCAGCGGCTCCGGCGCGAGGTCTCGCTTTACAAATACGTGGCCGTTGCGCGCGAAGCCCAACGGCAGCGCGACGCGGCCATCGAGCAGCAGCGGCGGGCCGAAGAAATCCGGCTGCGCGATTTGATGAGGCGCACTGCGGCAGAGAAGCAAGCGGACGAGGAGGCTAAGGCCAAGGCCGCCGCCGAAGCTCGTGCCAAAGCCGAGGTCCAGCAATTGCCGGCGCTCAACGGCCAGTCGCCGCAGCCGACAACGCCATTGAACTTCAACGGATTGCCCGGTGTCGCCCAATAGCGCATGGCCCCAATAGCGCATGGCTTTGTGCGGCATTGGTTTCAACCGGATGCCGTAATCTGGAGCAGTGCCGCTAGTTGCGTTCTTTCAGCCACTTGAGAACATAGAGGCGCAGCGCGGAGGAGAGGTTGCTCTCTGCATCGCGTCCGTCGTCGATTTCGGAAATCAGCGCTGCGAGCGACGTGCCGCGTACATTGGCGATTGCCTTCAGTTCTGTCCAGAAGGCATCCTCAAGAGAAAAGCTCGTGCGATGGCCATGCAGCGTCGCGGAATGTTTACGGATCATCGGCGGGTCGATCAAAAAAATCGGAAACGGTGGGATATTTGTAACGTGATTCAAAATGCACGGGTAAGCAACTGATTTCGGAAGTTTTTTAAATCTGGCACAGTAGTCAGTCGTCTGTTTCTGGCGTCTCCCTGCGGCCGGCCTCGTGTTCTTTTGTGGCCTTGTCGTTGAGCGCCTTCGTCAGGTTCTTTTCCGTCTTGGTGCGGCCGAACGTGATGCGGTTCTGTTCTGCCTGCTTTTCTTTCTCGGAACGAGCCTGTTTCTTGCGGAACTGGCGCAGATTGACGATTTCGGCGTTCATCGATCTTTTCCCGTTGCCGATGTGGAAAGGGGAAGCGGATGCTTCCCCGACATGCTCACTGCTTCTTGCGGAATGCGTCGAGAGAGACGACGGAACCGGGCTTCTTTTCCTCGCCGTCCTTGGCCGCTGCCGGCTCTTCGGCGTGTTCGGCCGTCACGGGATAGGCGGTGATCTCGCTGGAAGTGATTTCCTCGTCGTCGGCCAACGGCACGTCGAACTCCAGTTCGAAGTTGACGGAAGGATCGTAGAAGCCGCGGACCGCGTTGAAGGGGATGACCAGCTTTTCGGGGACATCGGAGAAAGACAGGCCGATCTCGAACTGGCTCTCCGTGACTTTCATATCCCAGAACTGATGCTGGATGACGATGGTCATCTGCTCTGGATACTTCGACTTCAGGTGCTGCGAAATGCGCACACCGGGAGCGCCCGTCAGAAAGGTGATGAAGAAATGATGATCACCGGGCAAACGGCCGGTGGCGCCAACCTCGGTCAACACCTTGCGTATGACTCCACGCAGGGCGTCCTGTGCCAAAATGTCGTAGCGGATATGATCCTGCGCCATGCTTTCCTGTCTTTCGTTGGCCCATGCTTTTTGTAAGGCTTATGCCACGCCGAACGTCGACGGGAAAGCCCCATGCGCGAGTCATCGCCTCGTCATATATAATATAGCACCGGAGGATAAGGTGAAGGCTTCTGTTGCCAGGTGCCTTCGAACCCCGCCTAAGAGTGCGACCCCTTAGGACTTTATTTGAAGTGTCACACCGCGATTAAGCAGCGAGACGAGCTTCCGCATAGTTGTCGTTTGCAACTACAATTTTAGCCCGATAACGGCGGTACAATGCCGAGCAAAAAGTCGATCTTTACACCCTTGTCGATCCTGTTTCGCCCCCATCAAAAGCCGGTCTGACGCCAGTTAGCCGGCCGGTTTTTGGTGGAGGCGCCGGGTACCGCCCCCGGGTCCAATAGGTTTATTACACCGCTCATTTATCGCCATAGCCGGCCCGAAGACCGGCATGGCTGATATAGTGTTTTCCGCGGGCGAAGGGAAGGGCAATTGTCATAAATGCTTTGCTGAAACATCGGTTTGCGACAGGAAGGCAGAGAATCGGTGAGATTATTGTCAGCCGCGGTTGGTTTCCCACCAGCTTGTCACTAGAATTGCGAAAAAGGAATCGGCCGGGCGCGCGGCGGCGAACTGCCGCTGGCGGCACTCGCGCTGCCCGGAAAACTTCAAGAGCGATTTCGGAGCTGAAGATGGTTCGCCACCCGGAGTATCAATACCTCGACCTGATGGCGCACCTGCTCGATAACGGTGATCGCCGGATCGATAGAACGGGCGTCGGCACCCTGAGCGGCCTCGGAGCGATGATGCGCTTCGATCTCTCGAAGGGGCAGTTCCCGGTCTTCACGACCAAGCGCGTCTACTGGAAGCTCGCCGTCAAGGAAATGCTCTGGTTCCTGACGGGTGATACGAACATCCGCAACCTCCTTAAGGAAAACGTGCGGATCTGGACCGATTGGCCATTGGCGAAATATCGCAAGGCCACCGGCGAGAACATCGATCAGATCGCTTTCGAGGCGCGAATTCTGGCTGACGAGGCTTTTGCGCTCGAGTGGGGCGATCTCGGCCCGGTCTATGGCAAGCAATGGCGCCAGTGGCGCGATGCCGAGGGCCGGGTGCATGATCAGCTCGCATCGGTCATTCACGACCTGAAGACCAATCCCAGCAGCCGCCGGATGATCTTCCATGCATGGAATGTCGGCGAATTGGCCGACATGGCGCTGCATCCCTGCCACATGGTCTATCAGTTCCATGTGTCGAACATATCCGGCGCCGAAGGCCGGCGTCCGCGCCTCAGCCTGATGGTCTTCCAGCGCTCGTGCGATCTGTTCCTGGGGAACCCCTTCAATATCTCGCAGCAGGCGGCCTTGCTGGCCATGGTTGCGCAGCAGGTCGATATGGACGTGGGGGAACTGGTCTGGTCGGGCGGCGACGTGCACCTCTATCTCAACCATCTGGATGCGATCCACGAGCAGTTGAGCCGCGAACCCAGGCCGTTCCCGACCCTGCGCTTGCTGCGTCGGCCCGACAGCATAGACGGCTACCGCATCGGGGATTTCGAAGTCGTAGGCTACGAGCCGCACGCGGCGATTGCGGCTGAGGTTGCCGTCTAGGCGGCGTTTCGGCCGGCAACGAATGTTAGCCCGAGAGAACGAACGTTGCGACCGTGATTGCCATTGTATCCGGCGCTTTCAGGCTGTCGGCGGGGAATCGGGCTCAGTGCGCCGATCGAGCAGCAGTTGCAGAAACGCCAGATCGAGCCACCGGCCGAATTTCGTGCCGACTTCCGGGAGAAGGCCGACCTGCTGAAAGCCGAGCTTCTCATGAAGCCTGATCGAAGCGACGTTTCCGGCCTCGATGCCGGCGATCATCGCATGCTTTCCGATGGTCTTGGCGCGCTCGATCAGCTCGACCATCAACGCCCTGCCGATTCCGCTTCGATATTGATCATTTCGGACATAGACGGAATGCTCGACCGTATGCCGATAGCCGTCGAAGGCCCGCCAATCGCCGAATGAGGCATATCCGACGACTTCGCCGCGATCGTCAATGGCGACCAGCACCGGATAGCCCAGCCTGCGCCGATCCTGCAGCCATCGCTTTCGATTGTCCGCATCGACCTGTGTCTCGTTCCAGATCGCGGCTGTGTTGACGACGGCGTCGTTGTAGATCGCGGTTATTCCCGCGACATCTTCGTCATTGGCATCGCGAATTTGCATCGATTGCTCCGTGAAGCTATCCACTAAATTGGATTCTGGTGTGATTGATCGTTTCACTCTGTCATACGCCGATTTCTGCGCTTGTCCACTATGTTATCATAAAAACCAGCGAGCTGATAACGGGGCGGCCTAAGGTATGAATTAACTTTCACATATTACGTCAATATATCAATTATTTAGCTATAGAATTGTTGTGGATTTCCATATTGCTATCCTCAGGAAAGTCTACTATAGTAAAACGATGTCTCAACTTGAAGAAATCGACAAGCGCATCGGTGCGCGCATTCGCATCGAACGCGAGAGCCGCGGATGGTCGCTGACAGAGCTTGCCGAACGTTCCGCCGTTTCCCGCGCCATGATCCACAAGATCGAGCGTGGCGAGAGCAGTCCGACGGCAACGCTGCTCGGCAAGCTGTCGGGTGCTTTCAGCCTGAGCATGTCGACATTGATGGCACGTGCTGAAATGCAGCAGGACCGTTTCCTGAAGAAGGAGGACCAGCCCGTGTGGGTCGATCCGCAGACCGGCTACGAGCGGCGGCATGTGTCCCCGAAGTCGGACCTGCCGCTTGATCTGGTTCGCATCGAATTGCCCGCGGGAGCCGATGTTCCCATGCCGGCATCGGCCTATGCTTTCATGCGGCAGCTCATTTGGGTGCTGGAGGGCGAGCTGATTTTTCTCGAAGGCAATGCAAGGCATCGGATGTCGGCAGGCGATTGCCTCGAGCTCGGCCCGCCGACGGATTGCGTGTTCAAGAACGAGAGCGGCAGGCCTTGCATCTATGCCGTTCTTGTTCTCCGCAACGCGTAGAGCAATCGTCGCGGTGGCTAAGTTGCTTCCGGCGATGCGTTCACCCTTTCGCGGACGAAGCGCAGAAACAGGTCTTGGGGAAGCCGATGAATGCGATCGTCGACATGCGACTGGTGGTTCGTGATGCGAAAAGTCGGTGGGGCGGATTGCAGACAAGGCCTGCAAGGAGGGCCGTGCTGCGGCACGGACCCTCCCACCGCCAGCCCGCACGAAAGCACGAACAGCAGCATGCCGTGGGCGAGGCCATCAAATAAATGGATCAGCATTTTCCTCCGTCTCCGGCCAATACCGCGTCGAGACCGCTCGGTCCGGATGCGGTGCCGTACCGTGTTTGACGAACCCTGATAGGCCTTGACTGGCGACTAGGGATGACGGGAAGCGCGACGATTGCCCATTTCGAAATGGTCGGCAGCCTATAAGAAAAAGCTATGGCGCCTGTCTTGGCCGATCGCTTTTTGGCCCATCGCCCATGCGCAAAACTTATCGTTCCCGCGCCGCATTCCGCTCGTCGGCCTAGTCGCGAGGCGCTATATTGTCGTCCTTGCGTGAAGAGGGAGATCGGTCGTGGATATCGCAGTCATCGGAGCCGGCGCGATGGGCAGCGCCATTGCGAGGCGTTTGGTCGAGAATGGCGCGAAGGTGTTGACCCATCTCGAGGGCCGCTCGGCGACAACGATCGATCGAGCGAAGTCTGCGGGCATGGAGGTTGTCGGGCTGGACGCTATCGCCGGAGCCGGCCTCATCCTTTCCATCGTTCCACCCGCCGCCGCCATCGGCGTGGCCGAGCAGATCGCAGCAGCCGTGCGTCGACGCGGCACGAAGACGACATTCATGGATTGCAATGCGATTTCGCCGCAGACGATGGTGCAGGTCGCCTCGATCTTTGCCAGCGATTGCGGCGTGGTTCTCGATGGTTCCATCATCGGCGGCCCGCCGAAGCCCGGCCAGAAGGGACCCAAGCTTTATGTCAGCGGAGATGCGGCCGACAGCAGCGCCATGCTGGCCGAACGCGGGCTTCAGGTGCGCCGCATCGATGGGCCGATCGGCGCCGCATCGGCGCTGAAGATGTGCTATGCCGGCATCAACAAGGGCGTGACGGGCCTTGGGACCACCATGCTGCTCGCCGCCATCCGCTCCGGAGCGGATGAGGCCCTGAAACGCGAGCTCCAGGAAAGCCTACCGGATCTCGATGCGAAATTTGTGCAGGGCATCCCAGACATGTATCCGAAAGCCTATCGCTGGGTCGCGGAGATGGAGGAGATCTCGGATTTCCTCGGCGAAGATGATCCCGCCGCGCTGATATTCAAAGGCATGGCCGGTCTTTACCGCAAGATGGCGGATGATCGCGAGGATGGCGGCGTGCTGGCCGGACAGCTCGATAAACTCAACAATGGCGGTTGATTGCAGGCGGGTGGGTGCTTTCCAAGGTCTGTCAGCGCTATCATGCAGTGGAATCATGAGGCCGACTCGCCTATGGCGATGGTGACGTTGTTTGAGGGAGGATGCATGACCCAGCCGATCAAGACCATCGTCGTTGCCGTTTCGCGCAATGGCATTATCGGGCGTGACGGCGACATGCCCTGGCGACAGTCTTCCGACCTCAAGCGCTTCAAGGCGATGACCCTCGGAAAACCCGTCATCATGGGACGCAAGACATTCCAGTCGATCGGCAAGCCGCTGCCCGGCCGGCCGAACATCATCATCACTCGCGATGAAAGCTTTTCGCCCGAAGGCGTAACGGTGGTGCATTCGCTGAGCGAAGCCATCGATGCCGCGTCCCGCCTTGCGACCGAGAGCGGCGTCGACGAGATCTGCATTCTGGGCGGTGGCGAGATCTATCGGCAGGCGATCGGTCTGGCCGACCGGTTGCTCATCACGCATGTCGAGGCGGAGGTGGATGGCGACACCTCCTTCCCGGCCATCGATCCCGCCCTTTGGCAGGTCGACAGCGAGCTTGCCGTGCCCGCCGGCGAGAAGGACACCTATCCGACACGTTTCGTCAGTTATTTTAGGCGAAATGCATAAGGGCTGCCCTGAAAATTCAAATATTTTCCAGTTAATCCGCCGAACTTCCTGAAGTTGCGTTGAAAGCAGGTGCGTCGATACCTATAACGGGATGCAATCGCTGCCGCCTGCTAATTTTGCGGGTTCGGCGCGGTGCTGGGAGTCAACAAACAAAGAGGTTTTGATGCCTTGGAGCAATCAGAATGGCGGCGGCGGTGGCCCGTGGGGCGGCGGCGGCGGCGGTGGAAATAATCAGGGACCTTGGGGGCAAGGACCGAACCGGCCGCGGGGAAGCGGCAACGGAGGGCCTCCGGATCTCGAGGATATTATTCGCCGCGGCCAGGACCGGTTGAAAGGCTTTATCCCTGGTGGCTTCAATGCAGGCGTCTTTCTTATCATCGCTGCGGTTATCGGTGTTTTCTGGCTGATTCAGTGCGTCTATACGGTGCAGCCGGATGAGCGCGGTGTGGAACTGCGTTTCGGCAAGCCGAACACGGAAGTCTCGATGCCCGGCCTGCATTTCCATTTCTGGCCGATGGATCGCGTTGAGTTCGTGAAGGTCACGGAACAGCAGCGCAATATCGGCGGTCGCTCGGCCGCCGGTTCGACTGCCGGCCTGATGCTGACGGGCGATCAGAACATCGTCAACGTCCAATTCTCGGTTCTCTTTGTGGTAACTAATCCGCAATCCTATCTCTTCAATCTCGAAAGTCCCGACGAAACGCTGCAGCAGGTTGCAGAAAGCGCCATGCGCGAAGTCGTCGGCCGCCGTCCCGCCCAGGACATCTATCGCGATAACCGCCAGGAAATCGCCGTTCAGGTGAGGGCCATCATCCAGGATACGCTGGACCGCTACGGCGCCGGCATCGCCATTACTGCCGTACCGATCGAGGATGTAGCACCGCCGCGCGAAGTGGCCGATGCGTTCGAAGAAGTACAGCGCGCCGAGCAGAACGAAGACCAGCAGGTTGAAGAGGCCAATCAATACGCCAACCAGCAGCTCGGTCAGGCCCGCGGTCGCGCGGCTCAGATCCGCGAAGAAGCGGCTGCCTACAAGGATCGTGTCGTAAAGGAAGCTCAGGGTGAAGCACAGCGCTTCATCTCGATCTACGACGAGTACATCAAGGCGCCGGAAGTCACCCGCAAGCGGCTGTTCCTTGAAACCATGGAGACCGTTATCGGCAATTCCAACAGTGTCATCATCGATGACAAGCAGGGCGTCGTGCCCTATCTGCCGCTGAACGACATCGGCAAGCAGCCCGCGACGCGGGCGGGCAAGCCCGCCACTGCAGCTCAGCCGGAGGCCAAATAATGACGTCCAGCCGTTTACCAACCATTCTCATCGCGCTCGCGGTGCTGCTGCTGCTCGTTTATTCGTCGGTGTTCGTGGTCAATGCCCGGGAGCAGGCTATCGTCCTGCGTTTCGGCCAGATCCGCGCAGTCAAGGCGGAGCCGGGGCTCTACTTCAAGCTGCCTTTCGCCTTCATGGATGCTGACCGCGTTCAATACATACAGCTGCAGGAACTCCGTTTCGATCTGGACAATATCCGCGTCCAGGTGTCGGGCGGCAAGTTCTACGAGGTCGATGCTTTCGTGGTCTACAAGATCACCGATGCTCGCAAGTTCCGCGAGGCGGTGTCGGGCGATCGTGATGCGGCGGAATCCCGTCTCAGAACCCGCCTCGACGCCTCGCTGCGTCGTGTCTACGGTCTGCGCAACTTCGAAGCGGCGCTGTCCAACGAACGCGCGTCGATGATGACCGAAGTGCGCGACGATCTGCGCCGCGATGCCGAGACGCTCGGTCTCAACATCGAGGATGTCCGCATCCGCCGCACTGACCTGTCTCAGGAAGTGTCGCAGAATACTTACGATCGTATGAAGGCCGAGCGTTTGGCGGAAGCCGAGCTCCTCCGCGCACGGGGTAACGAAGAAGGCCAGCGCCGCCGCGCGATCGCGGACCGTCAGGTCGTCGAGCTTATCGCGGATGCGCAGAAGGATTCGGAAGTCCTGCGTGGTCAGGGTGAAGCCGAGCGCAACGGCATCTTTGCCGATGCCTCATCGCGCGATCCGAATTTCTACGAATTCTATCGCACGATGGCCGCCTACAACAAGGCGTTCGTTTCCGGTGGCAAGACGCTGGTCCTGCCGCCGAACAAGTCGGACTTCTTCAAGTTCTTCGATAGTCCCAACGGTACCGCGCCCAATTCCGGCGCGCCGGCGCTAGCCAGTCCGACGACGACTCCGGCGAACTGAGGCGTCAACCCGCTGAAATCCAAGGGCTGCCTCACGGCGGCCCTTTTCTTTATCGGAAACCACATCACCTTTGCCATAAATGCCTTGGTCGGATTGACGTTCGGGGATTTCGCAAAAAGGTGATTTCGCGCTTCATCATTCCGCCTTATGTTGATGCTTATTCAAGATTTCCCTTTATCGATGAGGATGCCTGATGGCCCCGACCATTCGCCTGCCTTTCAGACGTTCGTTCGCTTTGCTGGCCAGCATGGCGCTGATTGCCGGTCCCGTCGTCGGTGGCGCCGAACAGGCCTATGCACAGACGCAGAATAGCGGCGCGGCTGCGGGCGCTCAGGCACCGGCAGCCACCAACAACCAGACGCCGCCTGCGGACACGCCGACGATGACGATGAACCCGGCTATGAATGCCGGCCCCGCTTCGGTTGCAGATCTTGCTTCCGGTTTGCTCGATGCCGTCGTCAACATCTCCACCTCGCAGAAGGTGAAGGACGAGGGGGATGGCCCGGCGACGCCGAAGGTGCCGGACAATTCGCCGTTCCAGGATTTCTTCAACGATTTCTTCAAGAACAGGAATAACGAGGACAGCAACCGCAAGGTAAGCTCGCTCGGTTCTGGCTTCGTCATCGATGCGGCCGGCTATATCGTCACTAACAACCACGTCATCGAAGGCGCCGATGATATCGAGGCGATCTTCCCGAACGGGACGAAGCTGAAGGCGAAGCTGATCGGAACCGATACGAAGACCGATCTCTCGCTCCTCAAGGTCGAGCCGAAGCATCCGCTGACGGCGGTGAAGTTCGGCGATTCCTCCAAGATGAGGATCGGTGACTGGGTGATGGCGATCGGCAATCCCTTCGGCCTGGGTGGATCCGTGACCATCGGTATCGTTTCGGCGCGCGGGCGCAACATCAATGCCGGTCCGTACGACAATTTCATCCAGACGGATGCGGCGATCAACAAGGGTAATTCCGGCGGTCCGCTCTTCAACATGAAGGGTGAGGTGATCGGCATCAACACGGCCATCATCTCCCCGAGCGGCGGCTCGATCGGCATCGGCTTTGCCGTGCCTTCGGAGCTGGCCGAGGGCGTCGTCAAGCAGCTCAGGGATTTCGGCGAAACCCGTCGCGGCTGGCTCGGCGTTCGTATTCAGCCGGTGACGGATGATGTCGCCAACAGTCTCGGTCTCGGCAGCGCGAAGGGCGCACTCGTGGCCGGCGTCATCAAGGGTGGCCCCGTCGACAACGGCACCATCAAGGCAGGTGACGTCATCCTGAAATTCGACGGCAAGGATGTGGCTGAAATGCGCGACCTGCCGCGTGTCGTCGCTGAAAGCCCGGTCGGCAAGGAAGTGGATGTGATCATCTTCCGCGACGGCAAGGAGCAGACCGTCAAGGTCACGCTTGGCCGGCTGGAAAATAGCGATCAGGCGGCAGCGGCGAGCACCGACAAGGACAAGCAGCCTCAGCTCGCGCCTGATGGCGACGGCAATCATGACGGCGTCATCAATCCGGACGGGGGCGATGGCGGCAATGATGATGGCATGGATGGACAGGACCAGGGTGACAACCAGCAGCAGTCGCCGCAGGCTCAGCCACCGGCCCAGGCAAACACGAGTATACTCGGCATGAAGCTGGCGACGCTGACGGCCGAGAACCGCAAGAGCTTCGGTATCGCCGATAGCGTCGATGGCGTCGTCATCACGGAAGTTGCACCGGGTTCGGCTGCCGCCGAGAAGGGCCTGAAGCCCGGGGATGTTGTCGTCGAAGTCGCGCAGGAATTCGTGCAGACGCCGAGTGCCGCATCGGAAAAAGTGGCCTCGCTGAAGCGGGAAGGGCGCCGAAACGCGCAGTTGATGATTGCGTCTCCAAGTGGCGACTTGCGCTTTATCGCTGTTGCTCTCGAGTAGACACTTCAGTTTTCCGTTTGCCGCTGCGACCGCCATTCGGCGGTACGCAGGCGGTAGACGACGTGGCGTCTTAATTGCGGATGCGTGTCCGGGATCTGCGGATGGTCGAAGTCGATGGCCGGATCCGGATGCATGCCGATCCTTC
The DNA here is from genome assembly GCF_012275345.1 of Rhizobium sp. SG570. NCBI lineage: Bacteria > Pseudomonadati > Pseudomonadota > Alphaproteobacteria > Hyphomicrobiales > Rhizobiaceae > Rhizobium > Rhizobium sp. SG570. The sequence continues at coordinate 212,705 of NZ_JAAZQI010000008.1, read as the reverse complement.
GCATGACCGCGAGGGCGCGACGGTTGTCGTGAACGGCGATCGACAGGATTTCATCAAGCTTCAGCGTCTCGAAGCCGTGGCGCAGGAGTGCCAGACCCGCTTCTGTGGCATAGCCATTGCGCCAGTGGCGCGCTGACATCCGCCAGCCGATTTCCACCGCGTCCTTCGGCAAATAGGGCTCGAGCTGCGGCTTCGACAGCCCGCAAAGGCCGATCGCTTCGCCGCTCTGCTTCAAAGCCATCACCAGAAGATCGAAGCCCGGTTCCGGGACGATGCTCCGGATCATGGTGAAGACGGTATCGGCATCTGCTCGACTGCGGCGAAAGGGAAAGAACGCAAGCACGGCGGGATCGGAGCTGAGCTCGTAGAAGAGATCGCGGTCCTCTTCCCGGCAGGGCCGGAGGGTCAGCCGGGACGTCTCGACGAGGGTCATCGCCCGACGCGCCATTCATCCGCAGTCAGGCGGTAGAGCACGTGCCGTTTCAAGTGTGGGTGGGTGTCCGGCACGTTGGGATGGTCGAAATCGCCACCGGCGACGCGATGCATGCCGATCCGCTCCATCACGGAGGTCGACCTGGTATTGTCGTGCACGGCAAAGGAAACGATCTGGTCGAGACCGAGCTTTTCGAAGCCAAGCGCGAGCAGCGCTCGCGCTGCTTCGCTGGCAAATCCCTTGCCCCAGTAGCGAGCCGCGAGCCGCCAGCCGATTTCGATTGTGCCCTTGGCTATGGGGGGCTCAAGGTGATCGACACGTGCCAGCCCGCAAAAGCCGATCGTCTCGCCGCTGGCTTTTTCCTCCAGTGCATAGAAGCCGAGGCCGGTTTCGGCGATCATCGAGTGGACGCGATCGAAGAAGGCATCGGCTTCCGCACGGTTGCGGCGGAAGGGAAAGAACTCCATCACAGCCTCGTCGGAATTGATCTCGAAGACCAGATCTCGGTCCGTCTTGCGCCAGTTGCGGATAATGAGGCGTTCGGTTTCGGTGATGGTCATCGATGGCACCCGACATTGGCGGCTTCCGCCGTTTCTATGGTTTGATGAAGTCGCTCTTTCGATAGCCCTGGAGATAGAGCAGGGCGGTCAGATCGCCGTGGTCGATGCGCATGCGAGCCTGTGCCGAAACCGTCGGTTTGGCGTGCAGTGCGACACCGGAGCCGGCGAGCTGCAACATGCCGAGATCATTGGCGCCGTCACCGACGGCGAGCGCGTCGTCGGTCAAAATGCCGAGTTTTTCGGCGATCTCGGTCAGCGCATCCACCTTGGCCTGCTTGCCGAGGATCGGTTCTTCGACGAGGCCGGTGAGGACGCCTCTTTCTTCCAGCAGGATATTGGCGCGATCCTCGTCGAAGCCCAATGTCGCGCCGATGCGGTTCGTAAAGACGGTGAAGCCGCCGGAAACGAGGGCAGTGTAATACCCCTTCGCCTTCATCGTGGCGATCAGCTCAGGACCGCCCGGCGTCAGGGTGATGCGTTTTGCGATGACATCGTCGACCACGGAAATCGGCAGGCCCTTCAGCAGGGCCACACGCTCGCGCAGGGCGGGCTCGAAGGCGATTTCGCCGTTCATGGCGCGGGCCGTGATGTCGGCGACCTTCTCCTTCAGGCCGACTTCGGCCGCGAGTTCGTCGATGCATTCCTGGCCGATCATCGTCGAGTCCATGTCGGCGATCAGCAGTTTCTTGCGACGTGTTTCGGCTTCCTGGATCACCAGGTCGATCGGCGCGCCGCCGATGACGGCGAGGATGTTGGCTTCCGCCGCCCGCAGGTCGGCATCGTCGCGCAGCGCGATATCGCAAGCGATGCCGTCGGCCAGCCAATAGAGCCCTGAGGCCTTGACGGCATCTGCTGCCTGTTCAGCGATGGCCGGAGCAAGAACGGGATTTGACGGATTGGCAATAAGCGTGGCAACGAAGGCCATGAGCAGAAACCTTGTGAGCGATATCGACGCGATCCTGATAACCGGGCCGACCGCCAGCGGCAAGTCCGCACTGGCGGTTGAATTGGCGCGTGCGCATGGCGGCGTGGTCGTCAATGCCGACAGCATGCAGGTTTATGATACGTTACGCGTGCTGACTGCTCGGCCTTCGCAGGCGGATATGGAGGGCATTCCGCACCATCTTTATGGTCATGTGCCGGCAGCGCAAGCCTATTCCACCGGCTTCTGGCTGCGCGAGGCCGCCGTATTGGTGGAACGATTGCGCGATGAGGGGCGAATGCCTGTTTTCGTCGGCGGAACAGGGCTTTACTTCAAAGCGTTGACAGGTGGCCTTTCCGACATGCCCGGCATTCCTCTTGAGATTCGTAACCGTCTGCGCGCGCGACTCCTGGCGGAGGGAGCCGAGGCGCTGCATCGCGAGCTTGCCGACCGCGACGGTGCCGTTGCTGAAACTCTCAATCCTCAGGACGGCCAGCGCATCGTTCGCGCCCTGGAGGTGATCGAAGCGACAGGCCAATCCATCGCCGCCTTTCAGGGGAAGACCGGGCCAGTCGTGATCGATCCTGAGCGCGCCCGGAAGATCGTGGTGTTGCCGGACCGCGCCTTGCTGCACGAGCGCATCAACAGCCGCTTTGAAAAGATGCTGGCGATGGGGGCTGCGGACGAAGTGCGGGCTCTGCTGGCGCTGGAGCTATCGTCGGAGATGCCGGTCATGAAGGCGATCGGCGTGTCGCAGATTGCCGCGATGCTAAGAGACGAGATGACGCGAGAGGACGTTCTCGAAACCGGAGCGGCAGCTACACGGCAATATGCCAAACGGCAGATGACGTGGTTTCGCAATCAGATGGACGAAAGCTGGGAGCGCGTCAGCCCATAGGCTGACCGATCAATCCTTGTCGTAAAGACTGCTCAGCGGTTTCTTCAGGATACTGTCACGCAGCGAAAGGCCGGGCTCCCGCCGCAGGGACGGAGCGGGGTCTCTCGTCGGCATCGCGCGAGCGCCAGCCGTGTCGTCGCCACGGATTTCGCGGCGCAGTTCCGCGAGCTTGCTGTCGATCGATGTCTGCATGGAGGCCGCCGTCGGCGGCAGAGCGTCGGCGCGCGGCAGCATGTCCGGGCGATAGGGTTCAATCGATGGCAAGGTCGCCTCGATCAGGCGCCTTGCGGATTGTTCGATAGGGGCATCGCCAAGATCGTTCCTGATCTCAGGCATAACTTCACTCGCGGCATTGTAGCTCTGCTGCAGGGCGGAAATATCGGGAGCGGAGATCGAGCGCATGCGGCTGACAATGGTCCGCAGGTCGACGGTGTCAGGTGATTCCTCGCTGGCTTTCGCCACGCTGCCATTGGCTTTCGGCAGCAAATTCTCCGCCACGCGGGAAAAACGCATGCGCATCGGCACGGCAATGGCTTCGCCGAAGGCGATGGCTTCGCCGTTGCCTATGGATGACAGAAAGCTCGTCGTCGATATGGAGGAGTTCGGTATGGCCGAACGGATGATTTCCTGGTCGCGATCGTTGGCAAGGCGCATGGCGAACAGTGTCGAGCATTGCGACAGGATCGTCTGGTCGAGTTCGCCCGGACGCTGGGTGATGATGCCAAGCGAAACGCCGTATTTGCGTCCCTCCTTGGCGATGCGGGAAATGGCCTGCCGAGTGGGCAGGAAGCCGAGCGTCGGATCGGCGGGGATATAGCGATGCGCTTCCTCGCAGACGACGAGCATATGGATCGCGCCATCGCTCCAGAGCGTCAGCTCGAACGCCATGCGGCATAGGACTGACGCGACGGAATTGACGACTTCCGAAGGAATTCCGGCGAGCTGGAAGGTGCAAATCGGCTTACCATCGCCCGGAATGCGGAAGATCTCGGCAATGGTCTCCATGATCGTATCGGTGATCGTGTTGTTGGAGAACATGAAATTATAGCGCGGATCGTTGATTGCCGAGATGACGCGCATTTTCAGCGAGCGCAGGTGCGGCTTTTCCTGGCGCCCCTCCAGCCGTCCGATGCGTTCGTCGATGAGCGCCAGCAGGTCGGCCATGCGATAGGGAACCGGCGTATCCGCCGTCACCGATGCTTTTTCCGACTGGCGACGCATCAAGGTTGAATCGCTGCCGCGAAAGGCGCGTTTTGCCTCCGGAATGAGATCGCGCAGCGCATCGAGCTCTTCCGGTACCGCCGGACGGCCACGGAAGACGACTTCGCTGAATTCCTCGAGCCGCATCAGCCAGAAGGGCAGGTCGAGCGTATCGGTATCGATGACGACGGAGTGCCTCGGAAAGGCGGCGGCGAATTCGTTGTGCGGGTCGAGGATCAGCACCCGCAGCTTCGGATCGGCGCCGATTGCCTTATGCAGCAGAAGCGAGACGGCGGTCGATTTGCCGACGCCTGTGGAGCCGACCACGGCGAAATGTTTCGACAGCATCGACGGGATGTGAATGGCGGCATCGATGCTTTCGTCCTGCGTCAGCTTGCCGATGACGCAGCTGCTGTCCTTGCCGGCATCGAAAATACGCATCAGGTCGCTGGCGCGGATGCGATGCGCGATGGCGCCGAGATAAGGATAAGCGGAAATGCCGCTTGAGAATTCCTCGCGGCCATCGGGCTCGACACGGACTTCGCCCAGCAGCTCCACTTCGATACGGAAGAGGTTGTCCTGCTCTTCGCCCCAGCCGATATTGCTGGTGTTCATGGCGTAGACCATGGCTGCGACGCGATTGGCCCCGACGCTGATGGAGATCAGCTTGCCGACCGACCAAAGTTCCGTGAGATCGGTGCCGCCATTCTCGGCGACGGCGGCAATGGTCGCGCTGGAGCCGTTGCACGCGACAACGCGACCGAGAAAGCGATTTCCCGGCTTTAGTTTGTCGCGGCGATCAAAATCTCCAGCCTTGCCGGACGTCTGCAGATCATTATTGAGCAAACGGCTACCTCGAGCGTTAGATAGCGGAGCATAGGGTCGGCGGCTTAACAAAATCCTGTCGGCAAGCCATGCTTTTTACTTGGATCGGGAGAGGGCGCGATTTTTTATTGCTTGATGCGTTGACGCTTCGAAATTTTCTGTCTATCACTCGACCCCATGAAAATTTCGACGGTTCTTATCGTGGTGGGAAAGCGCATGGGCAGGATGGTGTAACCATCCGGCGACAGCCACCCATGCGCTAGACGACAGGCTCCCCAAGGAGCCTTTTTTTATGCCCGAAATCGAGATTTCATCTTTCCAAACCTCCAGCAGATAGCGGAACAAACGTATGACCGGCACAGATAATCAGGCGAGCGACAATCGAATGACAGGCGCGGAGATCGTGTTGCGGGCGCTCAAGGACAATGGCGTCGAACACATCTTCGGTTATCCGGGCGGCGCGGTGCTTCCGATCTACGACGAGATTTTCCAGCAGGACGATATCCAGCACATTCTCGTACGCCACGAGCAGGGCGCCGGTCATGCGGCCGAAGGTTATGCCCGCTCGACCGGCAAGGTCGGCGTCATGCTGGTCACCTCCGGTCCCGGCGCAACGAATGCGGTCACGCCGCTGCAGGACGCGCTGATGGACTCGATCCCGCTGGTCTGCCTGACCGGTCAGGTTCCGACCTCATTGATCGGCTCCGACGCTTTCCAGGAATGCGACACGGTCGGCATCACCAGGCCCTGCACCAAGCACAACTGGCTGGTCAAGGACGTCAACCAGCTCGCAGCCGTCATTCACGAAGCCTTCCGTATCGCGCAATCAGGCCGTCCAGGCCCGGTCGTCGTCGACATTCCGAAGGATGTCCAGTTCGCTACCGGCACCTACACGCCGCCGGAAGCGCATGATGTCCAGAAGAGCTATCAGCCCAAGGTTCAGGGCGATCTGAACAAGATCAACCAGGCCATCGAACTGATGAAGAATGCGCGCCAGCCGATCATCTATTCCGGCGGCGGCGTCGTCAATTCCGGCCCCGAAGCCTGCAAGCTGCTGCGGGAGCTGGTCGACTTGACCGGCTTCCCCATCACGTCGACCCTGATGGGCCTCGGCGCTTATCCGGCGTCCGGCAAGAACTGGCTCGGCATGCTGGGCATGCATGGTTCTTATGAGGCGAACATGGCGATGCATGATTGCGACGTCATGGTCTGTATCGGCGCGCGCTTCGACGACCGCATTACCGGCCGCCTGAACGCCTTCTCGCCGAATTCGAAGAAGATCCATATCGATATCGATCCGTCCTCGATCAACAAGAACGTTCGCGTCGATGTCGGCATTCTCGGCGATGTCGGCAATGTTCTCGAAGACATGGTTCGCCTGTGGCGGGCACTGCCACAGAAGCCTGCGGCGGATCGTCTTGGCGACTGGTGGGGGAACATCGCCCGCTGGCGCGCGCGCAATTCCTTCGCCTACAAGCCGAGCGACGATGTCATCATGCCGCAATATGCCATTCAGCGCCTCTACGAGCTGACCAAGCATCGCGATACCTACATCACGACCGAAGTCGGCCAGCATCAGATGTGGGCGGCGCAGTTCTATGGCTTCGAGGAGCCGAACCGCTGGATGACCTCGGGCGGCCTCGGCACCATGGGCTATGGCCTGCCGGCAGCGCTCGGCGTGCAGATCGCCCATCCGGAGAGCCTGGTCATCGATATTGCCGGCGATGCCTCGATCCAGATGTGCATTCAGGAAATGTCGGCGGCGATCCAGCACAACGCACCGATCAAGATCTTCATCCTGAACAACCAGTACATGGGCATGGTGCGCCAGTGGCAGCAGCTGCTGCACGGCAACCGCCTGTCGAATTCCTATACGGAAGCGATGCCCGATTTCGTCAAGCTGGCGGAAGCCTATGGCGCGGTCGGCCTGCGTTGCGAAAAGCCCGGCGATCTCGATGCGATGATCCAGGAGATGATCGACGTCGACAAGCCGGTCATTTTCGATTGCCGCGTTGCCAATCTCGCCAACTGCTTCCCGATGATCCCCTCGGGCAAGGCGCATAACGAGATGCTGCTGCCGGACGAAGCCACCGACGAAGCCGTCGCCAACGCCATCGACGCCAAGGGCCGTCAGCTGGTCTGATCGAATGGCCGGGGCGCGGCAGACGCCGCGTCCCGGACCGTCGAGCTTACCAATGTCGTGTTGGCATACCGAACAAGAACTGAGGAAACGGAACAAGGACAATGAACGCACACCTTCAACCCACGGGCTCCGCCTACTTCATCTCGCCGGAAACGGCGGCAGCGGAGAGCCACACGCTTTCGGTGCTTGTTGACAACGAGCCTGGCGTGCTTGCCCGCGTCATCGGCCTGTTCTCCGGTCGCGGTTACAACATCGAAAGCCTTACGGTTTCGGAGACCGAGCATCAGGCGCATCTGTCGCGGATCACCGTGGTAACGCGCGGCACGCCGCAGGTGCTGGAGCAGATCAAGGCGCAGCTTGAACGCATCGTTCCGGTTCACCGCGTCGTCGATCTCACGGTGCGCGCCCGCGAACTCGGCCAGGAGCGGCCGATCGAGCGCGAAGTGGCGCTGCTGAAGGTGACCGGAAGCGGGGAGCTGCGTGCCGAAACATTGCGGCTGGCAGACGCCTTCCACGCCAAGGTAGTGGATGCGACCGTCGAGCACTTCATTCTCGAGATCACCGGCAAGTCGTCGAAGATCGATCAGTTTATCGCCATCATCAAGCCGCTTGGTCTCATCGAGGTATGCCGTACGGGCATCGCGGCGATGAATCGCGGCCCGCAGGGTATGTGACACCTATCCGTCGTTGACCGGTTTGCGGGCGTCGCCTAGCCTTTGCGACGCTCGGGCCGGATCGATGGCCGCATTTGCAGCGGGGTAAGAAGGGTGGCATTCGTCGTCGGGGAAATTTTGCCTGATCTCGGCGAGAAGCATTGGCATCCGCCGGCCGGAATGCGCCTCGGCGCTACCTTCTTCGTGCGTAACGACTTCCCTTGGCTCGGTCACTATTTCGGTTCACAGAAGTTCGCATCCACCCTGTCGCCTGGCATAGGCGGCATCGTTTCCTGGGGTGGCCGCGTGCCGGCCAAGACGGCAGCGGCGATCGCCCGGTTTCGTCGGCTGCCGCACTGGCATCTGGAGGACGGCTTTCTTCGTTCCGTCGGCCTCGGCAAGGCCGGGACCATCCCGCTTTCCATCGTCATTGACGATCTCGGACTACCTGTCGATGCAAACACGTCGTCGCGGCTCGAGCGTCTGATCGAGGGCGCCGGCGAGGCGGGCGAGCTCGGCCGGGCCATTCGAGAGCAGATCGTTCTCAACAGGCTCTCGAAGTACAATCACCTGCCGCATCGGCCGCCCCAAGTCGAGCGGACGGGCAAGCGCCGCATTTTGTTGGTCGACCAGGTCGTCGGCGATGTCTCGGTTGGCAGGGCGCTCGGTTCGCAGGCCTCCTTTGAGCGGATGCTTGCCGATGGGCTGAAAAGCGGTGCGCAATGCCTGATCCGCACCCATCCCGATGTCATGGCGGGACTTCGTAAGGGATATCTTACGAATGACGCTGCCGCGAAGGGTGGGGCGGTACTGATCGATGATGCCGTTTCGGTGGCGTCGATCCTGGAGGTCGTCGACGAGGTCTGGACGGTTTCGAGCCAGTTCGGTTTCGATGCGCTGCTGCGCGGCATTCCGGTTCGCTGCTACGCGGCACCCTTCTATGCCGGCTGGGGTGTGACGCAGGATCATTTCGGCGTCTATACGAAAGCAGCGTTGGCAGGCAGGCGCACGAAGCTGCGATCCGTCGACCAGATCGCAGCTGCCGCCTTTTCGCTTTATCCGACCTATCGCGATCCGGCGGACTGGCGAGAGATCGCCGTCTTCCGGGCTATCGATCTGATCGTCGCGCAGCAGAGGGCGGCGGCCTGAGCCTACAGCATTTCCAATGACTTCTTTCGCGATGGCGGCGGAAACGCGGCATCGAGGACGGCCCAGTCCTCGTCGGTAATGTCGAGGTCTACGGAGCCACGATTTTCCTCGATGCGCTGCGGGTTCGAGGATTTCGGAATAGCTATCACGCCATCGCGGTCCAGCAGAAAGGCGATAGCGATCTGGGCAGGGGTGGCCTGGTAGGTCTTGGCGATGCGGATCAAATCCGGATGGTGGGTCAGCCGGCCCTGTTCGATAGGGGAATAGGCCATGATCGGGATGCTGCGTTCCTGGCACCAGGGCAGCAGATCATATTCGATGCCGCGCCGGGCAAGATTGTAGAGCACCTGGTTGGCGGCCACATTGCCGCCGTTCGGCACGCCTAGAAGCTCGTCCATATCGGCAACGTCGAAATTCGACACGCCCCAGGCTTCGATCTTGCCGACCGCTTTCAGGTCTTCGAAGGCTTCCACCGTCTCGGCAAGCGGATGATTTCCGCGCCAATGCAGCAGATAAAGATCGATGCGATCCGTCTTCAGGCGCTTCAGGCTGCGCTCGCAGGCTTCGATAGCACCTCTGAGGCTTGCATTGGCCGGATAGACCTTGCTGACCAGGAAAACCTCGTCGCGCCGCCCCTCGATCGCCTTGCCGACGATCTCCTCCGAGCCGCCATCGGCATACATCTCGGCAGTGTCGATCAGCGTCATACCGAGATCGAGTCCGATTTTCAGGCTGGCGATCTCATCACGGGCCTGGGCGGCATCGTCTCCCATGTTCCACGTTCCCTGACCGAGTGCGGGAACCGTGACACCGGAGGGTAGGGTGACGGTAGGAATGGGGTCTCGCATGGTATGTCCTCGCTGCAGAGAGCGGAAGGATAGTTTCATTCCGCCGGATTTCAATCGACACGGCTGATGTCACCGTGACAATCGCATTATGGCTTTCGGATTGCGCGCGAATTAGTGTCAGGCCAGACATGCGTCGCCATACTCGGCGTGCATGACAAGAATCACGAGAAAAAATTTTGGAGGCCGTTCTTGTCACAATACGGTGTCCGGGGAGGCTTTATGGCGCTGGATACATTTCTGGCTCTTCTTCTGTTCGCATTCACGACCTCGATCACGCCGGGGCCGAACAACATGATGCTGTTTACATCGGGCGTGAATTTCGGCTTTCGGCGCACCATCCCGCATATGCTCGGCATCGGCGTCGGCTTTTTCGTGCTGCTGATTGCCGTGGGGTTGGGATTGGGCGCGCTTCTGCATACCGTGCCGCTGCTCTATACCGCGCTGAAATTCGCCGGCGGGGCTTATCTCGTCTGGATTGCCTGGAAGATCGGCACGTCGCGCAGCCTCAGCGACCGCGAAAGCGGTGCCCAGCCTATGAGCTTCATGAGTGCCGCCGCCTTTCAATGGGTCAATCCCAAGGCCTGGGTGATGGCCGTCACCGCCATGGCGACCTACACCAATGAGCAGCTCTATCTCTTCAGCGTGCTGCTGGTCGGCCTGGCTTTTGCTGCTGTGAATGTTCCGAGCGTCTCGACCTGGGCCGGCTTCGGCTCGGCGCTGCGCGACTGGCTGTCCGATCCAGTTCGCCTCAAATGGTTCAACATAACGATGGCGGTGCTGCTCGTGCTCAGTCTCTGGCCGATGTTAAAATAGCGCTATGGACGGTTTATTGAGCATCAGCCAGAATATGCCGACTACGGAAAAAAATGCGGGAAAGCCGCAGGCGAACCAGACGCGGTAGAGCCGGTGATAGGGATCACCGGTGCGATGCGCCATGACCATGAAGAAGGCGATGCCCGCGCCTGTGCCAAAAAGCACGGTGGCGCCGACGACATGCGCGAGACGAAGAAATTCCTCCAGCAGCATCAGCGTTCCTCCAATACCGCAAGTGTGGCAACCGTCAGCAGGATCGACGGCAGGACTTTGACAAGCGGCCCGAGCGGATCGAGCCAAAGGGATGGTTCGAGTAAGGTGCCTCCGGCGAGATAGGCGAGCGTGACCGCGAGCATCCCGTATAACGCCGTGCGCGCGAACGGCCGCACCAGGATCAGCACGCCGAGGGCCATGTCGATGAAACAGGTTGCGATCGTCAGCGTCGTCGCCATGTCCTGAGACATAAAGGGCAGGAAATGCCGGCTTGCGGTGATCGGAGCCAGTATTGGCACAATTCCGGACACTATCCAGAACAGCGCCAGGCCAGCGATCATCAGGGGCTTCAGCAGGTAAAGACGGGCGGACCACACATCCTGAATGCCGGAAGGATTGGCGTCGAGTATCTCCGCCGCCGTCGTCAGACGCTGGCTGAGACGATGTTGCGCACTCCGACGGCTGAGAACACCTTCGGACATTACCGCCATAGCGGTGGAGCGGAGCGGAGAGCGCCATCCGAGCCGTCCGGCGATATCGGCAGCCCATGTGACCGGTCTTGCTAGGCCGGCCGGTATAGCTACGACTGGCACTGGCGCTAGGCCAAGCCAGTTTCGATGAAGTGTGACCAATTCGCGGAGCGTCAACACATCGTCGTTGGCAAGATCGATATCTGCGCCGGATGGAAATTGACCGGCGATTGCTTTTGAGACGGCCGCTGCGACATCATCGACCGAGATCGTTTCCATCGGGCTTTGGGCATGGATGAGCGGGAAGGCAAAGGGCATGGCGGCCAGCGCGCGCAACAGTGCCGTACCACCATGCGCATTACGGCCGAGAACAAGGGCGGGTCGGAGGATCACATGGTTGAGCCCGCTGGCCGCAAGTGCCTCATCGGCGTTGCGTTTTGTCGTCAGGAATGGTTGCTCCTTGCCGCCGCCATCGGTACGCGCGGAAATCTGCACGATGAGGTCGATCGCCGATTGTTTGGCTGCGACATAAAGGGCGTGCATCGCCCTTTCCTGTGTGGCGGCAAGATCGTCCGAAAGCCCGTCCTGAAGCGCGCCTGCACAATTGATAACGGCCTGATGACCGCTCAGCGGCACTTGCCAGTTCGAAGGATCTGTCATCGTCGCCAGATCGGCTTTGATCCAGGTGATCGAAGGATATTTGATCCGCGCCCGGCCGGGATTGCGGGCAAGACCCGTAACCAGATGCCCTTCCGCGTGCAATCGCGCCGCGACCGCTGAGCCGATGAAACCAGTTGCGCCGAGAATCAGAATGTTCATGACAGGCAGATTAGCCAAAAGCGCTAGCAAAGGCAGTGGGTTGCGGCATCCAGGCGCGGTTGCAACAATGAAGAAGATGCTTGGCGACCGTCTGGCTAAGGCTTAGACTCGAGTTCCATTCGACAGGGAGATCCATGATGCACGATCATGACGACCACCATCACCATGATCACGACAACAGCTATTCCGACATGCAGGCGCGCGTGAAAGCACTGGAAACGCTGCTGACGGAAAAGGGCCTGATCGATCCGGCGGCGATCGATCGCATCGTCGAAACCTATGAAACGAAGATCGGGCCGCGAAACGGGGCGCAGGTGGTGGCAAGGGCCTGGAGCGACCCCGCCTTTGCCGACTGGCTGCGGCGTGACGCGACTGCAGCGATTGCGAGCCTCGGTTTTACCGGCCGGCAGGGCGAGCATATGCGCGCGGTGTTCAATGCGCCGGATACGCACAATCTGGTCGTCTGCACGCTTTGCTCCTGCTACCCATGGTCCGTGCTCGGGTTGCCGCCGGTCTGGTACAAGGCGCCGGCCTATCGTTCGCGTGCGGTGATCGATCCGCGCAGCGTGCTGGCCGAATTCGGCCTGACGCTGCCGCAGGAAACGAAAATCCGTGTATGGGATTCGACGGCAGAGCTGCGCTATCTGGTCATCCCGCAGCGGCCCGCCGGCTCCGAACGTCTGGACGAGGCTGAATTGGCCGATCTCGTCAGCCGCGATGCCATGATCGGAACGGCGCTCGCCAGATCCCCGGAGGCAGCGATATGAACGGGCCGCATGATCTCGGCGGGCAAATGGGGTTCGGCCCGGTTGCGCCGGAACCGAACGAGCCGTATTTCCATGCCGAGTGGGAAAAACGCGCTCTTGGCATCACGCTGTCCTGTGGTGCCTTTGGGGCCTGGAGCATCGACGAGAGCCGGCATGCGCGCGAGAATATTCCGCCGGCCAACTATCTTGCCGCCAGCTACTACGAGATCTGGACCCGAGCCATCGACATGCTGCTGGAGCGGCATGGTTTCGCGACGGCCGAGGAGTTGCAAACCGGCCATTCTCTCCAGCGGGGTGCGGTGCCGAAGCGGGTTCTGAAGGCTGACATGGTCGATGCGGCGCTCAACAAAGGTGGCCCTTGCGATCGGCCTGTTGATTCCGCACCGCTCTTTGCCGTCGGCGAGCGCGTGCGCACCAGGAATTTCAATCCGACTGGCCACACAAGGCTGCCGCGTTATGCTCGCGCCAAGGCCGGCGTGGTCGAGGCCGTACAAGGCTCCTTCGTGTTCCCCGATGACAATGCCCATGGCCGGGGCGAGAATCCGCAATGGGTCTATACCGTTGTCTTCGACGCGCTGGAAATCTGGGGCGAGGGTGCCGATCCCTCGCTCACGGTCTCCATCGATGCCTGGGAGAGCTATCTTGAGCGCCTATGAGATCGTCTCGCCTCTGGCGCAATCGCCTGAAATGCCAAAGTCCGATGATGGCGCGCCGGTTTTTCCTGAGCCGTGGGCTGCCGAAGCTTTCGCCATGACCGTGCATCTGCATGAGAGAGGCTTGTTTGCCTGGAGTGAATGGGCGGAACGGCTTTCGGCCGAGCTGCACAAACCGGGCCGCGCGCCTGACGGCAGCGATTATTTCGATTGCTGGGTGGCGGCTCTCTCCGGCCTGCTGGTGGCGAAAGGCATTGCTGATGCGGACGTGATCGCCGAGCTGCAGAGAAGCTGGCAGCGGGCGGCGGAGGCCACGCCGCACGGCAAGCCGATCGTTCTGGAAAACGATCCGCAGCGCTAGAACAGTTCCAGGAAAAGTGCGCAGCGGTTTTCCGTTCGGAATTGCGTAAAAACAACTGCCTAAAGGTTGGTCTAGGACGAGAACTGCCTGTAGCACTCGTCGGCAACCTGCTGAAGCATCTCGCGGGAGATCTCGCCGGTCACGGTGTAGCCGAGACTGCCATCAATCCAGTAGAAGGTCTCGACATCTCCGCTGCTGGCAAAACGGAAGCTGGTCGTGGTATTTTCGGTATTGTGCCCGACGAGCACGGTCAGGCGCTGGCCGTTGGCATTTTCATACATGAACATGGCTCCCGGCGTGCCGTTGATCGGCAAGAGCCTGCCGCCGACGAGTTGGAAGCCAAGCACTTGCAGGCCCGGCACCTTGAGGCCGGCGACATTCATGCGTTTGCCGAGCCATGTGGCGAGATGCGCTTCCTGATCCGCGCCGACTTCGACGGGATGGCGCACCTCGCTGGCATAGACGATGAAGGCCGAATGCGCCTGCTGTGGCCATGCTTCCATGGCGGTCAATTGCAATTCAGGCCGCGCAAACAGATCCGGGCCGAAATGGCCTGCGGCAGCGCCGGCAAGGAAGAGCGTCAGCGCGGCTGCGACCACAGTCAAGCGGCGAAACCGATGCTGCGCTGCCTCGTTTTTCGGCGAAGTTTCCTTGCCTTTCGCGATCAGATCCGGATCGCCGTCCTTCGATATCGCATATGGTTGGAACAAGGCTTTGATGCCCTCGTTCTGGGCCTGCCATGCGGCGACCGCAGCGGCGTCTTCGGGGTTCTCGGTAAGCCATGCCTCCAGCTGCGCGTGTCTCTCCGGCGGCAGTAAACCATCGGCAAAGGCGTGGAGGTCTGCTTCGGTCACGGTCAGGTTGCGTTCGGTCATTTTGGTCTCCGAAGCGTAATGACATTGTCGGCGCTCAATAGGCTGGTCATCTTTTGGCGCGCGCGTGAGAGACGCGACATGACGGTCCCGATCGGGATATCAAGCATGCCGGCGACATCCTGATAGCTGTAGCCTTCGACGACGACGAGCATCAGTACCGCGCGATAGTCCTCGGCCAGGCTGTTGAGGGCCGCTTCCAGCTGCGACCGTTGCAGCGGGTCGTTGTCCGTCTCGGTCGCAGGCAAATGGCTGTTGTCGTCGATGTCGACGAAACTACGGTTGGCCTGTTGGCGCAATCCGTTGCGATAGAGATTGGTCATGATGGTGAGAACCCAGCCGCGCAGGTTCAGCCCGCGCCATTGGCCGCGCCGCACCAGCACTTTCTCCACGCAGTCCTGAAGCAAGTCCTCGCCGTCGGCGTCGGAACGGGCGAGGCTGCGCGAATAGCGTCGCAGCGAGGGGAGGAGCGCCAGCACCTCCGCCTCGAAACTATCGGGCGCGGAAGGCATTGCCGCCGCGCCCTTTCCGCTCCCGTCAGGGCTTTTCGACATCCCATACGCCCTTAAAACCATCGCCGGCGACGTCGCCGGACTTTGCATCCTTGACGAAGAAATAGAGCGGCATACCGTCCTTTGCCCACTGTTTCATCCCATCCTTGCGGGTGATGATGGAATATGCACCTTCCGCCTTGGCTTTGCCATCGGCCATGAGCGGCGGCCAGGCTTTCGCGCAATCACCGTTGCAATTGGACTCGCCCGACTTGTCGTTCTTGAAGGTGTATAGCGTCATGCCGTTTTCGCCGGCAAGAACCTTGCCCTTGGCGCTTTCGACTGTCTTTACCGGTGCTGCGGCGAAGGCGGCTGTGGCAAAGGCCGATGCCGCGGCGAGCGCAGCCAGGAATGTCACGGTCTTCATGATATCTCTCCTCGGGTGATGGACGGGTATTCGTCCAGGCCTCGCATTCTGCGCTGCCGGATGTGAGACACGCTCCGCCCCGATTTTATTCCCGCCCGCCAGGTGTTTTTTTACGGCTTGCTTCCTGACGCCGAATCCTGCCAAGTCGGCCCATGCAATTCGCGCCGCAACAAGACGAAGCGCTCAAGGCCGTGGCCAAATGGCTGAAGGAAGGGCGTTCACCGCTGTTTCGCCTGTTCGGCTATGCCGGCACGGGCAAGACGACGCTGGCGCGGCATTTTGCCGAGAATGTCGATGGCGAAGTTCTGTTTGCGGCCTTTACGGGCAAGGCGGCGCAAGTGCTGCGCTCGCGCGGGGCAAGCAACGCCAAGACAATCCATTCGCTCATCTATCGTCCGCGCGGCGAAGAGGCCGTCGAGGATGAGGAAACCGGCAAGACCTCGATCGCGCCGATGTTCACCATCAACCGGCAAAGCCCGGTCGCCAAGGCGGCGCTGATCATCGTCGACGAATGCTCGATGGTGGACGAGGCGCTCGGCAAGGATCTGATGAGCTTCGGCACGCCGATCCTCGTGCTCGGCGATCCCGGTCAGTTGCCGCCAATCTCCGGCGGCGGCTTCTTCACCAATGAGGAGCCGGATTATCTGCTGACGGATATTCACCGACAGGCCCGCGACAATCCGATCATCCAACTCGCCATGCATGTGCGCGAGGGCAAGGAGATCATGCATGGCAACTATGGCACGGCGCAGGTGATTTCGAAGAACGAGGTGACGCAGCCTTTGGTGATGGAGGCGGATCAGGTGCTTGTTGGCACCAACCGCACCCGCAAACGCTACAATCAGCGTCTGCGCGAGCTCAAGGGCTTTACGGCCGAGTATCCACAATCCGGCGATAAGCTCGTCTGCCTGCGCAACGATCCCGCCAAGGGCCTGCTCAACGGCTCACTCTGGCAGGTCATGACCTCATCCAGGGAAACGGCGAAACCGGGTATCAATCTTTTGGTGCGCCCGGAAGACGACGACATGGACAGGGGTGCCGCAAAGATCAAGCTGCTGAAGCAGGCCTTCGAGGATGTCGAGGGCGAGATCCCCTGGTCGACGCGCAAGCGATACGACGAGTTCGACTACGGCTATGCCCTGACGGTGCACAAGGCGCAGGGCTCGCAATGGAACAATGTCGTGCTGTTCGATGAGAGTTGGGCGTTCCGCGACACGCGCGAACGGTGGCTCTATACGGCCATCACCCGCGCCGCCGAGACGCTGACCATCGTCCGCTAGAACCGCTTTTTTTCTGTGCAAACCGCGATAGGGCCAGCCTCTGTCCGGGTGTCACTGGGCGGTGATAGACCGCCGAGCGCTTCATCAATCTTTTGCATGGGTCGATGTTCGAATCTCGTTGGTCTTGCTGTCCGCAATGGCATAAAACGTCGGTATTATCCTCTTCGAAGATCAGGGATTTCGATCATGCCTGCCAAGCTTTCCGTGAACCTCAACGCCATAGCCATGCTGCGCAACCGGCGTGACCTTCCCTGGCCGAGCGTCACGGGGCTCGGTCGTATCGCGCTTGCTGCCGGCGCCAGCGGCCTCACGGTGCATCCACGGCCCGATCAGCGGCATGTCCGCTTCTCCGACCTGCCCGAGATCCGGGCGCTGATCGATGACGAATTTCCGGAGGCGGAGTTCAACATCGAGGGCTATCCGAGCGACGAATTCTTCGATCTCTGTGCTTCGGCAGAGCCTGAGCAGGTGACGCTTGTGCCTGATGATCCCTCGCAGGCGACTTCGGATCACGGCTGGGATTTCCGCAAGAACCGCGATCTGCTGATCGACGTCGTTGCCAAGTACAAGAAGATCGGCTGCCGTGTGTCGTTGTTTGCCGATGGCGATGGCGATGCCGACGCCGTGAAAATTGCCAAGGAGGTCGGTGCCGATCGCATCGAGCTTTACACAGGTCCCTACGGCGGCTGCTACGACGCCCCGGAACGCGCTGCCGTCATTCTCGAAGCGCTCGGCAAAACAGCTGATGCCGCCTTCGCCAATGGCCTTGATGTCAATGCCGGCCACGATCTGACGGTTGCCAACCTGCCTGCGCTCCTCAAGCGGATTCCGAAACTTGCCGAAACGTCGATCGGCCACGGGCTGACCGCCGATGCGCTGGAATATGGCATGGCCGAAACGGTGCGGCGCTTCCGCCGGGCCTGCGGGCAAGCGGTTTAATCAGCGGCTGCAAGCATCGGGATCGCGGATCCATCAAAGCTGGCGAGCGTCGTAATGAAGGCGGTTGTCTTCGATCTGTCCTCGATGAGCTGCCGCCCAATCGGCGAGATGCCGCGCGGTTTCTGACAAGGAATGTCCGAGCGGTGTCAGCGTGTATTCGACCTGCGGCGGCGTGCTATCGCGAACGGTGCGTTCGACCATGCCGTCACGTTCGAGTGTCTTGAGTGTTCTCGTCAGCATTTGCTGCGAAATACCGCCCACCTGCCGCTTGATTGCATTGAAACGCTGTGAACCGGCGCGAAGCGTGACGACCACCTGGATCGTCCACTTGTCGCCGACGCGGCTGAGGATCTCGCTTACCCCCTTGCAGTCAGCTCCTGCGGGCGTGCCGGTCACATCCATCTGACCTGCTCCTAAAAATATGCTTTTGACGGTTACTTCTTGGTCTCATAAATGGCTGTGGTCAACATTGTAGACCTTATTTTCGACCCGGAAATGTCGAGATGGGGTCACCCGCGGAGACCACGATGAATCTCTTCTATTATCCCGCCGCCTGCAGCCTGGCCGATCACATAGCGCTCATCGAGGCCGGGCTTCCCTATAAGCTCCTCAGCATCAACCGCGAAAAAAGGACGGAAGATGGCCGGGATTTTCTGTCGATCAATCCGAAGGGCTATATCCCGACCCTCGAGATGAACGACGGAACGATCCTCACGGAGAACCAGATCATCCTCGCCTATATTGCGGAACAGAGCGGCAAACTTCTGCCCGACGATAGCATTCTCAGGTGGCGGACCTTCGAGGCGCTCGCCTTCATGTCCTCCGAAATCCATGGAACCTACAACCCATTCTTCAGGGATTTCCCAGAGCCGGAGAAGGAGCGCGCCCGCGAGAAGCTCAAGAAGGCCTTCGCCATTCTCGCCGATCAGATGGGCGACAAGGCATTCCTGGTGAGCAACGAGATGACGATCGCCGATTGCTATCTCTTCTGGGTCCTGATGGCCGCGCCGAGAAGCGGCATCGAGCTGCCGAAAAATCTGCGGAACTGCCTGGATCGCATGAAGGCGATGCCTTCCGTGATCCAGGCGCTCGCAGAGGAGGGATTGAGTTGACCGGGCGACAGTCCGAGCGAGCCGCGCATGCCCCGTTGCCGGGCGTACCCGTAACAGCGGTGCGTTTGGCTGGGAGGGGCGCCAGTGAACGAAGGGCCGCAAATGGCGCAAAATGGTCTTCAGGAGCGCCGGGAAACGGCTGGTGGTATTTCTTGTATGATACCGAACAGGTTCTCCGACGCGACGCGGTTAGAATTTGCGTCCAGAGCGTGAAAACTCCCTCGCCCCGCTTGCGGGGAGAGGGCTGGGGTGAGGGGCTATGCTTGAGGCTGCGGCAAAAAAGCCTTGCCTGGCCGCTCCAATAACTCAACCGAGCAATGCAGCCTTGTGTTCCTCGACGAAGCTGCGCAGAGTCTGTGGCTCCTTGCCGGTCAGCTTGTTGAAGTCGTTGGTGAGAATGTCGAATTTGCCGGCGCGGGCGTTGGCGTCGGCGGAGACGAGCATGTCGACCACGAATTTCGGCAGGCCGGCGCCGGTCAGGCCAGCGGCGAACTGCTCGTCGTTGACCTGTACGACTTCCAGAGGACGGCCGGTGATCTTGCTGACGACGCTTGCGACATCTTCGATCGTCAGGGATGTGGAGCCCGTCAGCGTATAGGTCGCGTTGTCGGTGGTGTCGGAGGCAAGTGCTGCAGCGATAGCGAGCGCGCAATCGTTGCGGCTGATGTTGCTGGTACGGCCGCCGCCGGTCGCTGTGTACCACTTGCCGACGGCAAGACTATGCGGCAAGCCCATCATATAGTTGTCGAAATACCAGGCGTCGCGCAGGATCGTGTAGCCGATACCGCTCGCCTTGATGGCATTTTCCGTGCCGAGATGGTCGGGTGCGAAGGAGACAAGCGAGTTTTCCGGAGCCGGCATGGAGGTATAAAGGATGTGTTTCACGCCAGCCTTCTTTGCAGCTTCGACGGCAGCCGTGTGCTGCTTCAGGCGCAGACCGGGAACGGCGAGTGCGTCGGTGCTGATGATCAGCAGGCGGTCGACGCCGGCAAAGGCGGCGGGCAGCGTGGCGGCATCGTCGAAATCGGCCTTGCGGGTGATGACGCCCTTGGCGGCGAGATCGGCAAGCTTCTCCGGGCTGCGTGTGGCAGCGATGATGCGGCCGGGGGCTACCTTATATGTCTCCAGCAGGTGATGAATGACGCGCTGGCCGAGCTGGCCTGCGGCACCGGTGACGAGAAGAGTGCTGCTCATGTCTTTATCCTTGTTTGACCGCCGCGCATTGCAAGGGTCTGGGTTGCTCTCAAAAAGAGACTAGCACTAGAATAGGAATTGACTTCTAGATGTAAAGGAGGCAGTTTTTCGGCTCCAAGTTACCAAAAGGGAACCGGCATGAGCGCCAGCACCGTCGTCAATCTGCGCAGCATAGATCCGCCGCTGCGCGACGTCGACCTCAGCAATCTCGATTTCAGCAATTGTCCTGTGCGCGATTTGATATCGCAGATCGGCGGCAAGTGGTCAGTGCTGTTGCTGGAAACGTTGGCAAAGCGGCCTTACCGCTTCGGCGAGTTACGCCGTCTGGTGCCCGATATTTCCCAGCGTATGTTGACGCAGACGCTACGGGACCTTCAGCGCGACGGCTATATCGACCGCGAGGTTTTCCCGACAAAGCCGCCGAGCGTCGAATACAGCATGACCGATCTCGGCCATTCGCTGTATCAGCCGCTGGCACAGCTTTTGAACTGGGCAGAGGCCAATCATGAGGCCGTGCGCGCAGCGCGCGCCCGTTTCGATCAATCGCCGGACTGAGCCTCGCAGTGAAGCCTTTGAAGATCGCCATTGTCGGCGCCGGGCCTGCCGGCCTTGCCGCCTCTCTCTTTCTCACGCGCGCCGGTCATATGACCGACATCATCGAACGCTTCGACAGCCCGGCGCCGGTCGGCTCGGCGCTGATGCTGCAGCCGACCGGATTGACCGTGCTTGAAACACTCGGGCTCGGCCCGGCCATCCACGCAACCGGCAACCGCATCGACCGCTTGTTCGGCACGGAAACCACCCGTGGCCGCACGGTCCTCGACGTGCGCTATAACGCGCTGCCGAGCGGGCGCTATGGGCTCGGCGTCCATCGTGCGGCTCTTTTCGATACGCTTTACGATGAAGTCTCTGCTCGGAGACACCCGATCTTCACGGGACAGAAGATCGTAGGCGTGATGGAAGAGGGTGATCGCAGCTATCTCTCTGTCGAGGGTGGAGAGCGTCTCGGACCATACGATCTTGTCATCGATGCCAGCGGCGCGCGGTCAGAGCTAGCAGCGGCTTTGCCGCGGGCGCCGCGGGCGCGCAATCTTGTCTATGGCGCCTTCTGGGCGACGCTCGATTGTCCGGATGGGCTCGTGGATCAGGCGGCGCTGACGCAGCGTTACGACAAGGCGAGCGTGATGATCGGGGTTCTGCCGATCGGCAGCAGAAAACCGGATATGCCGAAGCAGGCGGCTTTGTTCTGGAGCTTGAAGGTCGCCGATGTCGACGAAGTTCGCAGGCGCGGGCTCGATCGCTGGAAGCAGACTATCCGTGGTTACTGGCCTGAATGCGAGCCGTTGTTGGAGCAGGTGACGGATTGGGAGCAGTTGACGCTGGCGCGCTATGCGCACCGCACCGTGAAAGTACCCTATAACGGGCGAACGGTCTTCGTCGGCGATGCGGCTCACTCCACCAGCCCGCAACTCGGGCAGGGCGCCAACATGGCGCTGCTTGATGTGGCGGCGCTGGCGCATGCGCTTGCGAGCCATGACACGATAGAAACAGCACTTTCCGCCTATGCCGGAGCGCGACGGATGCATGTGCGGCTGTTTCAGCTGCTGTCGCTGGCATTCACGCCATTTTATCAGTCGGATTCGGCCGCTTTGGCCTGGATCCGGAATCGGCTGGTGGCGACCATCGCCAAGGTGCCCCCGGCGCCGCAGATCCTCGCGGCGATCGTTTCCGGCACCTTGGTCGATCCCTTTGCGGCCGCCGGCCTCAGCGAATGCGACTGGCTGCGGGCTTCCGCTCCTCAGCCGTCCTGATCACTTTTCCCGCTCGGTCAGGAAGGCGAGGAGCGCAATCACCGGGAAGGCGATGCCGAACCACGAGGCGAGATTCCAGCCACCGGCGGCATAGGCCCAGCCGCCGAGCGCCGAACCGATGGCGCCGCCGCCAAAGAAGGTTGCCATATAAAGGCCATTCAGCCGGCTGCGATGTTCGGCGCTCAGCGCGTAGATGGCGCGTTGGCCGAGGACAAGATTGGTCTGCACGCCGAAATCGAGCATGATGCCGGAGAGCGTCAGCGTGATCAGTGCCAGCAGCGAACCGCTGCCTGAGGCATGGCCGATAAAAAAGGCGACGATGGCGAGTGCCATGGCGAAGGCGGTGGCAAGTTTTGTCCAGCCACGATCGGCGACCCGGCCGGCAATCGGCGAGGCGACTGCGCCAGCCGCGCCGGCGAGCGCGAAGAGGGCAATGCCGTTCTGCGTCAGGCCGAAAGCGGGGCTGGCCAGCAAGAGCGGCGTCGTCGTCCAGAACAGGCTGAAGGCGCCGAACATGCAGGCCTGATAGAGCGCGCGCCGCTGCAGCACCGGCGTATGCAGGGCGAGGTGACCCATGGAGGAGAGCAGCTGACCGTAATGCAGCCTCGTATGCGGTACCCGGGTCGGCAGCACGACGCGCAGTATGACGGCGAGACCGATCATGATGGCGGCCGAGACGATATAGACGGCGTGCCACGAAAGGAGTTCTGACAGGAAGCTTGCCGCCGGGCGGGCCAGCATGATGCCGCAGAGCAGGCCGCTCATGACGTTACCGACGACCGCGCCGCGGCTGGCATCCGGCGCCATATGGGCTGCGAAGGGCACCAGGACCTGCACGGCGACAGATGCGAGGCCGATACAGAGCGAGGCGAGCAGGAACAGCGACGGCGACCAGGCGAGGGCGGCGCCGACAAGTGCAATCGCCGCAAGCGCTACCAGCGTCAGTACCAGCTTACGGTTCTCCAAAAGATCGCCGAGCGGCACGATCAGCAGCAGGCCGAGACCATAGCCGATCTGGGTCAGGGTCACGATCAGGCCGGTTGCCGCCGGAGAGAAGCCGAGCGACTGGCTGATGGGACCGGCCAGCGGCTGACCGTAATAAAGATTGGCAGCCACCAGTCCGCAGGCGGCGGCGAACATGAAGGTCATCAGCGGCGAAATGGTCTTCTCAGGGAGCGGCATGCTCTCGGTCCTGGCGGCGGCACTTGCAGTCATGGCTTTATTCCTTGATGGGGCGGGCAGGAGAGTGGGCTCCCCGAAATTCTAGCGAAAAATCAATCCAGCAGTTTCATGGTGACCTCGGCAACCGCGAGCATTGTTTCATGCTTACGGCCGGTCTTTCCGACTACGCGCATGCCTTTCGTGAGGCAGAGCATCGCGCAGGCGGCGCCCTCGGCATCGACATGCTGTGGTATGGAACCATCCGCTTGTCCGAGGTGGATCAGATCGAGGATACGCCGCTCGTCAAAATCGAAAGCGACGCCGACGCGGCCGGCGACCTCCTCGTCGAAGAGCGCGAGTTCTGTCGCGCTGCCGACGACGAGGCAGCCTCTTCTGCCGACCTCGCCGCACGAGGCTTCAGCGAAGAATGTCACCAATGCGCGCAGCTTCTCATAGCCGTTTGTGGCGCTCGCCAAAGACTCGTCGATCAGTTGCTGGCGCACATGACGATAGCGATCGAAAGCGGCCAGGAAGACGCCGCGTTTGTCGCCGAAAGCCTTGTAGACGCTGCCTGCGGTCAGCCCCATGGCCTCAGTCAATTCGCTGATCGAGGCGGCATAATAGCCGCGCTCCGAAAAGACCCGCAGTGCTTCGTCGAGCGCTGCGTTCATATCGAATTCCCTGGGGCGGCCGCGAAGTCTGGGCGCGATATCGATGGTGTCCGTTGTCATGCGACTCTTTTAGGAAATGATCGTTTCCAAATCAAGCGGATTTTTGCGTTGCAACAGAATTGTCGCTCACGATGGGCATCCTACGAAGGCAAATCGCGGGTTTCGTTGCCGCTATTGATAAATGATCGCCATATGGATCGCGTCCTTGTAGTGCCCGTCTATACGCACGGCTCTGCACGCAAGCCCTTCCCGGACAAAGCCGACCTTTTCGTAGAGCGCGATGGCCCGGCTGTTGTCGGCGTGGACGCTGAGTTCCACGCGTTCGATACCGGTATCGCGGGCAGCCTGCAATGTCGCTTCTATGAGCCTGCGGCCCAGACCCTGACCGCGATAGGACGGGATGATTCCCATTCCAAGATGACCTGCGTGGGCATGGGAAGGGAAAGTATGTCGGCTGATATCGCACCAGCCGACAACATCGCTGCCAGCCAAAGCAACGAATTGCGGATTGCCTTTCACGATCATGCCGAGCACGAAGGCACGCGTCTCTTCCAGCGGGAATGCTTCGAGCAATGTCAGGTACTTCCGCTCACGCGCTACGGTGTCGAGCGCCTTGTGAAAGCCTTCGATGTGCTCGCTGGCGATGGGCTGGATAAGGATATCGGCGCTGGCGATCATGGATGGATATCTCGATGCAAATCAGGGATGTATCGAGGATAGGGCTCAACCCTTACCCTGTCTATCTCCGCATCCGATCGATGCTCACAGGTCGAGCTCCCATGTCTGGCCGTTCAATTCCGGGCCGAACATACGATGCCTTTCCTCTGCGACGAGCCTGAATCCGGCTTTGACATAGATGCCGCGAGCGGTATGGAGGATGTCGTTGGTCCACAGCGAAAGTTTGTCATAGCCGGCATCGCGCGAGAAGCGGATGCATTCGTCGACCAGAAGCTTGCCGAGGCCGAGGCCGCGCGCCGCCTTGTCGACGTAGAGCAGCCGGAGCTTGGCGACACCATTGCCGCCGTCGGCGACCATGGCGGAGCCGACATTCAGGCCGCTCCGTTCGGCGATCCAGCACCGGTCCTTTGCCGGATTGAAGTTGGACAGGAACTTGCCCGCGACGTCGGCGACCAATGCCTCGAACCGATGATCCCAGCCGAATTCCTCGGTATAGAACCGCGCCTGACTTTGGACGATCCAGCCGATGTCACCGGGCCGCGGGGCGCGGATGATGGCAGGGGGCGCAGCGGCCTGGTCCGTGCCGAGCGTATCCTGGATCGTCCGCATCGCTTCGACGATGCGCTCGGGCTCGCCGATGGCAAGCCTGTCGAAATATCCCGCGATCTGGGTGCGGGAGCGGCGGACGAACTCCTCGAACTGAGCCTGCCCCTTATCGGTGACATTCATGATCTGGCTGCGCGCATCGCTCGGGTCGGGCTCCGTCTCGATGAGCCCTTCCTCGCGAAAGCGCTTTACGATGCGGCTGAGATAGGCGGGATCGAGATGTAGCTCGCGCGTCAGTGTCGAAGCGGCGACGCCACCGCGAGAGCCGACTTCGAACAGGACGCGCGCATCCGTCAGCGTATAGGGGCTATCGAGATAGGCCTTGTTCAGCACGCCGAGAAAGTTCGTGTAAAAGCGATTGAAGTCGCGGACGGCATCTATGGTCGCGAATTCTGCAGCAACAGTCATGGAACATCGTCTCCTCGGATATAAGAGACGATGTCCACCATCTATTGGACTGAGTCAAGTAAGTTGGTTTTCACCTATGCGGCGCGGCTACTGCGGGCGCCTTCCTCCGCAAGAGCAAAATCGACGGCAGCTTCAGCATGGATGGTCGTCGTGTCGAAGCCGGGCAGGATCAGCGCATTGGGATCGAGGATGAGGCAGATCTCGGTGCAGCCGAGAATGACGCTGTCGGCGCCCTCGGCCTTGGCACGCTCGATGATGTCATGCAGCTTTCGGCGCGATTCGTCCTTGATGACGCCGGCGCAGAGTTCGTTGAAGATAATGTCGTGGGTCACCGTGCGGTCTTCGGGGCCGGGCACCATGATGGAGACGCCATTCTCAGCCATGCGTTCGGCATAGAAACCGTGCTCCATGGTGTAGCGTGTGGCGAGCAGCAGCGGCTTGACGCGACCCGCAGCCTTCAGCGCGGCAGCGGTTTCGTCTATAATGTGGATGAGCGGCACGGAAATGCGGGCGGCAACTTCCGGCGCGATCAGGTGCATGGTGTTGGTGCAGATGAGCACGCATTCGGCGCCGGCTGTCTGCAGGCGATGTGCGGCATCGCCGAGGCGGGCGGCGGCATCACCCCAGCGCCCGGCCTTCTGCAAGGCCACGATCTCTTCGAAATTGACCGAGTACATCAGCAGTTCGGCGGAGGAGAGGCCGCCCAGCCGGTCGCGAACCATTTCGTTGATCTGGCGATAATAGACCGCCGAACTCTCGAAACTCATGCCGCCGATCAGGCCTATGGTGCGCATATTGCTGTTCTCCGCTCTTGTCTGTGAATGGAGGAATGGTGCCGCAATTCATGCGCCTTGTGTTTGCAAACTTTGTGATGCCTGCAATTGAATCTGCAATGATTTGCGCATATTTCATGTTTTGTGCAAAATTACGGCGTGATGATAAGGATTTCTGCACATGCTTGATGAGCGCGACCGAAAGATTCTGGAATTTTTGCAGGCAGATGCCGGCATATCGGTGACGGAACTTGCCGATCGCGTGGCTCTGTCGGTCTCCGCCTGTTCGCGTCGCATCCAGCGGCTGGAGGAGAGCGGCCACATCGCCAGGCGCATCGTCGTGCTCGACCGCGAGAAGATGGGCGTACCGACGACGGTCTATGCGATGATCAAAACAGCGCATCACGCCGACGAATGGATAGAGACGTTCCGCAAGGCGATCGGCGACATTCCCGAGATCGTCGAGGCGCATCGGCTGACCGGCAACTACGACTACATTCTGAAGATCGTTCTGCCCCGTGTCGAGCACTACGACGTCGTCTACAAGCAGCTTGTGCGCAGGGTCGAGCTGTTCGATGTTTCGGCGTCAATCTCGATGGAAGAGCTGAAAAGCGGTGCTTCCGTTCCCGTCGGCTATGCGCAGTAAGTTCGCCACAATCACGTGCTGATTTTGCATATCACCTTGTTAAAGGTGTCATGGGGAGCAAGTGCTTTTGGGTTGTACAATCACATTCGTGGTTATCGCCGTGGAGGCAATTCGCAATGAGCAATGTAGATATTCAAAACTACTTTCTGCCCGATGAAAAGTTGTTGTGGCTAGGCCGGCCGAAACAAGGCCTCATGTTTAGCAAGAAAGACATGCTGCAAGTGCCGTTTTCGCTCATATGGGGCGGTTTTGCAGTCTTCTGGGAAAGTATGGCCATGCGCCAGGCCAATGCTCCGCTCTTTTTTAGATTATGGGGCGTGCCGTTTATATTAATTGGCCTGTACCTCATCATCGGCCGTTTTGCGCTGGATGCGTTTGTTCGCGCCAGGACACAGTATGCGGTCAGCGATCAGCGCATAATAATCTTGCGCGAAGGCTGGTTTTCCAAGCTTCTGACCTTGCCGTTGCAGAGGCTGCCGGCTCTTGATTTGGATCAGAGAGGCGATGGAACGGGGACAATCAGCTTTGGAAGCGATGCCCAAGTTGGCTATGGCCGCCGCAACGGCATAAGCGCCTGGACTCCCGCGCTTTCAAATGCTCCTCAATTTCTTGGTATCACTGAGGCGCGTGAAACATTCAATCTCATCCAACAAGCGCAGTCGACGAAACCATCTTAACTTGTATCAGAGCTGGCGGCCGCAGGGGTGCCATGCATAAAAGATGATTGCCGCTCATCTTTCGCAACTCTACGTTTTCGATGAACCGTAGACATGAGGGGTCGCCATGCAGGATTATCACGTTGTCATCGTCGGGGGCGGTTTTGGCGGTTTGCAACTCGCCAATGATCTGAAGGGTGCGCCTGTCCGCATCACGCTGATCGATCGGCGCAACCACCATCTGTTTCAGCCGCTTCTCTATCAGGTCGCGACCACCTTGCTTGCGACCTCCGAAATCGCCTGGCCGATCCGCAGCTTCTTCAGGGATCGGCCCGAGGTGACGACGTTGCTGGCTGAGGTCGTCGGCGTCGACAGCGAGGCGCATCAGGTGCTGCTGAAGGGCGGCCAGACCATTGCCTACGATACGCTGGTTCTGGCGACGGGGGCGACCCACGCCTATTTCGGCCATGACGAATGGGAGCCGGTGGCGCCCGGCCTGAAAACGCTGGAGGATGCGACGACCATCCGCCGCCGCGTTCTGCTGGCCTTCGAGCAGGCGGAACTGGAGAGCGACCCGGCGGTGCGCGACGCGCTCCTGACCTTCACCATCGTCGGCGCGGGTCCCACGGGCGTCGAGCTGGCCGGCATCATCTCGGAACTGGCAAGGACGACACTGCCGAAGGAATTCCGCAACATCGACACAAGCAAGGCAAGGATCATCCTGGTGGAAGCCGGGCCGCGGGTGCTGGCGGCCTTCGCCGAAGACCTGTCCACCTATGCTCTCAAAGCGCTGGAGGCGCTCGGCGTCGGCATCCGCTTCGGCAAACCTGTCACCTCCTGCAGTGCGGAAGGGGTGACGATCGGCGATAGCTTCGTGCCATGCCGCACAATCGTCTGGGCGGCGGGTGTCGAAGCGTCGCCGGCGGCGAAATGGCTGGATATCCCGGCCGACCGCGCCGGTCGCGCCGTTGTTGACAAGGAGCTGCGGGCGCCGGGCAAGGAAGATATCTTTGTCATCGGCGATACCGCATCCGTCCTGCGCGAGGATGGCAGTCCGGTGCCGGGGATCGCTCCGGCCGCCAAGCAGCAGGGAGATTATGTCGCCAAGGTCATCAAGGCGAAGCTGGCGGGCAAGCCGGCACCCGGGCCGTTTCGCTATCGGCATCAGGGCAGCCTTGCAACGATCGGCAAGAGTGCCGCGATCATCGATTTCGGCTGGATCAAGCTCAGGGGATGGCTCGCCTGGTGGGTCTGGGGCCTTGCCCACATCTATTTCCTGATCGGCACCCGCTGGCGCATCGCGGTCGCCTGGAGCTGGCTGTGGATCTATATCAGCCGGCAGCACAGCGCTCGGCTGATCACGCAGAAGGAAACCATGCGCGAGGAATGAAAAAGGGCAGCCCCTGCGGCTGCCCTTTCCTTATAAGTCATGAGGCGGTGGCGCTTAGGCCAACGATGCGATGTCGATGACGAAGCGGTAGCGGACGTCGCTCTTCAGGACGCGCTCATAGGCTTCATTGACCTGATCGATATTGATCACCTCGATCTCCGAGACAATGTTGTGCTTGCCGCAGAAATCGAGCATTTCCTGGGTTTCCTTGATCGAGCCGATCATCGAGCCGGAAAGGCTGCGACGGCCAGGGATCAGCGAGAAGGCATGGACCGGGACGGCATGTTCCGGAACGCCGAGCAGCACCATGCTGCCGTCGTATTTCAGGAGATTCAGGTAGGCATTCCAGTCGATGGCGGTGCCGACCGTATTGAGGATAAGGTCGAAGCTGCCTGCAAGTTTGGTAAAGGTTTCGGCATCGCTGGTGGCGTAGTAGTGGTCAGCGCCGAGCTTGAGGCCGTCTTCCTTCTTCGACAGCGTTTGGCTCAGAACCGTCACGTCAGCGCCCATGGCATGCGCCAGCTTGACCCCCATGTGACCGAGGCCGCCCATGCCGACGATCGCGACTTTCTTGCCCGGGCCGGCGTTCCAATGACGCAGCGGCGAATAGAGCGTGATACCGGCGCAAAGCAACGGCGCACCTGCGTCGAGCGGGATATTCTCCGGGAAGGAGAGGACATAGCCTTCCTTGACGACGATGGAGTCGGAATAGCCGCCGAAAGTCGGCGTCTTGCCGTCGGCTTCGACGTCGTTATAGGTCTGGACGAGGCCAGGCATGTAGTGTTCGTAATCCAGGTCGCGCGTGGCGCAGGTCGTGCAGGAATCGACGAAGCAGCCGACGCCGACGCGGTCGCCGACCTTGAATTTCGTCACCTTGGAGCCGACGGCAGTCACGATGCCGGCGACTTCATGGCCCGGTACCATCGGGTACTTGGAGAAGCCCCATTCATTGCGGGCCTGGTGGATGTCGGAATGGCAGACACCACAATATTTGACGGAGATCGCGACATCGTCGTCGTTCGGCTCGCGGCGTTCGAAGGTGAACGGCGTGAGCGGCTTCGACGCGTCGGTGGCAGCATAACCCTTTGCGATAGGCATGGGAGACTTCCTTGTTTTCGGATGGGGTGGGAGTGGAATTGGGATGGCGCACTATGCATCGGGAGCGGACCGGAGCGTTAGAGCGATCCTGCAAGCTTTATGTACGATCCTGCGAATCTAAATGCGCGGCTACCCTTTCGCACTCGGGGTAGGTTCCCTAGATAAGCCTCAACAGCTCCTCGAAAAACAGTTGGTTGCGCATGACACTTCCCTTCAATCCCAATCAGGAACTCGCATCCATCATTGCCCGTTTCGCCACGGAGGACGGAGAATACCGCACGCCGATAGATGGTCTCAACCTATACCGGCAGTCGGCTGCGACAGTATGGCAGCATGGGGCTTATCGGCCTTGCTACGCCATTGTGGTCCAGGGGCGGAAGACTTTGACTGTTGGCACTGATACGTACCATTACGGTGTCGGCGAGTATATTTTGACTGCCCTCGACCTGCCCGTATCGAGCCAGGTAACCAATGTCCGCAGTGACACGCCGTATCTCTGTTTCAGCATGGCGCTGGACGGTGAGCGCCTGAAGGAGCTTTTGTCGCGCGTCAACGTTCCACGCCAAGCGGTGACGGCGGAGCCCTTGCGTGGGCTTGCGGTCAATGCGGCGTCGCCAGAATTGCTCGATGCCTCGTTGCGGCTGCTCAGATTGCTCGATCAGCCCGAGGATATTTCGGCCATGGCGCCATTGATCGAGCAGGAGATCCTTTATCGCCTGCTCACCGGGCCGAACGGTCCCCGGCTGCTGCAGGTCGCGATGGCGGAAAGCCAGAGCAACCGGGTGGCGCGTGCCGTTGCCTGGCTTCGCGGCAATTTCGAGCAGCCGTTGCGCATCGAGGAACTGGCTGAGCGTGTCGGCATGAGCGTTTCCTCACTGCACCATCATTTCAAGGCTGTCACCGCCATGTCGCCGATGCAGTATCAGAAGCAGCTTCGCCTGCACGAAGCGCGTCGCCTGATGATCGTCGAGCAGCTCGACGTCGGCTCGGCCGGCCATCGCGTCGGTTATCAGAGCCCCTCGCAATTCAGCCGCGAGTACAGCCGCCTTTACGGCCTGCCGCCGCTCAAGGATGTCGAGGCCATGCGCAATAGTGCTGTCGCGGCCGAATAGGCCTAGCTGATGGGTGCGCCACAATTGCCGCCGTTCCAAGTGTAGCTGGGAACGGCATCCTGAGGTCCCCACAGGCCCTCGAAACGACCGTAGCCGGCATCGAACCGGATCGTCAGCGAACCCATTCCATATTTGTCGGACCAACGCAGCGTTCGTACGGTGCCGTGAGCCGTCCCGATTTCCGACAAGGTGCCGGCCGTTGTATTGCCGTCATCATCGAAGCGATAGGTCCCCGATATGTGGCCCTTTGGGTCGGCCTGTAGCGAAGTCTCGACATCCACCAGCAACCCACTAGATAGAAGCTTGCCGCAATAATGTCCGTCGGGTCCGGTAAGCGGCTTTGTCGTTGCATGTGCCGACACTGTAAGGGGAAACAGGCCGAGCACAAGGCAGATCCCTACAATGCGGGTAGGTGCCCGCTGTTTGCTCCCGCCCATGCCGCTGCCAGCCGGGAAGCGGGGAGGTGACGTCTCGCAATGAAGGTTGAACGCGGCTTTCATCAAAGGATCTCGAAAGGAAACGGATGTGCCGGCAAGCTCTATCCGCTACGCGCCGGCCATGACAAGCGCGCTCCGATTTTTGGCGCAGTGCAGCAACGAATTCCGCTTGACGACCGCTTCGGCGTGCTGCATAACGCGGCACGAACCGTACCGTACGGTACGCATTTGGGAGTGGCCATCGTGCTGAGCGAAGTAGGACAGTCGAGCGAGTTTTCGCCGCGCCAGAACGCCGTTCTGGAGCAGGCGCTGCGTCTGCTCGTCGACGGCGGCGAAAAGGCGCTGACGACCTCGGGCGTCGCACGCGCCGCCAATTGCTCCAAGGAAAGTCTCTATAAATGGTTCGGCGACCGTGACGGTTTGCTGTCGGCGATGATCGCCTATCAGGCGAGCAAGGTGCGCACCTTCGAGCGCAACGGCGAGCGGCTGACGGTGTCGAGCCTGCATGATCATCTCGTTGTCTTCGCCCGCGATCTGCTGGAAGTTCTGGCGGGCGACGTCTCGCTGGCGCTGAACCGCCTGGCGATCGGCCAGTCGAACCGCGATGGCTCGAAGCTCGGCAAGCTTTTGCTGGAGCGCGGCCGCCGGCAGATCGACCGCCGCGCCAGCGGCTTGATCGACGCTGGCAAGCGGGCAGGGCTGCTCCGTTTCACCGATGCCGACGAGGCATATCACACGCTTTACGGGCTCATCGTTTCCGATCTGCATGTCCGCATGCTGCTCGGCGAGCCCGGTTTGAAGGATTCCAGCCGTCAGGCTGAGAGGGCTGTTACAGCCTTCCTCAAGCTTTACGGCACGGAAAAGGTTTTGGCGGAAGCAGCGGCGACCGTCTGAGACATCGAAATTATACCCAGACAAGCAAAGGGAAGGACAAACAATGCGCGTCTATTACGATCGTGATGCCGATCTCAACCTCATCAAGTCGAAGAAGGTCGCCGTCATCGGCTACGGTTCCCAGGGCCGCGCTCATGCGCTGAACCTCAAGGACAGCGGCGCCCAGAACCTTGTGATTGCGCTGAAGGCCGGTTCGCCGACCATCAAGAAGGCTGAAGCCGATGGCTTCAAGGTCATGACCGTTGCCGAAGCTGCCGCATGGGCCGACCTCATGATGATGGCGACCCCGGACGAGCTGCAGGCCGACATCTACAAGGCCGACATCGCTCCGAACATCCGCGACGGCGCTGCAATCGCCTTTGCTCACGGCCTCAATGTCCATTTCGGCCTCATCGAGCCGAAGGCTTCGGTCGACGTCGTCATGATCGCGCCGAAGGGCCCGGGCCACACGGTTCGCGGCGAATACCAGAAGGGCGGCGGCGTTCCCTGCCTCGTTGCCGTTCACCAGAATGCTTCCGGCAATGCGCTTGAACTCGCTCTCTCCTACGCTTGCGGCGTCGGCGGTGGCCGTTCGGGCATCATCGAAACCAACTTCCGCGAAGAGTGCGAAACCGACCTCTTCGGCGAACAGGTCGTTCTTTGCGGCGGCCTCGTCGAGCTTATCCGCGCTGGTTTCGAAACGCTGGTCGAAGCCGGTTACGCTCCGGAAATGGCCTATTTCGAGTGCCTGCACGAAGTGAAGCTGATCGTCGACCTGATCTATGAAGGCGGCATCGCCAACATGAACTACTCGATCTCGAACACGGCCGAATGGGGCGAATACGTCACCGGCCCGCGCATTATCACCGAAGAGACCAAGGCTGAGATGAAGCGTGTCCTGAAGGACATCCAGACCGGCAAGTTCACCTCCGAGTGGATGCAGGAATACCGTTCGGGTGCTGCCCGCTTCAAGGGTATTCGCCGCAACAACGACAGCCACCAGATCGAGGAAGTCGGCGCCAAGCTGCGCGGCATGATGCCCTGGATCGGCAAGAATAAGCTGGTCGACAAGAGCGTCAACTAAGCTTTTCGGCACCGCCGGAATGGAGGGCCGGGGCGAAAGCTCCGGCCTTTTTCTATGTCCGTGCTTTGACGTAAAGCCATTTCGTCGGCTTGCCGTCGAAGCCACCTCCGTCCGCTTCGGTTATCGCTATGTCTCTCCATCCGCCTTCATTCAGAAGAGCCCCCAGCCATTCGGCCGAAGGATAATTGTAGTAGCGGGCGAGCGCGTCGTGCCCCTCAGCAGCGCCGGCCTTGAAGCTGCTATGGAAGATGCCGCCGTCCTTCAAAGCACGCAGAATCCGATCGAAGATATTTGGGAGGTCCGATCGCGGTACATGAAGGAGGTTGGCCTCCGCCCATATGCCGTCAAAAGCGGCACTGGCGTCCAGGGTCTCGAACCGCATGATCCGGACGGGTCTGCCAATTAGCTTTTCAGCCTCATTGGCGAGTTCTGCCGAACCGTCTGTCGGCGTGACGTCGAAGCCACGCGATAGCATGTAGGCCGCATCCTGACCGGCTCCGCATCCCAGCTCAAGGATAGACGCTCCGGCCGGAAGGGCGGCAAGAAACGCGTCGAGTCGGCTTGTCGGAAGATTGCGTTTACGCGCTGCATAGAGGGCAGCGTTGTCGGCGTAAAACGATGTTGTCGGATCCGTACTCATGATCTCTTTTGACTCTACTACTCGGGTTCAGAAGCTCATTCCTATCAGGAAAGATTGCGATTCTGAGAGGCAATGAAAACAAATTAGGTCAGTATTGTTGACTTATCTTTTGTTGCGTGATCTTGTGCTGGAAAGACCAAAAATTACGAGGAAGCCCCATGTTGAATTGGGAAAATATCTTTGCGACGCGTTCGAGCCGTATGCGCGCCTCCGAAATCCGCGAATTGCTGAAGCTGCTGGAGCGGCCGGATATCATCTCGTTTGCCGGTGGGATTCCCGACCCTGCGCTGTTTCCGGATCAAGAGTTCAAGCAGGCCTATGCCGATATTTTTTCTGGCCCGACCGTCAATGCCGCCCTGCAATATTCAGTCAGCGAAGGCTACAAACCACTGCGCGAATGGCTGGTTGGCCAGATGAAGGTGCTCGGCGTTCCCTGCGAACTCGATAACGTCTTCATCGTCTCCGGCTCGCAGCAGGGGCTCGATTATCTCGGTAAGCTCTTTCTGTCGCCGAAGGATACGGCGCTTGTGACAGCGCCGACCTATCTCGGCGCGCTGCAGGCCTTCAATGCTTACGAGCCGACCTATGACCAGCTGACGCCGAACGGCAACCGGACGCCGGATTCCTATAGCGCCGCTGCCACGAAGGCCGGAGGCAGGGTCAAATTCGCCTATCTCTCGGCTGATTTTGCCAATCCGACCGGTGAAACGGTCGATCTGGTTGCCCGCGAGAAACTCATCGACCTCGCCGACGAGCTCGATATCGCCATCATCGAAGACGCCGCCTATCAATCGCTGCGCTACGATGGTGAGGCGATCCCGCCGATCCTGGCGCTGGAGATCGCGCGCAAGGGGAATATCAACGACACGCGGACGATCTATTGCGGCAGCTTTTCCAAGACCTTGGCGCCGGGTCTTCGCGTCGGTTTCGTCGTTGCCAATGCGCCCGTCATCCGCAAGCTGGTGCTGATGAAGCAGGCGGCGGACCTGCATTCCTCGACGATCAACCAGATCGCCATCCATCAGGTCGCCGAACGCGGTTTTGATGCGCAGGTTGCCAAGGTCCGCAAGACCTATAGCCACCGTCGCGACTGCATGCTGGCGGCGCTTGCGAAGTATATGCCTGAAGGTACGAGCTGGACGAAGCCGCAGGGCGGCATGTTCGTGTGGGTCACCCTGCCGAAGGGCATGGATGGCGCCAAGCTGCTGGCAAGATCGCTCGAAACCGCGAAGGTTGCCTTCGTTCCCGGTCAGGCCTTCTTCGCCGACGGCACTGGTGCGAATACATTCCGCGTCAGCTTCTCCTGCGCCAATGACGAGATGATCGAAGAGGGCATTTCGCGGCTCGGCAAGTTGATATCAGGCGAGATCGGGGCATTGGCCGCCTGATTTACCTTCTCCCCGATGGGGAGAAGGATGCGCTCCGCAGCTTATCGACGGGGCGCTGGTTAAGGCGCTGCACCGTTATGGTGGACGCTGAATGTGCCGCGCCACCTCCTCATCCGCCCTTTGGGCACCTTCTCCCCGAGGGGGAGAAGCAGTTTCTTACTTCGCCAGATGTGGGCCGATC
Organism: Rhizobium sp. SG570; assembly: GCF_012275345.1. Lineage (NCBI taxonomy): Bacteria > Pseudomonadati > Pseudomonadota > Alphaproteobacteria > Hyphomicrobiales > Rhizobiaceae > Rhizobium > Rhizobium sp. SG570. Next base: position 177,050 of record NZ_JAAZQI010000008.1, on the reverse strand, counting down.
AGCGAAAGGTCGGCCTCGCTTAGACGGTCGCTGGCGGTGTTGCGCTGATGCCAATAGGGATACATCAGCGGCGGCAGGCTGACATCATCAAGACGCTTGCGTTCTTCATCGGTTAGCTTCAGTTCGGCGCTGGCGAGATTGTCCTGGAACTGGGCTTTCGTGCGGCCGCCGATGATGACCGAGGTCACGCCCTTGCGACCGATCAGCCAGGCGAGCGCCACCTGTGCGGCCGAGACGCCGCGGCCATCGGCAATCTCCACCAGCGTATCGACGATATTCCACAGGCGGTTCTCGTCGCGTATCGGCGGTTCCGTCCAGCCGGCGAACTGGCGCGTGCCTTCAGGCGTTGCCTGGTTGCGGCGATGCTTGCCCGACAGCAGCCCGCCGGCGATCGGGCTCCAGACGAGGATGCCGAGCCCTTGGTCGATGCTGATCGGAACCAGCTCGTTTTCGGCGTCGCGGGCTTCCAGCGTATAGTGGATCTGCTGGCTGACGAAACGTTCGCGCTTGTCACGCTCGCTGACGCCAAGCGCCTTCATGATGTGCCAGCCGGAAAAGTTCGAGCAGCCGATGTAGCGGATCTTGCCCTGGCGAACCAAGGTATCGAGCGCTTCCATCGTCTCTTCCAGCGGCGTCTGACCGTCCCATTCATGCAGCTGGTAAAGGTCAATGACATCGGTCTTCATGCGCTTCAAGCTTGCCTCGCAAGCCTGGATCAGATGCTGGCGGGAAGAGCCGACATCGTTGACACCAGGCCCCATGGGAAAGCGGGCCTTGGTGGCGATGAGCACGCCGTCCTTGCGCGGGCCGCCGATGATCTCGCCGAGGATTTCCTCAGACGCGCCCTGCGAGTAGACATCGGCCGTGTCCAGCAGGTTGACGCCTGCATCGACGCACATGTCCACGAGCTTCTTTGCATCCTTGACGCCGAGATCGCCGACGGTCTTTGCCCAGCCGACCCCGCCGAAGGTCATCGTGCCCATGGTGATGGTGGAAACTTTGAGGCCGGAGCGGCCAAGCAGGCGATATTCCATGGATATGTCCTCCCGGATCCCATCTGAAATTCGAGTGTCAAGAAATAGCGTGAGGCGCCGACGGTCAAGGTTTAATCATCATATGAAACGCATCTTCTTCAAATTCAACTGTCACAATCATGTTAAGCCGCACGTCTAAGGAACCTTCCTACAATCTAGCCGAGGACGTCTCATGAAGACCTTTGTTTCCGCCTTCGCCGGCCTGCTGGCCGCCGCTCTTTTCTCCGGCACCGCCACCGCCGCCGACCTCGTCCTCTATACCAGCCAGCCGAACGCCGACGCGCAGGCGACCGTCGATGGTTTCATGGCTGCCAATCCGGGCATCAAGGTCGATTGGGTTCGTGACGGCACGCCGCAGATCATCGCCAAGTTGCAGGCGGAAATGCAGGCCGGCGCTCCCGCTGCCGATGTTCTCTTGATTGCCGACACGGTGACGCTGGAGCGCCTGAAGGAAGCCGGCAAGCTGCTGGCCTACAAGTCGCCGGAAGCCGCGAACTACGACGCGTCGCTCTACGATGCCGATGGCTACTATTATTCCACCAAGCTGATCACCACAGGCATCGTCTACAACACAGCCGCTTCGATGAAGCCGGCCAGCTGGCAGGATCTGGTCAAGCCGGAAGCGAAAGGTCTCGTCGCCATGCCGAGCCCGCTTGCTTCGGGTGCCGCTCTCATTCACGCACAGACGCTCGCCGGCGTCGGCAGCCTGGGCTGGGACTATTACAAGAATCTTGCCGACAACGGCGCTATCGCTTCGGGCGGCAACGGCGCAGTGCTCAAGGCGGTCGCCTCTGGCGAGAAGGCCTATGGCATGATCGTCGACTACATGCCGATCCGCGAAAAGGCCAAGGGCGCGCCGCTAGAATTCGTTTTCCCGACCGAAGGCGTTTCGGCCGTGACGGAGCCGGTCGGCATCCTCGCCAGCACGCAGCATGCCGACGCCGCCAAGACGTTCGTCGATTACGTCCTGTCCGAAAAGGGCCAGGAAGGCTTCCTGAAGCTCGGCTATATTCCGGCCCGCAACGGCACGCCGCTGCCGCAAGGTTTTCCGGCACGTGACAGCATCAAGCTTTTGCCGTTGAATGCCGCCGCTGCTCTCAAGAATACGGATCAAGACCTGAAGACTTTCTCCACCTACTTCAAGTCGAAGTGATCCGGCCCGGATTTTAAATGTACGGATATGTGCGTAAGGGAAACAGCCAGCCGGCCTGGCTGTTTCCTTTTGTTGTTGCCGTCGTGCTGCTGCTTAGCGTTCTGCCGCTGGCACGGCTGGCGATGGTTGGCATCGAGGCGCTGCTGCGCGGCGGCACCTATGAGCTCATCACCGATCCCGCGCTGTGGCGCTCCACCTGGTACACGATCGAAACGGCCGTGCTGGGCACGATCATTTCCGTGGCTCTCGGCTGCCTCTTCGCATTCCTGCTGACATTGACCGACATGCCGGGCAGGGGCGCGCTCGGCTTCCTCTTCGTACTGCCGATGATGATCCCGCCGCAGGTGACGGCGCTTGCCTGGGTGCAGATGTCCGGTCCGTCGAGCCCGCTGCTGAAGGCGCTGCATATCGCGCCGCCGCTCGGCTCGCCGCAGCCGCTCTATTCCATCGGCGGCATCGCGCTTCTCTACGGCGTGCAGCATGCGCCGCTGGTCTATCTGGCGCTCAGGGCCGGATTGATGGCACTCCCACGCGATGGCGTTGAGGCGGCAAGGCTTTCGGGAGCCTCGGGCCTGTGCGTCTTCAGGGATATCATCCTGCCTCTGTCGCTGCCCGGCGTCATTGCCGGTGCGGCAATCGCCTTCGTCTCCTCGATCGGCAATTTCGGCATTCCGGCGATCCTTGGTATTCCCGCCTCGATCTATACGCTGTCGACCCTCATCTTCACGAAATTCTCCAATTTCGGCCCACGGACTTTCGGCGATATCGCCGTGCTTTCGACCATGATCGCCGTCATCGCCGTTGCGGGACTTGCGGTGCAGGCCAAGGCGTTGAAAGGGCGGGACTATCGTGTCATCGGCCTTTCCGGCGCGTCTGCTGCCTTTTCGCTCGGCCGCTGGAGTTATGTTGCCGTGCCGGTGCTCTGGGCGATCCTGTTCGTTATGCTCGTGGCGCCTTTTCTGGCGCTGGTTGCAGGCGCGTTGGTGCCGACCTATGGCGTGCCGCTGACGTTCAAGACGGCGTCGCTGAACGCCTTCGTGGAAATCCTGTTTCGGCAGACGGTGACACGCACGGCCTTTTCCAATTCCCTGTTTCTCGCCGCGACGACGGCGCTCGGTCTCCTGCTGGTGACAATTCTTGCCGCCTATGCGCTGACGCGGCGCAAGGACACGCTGAGCCGCATCGTCGGCGGCCTGATCGAGATACCCTACGCACTCCCCGGCATCATCATCGCCGTCTGCTTCATTCTGGTGTTTGCAGCACCTCTGCCGATCCTCAACGTCACGCTCTACGGCACGATCTGGATCATTCTGCTGGCCTATTTCTCCGCCTACTTCGCCGTCAGCTTGAAGCCGGTCATGAGCGCTTTCCTGCAGCTCGATCCGGCGCTGGAAGAGGCGGCCCGTCTTTCGGGCGCCGGCTTCTTCCGCCGCCTTGCGGATATCATCGTGCCACTGATCGCGCCGGCGGCGGGCGCGTCCGTGATCCTGGTTTTCCTCATTGCCTGCAACGAGCTGACGGTTTCGGCGCTGCTCTGGTCGGCGGGCACGCAGACGCTCGGCGTCGTCATCTACAATCTCGACGATGGCGGCAGCGCCGATCTTGCCTCTGCCATGTCCGTCATCGTCATTGCCATGGTCGTGATCATGATGGTGCTGCTCGAAGTCATGGCCAAGCGCCTGCCAAAAGGAGTGGTGCCGTGGCGAAGCTGATCCTCAACCACCTCTGCAAGGATTTCGGCACGGGCGGCCGCGCCGCCGTCAATGCACTCTCACTCGACGTGCGCGAGGGCGGTTTCCTGGCGCTGCTAGGCCCCTCCGGCTGCGGCAAGACGACCGTGCTCAGAATGATAGCCGGCTTCGAACAGCCGACGGATGGGTCCATTCATCTCGGCGAACGATTGTTGGCGGATGCGGCGAACATGCTGCCGCCGGAGCGGCGCAACATGGCGATGGTGTTCCAGTCCTATGCGCTCTGGCCACATATGAACGTAGCAGACAATGTCGGCTATCCGCTGAAGGTGCGTGGCATTTCCGGCGAACGTTACCGCGAGAAGGTGCGTGAAGCGCTGGCCACAGTGCGTTTGGCCGGCTATGCCGAGCGCCGGCCCGCCGATCTCTCCGGCGGCCAGCGCCAGCGTGTAGCGCTTGCGCGCTGCCTGGTGACATCGCCTGACGTCGTGCTGCTCGATGAGCCGCTTGCCAATCTCGACCGTCATCTCAAGAAAGAGATGGAGGAGACGTTCCGTGAATTTCATCAGCGCTCGGGTGCCACGATGGTCTACGTGACGCATGATCAGAGCGAAGCCATGGCGCTGGCGACCGATGTCGCCGTCATGTCCGAGGGGCGGCTATTGCAGGTGGCGCCTCCGGCGGAGATCTATGCCCGGCCCGAAGGGCGGATGGTCGGCAGCCTGGTCGGGCAGGGCGCCATCCTGTCGCTGATCCTGCCCGATGGTCGGCCCCGTCTCATCGATTGGTCCGCCTTGAAGAAGATCTGGAATGAACAGGAGGGCGCCTCTGAGCATGCCGATATCCTTGTGCGGCCGGAGGATGTGATCGCCGACGCGCAGGGCATTTCCTGCCGGGTCGTTTCCGTTCTCTATGAGGGCGAGCGTTACGCGATACGGCTCTCGTTGCCGGACGGGCAGATGCTGAGGGCCTATAGCCGTGAAGTGGTAAAGGCGGGTGACGTCTATCCCGTCGCCATCCGATCGGCCTGGAGGCTCTGATTGTGCGGCGGGAGACAAGATGGTTGTTCGCCGCCGCCGCCTATGCTTGATTTGACCGATGTCACGAATGGGAGTCGCGCATGTCCAGTCAGAGCTTCCCGATTTTCGATCTCGGCGCCTTCGAGGCGGCACATCTCGAGGACAAGAGACGTCTTGGGGCCGAGGTGGACCGGATATGCCGCTCGACCGGTTTCCTGGCGATTGCCAATCATGGCGTCGCGGATGCGGTGATTGCGAATGTCTGGGACAAGACCCACAGTTTCTTCGATCTGCCTGCCGAGACGAAGCAGCGGGCCAAGACGCTCTATCCGGGCTATCCCTACGGTTATCTCGGCCCCGGCACGGAAGCCCTGGCGAAATCGCGCAATGTCGACACGCCGCCGGACTTGAAGGAAAGCTTCAATGGCGGTCCGCTCGCCGTGCCATCAGGCATGAGCGATCCGGAGGCGCTCGGCTTCTGCTATGCCGCGACGATCTGGCCCGAGGGACCGGAGGGTTTCACGGAGGCATGGAAGGCCTATTATAGCTCCATGGAGGATCTGGCGGCGCGGATCATGCGGGTGTTTGCGACGGCGCTCGGTCTCGACGAGCATTTCTTCGATACTTACGTGGACGCGCCGATCAGCGCGCTGAGGGCATTGAACTATCCCGAGCAGCATGTGCCGCCGCAGCCGGGCCAACTGCGTGCTGGCGCCCATACCGATTACGGCAGCCTGACGATCCTGCTGCCGCAGCCGGGTTCCAAGGGGCTGGAGATCATTGCACCTGACGGTCGCTGGACGCCGGTGCCGCCGGTGGAGGGAGCTTTCGTCATCAATATCGGCGACCTGATGGCGCTTTGGACCAATGATCGCTGGGTTTCGACCGTGCATCGCGTCGTCAATCCGCCGCCGGAAGAGGGCGGTATGCAGCGGCGGCAGTCGCTGGCATTCTTCCATCAGCCGAACTGGTTTGCCGAAATCGCCTGCCTGCCTTCGTGCCTGAAGCCGGGAGAGGCGCCGAAATATGCGCCCGTTCTTTCCGGCCCCTATCTCATGGGTAAGTTCAAATCGACGGTCACCGCCAAGGCCGGCTAATGCGAGCAGGATAAGCCGGCTCTCAGTCTTCTTCAGAAATTGGAATGCTTCATGTCCCTGCGCCTTGCGACCTTCAATGTCGAAAACCTGCTGACCCGTTTTGATTACACCGGCTTTCGCAATCAGTTGCGCCAGGATCGCGTGTTGCAGCTCTTCGATGTCCGCAACGAGAATGTCTATCAGCAGCTGGAAGCTGCCCGCGTGGTCGCCGCGGCTGACGACACCCGGCAGATGACGGCGCTCGCGATTGCCGACGCGGATGCCGACATCATCTGCCTGCAGGAGGTCGACAACATGGCGGCGCTGCAGGCATTCGAATATGGCTATCTCTACCGCATGGTCGGCAATGGCTATCGGCAAAAATTCCTGATCGAAGGCAATGACAGCCGTGGCATCGATGTCGCCGTGATGATGCGCGAGGAAACGCGTGACGGCCAGCCGATCGTGCTTAATGACATCAAGAGTCACGCCATGGTGACTTATGGCGATTTCGGCCTTTTCAATGACGAGTTGGCGGAACTTGGCCTTCATTCGGAAGACAAGATCTTCAAGCGCGATTGCCTGGAACTCCATCTCCATATCGGCGGCGTACCTTTTTCGCTTTATGTAGTGCATCTGAAATCGATGGGGCCGGCGCGGGAGGGCGTCGATGGCCGCCGGGCGACCATACCGATACGCCGTGCTGAGACGATGGCCGTTCGCCGCATCATCGAAGACCGGTTCGGCGCCGGCCATACGGCAACCAAGAACTTCGCTATCTGCGGCGACATGAACGACTATCAGGAGTGGATCGACGTCATCGGCACGCGCCGCACCGGCTATAGCTTCGAGTACCGAACAGAAAAAGGAGAAAGTGCGCTCGACGTTTTCAGTCGCGACGGCTTTATCGAAAATGTCATGCATCGTCGGGAGGAGCTCGACCGCTGGACGCTTTATCATGCGCGGGGGCCGCAGGAGCAACGGCTCTGTCAGCTCGATTACATCTGGCTGTCTCCCGCTCTGGCGCGCGCCAATGCTACGCGCGTCCCCGACATTGTCCGCTCGGGCCAGCCTTTCCGGACCATATTTCCGCCGGGACAGGAGGTGGAGCGCTATCCGCGCGTCGGCTGGGATCGGCCGAAGGCATCCGACCATTGCCCCGTTGTCATCACATTGGATCTCGTATGACCGCCCCGAAATTGCAGAGCGACATGGCCGGCTGGCCGCCGGAAAGTACAGTGTTTCCAGTTTCCCGGATCAATCTCGCCGTGCTGCCTGGCGAGCATCCTTTCCATCTGAGCGAATTGGAGGCGGCAAGAGAGAACTGGATGAAGGAGATCGCCGCCAACCCTGCGCTCTTTGATGGCCGCATGATCTTCCAGCATCGGCTTTCGCTTGCCGATGGTGTGGTGAAGGGGGAAGCCTATGTGACGCCGTTTTCCACATTCCTCTGGTGGCGCAAGCAGAGGGAGCGGGGCGGCTTTCACGTCTTTGCATTTGCGGTGGCGGTGTCGTCCGACGGCGCGATCATCGCGATTCGCATGGCGCCGCATACGGCCAATCCGGGCCAGGTCTATTGCGCCGCCGGATCGATGGATGAAAACGATATCGTGGATGGGCATTGCGATGTCGAGGGCAATATGCGCCGCGAGGTTCTGGAGGAAACTGGCCTGGATCTGAATGAGGCAGCCGCCGAGCCTGGCTATTATGCTACACATGCGAACCGTTCCGTAACGCTTTTTCGCGTTTTCCGCTTCCCATGGACCGCGGAGGAGATGCTGCGGCGGATCGAAGCGCATATGCTGGTCGCCGAGGAGGATGAGATCGACGGCGCGATCGCAATCCGCTCGGCCGATCCCACGGCGCATCGTTACAATGTTGCGATGCTGCCTATTCTCGCCTGGTTCTTCGGCGAAGCGGAATAGCTTGGGCTTGCGCTGGAGTCGCTTGCCGGTATGAATGGTTAAGTCTGGAAACTTGGATGGAGGCCGGATTGGCGCGCAGCTACAGTGTCTATGATGTGTTCACCGACAGGAAGCTGGCGGGCAATCCCCTTGCGATCATCTTCGATGCCGAGGGCTTGAGCGACGAGGCGATGCAGGCCATCGCCAGGGAGATGAACCTTTCCGAGACGGTGTTCGTGCTGCCGCCGCAGAATCCGGCGCATACGGCCAGTCTGCGAATATTCACGCCTGGTCGCGAACTTCCCTTTGCCGGGCATCCCACCGTGGGTACGGCGATTGCGCTTGCGGAGAAGGCCCATGCCACGCATGGCGGCGACATCGATCTCGTTTCCGTGCTGGACGAACGGGTCGGGCCGGTGCGCTGTGCGATCAGGCTGCGCCAGGACAAGGCGAGCTTTGCCGAGTTCGACCTGCCGAGGAAATCGCAGCAGATCCTGCTGCCGCTCGACAGGGCCGATATCGCCAATGCGCTCAGCCTGAAGATCACCGAGATCGGCTTCGAGAATCACGTGCCGTCCATCTGGAGCGCCGGCGTACCTTTCCTGCTGGTGCCGGTGCATGATGTCGGCGCGGCGGAGCGGTTGGAATTCGATCTGCAGCTCTGGGAGAAGACGGTTCCCTTCGTCGATGGCGCGCTGGCCTCGGCCTTCATCTATTGTCGCGGCGGCGTGAATCATGCCGCCAAGTTCCATGCGCGCATGTTTCCCGTGGGAATGGGTATCGTCGAGGATCCGGCGACGGGTTCGGCAGTGGCGGCGCTATCGGGCGCGATCAATCAATTCGACGCGCTCCCGGACGGGCATCATCCCATCATCATAGAGCAGGGTATCGAGATGGGACGGCCCTCGCTGATTCATCTCCACCTCGATGTCGACGACGGCCTGATCGCCAACGCCCGCATCGGCGGCCAGGCCGTGCGCGTCGGGTCCGGAATTCTTGAGCTTTGATTTTGCTGGCTTTTCGGCGGTCTCTGAAATTTTTTTGACAAATAATCAAAGAAAATTCGTCTGGCCGCTGGACAATCAAACCGATCCTATTTATATGCCCGGTCACGCCGCCAGCAAGCGGTACGGGTGATTAGCTCAGTTGGTAGAGCAGCTGACTCTTAATCAGCGGGTCGTAGGTTCGAGCCCTACATCACCCACCATTATCTCCTTGAAAGCGCTGATTTATTCGCGGACGGAAGCCGGCATCGGTTTCCGATGCTTTGAATTCAGGTTCCCTTCCTTTTCATAGAAGCGGCGGCCGCGATCTCAACTTGGCGTTCCTCCAGCGGCTTCGTCGTGTGCTTGCTATCGACGATGAGGCGCTGCACGTCTCGATGGCTACGCCGGCCTCTTCTGCGGCTGCGATGAAGGCATCGCGTGCGTCAGCCGGCTCTCCTATGCCGTGTTCGACATCCATGCAGATCTTGAGAGCAGAAAGAAACTTGTGGCCGTCTGCAACAGGCCACATATCGAGAAGCATCTTCCAAGCCTCCCGGGTCGTGCCGACCTTCAGAGTTTGATTGGTACGTGCGCAAATTACACACACAGGGAAAAGCCACGGTCTATCACTCATCGTCATTGTCCGGAGTTATGCGATGGGCATTTTAGAATCCCGGGACCACAGGCCCGCAATAAAGAATGACAAGTGTCGCGGCGATTTGTGGCGTGCAATTAACGATTTTCGTCCTTGCCGCGGGGATCGGGTGGGTGGAACGGTTCGATGCGCCTCTTCATGGCCCGATGAGCTGCAAGTCGATGACGCGTGAGAACGGCGGGGTTCCGCCGATATCGATCCTCATGCCGATGGTCGAGTTGAAGTCGAACCCGGCTATGCTCTCACAGGATATGATCGGAGTTGAGACTTCGAATGCGGCACCGCGCGGCGGTTATGGCGCAAAACAGTGCATGTCCTCAAACGAACTGAATGCCCATGCTGTTGATTTTCCGCCACCGCACCTGGCACGCCCACAGCCTGTTGTCCGAGAGCTGCAAATGGAAGGAGTTCGGTGCGGAAAGCGGGTTCTCGATTTGGATCATCGCACCGGTATCGGACAGGTTTCTGACGGTACAATCGAAGACCGAACGTCCGTCATTGAATATGATCTTGGCACCAAAAAACGTCCGCTTTCGCGTCGATGCTCTGCCTTCAGGTGAATCAGGCGAGACTGTCGTCATAGCATTGGCTCCCGTGCACCATGCTTCACTAATTTGGCATATTCTAGTGTCGGAAGCGTTAACGAAATTCTTGGAAACAAGCAGCTTACGCGAATCTCAATGGTCCGTGGAAAGCTCAAGAGCAATACTGCGGGATTGAGCTCCGCCTGCATTTCTGTGGTGTTGCGGCCGCCTTTCTGCAGGCGGAGGCGTCAGCGGAAATGTAGCAGGAATATGGTTGGCGCGCTCAGAGACATCGTAAGGAGGAAAAAGGAAATCGCGTATTTCAGCTTCCGCATCCTGCGTGTTTTTATGCCGTCCCAATCGTATCCCATAAGTATATCCCCCGCTGATTCAAAAAAATCCGATGCAGGTGGAGTATCGCAGGAGTCGTTTGCGTGAAGCTTGCCGAAAACATCATGTCGGCTGGCGCTAAAACCGATCTTTGATGGGGGAAATTCTATTTTTTACAGCGTAATAATTTCAAGCGTAAGTAGAGCGACGCGCTGCTATTCAAGGCTGCATTGGAGAGAAGTGTTGAAATGAAACCGGGCGCTTGGCCGGTTTCAATGGCGGGAAATCGGGGAGTAATTGCGTCTAACAGGAAGTCGGTGTCGGGCAGCACCCGAATTTGACAGCGGGAACTGGAGTTCTTCCACTCGATGAGTTTCATCATTCGGTCATATCGAACACGATCACCCGGATGCGCTTGCCGTGGGGCAAATCTCGCCGCCTTAATGGCGTGCGCTCAATGCTTTTTATGTCCGCCTTCCATCAAGCTGAATACAAAGATGACGGCCAGGAGCAGCATCAACGTATAGTCGAAGGGGGTGAGCAGACGAAGTAGTTCCATGATATTTCTCCTCCCACAGAGAATACGAACCAGAACAACTATTAGTATGTTCTTTTATTTGGTGCATGCCAAGTTTTTTACATCTTGCGGTGCAAAAACAATGTTGTGCGAGGCACAAATAAGCGCTTGTTTGCAAAGGCTTATCTGCACCAATTCCACTGTCCGGGTTGCAAGGGGGAGCGTGCGCTCGTCTCGGGATCCTATTGTCAATAAAATTTATAGAGTATATTTTCACTCGTAACGGTAATTGCGATTGATCGGCAGGCGGCGAGTTCGCGCAGCGATCGATCCGGAAGGAGATGGCTATGACCATTAGCTCTGATCATCAGGCGCGTGATCTGCCAGTCGTCGCCATCATCGGCGGCGGGGTTTCCGGAACGGCAGTTGCCTTCCATCTGCTGCAACGCCGGTTGTTGCGGCCCGGCCAGCTTTTCATTTTCGAGCCACGTGACCGTCTGGGGGCAGGGCTTGCTTATGATACGCGTGATCCCGCTCACCGCATCAATGTGCCGGCGGCCAAAATGAGCCTCCTGCCTGACGACCTCGAGCATTTTCAGCGCTGGCTGCAGGAGCAGGACGCGCTGGCAGGTGATGAGGCGGCCGTCGCGGCGAATGGCAGCCTGTTTCCTCGTCGTGCCGTTTTCGGAAACTATATTTCCAGTATGATACGTCCCTTCGTAGAGGAGGGGCGTCTCACCCATATCGCTCAAGGGGTCGAACGGATCTCACGGTCGGGTCGCCGCTGGGTGATTACAGGCGAGGCAGGACGGCGCGTGGATGCGGATATTCTCGTCATCGCCACCAGTCATCCCTCGCCCCTGCCGCCGCAATTGCTGCAGGATGCGCTTGCCGATCATCCGCGCTTCGTTCCTGATCCGACGCGGCCGGATGCGCTCGCGGCTGTCCGGGCTGATGATCGCGTGCTGGTGGTTGGCAATGGCCTGACCTCGGCCGATGTCATCGCCTCTCTCCAGCTGCGCGGTCACAAGGGACCCATTACCGCCATATCCCGTCGCGGATTGCGTTCACGCGGCCATGCGCGGGTGAAACAGGACCTGTTCGGCGATTTCGTCAGTCACCCGTCGCGGACGGCGCTGGATCTCCTACGGCATGTGCGCGCGGCCATCCGGGAAGCGGAAGGCGAGGGGCGCAGCTGGCATGCGGTCATCGATCAGGTGCGGGCGCAGGGGCGGCATTTGTGGCGGGCGCTATCCGTCGAGGAGCGAAGGCGTGTCGTCAGGCATTTGCGGCCCTTCTGGGACGTGCATCGTTTTCGCGTCGCGCCGCAGGTGGAGGCTGTCAGCGAACAGGCGATTGATGCCGGCCGACTTGAAGTGCTCGCGGCTTCGGTTGCTTCCATCGAGATCGCAGACGGCGGCATCGATTGCAGGCTCCGCCTCAGCCGCTCCGACCGAGGTGTCGAAAGGCAATTCGATGCCGTCGTTGTTACCACCGGTCCCGGCCATCGCGGGATCCTGCAGTCGCAAGGCTGGATCGAGGGTCTTGCGACGGCCGGATATCTAGCGATGGACCCCACGGGGCTCGGACTTGCTTGCGACACCCAATCGCGGGCGCTTGACGCTAGCGAGGCGATCGTGCCGGCGTTGTTCATCTCGGGTCCATTGGCGCGCGGAACCTTCGGTGAGCTCATGGGTTTGCCTGAAGTGGTGGAGCATGCTGTCCTCGTTGCCGAGCAGGTGGCTTCGGCAATTGCCGAGCATGAACATGGGCATGGCGGAGCACATTTGGATAGTAGCGCCGCCTAAATCCAAGAAAAGCCGCAAAATCGTTGCTTCGGCGATACATTTGCCTAAATTTACTCATATAAACTATACAATTTGTGAGTTATTGTCTTGTTTGTCCGGGGTGGCGGGGTTACTTCCGCAATCTCTGATGACAAGATCGGCCGGCTGAGTCCCATCGAACCGAGCCGGGTTCCCAACAATCGACTTTGCAGTAAAGCGGATAGCGATGCTTACGAAAAAAGGAAAATATGGATTGAAGGCGCTGGTGGATCTGGCTCGTCTTGGGCCGGGCGAAACAGCGTTCATCAACGATATCGCGTTACGCAACAACATTCCGAAGAAGTTTCTCGATACCATCCTGCTCGAATTGCGCAATGCCGGTGTGCTTCGCTCGAAGAAGGGGCCTGGCGGCGGTTATTCGCTGTCGCGCCCGGCTTCGGAAATCCGCATCGGCCATGTCATTCGCACATTGGACGGTCCGCTCGCCCCGATCCGCTGCGCCAGCCGCACGGCCTATGAGGCTTGTGACGACTGTTCGGATCCGGAGCGCTGTCAGGTGCGTCGCTCGATGACGGAGGTCCGCGACGCGATTGCTGAGATTCTCGATAACATGACGTTGGAACAGTTCGTCGCTGGCGGTTCGCAGATCGAGATCCCGGAACGGGAAGACTACCGCGCTTCGAATATCGGCTGAACCCTTCGGCCGTTTCCTTTTTATTGGACCCGGCGCAGCCGACGTTCAGGGCGATGAGCTCTTTGGCGGCCTTATGCCGTTCAGATGATAGTTGCCGACGGCATTGTATGTCCGTCGTGCCGGATCATGGAGCGTATGAATGCGGGCATTGCGCCAGTGGCGGTCAAGATTGAGGCCGATGCGTGCCGAGGACGCGCCCGCGAGATCAAACAGCGTGTTGGACGCCTCCATGGCGATCTCCGCCGTCACGGTCTGTGCCGCCGCCACGGAAAGCGCGGCATCGATCACATGATCCTCGGTGAGATTGATCTGGGCGGCATCGATCTTGCTGCCGGCGCGCTCCACCATCGCCGTTGCTGCTTCAATGCGAACGGCAATCTCTCCCACTCTGGTGATAATAAGCGGATCATCCGCAGCATGCTTCAGGCTATTGTCCGTCGAGGGATGGGCGCGCATGAGCTCGATGGTCGTCGCGAGCGCCGATCGGGCTATGCCGAGATTGATGCCGGCATGGGTGAGCTGGCCGACGGAATCGATGACGGAAGGCTGCCCAAGCTTTTCATGATGCGAAAGCACCGCGTCGACGTTTAGATAGATATTGTGCAGGATGGTTGTTCCGTTTCCGGAGGTGCGCTGGCCGAAACCATCCCAGTCGTCGATGATCTGGACGCCTTCGGTATTCCTCGGCACGATGGCCACGGCATCGGCGATGAACATGACGATCCAGTCGGAGAAGAGAACGCTGGCGGAATGGAAGCTCCGGCCGTTCAGGCGGTAGCCTAGCCCGTCATGTGTCAGTTGCAGATCACTTTGACCGGCTCCGCCTGTGCCGGCATCGGAAGAAACACTGCCGAAACGGTCACCGGCCATGACCCTGGCAAAAAGGGACGACTTCTGCTCCTCACTGCCGCCGGTACGCACCGCTTCCAGCACGTGGAAATGGGTTTGCAAAATCTGCGCGATGGAGGGATCGGCTCCTGCCAGGATGGCGATGATTTCGGCAAGGACGGAGTTGGAAATATCGATGCCACCATGTTCCGACGGCACGGAGATCCCGAACAGGCCTGACTGGGAGAGGGTCTCGATTTCGTCATAGGGCAGGACACGGTTGATATCGCGATCGCTGGCCTGCAGCGCGAAGCCGACGGCCAGCGATCGCGCGATTTCGAGCGCTTCCTCTTCACTTTGAATACGATGCGCGGGTGGCCTGACGCGTTCGTGCAACTGCGAAACAGTCCCCATCCATCACTCCATCAGCCAGCGCCAGATCGGTTCTTCAGGCAGGGCAAATCCGTAAGATCTTAATTTCTATGGATCTAGTATACAATGGATTTTCTTTGCTTATTCGGATCCTGCCTTTCGGCATAATAGGCGGCAAATGGAGAAATTGTAAGCACGCGGCCGGAAGACGTGGCCGCCTGCATCCAGGAGATCCCCATGAGCGCCATCTTGATCCTTCCCGGCCTGAACGGTTCCGCCGAGGGCCATCGGCAACGTCATTGGACGCGTGATCATGCCTCCGCGACCATCGTGCGACAGGCTTCGTGGTCGAGGCCGGTATTGTCTCAGTGGCTGCAGGCACTCGAAAACGAGCTGGAGCGAGCGGGGCAGGCATGGCTCGTCACACACAGTCTCGGCTGCCTGCTTGCCGCCGATCTGGCCGATCGGCCGGCTGCCAGGCGAGTGAAGGGCGCCTTTCTGGTGGCGCCCTGTGATCTTGAGAGGACCGAGAGGCTTCATCCCGGCGCTATCGAATTCGGCGCGATGCCGACCAGTCCCTTGCCGTTCAGAAGTCTCGTTGTCGGCAGCCGTGACGATCGTTACATGGATTTCGCAACACTCCGGCGGTATGCTGCCTGCTGGGGAAGCGAGATTCACGATCTCGGAGACGCCGGTCATATCAATATCGAAAGCGGCTTCGGCCGTTGGCGGGAAGGTTATAAGCTATTCTCTTCCTTTGCCGAAACCGTAGAAGGTAGATCGCAAAAAGGCCTGCGATCGCAGGCCGCCACCCGCGTCATGGTATCATCGCTCTGATCCGTTCCCGGGCTCGGTAGGCAAGAAAGCGCTTGCTAACGGCGCATTTTCACGCTTTCATATACGACTAAATGAGTAGACAATGGGAACAATTCCGTTGCCTGACTATTTTGACGGGCAGCCGTGTGCGTAGCCAGTTGCAGGTGTCCGGTTCTTGAATCCGGGTTTGAGCCTGCGTGTCGCATCTTGCTTCGTGAGGGGAAGGTATTCCCGGCTGAAGGCGATGCGCTGAATTTTGAGAACCGATGCGGCTTTCATGCGTTTTATGAGCCGCAGCGCTCTGGCCGCCAAACATTATAATCAGAGTTTGTGTTTCGCAGGCCGTAAAGTGAGCAAGCCCGAGAAAGGCATGATCGACCACCTCTCGCCCCAGGAGTTGATATGACGGTTCAGGGATTTTTTTCCGCCAAGGCAAATGCGGCGGCCCAGGCTTACGCGATGCCCCGTATCGCCGTTATCGGCCGCGGCTTCTCGGGCATGATGATCGCGATCGCCCTGATGAAGACGGTGCGCAACCCGTTCCACCTGCAGCTTTTCGATCCGAATTCCAGCGTCAGCGGGGGGCAGGCCCTGGCGTCCGGCCACAGCAGCGAAATCCTCAACAGCCGCGTTCGCGACCTTTCCGTTTCAGCCGGAGATCCTGACGACTTCAATGAATGGCTGTGCGGCAATGCTCCCTTCCGCAGCGCCGTCCCGGCGGCCATACCGGGCTTTCAGCAGATCTTCGTTCCGAAGAGCATTTTCAGCGATTATGTCTATCAGCGCTTTTCCGAAGCCTTTGCATCTCGGCGAGACGTGACGGTTCAGGTCAGCGGCGAGATGGTCACAGGCCTTCGTCGCCTGCGCGGCAGCTGCTTTCTGGTGGAAAGCGAGGGTGCCGCCAACGCACCGTTCGATATGGTCGTACTGGCGACCGGCTATGGCATTGCCGACCAGGAATCGCAAAGCGGTGAATCGGTGAATATCCCAACGGCAGTCCGTGCTCGCCGCCTGGTGTCGCGGCCGCATACGGTGCTGCTCGGCAGCGGCTTGCGCGTCGTCGACAGGTTGCTGCAGATGCGCGACGGCGGCTATGCGGGTCAGATCACCATTGTTTCCAGACGTGGATTCCTGCCGCAGAGCCATACGCGCAACAATGCCGAGCCCGTCTTTCCCGCCGACAGGATGCCCAATCAGCTGAGCGAAATCATCCGCTTCATCCGCAGGGCCTGCGAAGATGCAGAAGCGAACGGCCAGAGCTGGCAATCCGTCATGAACGGCCTGCGCAAGCACGCGCGCTCGCTCTGGCGAGCGTTGCCTGCCGGTCAGAAGCAGCGGTTCAACCGCCATCTGCGGGCACTCTATGACAGCCACCGCAACCGACTGCCCGAGGCATTACATGTTCGCCTGAAACAGGAACTGGCTGAGGGCAATACGTTGCTGCGGCGAGGTCACTTTATCCGGCGGACGCCGACCGGATTGACGCTGAGGCCCGCCGGACAGCAGGAAATCGAACAGCTCTATGCGGATGAGGTGATCGACTGTCGGTGCCAGGCGCCCGATCTCGATGCGCCGCTGCTGCGCAAACTGATCGATGCCGGCCTTGCCGTGCCGGACGAACTTGGCCTCGGCCTTGCCGTCGAAGCAACGGGCGCGCTTGCTGTCGATGGACGAACGACCGACGGAATTTTTGCGATAGGTCCGCTAGGGCTCGGCAGTCTTCCTGACATCGACCTCGTGCCTGAAATCGTCACACAGGCTTATGCGGCCGCGGAGACTATGGCGGAGCGCTTCCATCCGCAGTGCAAGGCGGTCTAGCCGACTTTTCAGATTTTTCACGAACAGATCGGCCGCTTCATCCTCCGGGAATAAACGTCGCTGTCGCAGGACACGCCGATCGGCACGGTTGCGGCTGTAGTCGGGACGCAGCCTTCATCCTTATTCCCGCGAAATGGTACGAGCAGGGCCGTCCCCATTGCCGGCTGCATTCTTCGGCCTATCTCCGGGCCTGTCTTTGGGTGTAGCCTTCGGAAAGTCAGAACGGCGATCTTCGGCCTTGGGTATGTCCGGCCCGATAAGGTGTGGAACGCCTTTGTGTCGCCTTTCTTTGTCTTACAAGGCGTACGCGTAGAGATTATGAAATCTGCAATCACAGTAGAGGACGAATCTGTCCTTCATGTCCATGGCGATTCTGGTTCAGTTTCCCATGACTTTATTTGCGACTAGGAGCTTTGCTTGCGCCCGCTGAAATTCCGTCTGCGTATTCTGCCGCTTTTGCTGCTGGGATTGGGCCTTGCCACGGCCGCCGTGCCACTAGTGGGCAGGGATGCCTTTGCGCAGGATCAGCAGCCGTCGCAACCGCCCCAGCAAGCCGAGCAGTTGCCCCGGCAAGTCGAGCAGCCGCCCCAGCTTGCCAACGGCTTACTGGATGCCGCCGTTGCCGATCTTAACAAGGCGAAGAAGGAATACGGCTCCATCCAAGACAGTGCCAAGCAGGCCGGAGCGGACGACGAAGCACTGGTGGCGCTTTCCGGCCAGGTAGACGTTCTCAACCGCTCTGTTGCGGCAATTTCGACAAGGTTGAAACCCCGTTCCGCCGAGATCGATGCGCGCCTGACCCAGCTCGGCGCCGCGCCTAAGGAGGGGCAGCCGCCCGAGGCTGTCATCGTCACGCAGGAGCGAGACCGCCTCAATGCCGAGCGCAAGCAGATCAGCGCCGTAAGTCTCGACGCCGACAATCTGACCGCGGAGACCAATCGACTTTCGATGCAGCTCATGGAGACGCGGCGCAGGCTGTTTACCGAGACATTGCTAAAGCGCACGGAGGTTTCCGCAGGGACATTCCAGGATGCCGCATCGGCGCTCGTCGACGAGGGCGTCGAATTCCGTGACGCGGTGACGAGCTGGATCGGCTTCGTCCTGAAGGCCAAGTTTGCCTCATTCCTGGCCGCCGTCTGCCTGTCGATCGGCGCGGCCTTGATCTTCCTCTTCGGCGGCTACCGGCTGTTCCGCCGCTATTATGTGCAGGACGAGGCTATCGAGAACCCGCCCTATATCAGCCGCCTGTCGGTTGCCTTCTGGTCGACTTTGATCCGAACGCTGTCATTGGTTGCGTTTCTGGTCACATCCTTCTTCTTCCTCTCGAACTTCAATGTGCTGCGGCCGGATATCGCCCCGATACTGGGTGCATTCTTCGGCTTTATCGGCCTCGTCTATTTCGTCGGGCGGCTGACCAATGCCGTTTTTGCGCCGTTCAGGCCGCATTGGCGTCTCGTCAAATTGTCGAACAAGGGCGCGCGCTCCTTGAGCTGGTGCCTGCAGGCCATGGCCGTGGTCAACGGTCTGGATTATGTCTTCGACCGCATCAGCGAGTCCATGGGATCGCCCGTCGTCGTAACTGTGGTGAAAAGTTTCTTTGCCGCGCTGCTGATCGGCCTCATCCTGATTGCAGCGTCCTTCGGCTCGCCGATGCTGGCCAAGAACGGCGATCCCGATGCGCCGGGCCGACGCTGGCCGCACGGCATGGCAATCATCCTTCGCGTTCTCGGCGCATTGGTGATCTTCATATCGTTCATCGGCTATGTCGGTCTCGCTCGCTTCATGGCAACGCAGATGATCGTGACAAGCGCCGTCATCGCGACCATGTATCTCGGCTTCCAGCTCGGCAAGGCGGTATCAAAGCAGGGTGTCTTTGCCGAGACGATCATCGGGCGCCTTCTGGAAAACCGTCTCAAGCTTGGCGATGTCGCGCTCGATCAAGGCGGCCTCATCGCCGGGCTTGCGACCTATGCCGTGGCACTCTTGACCGGCATCCCTTTGATCCTGCTCTCCTGGGGTTTCCATATCCAGGATCTTGAACTGATTGCCTATCGGCTGTTCACCGAGATCCGCATCGGCAACATATCGATATCGCTGCTTGGCATTTGCGCCGGCATCCTCTTGTTTGCCGGCGGCTATCTGATTACGCGCTGGTTCCAGCGGTGGCTCGACAGCAATGTCATGGCGCGCGGTCAGGTAGATCTGGGTGTCCGCAACTCCGTGAGGACCGGTATTGGCTATCTTGGCGTCGCCGTGGCTGCGATCATCGCCATTTCTGCCGCGGGCATCGACCTGTCCAGCCTGGCGCTCGTTGCCAGCGCGCTCTCGGTCGGCATCGGTTTCGGCCTGCAGAACATCGTGTCGAATTTCGTCTCCGGCCTGATCCTCCTGGTCGAGCGGCCCTTCAAGGTCGGCGACTGGATCGTGTCGGGCACATCCGAAGGCATCGTCAAGCGCATCTCGGTGCGTGCGACCGAGATCGAAACCTTCCGCAAACAGTCGATCATCGTGCCGAATTCGGAGCTCATCAATGCCTCGGTCGGCAACTGGACGCACCGCAACCGGTTGGCGCGCTCGGAAATTCCAGTATCCGTCAGCTTCGAGTCCGATCCGCAGAAGGTGATGGAAATCCTGCTGGATTTGGTGCGCGGCGTCCCGAAGGTGTTGAGAAATCCGGAGCCGCATGTGGAGTTCCTGCGCTTCGGCCCGTCCTCGCTTGATTTCGAGATGCGGTTCTATCTTTCGGATCTTTCCGACGGCATGGATATCCGCAACAGTCTACGCATCCAGATCCTGAAGCGTTTTCGCGAGGAGGGAATCTCCATTCCCTATCCGCATCAGGAATTGCACATCGTTCGCGATGGCAAGCGAAGCCGGCAGATGGATGCCGCCGGCAGTAAATTGACGGATTCCGCGGACGGGCCTGAAGAGGAACGCGAGGATATTGCAGAGCCTGTCGTTTCTCAGCGCGAGGAGCAGGTACAGGAGGCAAAGAGCGCCGCCCGCCGTCGCGGCCGGACGGCGGCCGAGTAGGGGTACGGGCCGGGCCGGCGGGTTCGCCTTGCCGGAGGCCATGCGAAGCGGCCCAGCTCGCTTGCGCCTCGTTCAGCGCAGTAGGGACCTGCCCCGGTCGAAGGCTTCAAAGCGTATTATTCTGCAATTCCAGTTTTTGAAAACTGGGGTATCGCCTATCCGACCGGCGAAATGCTCGTCGATATCTGGCCGTTTCCTTCATTTCTGGGAAACCAGTCGACTTAACAAATATTCAAAAGCTTTGTTCTAGAAACAATAACAGAGGGGCCAATTTCAAAAGCAGGTTTTTATTATGCCATTTCTGGGTGTTTCGGGGATGCAATATTCCGGCGCGTCGCTTGCTGGATCGCGTATTCTTCTTGTTGAGGATTCCAATCTCTTTACTTCGATGATCCGGGCCAGGCTGAGAGAGCTTCTGGACATCGATGTCGAAATCTGCCGCAATTTCGAGGAGTTGCAGCTTGCTTATGACAAGTCGTCGGAGCCGATCCAGCTGGCGATTTCAAACATGAACCTGCCGGGAGCCGAGAAGGGCGAAGCGCTGGCTTATCTGCTTGATCTCTCCATTCCGACGATCGCTTTCACGGGCACCTTTCTGGAAGGCACGCGCGACGAGCTGATCGCCAAGAATGTCGTCGACTACATCCTCAAGGATAATATTTTTGCCGTCGATTTGCTGGCGGAATCGATCTGCCGCTTCCTCACCAACCAGCGCCATCATGTTCTGATCGTCGATGACAGTCCAACGGCGCGGGCCCTGTTGTCCAGCCGGCTGAAACGCTACAATTTTCGCGTCAGTATCGCGGAAGGCGGCGTCAAGGCGTTGGAGATCCTGAAGGCCAATCGCGACATCGGCCTGATGGTCACGGATTACAACATGCCCGACATGGATGGCTTCGAGCTGACGCGGCGTATTCGCGCAGCGACCGGTTCGCACCAGTTGCGCATCATCGGCGTCTCATCATCAACCAATCGGCTTCTTTCGGCACGCTTCCTCAAGGCTGGCGGCAATGATTTCATTCTGCGGCCGTTCATCGACGAGGAGTTTTACTGCCGCGTAAACCAGAATCTCGACACGTTACTTCAGATTCAATCGGCGCGGCGTGTCAGCGAAATAGCGTGAAATACCACAAGGCCGGCGTAGCGGCGTCGACCTAATGTGAGGAAAATTCATTTTTATGCAAATGTCTGCAATCTGCGGTTCCAATTTTTCACGAATCCTGTTCAGGATAGGTGTATCGGCGGTTTTAGCAGATGCGAGACTGACTGAGTATTTCGTGTGCCGGATGGCACGGGAGGAATTGAAGGGAAATGGTACTGCATGTGGGAGCCCTCAGCGATGGCAGCAGCTATCGCACTGGCAGCCAGAAGATACTTCTGGTCGAGGATTCGCGCATGTTTTCCGCCGTATTGTCGCATCGATTTGAAACCGAACTCGGTCTTGCCGTCACGCATTGTGCCTCGTTGAAAATGTTGAACGAAGCGCTGGCGGACGGTGGCCGCGGCTTTACCATGGCGGTGATCGATCTAAACCTGCCCGACGCTGCCTATGGCGAGGCGCTGGACGTCGCCGTCAAGCATCAGATACCAAGCATCGTCTTTACGGCGTCTTTCGATACGGCGACGCGAAATCGCATCATGGAGCGCAGTGTCGTTGACTATGTCTTGAAGGACAGCGAGTTCGCTCTCGACAATCTCGTCGCGGCCGTTCGGCGCGCCATCACCAATCGGACGACACGCGTACTGGTTGTCGATGATTTGCCATCGGCCAGGCAGATGCTCATAGACCTCCTGCAGGCACAACAATTCAGGGTTACCGAGGCCAGCACAGGCGTCGAGGCTCTGGCGGCGTTCGAAGAGTTTGACGATATCGAAATTGTCATCACCGATTACAACATGCCCGACATGAACGGCCATGAACTGACGCGCCGCATCCGCCATCGCTATGGATCGGATAGGATGCGGATCATCGGCATCTCTTCTTCAAACGACCGGTTGTTGTCGGCAAGCTTCCTCAAGGCCGGCGCCAGCGACTTCATCTACCGCCCTTTCGTTCCGGAAGAGCTGCAATGTCGCATTGCTTTGAATGTCGAGACGCTGACGCAGCTCAAGCAATTGCGGGCGGCGGCGGCGAGCGACTATCTGACGGGTCTTTACAACAGGCGGTATTTTTACGATCACGCCCCGCGGCTGGTGAATGAATGCCTGCGCCGACAGTGCCCCAGTTCCGTTGCCATTCTCGATATCGACCATTTCAAGAAGCTAAACGACACTTACGGTCACGAAATCGGCGATCTCGTGCTTAAGGCTGTCGCTCGTCGGCTCCATGCGCTGTTCGAAGGCACCACGAGCCTTTTGTCCCGCCTTGGCGGCGAAGAATTCGCCATTCTGTTCAATGAAATGGATTCGCGCGCGGCAACCATGCTTTGCGACGAGGTGCGTATCGATCTCGCCGGTTTGAAGGTCAGCGCGGATGACGAGGAATTATCCGTTACCGTATCGATCGGCGTCGCCGAGATCGCCGGCTACGAATCCTTCGACAACTATCTCAACGCGGCCGACCAGTTTCTCTACATGGCCAAGCATAACGGCCGCAATCAGGTCTATTCCGACTTCAGGATGACCGAAGAAGCGGCCGAATAGGCCGCTTGCATCGATAATCGCTGCTGGTTGATGCTGTTTTCAGACGACGATGCCGGTGCGGTTCGTCGACATGGTCAGCTTGCGCTCGGCGCGCTCCTGCTGCGGCGAGCGGTTGTAGAGTTCGCGATAACACTTGGAAAAATGCGAGGCGGACACGAAGCCGCAGGCGACGGCCACTTCGACAACTGGCATGGAGGATTGCACGAGCAGGTGCCGGGCGCGATCCAGCCGGATTTCGAGATAGTAGCGGGCCGGCGAGCGACCCATCTCCTGCCGGAACAGGCGTTCGATCTGGCGGCGCGACAGGCCGGCATCATCGGCAATTTCCAGCAGCGACAACGGCTCGGCGAGGTTGCTTTCCATCAGCTCGATGATCGACAGTACCTTGGCATTCTGCACGCCCAGGCGCGCACGCAACGGCAGGCGCTGGCGGTCATGCGGGCTGCGGACGCGATCGGTCAATTGCTGCTCGCAGACGCGATTGACGAGGTTCTCGCCGAAGTCCTGGCCGATCAGGTTCAGCATCATGTCGAGCGAAGCCGTGCCGCCGGCACAGGTATAGATGTTGCTGTCGACCTCGTAGAGATCGGCATAGACTTCGGCCTGTGGGAAGGTCTCGGAGAAGCCGGGGAGGTTTTCCCAGTGGATGGCGCAGCGCTTGCCATTCAGCAGGCCCGCCTGGGCAAGCACATGTGCGCCCGTACAGAGACTGCCGACAGCCACGCCGCGATTATAGGTCTCGCGCAGCCAGGCGTTGACCGACTTGTTGTTGAACTCCTCGACATAGATGCCGGAACAGACCAGCACCATATTCGGGCGGTTTTCGCCGCCGAGATAGCGGCGTTCGTCGGCGAGCGCTGAGTTGACCTCGAGGCCGATGCCGCTGGAGGAATAGACCTTCTGGCCGTCGGTGGAGGCGAGACGCCATGTGTAGGCGGGGTAGCCCAGCATGCGGTTGGCGATTCGCAATGTCTCTACCGCGGCGGAAAACGGCAGCATGGTGAAATGCGGAACGAGGAAGAAAACCAGGGAACGCGTCTTAATCGGAGTCTTGCTCATATCGTGAAAATCCATGCTCCAGGACCATTGCGTATTCCTTGCGTCAAATACGTCGGCTCGATGGTCTATTAGCGACATTGGCATGGATAATCGCGGCCGCAAAGGAATATTTGCGTTTGCTACAAAAAATGCCGCTGTGAAGAAAGCAGATGAAGGAGTGCAAGCAATCTACTGAAACAACCAAATATATATGGGGCTGATTATCAAGATTAAGTTGGAATGCGCGTCCAGATGCACAAATGTTCGAAAGGCGACACTCGTTGGGGTTGAGTGTCGCCTTCAGATTTTACGATCATTCGCAATCATCGCATAGCCTTGGGAGTGTTGGTTTCGTTCGCGGCGGGCCAGCCCATGTCCTTGCGTACATCATCGGACAAGGACTCAAGCTCGCGTAGCGAACGCCATTGCTGCCAGCGATCCGCGATCTTGGAGAAAAAAGGCATGTGGCTGCCACCCGATGGAAACGGGCTCTGCGCCCTGTCTGTATGTCTATAGGTGATCGTTGTCATTTCTAGGTTCCTTTCGGCTTTAGATGCTCAAAAGATCGCAATCCTCAAGCAACAATATGAATCCGACCTATTCATCAATCAAACGAATAGATCTTATATCTGTCATTAGTATTCTTGAACGATTGCGTCTTGCCGGGCTTTCGTTCGAGGGCGGACTATGGCAGGAAAATTTCTCCCATTTCGTTCGGAAGAAATCCGCCCTTCGGAATCAGAATTTTTTCCCTTGTCGCGAGTTTTCAAAGCTTTACGCATAGCCACATCCCTCGCATTAGAGGGGCGGGGAATAGATCGACATCGAAACGGCCGTTAAATGGTCAGCCACGATCAGTCGCAGTAAGCGACCACGACATGCGCATGTTCCCTTCAAAGCTAGAAAGACCGAATGCGGTTTGGCTACATCAGGCTGAAGTTCGAAACGATAACCCGGATCTGCGCACTGGTTTCGTGCAAAGAACATAGCCGACCGACTGACCGGCGTTTGTGCTGCGATGGTTAGCTGTCAGTCTCTTCGGCAGCCCTTCCGCGGTCGGACCCAGCCACAGAAACCTGTCTCTCAGCCTCAGGCTTCGAGAAGCGGACTCCATCACCGACAATGTCGGTCTCTGGCAGAAACAGTATGCCTTTCTCTTCAAGGGCGGCTTGCAGCTTGGCGAGTGACGCAATGTTTTTGGGATCGTCACCCTTTTCGATACGCGTAATCGACGTCCGCGACACACCCGCGCACTTGGCGAGTTCGCTCTGACTTAGGCGCAGCAATCCGCGCGCGGCAACGATTTGCTCTGGAGTTGCAACCATCTTCATAGAACGCAGAAACCAGCTCAATTCTTGCGTTGTCAAATTGAGTCAAAAAGCGCTTTTAAAGACGCAAAAAGATTCTTTGGATGGACATTAAGCTCCATTCCGGTTACGAGTTGGTTATTCAAGACGCCGAATCATGTTTTATGAAGACGGAGGCATTCGATGAGTGAGAAGGGTGTGTACCTTGGTGGCGATCGCGAACGCCTGCTTAAAAAGCTCAGGTCCCTTGTCGACGATCTGGAAGCGGGAGCATATCCCAACGCTTGCGACATCCCCGTATTCCTGGATCGCTGGAGAGCCGCCAGAAGAGATGTTCCGTGCCTCGTTGGAATGGTGCAGGGGCATCCAAAGCTTTCAGACGGGAGAATGTCGGTTTCATCGGAACTCTTTTATATCGATGACGAACGACATATCGCGCGAACCCTTTCTCGCTGGTATCGCCTTGGCACGCCAGCGCAGCCGCAGATTTAAAAGGGCGGCGCGCTCTACCGAGTTGAAGGAGGTTTGCGTCCTCGAAATTCCAGCCGGTGACGAAGACGCCACGTCCTCAGCCTTTGTGGTCGTCGCAATGTAGTCTCGCTGTGCCACCCATCATGCAGGAGCAGCGCGCAAATCGCGCGCGGGAATTACCGCCGGATAGATAGCCGTATCGAGTTCCATCTTTTAGGAGACACCAAATGCCGAGCAACCGATCCGGCAAGCGAACCCGCGTGCCTTGGCGTCGAACCACTAATCCCCGCGGTGCGGCTATCACCATGCCAGTATTCATGGCCTATTGCGCTATCGCGGCGACATTGCGGGCCTGGAATAAGCCCAAGCTGAATTCCATCATCACGCTAAAGGCGCACGAAGACTTCTATTTTCCCGTCTACGCCGACGCAGCGCGCCACTTCGTTTGGGAAATCTGGAAGCCCGACGAAGTGGGTTGGGATGTCTTTGAGTGGAAAGAAAGTCTTTCCGCGATCAGATGGAGGCGCTCCAGAACGGAAAGGCGATCTTTTTCGCGTCATTTGACTACGAGCTAAAAGAAGATGAGCAACTGCTATCGGACGCCGTTTTTCCATTGTGCGCTCGTTCCGATCGCCATGCGGAAGCCGCACTCCGGCGTGCTGGCCTTCCTGTAACCCAGAGAGACATAGAGATTCTGATCTCGGAACCTTGGCCGCGTCTCTACAAGGCTTTCCAGGAGCGACGCGATCCGTTGAAGTCTCTGCAATTATTGCGGAGGCTTCGAGAGCCCGGGCCGTCCGCGAACGCGACCACCAAGCCTACAGAGCCAGGTGGCCCGACGCTGTCGGATATGCATGGGTATGGCGGCCTCATCGACTGGGGATACGATCTCGCAAAGGACCTGACCGACTATAAGGCGGGTGTCATCCCATGGGGCGACGTTGACGGCGGAGTCTTGATTTCGGGGCCGCCCGGCGTCGGAAAGACCATGTTCGCAAGCGCATTGGCGAATACCTGTCAGGTGCCGATCATATTTGGGTCGGTTTCCAGATGGCAGGAGGCCGGAGCGCTCGACGAGCACCTGAAAGCGATGAGAGCTTCATTCGCTGAGGCCAAGGCGAAAGCGCCCTCTATCCTTTTCGTTGATGAGGTTGATACGTTCGGTGACCGTTCCGAAAGGGATCGCAACGGACTCTACCTGAGGGCCGTGATGACCGGCTTCCTGGAGCAACTGGATGGCTTCGAGCGACGCGTGGGTGTCGTCGTAGTCGGAGCCTGCAATTTTCCAGATCGGCTGGACCCGGCCATTCGGCGTCCGGGCCGGCTTGACCGACATATTGAGGTCACGCTGCCCGACGCCCAATCGCGTAGGTCCATTTTGAAATTTCATAGCGGTATCGTACTCGAGCCTGATCAAGCCGAGCAGTTCGATCTGGCAACAGAGGAACAATCCGGTGCGGACATAGAGCAGTTGGTCAGGCGGGCGCGGCGACTAGCGCGACGGCAATACGAAGACCTCGGAGCTCAACATATTGTTGGTCAATTACGCCCGTTGGCACCGCTCCCCGACGGCTACATCCGATCCGTTGCTGTTCATGAGGTGGGTCACGCGATCATCGGTTCCGAGGTCGGATACAGTCACGTTGCTGGGATCAAAATCTCGTCGTATCGGATCGACGGCGAATATCGGGAAATGGGCTCCGTCGAATACGAGCCGCCAACACCGCAACGAAAGACCAGGGCGCATTACGAGAACTGGATTGCAGTATGCTTGGGCGGTATCGCTGCCGAGATCGAGGTGTTCGGATCATTTGCAGATGGTGCGGCTGGAAACAGTAACTCTGACCTCAACCGAGCCACCGATCTTGCCACGGCCTTGGAAGGCGCGCTCGGCATGGGCCACACGTTGATGGTTGGGCAGCTTGATGAAAGGGAATTCGCGAGTATGCGGACCTATAACCCCGATATCAGAAGGGAGGTTCATAAAGTCCTCGAGAAAGAGCTCGGGCGCGCGAGGTCAATAATTCGGGAACAACGTCATGTCTTGGACGAGATGGTGACGCGACTGATGGAAGCACGAGCGATGAGCGGTGACGAGGTCCTAGAAATCATCCACCGAAATCGTCGTTCTACGGTCAGCCTTGCAAAAACAAACCTGAAGGCAGGCATGTGATGGCAGAGCGAAGCCAGTCGCCTCTAACACGCATCGGTGCAGACGTATGCGAAGTCATCATTGGAAGAACGATTAGCGGAACCGAAGCGGTGAAGTTTCCATGGTCGGCAACGCAAGTCGTCATGGTAGATGCAGCACTGTCGAGTGAACAGTGGGAAAAAATGGAGACCCGGCGGCCGCAAACAGAGAAGGCAATCTCATGAAGCTATGGATTCTATCCGATCTCCATTTCGACTTTAAAGGGCTTGCAGACCTGCATATTCCGGAGGCCGACGTGTGCGTTGTCGCCGGAGATATCTTCACGCATGGGGTCGTTCCCAGCCTGCGATGGCTCGATGACCGCATCGCAGCTCATATGCCGGTCGTCTTTGTGGCCGGCAACCACGAGTTCTATCACGATAGCTTCATAGGAGGACACGCCGCGGCGAGCCGCTTCGAGGCGATTGGAAACATCCACTACCTGGAAAACAAGTGCGTGCAGATCGATGGTTTCGTTTTCGCAGGCGCGACCCTGTGGACCGATTTCAACTTGTTCGGACCCGCCTGGTCACAAAAGGGGATGGAAAATGCTGCCGCTGCGATGAACGACTTTCGGTTGATCACCTTTGGCGATGAACCGCGGGATCGCTTCAGGCCTATACACACCCTGAAAATACATCAGGAAAGCCGCCGTTTTCTGGAAGGTATGCTCGCCAAATATCGGGATCAAAAGGTCGTGGTCGTAACTCACCATGCTCCCAGCATGCTGTCCGTCGAGGAAAAGTATAAGACCGATCTTCTCACTACGGCGTTTGCATCCAATCTGGAAGGCTTGATGTCCCCAGGCGGTCCGGCCCTTTGGGTCCATGGACACGTCCACCACTTCGTCGACTACATGATCAACGATACACGAGTGATCGCCAATCCAAGAGGCTATCCCCGGGAGGAGTGTTTCCGACAGTTCGATTGGGGCTTCGTCATTGAGGTCTAGCAGTGAAGGAATCCGTCTGTGTCACGACGTGCCGGCCGGCCGTCATCGATGGTTGCTTCGACGCTCTATCTCGCAAATGCAGGAAAGGTGGGAATCTGATGTCAAAGCCCCCACGGTCACCTTCAAGGGGCAATAGACCAAAAGTGTCCTTGCCCGGTTCGATGGGAGAACCGCTCGACGAAGTCGACTTTCACCCAATCGGACGCCGGATCGCGGTCGGCCAAAAGAGAATACTCAAGAACCCTCTAGTCTCGACAGATTGGGTAGGCCCTGCAATTGAGTTCTTTCTGTCCATTCTGCCGCGAACCCCAACTGGAAACTGGGAGCATCTTCATATCGCCGCTTACCAGCTAGCTTGCCAAGCCTTGGAGGCGCTGGGACACGCAATTGTCGTTGATGGTGGTGCAATACCCGTCTCTATGCCGATATTGCCAGCAGTCCTCCCGCGATGGGACGACATCGCCACCGCCGTGGTCTGGGCGGCAAGTCAATCGCGGCTCTTGCGATACAGGAAGCTCTGGGAAACGGGCAGTGCAAAGGGGCCGACAGGGCGTCGAAGGCCGAACATTCGCCCCGGCTACGGATGCCCACCTGCTTTTCTGGCGGGAAAGGCGTTTTCAGCCTTCCAGGCTCTCGGTCTGATCTTGGATTGCCGCTGGACGCCGGCTGCTGAAACCATCCTTTGGCGCGACTCTCCTTACGAAGCAGGCATGAATTTCGCCAAGGACCATCGTTTCATCGAGGCGCTCGATGCTGCGCTGACAAGCCTTTCTGAGGATGTCGCGGCAAAAATCAAAGACATTGCGACGATGCCCACGATAGAGGCCGCGGAGTTAGGGGAGTTTGCAGAGCGGTACGCATCTCGACACACGACGAAAGACGAGGCCCTCTCATTTTTGCAGGAGTGCAGCCGACGCCTTCTGAGTGAACTATTCGCAAAGCGATGGCGGTTGAGAGACGGATGGCTTTCCGCCGATGAATGCAAACGCACCTTGTTTCTTCAGCTTGATCCGCTTGCGATCGCGATGAGGGGCGAATTCGCGGCTCGTTATCTGCCGGAATTTCCGTTTCTCCATGGACCGAACGTGTAGGTAAGGTTTCGATGAACATGAACTTCTTACGATGGCATGAGAGGCGTAGGGCAGACGCCGTAAGCAAAAGCGACTCCCAATCTGCCCATGAACTCATGGTGTTGCCGTGAAAATATGGGTGATCTCCGACCTGCATCTCGAGTTCGGGGTGCCTTTTGACAACGATCCGCCGAAAGACGTTGATGTCGTGGTATGCGCAGGCGACGTCTTATCGAAAGGCATTATCCCAAGCATAAGGTGGCTGACCCAACATATCGCTCTAAAAGTGCCGGTGGTTTTCGTGGCGGGAAACCACGAATTCTATCATTCGTCCATTCACGAAAGCATCCGTCAGGTGGGGGAGGCCAATAGCCATCCGAACCTGCATTTCCTGGAAAACGATATAGTGGAGATCAAGGGCGTACTCTTTGTCGGGGGGACGTTGTGGACCGATTTCAAGCTATTCGGTCGCGATCCACAGGTCGCGATGTCATATGCCCGAAGTGGGATGAACGACTACAAGAAGATCAAACTCTCAAAGATGCCCTATCAAAAGTTCAAGCCGCTTGATGCTTACCGGAAGCACGTCGAAACGAGAAACTTCATCGCAGGTGAACTCCGTGAACACCCGGGTCAGAGGGCCGTTGTCGTGACGCATCACGCCCCGTCGCCGCGTTCGGTTGACGGCGGGTTTCGCTACGATCCGCTCGCGGCATGCTACGCTTCGGATTTAGAAGACCTGATTTGCGAGACGGGGCCGACGTTATGGGTGCACGGACATCTTCATCATCGAAACGATTACTCCGTGGGCTCAACGAGGATAGTGTCAAATCCGAGGGGCTATCCGGGCGAGGCGACAGGGTTCGACCCCGATTTTATCGTGGACATTTAATGTGGCCAGGTTTTCTTGGTTCGAGGCACCACAGTCATAGCACGCGAGAGTCGCTGTATAAGAGCCGGTGGCGATCTACACACTGGTAGTAGGTACCGTCACCCATAGCCGGCGTATCGATTTGTGATCATTGAATTACATGCTGCCTTGAAAGCGGCTATCACGCGACACGAGCTAAGAAACGGATGAATCAATATGGATGATCCAATTCGGAAAGTAATACAGGCCGGGATTGTCGGTGTCTGTTTCTCTGACCCGGCAACTGGCGCGAAGCTGAGCCGTTTGGAGC
This sequence comes from Rhizobium sp. SG570, assembly GCF_012275345.1. Lineage (NCBI taxonomy): Bacteria > Pseudomonadati > Pseudomonadota > Alphaproteobacteria > Hyphomicrobiales > Rhizobiaceae > Rhizobium > Rhizobium sp. SG570. The sequence continues at coordinate 145,960 of NZ_JAAZQI010000008.1, read as the reverse complement.
TCCGGCAAGGCGTCGGCACGCGCAGAGCATTCGAAATCGGCGACGGTGCGCTCATATATAGTCGAGAACACGTGAAGGCTCTGACGTTTGCTGGCGTGAAAGATGCATTGCTGGCTATTGCCCAAACTGCGCCTTAGCCCAAGTCGGTTGGATCATATCGGCTCATGCTGAAGGTGAATTAAAGTTCGGCATATTGTGGGAGCTGCCCGCTGGCATTCGCCCCTAAATCGTGGATATCATGGTTAGCTGCTAAGCATTTCGCCGAGCAAGGGGAAAGCCGTTATGGGTGGTATCAATATTCATTGTCCACCGTTCGTCGGACGCGATAAATCCGGGACGCCGTTTGAGGCGGTGTTGGCTGAGATTTCGGAAGGAGCCGGACCTGAAGTCGAGAGTGTTGTTCGAGGAATCGATGAGGCGCTTGAGATAGCGAGCGATGCGGCCAAACTTATTGACCCCCTGCGAGTTTGGATAGAAAGCAAGCCGAACGACCCTCGACCGATGTTCAACGAATGCGCAGAGGACCTGTTTGAAGCCTGTCGAACAGCCGTCTCGAATGATGGACCAGTCGCGCTAGTCTGGTAATGCGCTGTTCTGCGAGGCACGCTCAATCGCGGACGTTTTCATTTGCGGGTTCAGGACCTAGTAGTCAGTGGATGGGGCGATGGCAGCGTCCGGCTCTATTGGCTTTGCCGAAGCCCAAAAATCTCGAACTCTTTCCTACCAGAGAAGCGTCTCAGGTTGCAGCCATGGTAGGAAATCGTCAGGTGTTCCCGGCCGCTGCAGCCGGAATGCCCGCCTGGGCCAGGCAGCGTGCACAGATTACCGATGTCTCGCAAATAAGGCTCGCTGGGCTTTATTGACCGACCCAACATGCCAATCGATTTCGCGCTTCGACGGCGGGACATGGTCCCGTCGATGTTCATTGTCATAGAATAGCGTCCCATGAACGCCGATGGAGTGCATCACGCTTTAAGATCGGGCGATTCCAAATCTGTTCCAGAACGGAACTTGCAGCCTCGTCGCCAAGTCGTTGGATCAAGTCTTCGACCAATTCCATGTCTCGCCCGTCTGGCAATATGGCAACAAACTCTTCCTCCATAGCATCTGCAGAGACTTCTCGACACGGGCGACAGGCGGGCAGCCGTATCGAGCGGCTTCTTAGTCGTCTTGGCGCACCGTTTACTTCTATCCGGCAATTTGCGGGCTGCTTCCGACATTTGATCCATCGTCTTAACCTGCTTAAAACGACCAGCGTCTATGGATGTCGCCAGTACCGTGTGAGGTGGCAGTTGAACGATTTGGCTCGTCGACGTCTGTTGGCTTCATACGCATAGCGAAGAGCTGTCGTCTTCGTCGCGGCTCTGGTCCGACCTAGCTAGACGTCTGCCTTGGGGTCGAGACCCTCTGCTCGAAGGGACAGGATTAGCGACAGCATCTCCCGATTGGCCTCCTTGATATCGCTCCGTTGTTGGCTGAGCGTTTGAATGAACTTCTGGTTTTCCTTTGCAAACCGCTTCCCTTCCTTCACCATGAACTGGCCGACAACCACGGAGATGTACAGCAATGTCAGGGCGTTGATCACGTGCATCTCGTCGAAGTCGGAAGAGATGCCGTGGCAGACCTGGTGACGGTTGGCGACTTTCGCAAACGCCCTTCGACCGCGTTTGCTCGTGTCATATGAGGCCCTATAGGCATAGTCGATGGCAAACAGATTTACGAAGATAAAGGTCTCGGTCGCAAGGAGTTCGGCAGTAACCCCTAACGAGTCGTTCTGGAGGTCTCCTATAGCGAATCTCATCTCCACCAGGCTGGTTATCCCGTCTGTCACCCCGGTTTCGTACATGTACCGACGAGCGACCGCCTCTATTTCTGGATAGATCACCCGGAGTGTGTGAGTAGCGTTGCCCAACTCTGCCAGCGGCATGATTTCCCGAAATATCCTTGCGTCATCGGAATGACCTTTGCTGTCCAGCTTGGCAGCATAGTCCCGCGCGACCAGAGCAGCGGTTAGCGCTCCTTGTTCCGTGTGTAAGGCAAGTACCGGGTCCGAGGGAAGAATACCGCGTCGAAGAAGCATGCGTTGCGTCTTGATCCTATGGTCAATCGCGGTGGGCAGCTCGACCAGCCTCTTAAACGCCGCTTGGACCTCCGGTTTCTTCAGCCAACCATCGGCTGCTTTCCAGAACTGGTTAAACGCTTCCCCTATTCCCCAAAGGGTGGTCACCAGATCGGTTTGTTTTTCAGACGTCATTGGTTGCTAGAATCGAACAGCGCTCCGTTCCGACCTCTGCGGATCGGAACAATATGCAAAGCATTTTTCTCTGCGGCCACGATCCGGTCAAGAGGCTTCATGAGAGAGCCGAGGGATGAGAAATTTCCCAGGGAGTATTAGCCGCACCATGGGCTCGGAGTAGGGGGACAACCGTTCCGGCCGCATACGAATGACACTGCCAGTCCTTCCGCCATCAAAGTCTGGCCGACATCCTTTCCATCAACCTTTAGGATGCCGCAGCTTCGTCGGTAGTTGCACTTATCCGTACCTTCCGTCCCGGGTTTACAGGAGCATGCAACCTTGGTCACCTTAGGTGAACCGGACGCGACGAGCTGCCTTACCCGTTCGGTGGCCTTGTTTCCGAGCGCAGCCTCGCTCGCGCATCGGGGATGGAATACCTCGGGCGCGTTAAGGCCGACCAAGCGTACACGGGTGCCGTCGCCCATGCGAATGGTATCCCCGTCGATGATTGAAAAGTTCTGTGTGGTGAATCCGGAGGCCGTCGGCGTCGCAACGGTCTCCGAAGTCGATGAAGTCCAAAGAGAACTCGGGTCTCCGTGAAGGAAGCGGCTGGCCAGGACCGCCATCAAGGCGACGAGAAAAACGGCTATCTTTACCTGCAGGCGTCGATTGCCGTAGGTTCTCCGCGGCAAATTCCGTGGGGTCGAAACGGGTGAGGCCGAACGCCTGTCCGCAAGCTGGACGACGGAAGCGCCCGAGGGCTGGGTCAGCCGTCTCAGGATCGACAGTTGTTTCTCGGTGAGGCGTGTCCAGGCCCCATAGCGGACGAGTTTCTGCTGGACGTCGTAGAGGAACTGACGCTGCCACCTGGTCGGTTGCCCATTCCGAAGGATGTCATCGATCCGATTTCTGAAATGCGTGATCTCGATCTCGTCCAGCAAGTGCGCCTGGGGCAGCTTGCTTGGCCTTCTTTGATCAAGTCAGCGAAATTGGTGGTGATGGTAAATGTACGTTCGTTTGCCCGAGTGCGATCGAGGTTGGCCTTGATACCCAAGTCCCACCCGACACGACGAAGAGGGCTCAGAAACGCGGTTGTCGTGTCGATATTATTGATTTCGGTCATGTCGAGCGTAAAATTGTAAGCGACGCCAGTACGCCAAAAAATAGAGAGGAGCGTGCCGACTTCACCGGGAAATTGGGCCGGGTTAATTTGTTCCACGCCCGTCGGGCTGGCCGCATACTGTGCCCATATGCGCTTCGTTTCGGGGACGGTCCGGCTTGAGAGATACACCCTCAGGGTGTCTTCCACTCCGGCAATAGTTTAGCACCGAACGTGGTCGGAAATATCAACGGTGTCTACACCCGTGTAGTCCTCTGGCAACGGATGAACAGAACAAGACGACAGCAATGCGGACAAAATAAAGGTCAATCGCCCAGATCTCATGGTCGGCCGCCTTTTTTCCAAAGGTTGAGATCAAATGCTATTGAAATGCGCTTATAACTAGCATTTCATACACTAACCTTCGCGATTATCGAATACCAAGTTCGGGCTGAATACAAAATCAGTATTAATTCGGTGGTTAAGGTTCTTCTGGGTGCACTAACGCTTGCGCGCGTCTGAAACTCAAACACTTTCCTTCGACACCAACAATGAGGTGATCGTGGAAAGTTCGCGATGTCCGGGCAAAGTTGGTTCGATGTTGCCGATTGAGTAGGAATTGAAGGTTCTTGATCGGTTTAGGAACCTGCAATCTCGTTGGGGAACGGCTCGAGTGAAAGATGGGTCTCCAACATCGCCAAGCTTTCGGGGCCAACCCTCCATTCCAAACAATGGCCAATACATTCTTGGACACGAAGTAAGCGCAGTCGTTCTTTAAAAGCCTCGCGGCTGTATGTTCCGCCTAAAAAATATCTTACATCGGAAGGCGAGTATTTACTCACGCAACCGAGCACGACCGCCCAAGCCTGCCCTTTATTGCTGACCTTGATCTCCGCGATGACTGGGTATTTCTCCTTCAGAGCCGAAAGATATGTTCGGAGTTTAGGCACGCACGCGTCATCGACCGAACTGCCTGAACCTGCTAGATCGAATAGCTGTTTTTGGACAACGGCATGCCTTCCCTGGAAGATGTCATCGTAGGTTTCATACAGGTCCGGCAAGCTAAGCCGTTCTCCCCAATACCTTGCTGCATCAGAATAACGATCGTTCCCGTCATCGAAATCATAGGGTGGTTTCTGGAGCCGTCTCAGCCGGCTCGCGGCCCGGCGGGGGGAAAGTTTCAAATATTCATCAAGTGGAAGCATAACGCCAGGACTGCCTGATTTCGACACGTGGTGGGGTGCAAGGTCTGTTCATTCTCAAGCGTAAACGGGGAAGGGGCCGCGATGCCATGGTACCAATTACGGACCATTCGCGGGCGGAATATTGCCGTGCGACGTTGGTCGTGTCCAGTTGAAGCAATCGAACCCGTTTATGTTCGCGGGCAAGGAATCCGCTTGTGCGGCCAACAGTAGTCCGATGTGATAATGCAGGAGGCTGGTCTCGTCTACCGGCGTGTCAGCGAAACAATTTCCGCCGTCTTCCACTATGACGCGTCGGTAGGCCTTTCGTAGGGCGAATGATCCATAGCCGGTTTGCGTATGCAAACCCATCACGCCTAGCAAGTCATCTGGCGACTTCAATCTGACAAAGAGCTTTTCGGGAATGGAGACCTTCTCGTCACGTTTTGCGACACGAAGCGCCTGAATTGCTTCATTCGCCACCTGTCGCGCGGCGGCCGGCGGTCGTCCAGTTTGTATTCTCCTGGGTCTTTCAATCAGAAAGCCTTCAGAGATAGCCACGATGATGTCGAAGTCTGTGTAACTGTAAGTGACCTGACCACCTGTATTGCTGTCATCGATCTCGATAAGAATGATGCCGCCGCCACGACCTGCCTCGACAGGATCGAAACCGTAGGATTCAGCTGCCATGAGATTTGGCCGCAGCAGACCTGTTGATGCCTCCCATGTAGACGTACCGGCGCTCGACAAAACGGCTTTCGTTTGGAACCACAGAGTGTTGTCTCCGTCTTCGACGACGATATCAAACCCGTCGCGATCGACGTCTGGTTCGTAGAGGTGCAAGTGGTATTTGTTGCGAGCCGCGGCGATTTTCAGATCGAAAGATAGTCGATTGAAGAAAATTCTCTCTCGAGTGGTTTGATTTTTAGGCTCAGCGAAAAATTTCCGAAGGTTCTTGCTTTTGCTGTCCATTACGCCTCGAGACATAGCGTGGTTGTGTTTTTCTTGACAGATAAACGTCTAAGGCGATTTCCTAAACGTAGCGTAAAAGAATCGGCTAGGGCTCGCTGATAAAAGCAATGCCGTTTGATCAGTATCGGCGAGCATGGATTTCGACAGTAATGTCCGGAAAATCCAAGGAAGATTACCTCGGTGACATGCTTCCGAACGGGTTTTACTAGCGGGCGACCGACTGTTTCTCTGATTGTTGACGGACGGCCACATGTCCGCAGTACGCTGTCCTCAGCCTGAGCGGCAAAGCGCCAACAGCAACCATTGCCTCACCTCATGATATGGTATCGGTTTGGGTGATTCGTTCAGTTTCGGAGAGATCAATGGAGAATACCCGAGAGAAAGTCGCCGCCGTTACGGCGAACCTCCGACGCTCGGGCATTATCTGCGATCTCTTCGGTGGTTGGGCAGAGGAAATTCTAGGTCTCCGCGAGCCCTCGACGCACAGCGACATCGATTTGGTTTATCGTTGCGAATCCTTCGGAGAATTTGACATCAAGCTGCAAAATATTCTGGACTTCGAAGAGATACCTCTAAAGCGTTTCCGGCATAAGCGAGCATTTCGGCATTTTGGCACGCTGTGCGAGGTAACTTTAGTGCAAGAGCAAGAGCGGCCTTTGACGCTTTTTTGGGGCGACGTTCCGTTCTTTTGGGATACGCCCCTTCTGCATGGAGCCTTAATGGATGTTGGCGGGGAGTTGATTTCCATCGAATCTGCCAACAATCTCAAGCGATACCGCAATCTCCATAAGGCCACGCTGCCGCACCGCTTGCGCGACCCAAAGGTGTTAGAACCATACTGATGATGTCCGGTTCGCCGACGCCGAACCAAGATGGCGGTCGTCTGCCGTTTTGGGTATGCGAAGCCAGTGCATGCAAATTCCAGGGAACCAAAATGATAAAGGCCGTCCTCTTCGACCTCGACGAGACACTGTTGGATCGGCGGGCAGCAGCAGTTGAATTCTTGGCATTGCAGTATTGTGAACTGGTCGCCGGACAGTTCGGTGACGCTCTGTCGCAAGATCAGTATGCAGCACGCTACTTCAAACTCGAAGAACAAGGCCTCGTAAAAAAGTCCGACCTTTATCCTACGCTTGTCGCATCATTCGGGCTACCTGGTGAGTTGTCAGGTCCGCTCCTCGATCATTTCCGTTTGCGTTGTCCCGAAATGGCTTGCCCGATGAACGGGGCACGTGAAGCTCTTCAATTCCTCCGGAAGGTGGACCTGTTTTGCGCGACTATCAGCAATGGCGAGGGGGTCGTCCACTTCTCGCTAAAATTCAGACTGTTTTGAAGTCAGCGTTGGGGGCTGAGCGGGTGTATATCGGTCGGTACGGTCAACAGACGCGGTACAGACACTCAATCCGGAGATGTTCGGGATGCCTCTATACACTTCCGAGGCGTGCTTGCGAACAATCTCTTGAACAATGTCGTCCGTGGCCCTTTTAAGCCGGCACCAGATCGCTCGTCGATTGGCGCGAAATCTTCGCAAGGCTGACGGAACTTATTGGAAACATCGTCTCGAACACTGACGGCGAACTGAAGAGATCGCGTTGCACCGCGTCTTGACCGCGAAGGCGCGACCGAATGATATCCAGATAGGTCTGATCCCTCTCAACGAGCACGGACGAACGTCTCAGTCGATTGCACACTGCACCGACTGTCCCCGAGCCAGCAAATGGGTCCATAACTGTCTGCCCCTCCCTTGTTAGAGACAGCACCAGACGTTCGACGAGCTCCTCAGGGAACTGACAGGGGTGCGCGGTTTTCTCCGGATGGCGGTTCTTGACATTTGAGATGTCCCAGACATCACCCGGGTTTTTACCGAGCGGATTACCGCTGAGTTCACCCTTGTTAGGTCCTTTGTAGTGACGCTTGTTCGGGTATTTCTGTGGTACCCGGACGCTATCCAGATCAAAGTGGTAATCGTCCGACTTCGTCGCCCACACGATGGTTTCATGGCGTCCTGAAAAGCGACGGCTACAATGCATACCGTGACCGAACGTCCACACGATGCGGCCCCTGACCTTCATGCCGAGCCGACGCAGGAGCGGAATGATAATACTGTCGATTGGCACGATTTCGCCGGCGTGAACCCAGTTTCCGACCTGCCAGCAAATGGAGCCGTTCGGAGACAACAGTCGGTCGCACTCCTCGATAACGGTTCTTTGAAAGTCGATGTAGTCCTCAAGAGCGGACTTTTTCTCGTAAGCTTTCCCGATATTGTAGGGCGGACTCGTCACAACGAGATCAACTGAGGAATTCGGAAGGCTCGGCAGTATGTCGGCGCAATCGCCATTGTAGAGCGCGCAAAGGTCCAATGCCTCCGCGTATCCGCGAACACTTGATTCATTCATATCGATTTGGTTTTCCTGCTTTCGGGCGGGCCGAAGTTGTTTGATACGACTATGCTGGCGTGAGAATTTGCAGCTAACAAGTCTCGAATTAAACTTTTTTTGAAACTCGTTTCCGGCAATCAGAAAACCAAAATAACGCGGGTAGCAGCAGGACTGCCGAGCTCTCAATTCAGTCGACATCCGACGCCGGCCCTGGTCAGATCAAGGCTCTCAAGGAGGGGAGGGTTCAGGCGCTCGTTGCGCAGCAATCCTACCAGGTCGGTGTTGAAGGCGTCGAGCAGGCGCTGACTGTTGATTTGCGCTTCCTAAATTGCATCAAACCTCGCTTGCCAACTCCGCATAGCGACAAAAGGCATTAGCCAGCTGCATCTGCCGGGGCGTCCGACATTCGGTGTCGAATACAAGCGGTGACGCGACAAGTATCGCAATACATTTTGCGCGAGATATAGCAACATTCAGTCGATTTGAGCTGTAGAGGAATTCCATCCCTCGCGGAGCTTCGGCCGACGAAGAAGTCGCCATCGAGTAGATAGCGATTGGTGCCTCTTGCCCCTGGAATTTGTCGACCGTTCCGACACGAGCATTCGGAAGCCCCTTCTGAATCTCCAGGACCTGTGCGTTGTATGGCGTGATGACGAGGATATCTTCCAATGTGACAGATCGAGTGACACCGTGGCGATCGATCCACTTTGTTTCGGTATCGAGAATGTGGTCAACCAGCTCCTTGATTGCGCAAGCCTCTTCTACCGAAACGTTGTTATTTCCGACGTGTGGCACGGAAAGGTAGCGGAGACCTGATCCCGAAATGCGGTCGTCCGATACGATGACCTGCATTCGGCAGCCTGGGACGGAATGCAGTTTTGAGTCATAGAACATCTCGGAATCGAATGCGCAGATATCGGGATGCATTCGCCAGGTCTCTTCAAGGAAGAGACCCTTGTCGGAACCGATCGTCTGTTTACCCGCGAGAATATGCTGGAGCGCGGAAACGCCCGTTCCATCGGGATGGGTTCCCTGAGTAGGCTGATCGAGTTGCTGCGGATCGCCGAGTAAGATCAGTCGCTTAGCGACGTGCGAAACCGCAAGGACGTTGGCGAGCGACATCTGCGCAGCCTCATCGACGAACAGCACATCGAGAACATCCTCCGCGTCTTCGCGCGCCCAGAGAAAGCTGGTGCCCCCAGCCACGTGACAGTCGCCCGATCCCAGGGCAGAGAAGACGTCCTTGTTGTCGCGGGCGAATACCAGATCGTCCGTATCGTCTTCCTTGTTGCCGCTCTCGGGCTTCTGCACGCATCTGACCTGGATGTTCAGTTCCTTCGACGCCTCGATGACCTTGTCGATTAGGTTCCGGATCACCTTGTGGCTATTCGCGGTTATGCCGACCTTCTTCCCGTCCTTGACAAACTGGCAGATCATCCGCGCCCCGGTGAAGGACTTTCCGGTGCCCGGAGGACCTTGGATAGGAAGGACGCCGCTCTGCATGTTCCGGGCTATGCGGGTCGCCGCATCGAGCGTCGTTTCCCCATGGTTCTGGATCATTTGGCCGCAAAGATCCGCTGGCGTCAGTGAGAGGAGGTCGAGTGCCGCCTTATAGCGCTCATCTTTGGCAAAACCGACTTCTGCGACGTGGCTGCCAATCCTCAAAAGGCAAGCAGCTTGCTCCTTGGCCTGAATCATGTCGTGGGCGAAGGTAGCGTCAGCGTGTGTCTCGGCTGTGGCTCCTATCTTCTTCACGTCGATCGTCCGATCAGCGGTAGAAATCGCTGCAACGGAACCCCATTTGCCCCCGCCGGGCAAATGAAGTGATTTTCCGGGAAGGATATCGGTTTCCTGCTCGTGAAAGGTATATCTATGCGTTGGTATTCTGCCGCTGCCCAGTACCGCCTCGATGAAAGTCAAGCCGGAGAGTGCCGACTTCTCGTCGATCAGCTCCTCGACACTTAGGTCTTGGAGACGGAATTTCTCCCACCAACCTGCTTTTTCCTCGCGTCGATGCCAGTCGAGGATATTCGCAAGAAGCCACCGGCCTTGCTGAGTGTTGTCCCGTTTCTCGGGGTCGACCGGGATTCCAGCTGTCAGCCGTTCGACTAGCTCGCTGACTCGCTTTTGCTGCTCGGAAATTTCGTCGCTGGGCGCGTCCTGCCCCGGCGCTGGGCGGGGAACATCCTGACCTCTTTGGACGAGTTCGGTCCGCCGCTCCTCAAGCCAATCTCGCAAGGCCTCCGTCGAAACGCAGTCATCCTGGTTGTAACCTTTGACGACTACCTTATCGGCTTCGGTAATTGACGCCACATCGTTAAGCTCGAGGCCCGCGTGAAAAGCGGAGAGCGCCAAATTTGCGGCTCTGAGCTCGACTTGCCTGGTATAGTCGTAAAACTGCTCTAGGCGCTTGATCGAATAGCTTTCCACGCTTGCGCGGAGCGCATTCCTGACTACTGAGTAGAGGTCGATAAAAACGAGGCCTCTGAGCAATACGTCGATCTGGTCTTCGCGCGACGCATAGCGTCCCATGAGCCGTTTGAGAGCGGCAGGCTCGTAGGGAGCGAAATGATAGATGTGGAGGCGAGGGTATTCCGCTCTCCGCTCCATCACGAAGTCAACGAAGCGCTCGAACGCTGCCCTTTCCGAAGTGCGGTCGAAGGCCCAGTCGCCAACGTATGACGAGCTACCGTCTCTGTTCCGATAGTGATACCCGAACAGGAATTCCAGACCATGTTCGCCTACGAAGGGATCGCCCTCGAGATCGAAGAAAATATCGCCTGGATCGGGGACCGGGAGGGCGCACAGGCCGAACTCCGATTGCACTGGTAAAAGCTCATACTTCGGGATACCTCCTTCCGTTCGAGCCTCGGCCTGAAGTCTGGCTTGCTCCCGTACCTTTTCGAAAGACTGGACCGATCCCCTCTGAGGTTTCCAAGGCATTGGCAAAGGCGTTTCAGCGAGCGCCTGCAATGTGCTGATGCCGTGTTCGCCGAGTTCGACGATTTGGTTTCCGGTTATCCCGGCAACGAAGGAGAGATGATCATCGTCGCGGCGGCGCTTGTCGCATCCCTCGGACCACCGACAGATGTCGCAATGGATATTGGGATCGGGATACGGCTCTGACGCCGGATCGGACCGGATCGCCAGTTCCATCGCCGCTTTCGACCTCCGAAAATAGGCCAGATAGTCCGCCATTCTGAAGCGCTCGGGTTCGAAGTCAGACCAGGGAGCGACAACGTAGGCATAGTCAGGCTGGCAGCCCTGGGTCTCCGCGAGCAGATCTGAATAAAGGCATAGCTGAAGTACTGTTCCGCCCTTGGTTTCCCTCGCGAGCTTCGTGTCGATAACCTCGTATGACCACTCGCTGAACCCGCCTGGCTTCGCAACGCGCCGCAAAATGTCGGCTCGACCCGCCCAATAACCGTGGCGGAGCGCTCCTTGGATGATTACATCGATGCCAGCCTTCATTGCCTCGACCGTGGCGGCGACATTGGCATCACTTATGTCGACACCCTCGATCGACTGGCAGGACAGACCGGTACTCTTTAGGTGGTCCACGAATTCCTGCTCATGGCGGAAGCCTCGTTCCCGAAGAATTTCGAGCATCGGGTCCCAGACGTGCGGTTTCGCCAATTCGCCGGAAGCGACCTTTATATCGAGCGCGGTAAGTCTCGCGCAGTTCAAATGCCCGACCAAATCGGAAGCAGTGAGCTGGAAACCCGAGGGGACTTTTTTCATCGAGGGATACCGAAAATCAAGAAGATTGACGCAACCTTCAGATAGCATTCCGTGCCAACGCGAACAACTAACGCGCAAATGTTTCTTCGCAAACTTTCGAGAGAAGGCGGGTTGCGAGTTGGGAGCCGCCAACGCCACAAACGGGTGCATCGCGACGCCACGGCCTCACGTCAGTCGGCGAGATCGAGTGGCTCGCCGTAATCTGACCAAACACATTGATGGTGTGAAAATTGAATTACCATCTGCACGCTCTGGCAATACGATCTGGCCGAGTTCAAATCCAGGGGCAACCTTTGGAAGCGCATCGACGGTTGGGACACATTTCACGCTCAAGCGGTAACTTCTGCTTGGCCGCAAAATCTGTCCGTGTATATTGCCCTTCTGCTATGGCGTGGGGCCACCCTTGAAGATTCGGGCGTTATTAAACGCGGCAGCCGCCGCCTGCATGCTGCTTCAGTTTCAGACTGACCCGGTCGATGCCGCCGATCGGAGCCCGCGCGAAATTCAGAAGGCTCTCACCGACCAAGGTTTTAGTCCGGGTGCAGCGGACGGCGTGTGGGGCAAGAAGTCCATTGTCGCGCTGAAGGCGTTCCAAAAGGCGCATGGCCTCGATCCGACAGGGGTGATTGATACAAAATCGATCGAGCAGCTCTTTCACAAACCTATCGTGCCCGCTGTTTCGGATGCGGCCTTTGGCGGAAGAGATGCTCCTCCCGCTGACAATCAGTCCGTCCCGTCGGCTGCAGCTCCGACAGAGGCGATATCTGTCGCACCTGCCGCGCAAAACTTCTCGATCGATCCCGCTCCTGTCAGCCAATCAGCTCCACAGAGTCCCGTTCAAACCCCCGCTAGCGGTTCCTCGTCGCAATCGCCAAGCCTACCTCAGGGGAACCCAACGCCTGCGGCTAATACTCCGTCTTCCCCGACGGAGGTTCAGGATAAGGGCGCGGATCTGGTGATTTTCGAGAGCCTCGTGGCGGCACTTGCGATGGCTGGAACTATCTTCGTGCTTCGCCGAAAGTCGAAACGGAAGTTGCTGCCGACCGGGTCGGAGGAGGAGTCACGGCAGACCCGCCCCCACGCAGGTTTGGCTTACGAAAAACCGACGGCCGCGCAACCTGACGCCGATATAAGCTCGGCGGTTCCGGTCATGGCAACGCATGGTCCCACGACTGCCGCCGAAACAGTGACTGGGCTGAAGACCTCGTTGGAGGTCCATGATGCAGCGGTGAGAGAATGGATTTCCGAACGCGCGTCGAAGCCGACAGCGGCGGAAGTCAGCAGGCCGGTCACGGCTTCGCAACCTGTCGCGCCTCCCGAATCCGAAGAGATTAAGAGGTCCCAGTCCCCGCAAATCCAATCGATGAAAGCGTCGCTAGAAGCACATGACGCCTCGATAAAGGGCTGGTTTGCCAAGCGTACAACGACGCCAAAAGAAAGCTACGAGCCCGCGCATGCGAAGAAAGCGGAGATCGATCCAAAGAGCGGCTGGGTTTCGTCCAGCACCCACGTGACGATCGGGTCGACCGTTATAACTCGTGGACTGATCTATGTCGGTTCCTCGCTCCGCAAACGTGGCAGCGCTGAGGACGAGAACTGTCTCATCAATCCCAAGCTTTCCGTCGGCAGGACTGGCGATACCGCTGGCCATACGATGGGCTACTGGCCGTCCTATTCCGCGATTAGGCCAGAGGCACGTCGCTCCTATATTGACTGGCTCGCCAGCCCGCGGTCGGATCCGAGCACCTATATCGGGTACGTGTTCCTATACTTCTACGGGCTCGAGCGTCGTCTGATGCTGGAGCCCAACGCACCAGACCGTGCGGAGGTCCTCGCCGAGGTTCGGCGTCTGTTTTCGATCTATGGTGGGAACGGTTCATTCCATCGCTATGCATCGGATCTTCTAAACGCGGCGGAACTGCAGAACAGCGAGCCGTCGGTCTCGTTCATCAATGTGGAAGCAAACGGGTACGAAGTCCCTTCGGTTATCCAGGTGGCGCTTGGGCACCGCGTTCGGGATGGACGGGACATTGAACCCGAGCTGCTTTTGAGTTTCGCAATGACGCATCCGGAGACGCGCGTCAGAACTCCGGCGCGGCGTGCGCCCGAACTTCTGAAGGCTCTGTTCGAAGTCGAATATAAGAAAACATACCCGAACGGACTTCGCATTAAGGGATCTAACTTCAAGTCCATTCGCAAGCGCTACCGGGCGTGCAGTGCAAGCTTCGAGATCGATATACCGGTCCACGGCGGTGCCATACCGGACATTACGGGAAGAGCGGAGCCGATCACGACGGCGCGCAGAATTTTCGACTACTGTTCGGACCAGCTCGATGATTACAGCCGGGCACTTGGCCGCCTTCCAGGGCTTACGCCGAACCTCCCTGCGATTTCCAAGTTGCCCGCATCGTTGAGACCAAACGCAGCCGCTTCCCTAAAAGAAAATCCGCTCGCCAAGTTCGATTTGTTCGCACGGGCCATGCAACCGATTACTGTCAGCGATCTGGCGACGCTCGCGGAACATAACGTCGGCGCGCTACCGAGCAAGCCAAAGCTGCGCGAGTTGAGCCAGCTCGTGGCCGCTTTCGGTTACGGTGTGACCTGCGACCCGGCTTTCGCTTCGAAGAATGCGGCTGCCGACGACCACGTGATCCTGTTTAAGCTCGCCGACGAGAGCCTCCGGGAACCCGGCGAGGCGTTTCGGCAGGCACAGCTCGGTCTCATGCTTGGGGTGATGGTAGCGCATGCGGACGGGCATTTCCACGAGCTGGAGCGCAAGGCTCTTCAAGAGAAGTTAGCGAAGACCCCAAACATCAATGCAGACGAACGGGCTCGCCTCGAGGCAGAACTTCGTCTTTACGAGGTCGCGCCATCCAAACTCGATGACTGGATGAAGAAGCTCAAGGACATCCCGCTCAACGCCCGTGAGGCGATCGCGTCGGAGCTCATTGCTACAGCTGCTGCGGATGGCCAGGTTCACGCGGACGAAGTCAAAAAACTCGAGTTCCTCTTTAAGCGTATGGGCCTCGATAATAAGGTCCTCTACGATCGGCTCCACGACGGTGCCCAGCGGCGGCTCGCGGATAATGACGGCCTTAGCATGATCATACCGCCCGGCGATCGAGCCGCAGGATCGCCTATTCCCCCTGCACCGTCCGATCGGCCGACGACGAAGATCGACGCCACGCTCCTCAACAGCATCCGAAGCGAGACGCGGATCACCGCGAGCGTGCTGGCAGACATCTTTACAGATGATGATGCCACGGAGGAGGCAATCACTGTCGATTCCGCTCCTGAGCCGGAAATTCGCCAGGACGAGTTGTTCGAAGGGCTGGAGCAGCGTTATGGCTCTCTGCTCAGGATTCTGGTGGACAGGAACTCCTGGTCGCTCCCCGATTTCGAGCGGGTTGTCAAGGAGGCCGGCCTGATGCCGGGAGCCGCGCGGGAAGCCATCAATGACTGGAGCCTCGACCGCTTCGACGAGTTGTTGCTCGAGGGTGACGATCCGGTCGACATCAACGTCTATCTTCTGCCTCAATTAGAGGCACCACCATCCAACTCACAGAACGCAGAAGGCATATCCACATGACAGGCAAGCCCCCGGCCATCAAGCCGCGCGATCGAGATACGGTAATCAGCGCACTCAGGGCAGGGGTGGTTCCCCGCCTTGGGTTGCAGCATATTCAGGTAGGACGCCAGCGCGAGATCGAGGCTATGATCCGCGACATCCAGCGCGTGTCGGACGGTGGCGCAAGCATTAGATTCGTGATCGGCGCGTATGGCGCGGGTAAGACCTTCTTCCTGTTTCTCGTCCGCCAGATCGCGCTTCAGTCGAAGCTGGCAGTATGCCAGGCGGACCTGTCTCCCGACAGGAGAATCCACGCGACCAGCGGTCAGGCGCGCTCGCTTTATGCCGAACTGGTACGAAGCCTTGCCACCCGCACCGCGCCCGACGGCGGGGCTCTCAGAAACATCCTCGAAAGCTATATCCAGAAGGCGACCGAACGAGCGACCGCCAACAGGATCTCGGTTGATACAGCCGTAAAGGAAGGCCTCGGCGATATCCGTGAAATGGTAGCGGGATACGATTTCGCGGCCGTGATCGCCGCGTATGCACGTGGCTACGAGGACGGAAATACGACACTTCAGGATGCCGCAATGCGCTGGCTTCGCGGCGAATATACCACCCGAACCGAGGCGAAAGCTGATCTCGGCGTCCGGACCATCATCGACGACGCATCCTTCTATGACGGTCTCAGACTGCTTGCCCGCTTCGTCAGAATTGCTGGGTTCGGGGGTCTGCTTGTCTGCCTTGACGAGCTTGTCAACCTATACAAGCTCCAAAGCGCGCAGGCGAGGAAGCAGAACTACGAGCAAATCCTGAGGATATTGAACGACGTGCTTCAGGGAACCACCGAAGGCATCGGCTTCGTTCTGGGAGGAACACCGGAGTTCCTGCTGGATACACGCCGTGGACTCTATTCCTACGAAGCCCTGCAGAGCCGCCTCGCAGAAAACAGTTTCGCCGTGAACGGGCTAACGGACTACGCCGGGCCTGTTATCAATCTTCCTAGCCTCACACCCGAGGAATTGTACCATCTGCTCGAGCGTCTGCGAGACGTGTTCGCCGCGGGCGACCAAGGTAAATGGCTCGTGCCAGATGAGGCCCTGACTGCATTCATGGACCATTGTGCGAACCGAATCGGCGAGGCGTACTTCCGTACGCCACGCAATACGGTAAAGGCGTTTGTTGATCTGCTTGCCGTTCTGGAACAGAACCCTGGGACGAAATGGCAAGAGCTCCTCAGCGGCCTGGAAGTACCCGAAGACCGACAGGGCGCATCGGACCATGACCTTGCGGCCGACGGCGAGGATCCGGACGACGAACTTGCAACCCTCAGCCTTTGACCGTCTTTCGGAGCCGGTCCGCAAGTGGATATGGCAGCAGAAGTGGAAATCACTGCGCGATGTTCAGGAAAAAGCCATTCCGGCGGTGTTAAAGGGTGGCGACGTAGTCGTCTCCGCGAAGACAGCGGCTGGTAAGACCGAGGCGGCGGTGTTGCCGCTTCTGACCCGCATCAAACAGCGCGTGGATGCCGAAGGAGGATTTGCGGTCCTCTACGTCAGTCCGCTGAAGGCCCTGATCAACGATCAGTATCGACGTCTTCAGCCCTTGTGCGAGGCCTGTGACGTCATGCTCCATAAGTGGCACGGCGACGTTTCGGCCGACGCCAAGACCCGCGCTCGTAGGCGACCGTCAGGTATCGTCCTTATAACCCCGGAATCCCTCGAAGCGCTGCTCGTCCGCCGGGGCAACGAGATCCGCTATCTCTTCTCCTCCTTGGACGCCGTGGTTATCGACGAATTGCACGCATTTATCGGCACGGAGAGAGGCATGCAGCTCCAGTCGATCTTGAACCGCATCGAGATCGAAGCGGGGCGGGATCGAATCGACCGCATCGGTCTGTCCGCTACGCTGGGCGACATGAGGCTTGCCGCCGCGGCGCTTCGGCCGGGCAAAGGCTACGAAGTCGAACTGGTCCAGGGCGAGGACCAGGGCAACGGATTGAAGCTTCAGATCCGAGGATACTACGAAAATCAGCGCGAGCAGCCCACTGACGGGGCCGAGCCCGAACCTGACGAAGATACTTTGGAGGGACAGGTCGGTCCCGAAAGACACGGTATACCTCACGAACTGGCCGACGACTTGTTCCGCTTCATGAGGGGAAGCCGCAACCTGTTGTTCGCGGGTTCGCGTGAAAGGGTCGAGATGTATTCGGACAGACTGCGGACCATGTGCGAAGACACTCATCTTCCGAACGAGTTTTTTCCGCATCACGGTAATCTGTCCAAAGTCGAACGCGAAGACGTCGAAGTGCGGCTTCGTGACGATCCCCGACCCACGACCGCCGTTGCCACGACGACGCTCGAGCTCGGCATTGATATCGGAGACGTCGAGACGATCGGCCAAATCGGGCCCGGTTTTTCCGTCGCCTCCCTCCGGCAACGGTTAGGACGTTCCGGCAGGCGGTCGGGAAAGCCCGCGGTCCTTCGCATGTTCGTTATCGAGCAACCGCCTATACGTGGTCGGCATCCCGTCGATCGGCTCAATCTAGGTCTCATCCAGTCCATCGCGATGGTCGAATGCCTCAGGGCGAACTGGTGCGAGCCTCCCTTGCCTGCAGGCCTTCACCTGTCGACACTGGTCCACCAGATCCTGGCGTTGATACTCCAGACCGGGGGTACCCGACCGATCCCAGCCTTTAAGACCCTTTGCGAGAGGGGGCCCTTCAAAGCGGTCGACCGTGCCCTTTTCGCTTCTTTGTTGCGCTGCATGGCGTTGCCTGAAAACAAGCTTATCGAGCAATCGCCCGAGGGTTTGCTCATGGTCGGCGAGTACGGCGAGAAGATCACCGAGTCCCATGAATTCTATCCGGTCTTCATGACGGAGCGGGAATACCGCATCATCCATGAGACGCAGACGCTTGGAACATATCCGCTGGAATCGCCTCTCATGCCAGGAGAGACGCTGATCTTCGCCGGGCGTCGATGGCTTGTCCTCGAGATCGACGACGCCGCGCGGGTGATCACCGTGCGCCCGACCCGAGGCGGCAAGCCGCCCTATTTCTCGGGAAGCGGAGGGGTGATCCACGACCATGTGGTCGCCACCATGAGGCAGGTGCTCTCGGGCCAGGAAAGATATGTCTACCTCGACAAGGCCGCCAACGCGATGTTGGAGGACGCGAGGACAGCATATGTCGAAATGGGCCTGGATCGCTCATGTCTCATGCCATACGGCGAGGGGGTGCTGGTTCTGCCATGGCTGGGCACGCGGAAGCTGGATACGCTTGCGCTTGCATTCCAGAACAAAGATTTCAAGTGCGTCCGGTTCTCTCACGCCATCGAACTTCAGGAATGCACTCTGAGTGGTGTCGAAACGTTCTTGAACAGCATCGCCGATGGAGAAGTCCCAGCCGATGCGGCGCTCGTCGATCGTGTCGCAAAGCCGATTATTGCCCGCTTTGACTACTGTCTATCGCCGGATCTCATGAGGCTGGTCACGATATTCGAGCGACTTGAGATCGATGCGCTGCCGGCGATAGCCAAAGCGTTAGTAGAAGTCGATCGTTGATGGGGGTGGCGTTTTGGGCGCGTAGTTGCTCCCAAAACGATATTGCGATCAACCAATTTCACGTTGCGATCCCGCCGCGGGTGTTGGGCCGCCAGCAGCGAGGTTGTATGTGGAGCGGGGCAACAGATACATCGCAAGCTTCCGCCCTAAGGCAGCCGGATCGATCCGTCTGCTTCCGAGGACGTGGGTTCGATGCGGTCACGAGCGAACATGCCTTTGACCGCTTGCTCGAGCGGGTTCCCGGCTTCAGCTTTCCGCTCGGATCCGATGAGCTTCTGTAGCTCGGCGACGTCCGCCTGCGTATCGCCCATCGGCCAAAGCGCCGAACTAGCAAGGCGACGTTTCCGCGTCATCAGGCTCTGCAGAAGGCAGTCGAATGAATCCTCCCGGTACTCGGGATGGATAGCCAAGGGCAAATGGATGGAAACTGCCTTGGTCTGCCCCAGCCGATGAACGCGGTCATTGCACTGCTCTTCGACAGCGGGATTCCACCAGCGGGACAGATGGATGACATGTGTTGCGGCCGTTAGCGTCAGCCCGGTGCCAGCCGCCTTGGGGCCGAGGACCAAGAGATCGAACCCGGCATCTACCTTCAGATGTTGCTGGAACCTGTTTACGATGGCTTGTCGATGATGGATCGGTGTTTCGCCGTTGATCAGGTCGACGTGTTTGAGACCGAGCTCTGCCTTCGCCAACTCGATGAAGCGATACTGCATCTGGCGATGTTCGATGAATACGAGCGCACGTTCATTCTTGGCCCTTATCGAGCGGAGTATGTCGATCACGGCGCTCAGTCGCGCCGATGCCTTTATGAAATCCTCGTCCCCGCCGACCATGGCCATATTCGGATGCACCGAAACAGTGCGGATATGATGGAGCATTTTTAATTGTGCACCCAGACCGCCAGCGGCGAGCTTGACCCGCGCGTCGTCGTAAACCGTCGCCTGGTCTCGGGGCATCAAGCGCGGGTGGACTTTCCGGGTCTTCTCCGGCAGGTCTTTCGCCACATCCTCTTTCAGCCGTCTGATCGCGAGAGGCGGCTTGCCGTCGACCGATGCAAACGTCCGCTGATACAGCTCGGTCATATTGCCCGTGTCGGGCTCGGAATATTTGGCGCGGAACTCCTTGAGAGTACCAAGCGCACCGCCAGCGAGTTGATCCATGATCGCCCAGAGATCGACCGTCGCGTTTTCGATCGGGGTGCCCGTCAGCCCGATGCGGAAATTGGCGTTGATGGCGCGAGCACCGACAGCGCGGAGACTGACCGGATTCTTTATCGACTGGATCTCGTCGAAAACGGCCGCTGAGAAAGGGATGCGCGCCAGCGAATGCTGGTAGTTGGTGAGCGTGGTATACGTCGTCAAAATCCAGAATCTGTGGGCACGGTCTTCCGCGATAGCCTCGTGAAGCGAGCTGAAATCCAGCTTGACGTCTCCGTCATCGGTGTCCTTGCCCTTCGCGCCGTGTATCTTTCGCCCGGAAATATTCCCGCCGTATAGCCTGATGACATGGCCAAGGCCAGGGTCGTGCATATGGCCCTTCACCTCTTGCTCCCAGTTCTCAAGCAGCGAGGTCGGCGCGACGACCAGGACCGGACCGCGCGTTTTGGCATCCGGCTGCGCCATGTGTTCCTTCAACCAGGCGAGAAACGCAATTGTCTGGAGGGTCTTTCCCAACCCCTGTTCGTCGGCGTTGAGGATGCCTGGCAGACCAGCCTCCCAGGCGTCGACCTGCCACTTGAAGCTTTCGATCTGATGGGGCTTCAACGAGGTGCGGATCGATTGCGGAACCGTCGGCGATATGGCCGCTGCTCTTGGCACGAGCTTCGCATGCCAGTTCAAGTCGTCGAAATTGACCTCTGTCGCGAGCACGAAAGGCCCTTTAGCCCGCTCGGCGGCCTCCTCTTCCGGTTCAGGCGCTTGTGGCAATTCTTCGCGTTCCGAAATGCGGTCGTCGAGCAGCTTCACCATTTCGGGACGGGCAGGGATATCCAAGTCGCCGAGCGGCGTCGACACACGTCCCGCGGACACGTCGGCCCTAACCTCGTCGCGCAGGGAGATCAACCGCGAAGTGGGCATATTCGCGAGCGCTGCCTGGAGACGCTTGCTGAAACCTTCCGGCAGCCATGTGCTTCCGCTACCCATGTCTACGTCGAGAGAGAGCTTCTCGTAGGCAACGACACCCGTGACACGTTCGGAGAACTCCTTGGTCTCGACGAGAAGCGGGCCTGCAGCGGCCTCGATAGCCTCCTGCTGGGCAATATCGGACAGACCATCAAGCTTGCCGCGCTCCCGGAGTCGGGCTTCGACCGCATCGGTAATCAGAGCCTGGGGATTTTCAATGAACGCTTTCCGCTCTTGGGCGGGCGCGTGCTGCATCTTCGCCATGACTTCCAGCGCGGGCGCTACGGCTTGGTCGACGACCAGATAACTCCCAGGTGATAGGCGGTAGGCTCCGAGCGCACCGCGGTCTCGCACCCTTGCCTGAAAGGTTTGCAACGCGGACCCCGAGAGCTCGCTCATTTCCTCCGTGGCCGTAAACAGGTCGGAATCGGCACCCTCGTCAGAAAGTCGCTTGCCTGAAAACGGGACGACGTCGAAATTGCCGTCATCCTTTGGCGATATGGAAAAGCTGTCCGCCAAGCAGACTTCCAGACCGCTGAGAAAGTCAGTCATTGACGCACGAGCCGCCTGGCTTTGGACGTGCACCGAGACGCCCGGATCGAGTGCCTGTCGGAATTTCGCCAATGCTTCCCAGTCGCTGGCGTCGCCCTGTCCGGACTGGAAGCCGTCGGCGACATTCAAAGCTTCCACCATCCACAAGGGCAGACGGTAACGGCTCGCTCCAAGCGATAAGATAGAGCCGCTTCGCTTCGGGAAAGTCTTCTGTCCGTTCCGGATCCACTCGTACCGAAGCCGGAAGCTCGATGAGCCGACTATGCCTTCGGCGTCGGTTCTCAGGACGAAGTCGACCGTGGGCGGCATTCCCAAGGTCCTGGCCGTCCCGCCGTTGATCGCGGCCGCCAGCCTATGGGGTATCTGTATCCGGTCCGATGACACGGAAAGGTCAATCCCCATGAGGTCGGCAAGCGCCCGCAGGTCGGCGATCGCGAACGCGACCTCCCGTGCATCAGCCGACAGGTTTGTAAGGTCAACCTTTGTCGCGTTGCCACGCAGACGGGACAACAAGCCCTTTGTTTCGGCTTTTGCGGCAAGCGTTACGCCGGCACTGTCGAACGAGAAATCGAAATTCACTGACCGTTCCTCAGATGTTTTCCATGACCCAGCCCTCCCAGTAACCCAAGTGCGATTTCGCCTTGGCTCCCGGTGTGAGCCTGATTGCCTCGCAATCGTACGCAGGTTGGTAGAGTACCGGTGCCTTTTGGTTCGATTGATCGAAGATGTGGACCATATAGTTGTGGGAGCCCTCGACCACGGTCTTCCGACCGATTTGCAGGATCAGCAGTGACGTGTCCAATCGGCTGCCGCGTGCCGACTGAGAGCCATAACCCGGTCTGCCCGTAGCTCGCGAGCCTGAGGTCCTTTTGCTTGCCTCGATCCAACCTTTGTCGCTGAAGGCAACCCAAGCGGCGTCAATCCGACCCTGCCGATGCAGACCCAGCCAAAACTTGCGTCGTGGCTCCCACATATGGCTGCTCTCGACTGCTGACACTACATCGAGGAAAAACCGGATGTTTTCTCCGGTCAGCCATCGCATGAATACAGCCATCGTCTCTGCCGTGACGCCCATCCAGGCACTGCTGCGCGTCACCCGCGGGTCTCCGTATAGGGAAACCAGATTCTCTGTCAGATATCTCAGATCGTCGGGGGGCGGAGCTTGAAGCCGCCAATGATCCAGAAGACCTTCGATCGCCTCTGAAGCGCCTGAAACCTTGGCTTCGTGCCGTTCCGGCTTGAGCCAGCCGATCAATCTCTCCATCTCGCCGCGGTGCTTGAGGCCCGGTCTGACGTGATCGACGAAGGCGAGATGCGCTTCAGCCATCAACCCCATGTCATGGGGTTTTCTCAGTCCCAATTGCTTCAGCTCGGTCCACGGGTCCGCCATGGTCGACATCAGGCTCGCGACGCCCTCGTGTGCCCTGTACGGATCGAGAATGATCGGGACTGCATCGATGATCTGCCGCGATCTCGGTCCGAGATGTTCGGTCGATCGCGAAAGAGCCTCGGCCAGTTGCCGGGTATGCTGCGCGCCGGGTGAAAATGTCGACAGATAGACGGCGAAAATCGCGTTGAGGAAGCCGGAACGGGTAGAAGCCCTGATTTCGTCAAAGTAGAATTCCCTCAGCGGCTGCAGATCCGGCCTGGCTCGCCGCTCCTCGTCGAACAGCGCTCGAGCGGCCGAAGTGACGAGATACATCTTCGCCCCATCCCAAGAGTTGGTAAGGACGCGCTCTCGGACCTCCTGAACGAGTCGTTCCCTATCGCTCTCTGGCGGATTGCCGACCGCGTCGGGCCAGCGCGAGTAGATCCGATCGGCAGACGCAAGTAACCGGTTGAGGGCGGGCAGGGCCGTCATTTCGAAACGCGGCGGCCGCAGGAGTTTGTCTCGGAGGCTCAGTTTTCAATCCCCTCCATGTTACCGATGGCCAGGGCTTTCCTGATCCTTTCGACGTCTTCGGAGCGTCCGGGAGTGTACATGATGATGCGGATGTCGACGCGGCGGTTGGTGTCGCGGCCCGCCTTCGTTGCATTGTCGGCGACAGGTCGCATCTGGCCGTAGCCGGCGACGGATAGAACGGGCTGTCTGCGGAGGTTCTGGAAATCGATGAGCCCGGGCTCGCTCTCCGTCATCGCGATGAACGTCGAGTTCGCGCGGTTGGTCGACAGTGTCAGATTGCCAATGGGCTGGCCCGTGCCGTCGGTGTGCCCCTCGATCTGTAAAGCTTCAATCACGACGCCGCCAGGATTACAGTGATCATTCCAGGAAGAGCGCTGGCCGACGGTGTAGCAGGGCAGGATCTCCGACAAGCGCTTCGCAACGCTCGTCACTATCTGTTTGCGGTCTGGCCTTAGCTCGAAAGAATTCGTCGCGAAAAGCCCATCTCCCTGAAAGCGCAGGGCATCCGATTGTTCGCTCAGTTCAACCTTCAGATCCGGAAAATCGATATTGAGCTGTATCTTCAACTTTTCGAGGATCCGGCGGCGCTCCTCACGGGCATCGGCAAGATATGCTTCGAGCGGATCCGCGACATTCAATTTCGCTTCGAGTTCTTTGATTTTCGCCACCAGTTGGGCGATCTCGGCTTGAAGATCGGCAATCAGCTGCTTCTGGGCATCGATCGTCGAGTCCCGCGCTTTTACGAGGTCTGTCAATTCCTGGATGCGAACGTCTTTTTCGAGGATCACTTTCTGCAGATCCTCAACCTTCGCTTCGGCGGCTTTCCGAGCATCCTGTTCAGCCACAAGCTGGCTGCGCGGAACCTTGTCGGTTTCGCTGTACTGGCTGGCGAAGAACGCGAGCAACAGCATGACAATGAAAAGGAAGCTGACCGTCATGTCGGTCATCGACACGAATGCGCTTTCTTCCTCTTCCTCTTGATGGCTCCTCCTAACGCTGCCGCGCATCATGCTCTCCTGGATTGCGGCGAGAATTCTTCCATCTGGGCGACGATGCTGCTCATGGTATCGAGTGCCGGACTTAGCCGTTCCTGGATGTCGCGCACATGAGCGAACATACCTTCCACGGCTTTCGCGACCTGATCGGCGTAGGTCTCGAACGCTCGGCCCAGCTTCTCGTCCATGTCGTCCAGCCTGTCTCCCTGGCCTTTCATCCTTTCGACCACGTTGGAGATCCCGGCAAGCGCGGCTTCGATCGATCGTGCCTCGCTGCCGAGGATCATCCGTGCACTTTCAAGCGCGTTCGCGGCCGATTGCGCGGTCGTCTCCGCGGCTTCCGAAACAGTCGTAGCAGTATCCCGCGTGGTTTCGGCCAAGTGGCGCAGCGACGTTTCCATGCGTTCGGAGATCGTCCGGATTGGCATTGCGGCTGCCATCAGATCGCCCGAAGCGCTCTTGAAGTTCGCGGCAGCGTCGGACGAAGCGTCCGCGCCCGCGCGTACGCCATCAGACATGCGTCTAAGGTCAGAGCTTCCTTGTTGAAGCTTTGTCACCATGTCTCCCAGCTGCTGGGCAATCCTCTCCATCGGAGAAATCACTTCCCTGGCCGCCTTTTCGGAAAGCTCTGCGGCAACGCGGGCAATGTCCGAGCTGGTTCTGGCGAACGCGTCGGCCACACCCTGGCCCACGGTTCCGATAATGCCACTCGCCTGATCGGTCGCCGCCTGCATACGTGCGTGTGCGGCCTCGGTCCCGTCTTTTGCGGCGGCTTCAATTTCCTGGCGGAACGCCGCTGCCGACCTCCGCATATCTTCCGCGGCCGCGGACATTGCCCGTGCGCTTTCGCCTGTGTTGTCGCGGATGCCTTCGAGCGTCTGGTTCATGACAGCCAAGAGCCTCTCCGCGCCCTCGGTGAACGCGCCGCCCGTACTCTCGGCTGTTGCGGACATCGATGCGCGAAGATCGTCGACCGCCTGGGCGACACGCGCGGCAACGGTTTCCATTTCGCTGCCCATCCGGCCCGAACTTATGTCCATGCGTTCTGCCAGGCGGCCGATCTGCGATCCTGCATCTGAGATGCGTTGTGCCGCTTCGGATAACGCGATCCCGACCTTGTCGGTCAACTGGGTCGAAAGGCCCGAAACGAGATCACCGACGCCCTCGGCTCCCATTCTGCCGACACGGTCCATCAGGGGATCCATCGCCTTGCTGATGGAATTGGAGATAGCGGCAGGAAGCTCTTCGCGGAGAGGGCGGCCTATTTCCGCGACCAGTTCCATGCCGATCAGACGGAAATGCTCACGCTGCTCGCGGGTGGCTCTCAATTGTTCTGCAGCCAGCTCTTCCAAGCTGATGTAGGTCAGCTTGTCTTCAATGGCTCGACAAAGGTCATGCAGCCCTTTGTCGACCCGCCCATAGAAGCTTCGGAACACCAGCGTGAAGACGATAGAGCAAAACAGGCCTGTTAGCGACATGATGAATTTGGCCGAGGCGATCTGAAGAAGCGTCGCCATCGTGTGGCTATTGATCTCGCTCGCTGACATCGTGTGCAGCGCGGAGATCAGGCCGAGGAATGTGAGAAATAATCCACCCGTCACAAAGAGGCTGGGAGCGATGCGCCACATACCAGGACCGAAATCGAGATCCTCCGGGTTCATGAAGACAGACGGACGGACGGCGTTCCGTAGAACAACAACGCCATCTTCTTCATGCGCGACGAAGGTCTCTCGGTACTCAGCCCATGCCGTTGCCAAATGACGCCGGGAGCCTGATCGGCCTACGCCTGCTTTGATAGTGTCCGACAGCTGTTCGATGTCCGCACTAAAATCCCGGCTGGTAGTCTTGCCTTTGATCAACAGGGTCAACCAACGGATAGCGCGCAACTGTCGGCCCGTCCGGCTCCAAAACGCTCCGGCGGCCCAAATCAGGATCAGGACAAGCACCAAGGCCACCAGACCCGGCACCCACTCCTGCGTAAGCATTCCCGCGACCTGAAGGATCAGGTCGCGAACGAACATTCCGATTGAAATCACCGTACTCAAGATAATTGCCCCTGCGCCCTTGACTTGCAGACTACCTTTGACGAATGGCTATCGAAGGTTGATCGATTGGAAAAGCCTCGGTATCGCGCCTTTGCACAGAAATGCTAAGATTCCCGATCCAAAAGACAAAAACTGCGGCAATTCCGCGGCGTATCCAGCGCCTCGAAGCGTTAAGTCGCGTGTCAGCGCCAACCCCCGATCATCGTTGGGCGGATTCCATCGCACTCATGCATCAGCTCTGACATTAGTATCAGTAGTTTGACAACTGGTTTATGAACGGAGCCTTTTGCAATCTAAGTTTGGGTGGGTGCGGCGGCTGGACTACCTACAATACTCAGTCGGGGAAACGTCATTGGTAGGCTGCGAGGGAGGTCGAAGCCGGACTCGCCGCAAGACGCCCATGCCATGCATGGAGAGGGGCTCTACGGGCTCCTCGAAAGAACTCCACCTTGAAGGTCTTGCTCGCTGCGATAACTTGGCGAGGTCAACCGCCATAGGATGACGGAAGGAAACGAAACGGTCGTCCCCCGTAAACCTGCCGTTAGCCGAACTTGGCTGCGAGTGATCGCGTCAACTAAATCGCAGACCTACGCAATGCAAAGGCCGGAAATGCGCCCACCTGCATGATGATTTCAGCATTTATTTTGTTTGAGCCTTATCGGCCAGGCCGGGGGAGTGTTTGAGCTGCCAACGCTAAACTCGTGTGTTTTAGGAGGGCCACCCACGTCGACATTTCAGTGATTGCTAACCACAGTTGGTTCGAACTTTCTCCCGTTCGGTCCACCAATTTTCAGATCACACCGAAGAAGCGATTTTAAGCTCTGAGATCGCCACGCTGAACGAGGTTCTGGACCAATAGTGTCATTGGACTAGCTTTCATCCACAACGAGACGACAATGCTCTGCATCTGGAACTACGACGACAAGCTACATTCCGGGAACTTTGCCACCATGGCGAAGCAGGAATGGGGAGTGGCACTTCGCGTTCTCCAAAATGCTACGAGTTGAGTTAGGTCAGGTCAACGCCGCACATTCGGCATCAATTGGCCCGCCGGATTAGTTTTTCAAAGATATCTGCGCAAAGCCGCCGAGTTGTGGGGCAGTGTGATCATCGGGTTTTGAGTTAGAGAGATTTCCACCGGTTAGCGGGCTAGTGGGCGAATACCGCTTTAGAGGCGAGTTCGAGTTGCGTGTCGATACCGCCCTGCAATTCGTTTCGTGTCAAGGGGCTCCACACGTCCGGCGTTACACCCACGCCTTCGAACCGGCGACCATCGGGAAAATACTCGCGCGTGGTGAACACCCTGTCGAGTCGATTGTCATGATAAACCTGTATTGCGCGTTTGAGTGAGATCGCCGACGCGTTATTCGCGATGGCAGGGCATAGAACGCTCGTTAGTCAACGGACGCTTTGGTCCAGCTCGTGGAATTCGTCGGCGGAGAGCTGGATGCGGGCGGCAGCCACATTCTGCTCGAGGTGGGTTACCTTCGAGGTCCCGGGAATGGGCAGCATAACCGGGCTGCGCTTGAGCATCCACGCGAGGGCGATCTGTCCCGGTGTCGCGGCATGCTGTTTTGCGAGGGAGTCGAGAACGCCTCCCGGGCGGGCGAGATCGCCCGCGGCCAGCGGAAACCACGGAATGAAGCCGATCCCATTCTGTTCGCAGTAGTCGAGGACGTCCTCGCTTCCTCTGTCGACGAGATTGTAGCGGTTCTGCACGGTTGCAACCTTGAAATATCGGGAAGCGATTTCGATCTCGGAGATCGACACCTCGCTGAGGCCCGCGTTGGCGATCACGCCTTCGTCGAGGAGTTGCCGAATCGCCGCGAACTGATCCTGCATGGGGACACGCGGATCGATCCGATGAAGTTGCCAAAGGCCGATTCGCTCTACGCCGAGCTTCTTGAGGCTGCCCTTGGCCCGTTCGATCAGGTATTCCGGTCTGCCGTGAGGTACCCACTGATCGGGGCCTGGTCGACGAAGTCCCGCTTTGGTGGCGACTAGGATATCTTTCCGGCCTACCAGAGCTTTTCCGATCAGTTCTTCGGCGACGTCCGGGCCATAGGAATCGGCGGTGTCGATGAAGTTAATGCCGAGCTCTGGAGCGCGGCGCAGAGTGGCCAGCGCCTGCTCGATATCCGCCGGGGGTCCCCAGACACCGCGGCCGGTGAGCCGCATGGAACCGAACCCAAGCCTGTTGATTGTGTAGTCGCCAACTTTGAAGGTTCCTGAGAAGCTTTCGATCGTGTTGGTGGCGTCCATTTCCAAACTCCCTGTTTTCGACGGCATGCCTCGACTGTCACGTTTTGGTCTACCAGCGGCTATTGCCAGTTCATCGTGTGGGAGCAGACTACGACGAGGCTGATGTTGATTATTGTATCATCGCGCACGGCGCACTTTTCCGAAATTATGTAGCAAATGCCACCAGACGGCTTAGGATGTCGATTGGGCCGTTATTGTTAGGGGCGAGCAAGTGCCGGACAAGACCGCATTAGATTCCCCGTGTTGGTTTTCACGCGGAACTGAGCCGGTTAGGCGCACCGGCTCAGTTCCGCGTGAAAACCAACATTCCCCGGAGAGGAAGCGCCAAGCCGCCGCGGCGCGCGCCCGTTTTGAGAAAGCCACATTGGAAATAGCCTCGGAGCACCGTTTCGGCGGACCCAATGCGGAAATCACAGAGATCGAGATAATGGAAGAAGCCACTCAGCTCGTAAGGGAAGCTCGAGAGGGCGAATAACAATCTGGCGCTTATGACATTTGCTACATAACTCCGCACTTTCCCGCCTCTAGGCTTCCTTGCGCGTGCTCAGAGCTCACATGACCAGCTCCTGCAGACATTTAGCAACGCATAACCGGGCAGATCGTTTCAGCGGAGTCCTGGATCGGATGCCGGTTCCAACAATCACTTGGTAAGATGCGCCTGTGGCCGAGACTGCTTCCGATTGGAAGGCTTTTTTAAGTTCTCGCCGTTGCTGCCGGATCGTTCAAGAAACCCATTCGATACGGAGGCAAGTTCTCGGATCGAAGTTCACAGATTTTGTCTGTCCGGAATGTGGGCTTCCTTGTCAGATCCATGGTGCCGGACCGGAGAAGAGAGCGATGATCAACAATTTGCACTCGCGACGGAATTTCTTGAGGGGTACGGTTTTGGCCACGGGTGGATTGGTGCTTTCGGTCCAGCTGCCGCGCTTCGGGCGAGCCGCAGCCGCCGCCGGTCAGGAGAACCAGAAATCGTTCTTCCCGAATGCGTTCATCAAGATCGATGATGACGGCATCACTCTGATCATGGCTCATCATGAGGTCGGTCAGGGCATCTTTACGTCCAGCGCTATGCTAATGGCAGAAGAACTCGAGGTCGGACTTGATCAGGTCAAGCTCCAAGCCGCGCCTCCAGACCTCTCGAAATATCTCGATCCGCTTCTCTTCGACCAGTCAACTGGTGGTTCGACGTCGACGAGGGCCGACTGGATGCGCTTGAGGCAAGCTGGGGCGGCCGCGCGGACGATGCTGATTCAGGCCGCCGCTTCCGATTGGTCGGTGCCGGCCTTCGAATGTCGTGTCGATCTAGGTGTGGTCCATCACGATGCCACCGGACGATCCATGACCTACCTCGAGGCCGCGCCCAAAGCTGCGGCGTTGCCAGTTCCTGAAAACGTTGTGCTGAAGGAGCCCTCTGAATTCAGGGTGATCGGCACCCGCGCCAAACGCCTCGATACCCCACATAAGGTGAACGGCAGCGCTATCTACGGGATAGATATCATCATTCCCAATATGAAATTTGCGACCCTGGCCATCAGCCCGGTAGTCGGAGGGCGCATCTTGAAGATGAATGAAAATGCGGCTCGATCAGTGAAAGGCGTCCGCGATATCGTCAAGCTGCCGGATGCTGTGGCCGTAATCGGCGATCATATGTGGGCCGCTAAGGCAGGCGTCGATGCACTTGAGATCGAGTGGGAGGCCGGAGCCAATGGATCGATGAACCTCAATTCGATCGTCAAGAAGCTGGCACAGGCGTCGCAGCAACAGGGTGTGATCATCCGGAACGACAAGGATGCCGCCGCGGTGATCTCGAATGCAGCGGTGAAGCTTTCCGCTGTCTATGAATCGCCCTTTCTGTCCCATTCGCCGCTGGAACCGCTCAATTGCACGCTTCACATTCAGGACCACAAGGCAGAGATGTGGGTCGGCACACAAGTTCCAGTCCGGGCACAGAAGGCAGTCGCCGAAGCAACAGGGTTGCCGCAGGAAAGCGTAGTTGTGAACAATCAGCTGATCGGCGGGGCGTTCGGGCGTCGCCTTGATGTGGATTCGATCGAACTCGCCGCCCGGCTTCTCAAGGATATCCGGTATCCGGTGAAGCTCGTCTGGACCCGAGAACAGGACATGACGCACGATTACTACCGCCCCTATTATTATGACAGGGTCGCGGCAGGACTGGACGAGGATGGTCGGCTCATTGGGCGAACGCACCGTGTGACAGGATCCTCGATCTTTGCACGCTACGCGCCCGCTGCCTTCATCAAGGGCGTCGATCCTGATGCCATCGAGTGCGCCTCGGAGACGCCCTACGACGAGGACGCGGTTTTCGTGGATTATGTCCGCAACGAGCCCGACGGCGTCAATACGAGCTGGTGGCGTGGAGTTGGTCCGTCGCACAATCTCTTCGTAGTTGAAAGCTTCGTGGATGAAATGGCCGCGGCGATAAATCAGGATCCCGTTGAATTCAGACGCAGGATGCTGACCAAAAACCCGCGCGCGCTGGCGGTCCTGAACGAGGCGGCGGAGAAGGCGGGCTGGGGCGAAAAGCTTCCAGCCGGAAGAGGCCGGGGGGTCTCCCTTCAGGTGGCGTTCGGAAGCTATCTCGCACACGTCCTCGATATCGAGATTACGAAAGAAGAAGTGAAGCTTCTTCGATCGGTCATCGCGGTCGATTGTGGTATGACGATCAACCCCGATACCGTAGAAGCCCAGATGCAGGGAGGTGTGATTTTCGGGCTGAGCAGCGCCATGTACAATCAGGTCACCTTCACCGAAGGGGCGGTCGACCAGACCAATTTCGATATGTACCGTGCGCTCCGGATCAACGAGATCCCCAAGATCGAAATCTATCACATCAAGAGCCAGGAGAGCCCGGGCGGCGTGGGTGAGGCCGCAACGGCTGCTGCCGCAGGTGCGCTCGCGAACGCCATCTTTGCGGCATCCGGAAAACGCATCCGTTCGCTGCCACTCGCGGAGGCAGCTCTGAGCTAACAACGGGAACTGAGAGACGGCGTTGGCTCAACTGTGATCGCGCGACGTCTCTTGGCTCAAACGAAAACAGACCGCTATCGGTCATGTGAATCGGCAGCTGACCAAAAAGTGGGTCATGCCGTCTCCGGCAGGGGACCACCTGGTCGATACAGAGCGTCGTTCGCAGTTCGTAAGTGCAATCTCTTTCCGGTCCGGAGTTCGGCTGGAAATCGCCGACGACTGCCGTGGAAGTCGGGAAACCCCATGGTTCTGTCGCAAAAATCAACCGGCGTAAAATTCACACCGGATACCGTTGTCTAACCTCTCACCTTCAATCGAGATCATGCAATGAAACTTTACACGCATCCCGGGGCAAGCTCGCTCTCCGTCCACATCCTTTTGCGCGAGACGGGTCTACCTTTCGACCTCGAGGTGATCAATGTCACTGCCAAAGTTCGCGCGGATGGTTCCGACTACTGGACGGTCGCCCAGCGGGGAATGGTACCGCTTCTGGAACTAGAAAACGGCGAGATGCTGACCGAGAACCTCGTGATCGCTCAGTACCTCTGTGATCTCGCTGGGCGTCGTGACCTTATGCCGGAACCGGGCACCATGCCGCGCTACCGTGTCATGGAGTGGCAGAGCTACGTGGCGGCGGAACTGCACAAGAGCTTCGTCCCGATGTTCTGGCCGATCGAAGACGAAATGCGGACGCTCGTCTTGCAGCGTATCCGTAGCCGCCTCGGGTTCCTTAACGAGAGCCTCAAAGGCCCGTTCCTGACCGGGGAAACCTTCACGGCCGCCGATGCGTATCTCTTTGTGATTGGGAGCTGGACGAGGCACTTCGGTATCGCGACCGATGAGTATCCACGAGTGAGGAATTTGCTCAAACTTGTATCTGAGAGGCAGTCGGTACGAGATGCATTGAACGCAGAGGGGCACGGGCTCGTAGTTATCGACGATCCCGATCCGATGCCGTAATACGCGAATGACGAAAAGCTCGGCGGCGATGTTCGACATCGCCGCCGAGCATTCAAGGGTTGTTTGTGCTCAAACCCCTTGGCGCTTGAAGCGCCGGTCAAGGAGCAGCGCGATTATTTCAGCTGCACCTGCTGCCACTCCGATGAGCCAGATGTCGCCGGCACCAACGATGGCCGCTCCTATAGCGCTTCCGATAGAGAAACCCAGATACATCGTCGAGGTATTCAACGAGAGAGATACCGATGCCTGGGACGGTGACGAGGCCTGGATGAGACGCGCCATTTGCGCCGGGAAGAAGGACCAGACGCTGAAACCCCACGCGGCGATCGCAACAAGAGTTGGAACTAATGCAGCTGTTGGCGTCAAGCCCGTCACTGCGGCAAGTGCAACGAAGGAGAGCGCCAGAAGGATCAGTGAAGCTGTAGCAACCTTTCGCGAGCCGAACCGGTCGTTTAGCGCTCCGCCTGTGGTTACTCCAACGGCAGCGGCGATTCCCCACATTGAAACGGTTGCGGCGATGCCGGTCACTCCGAAGCCAAGCTCAGATTTCAAATAGGGCGCTATGTAAGGGTACGCAGTATAGGCCCCGAGAGACCAGAACAGGGTGACTGCGAGTAGCTCAAGTATCGCCGTCTGGCGGACAACACTGACCCGTTCGGAAAGGCTGGCAACGGTCATACCGTCTCCCACCTGACGGCGTATGCCCGCCAGAATGCCGATGATCGCAATGAGGCCCATAAACGCAACAGCTAGGAACGTGGCACGCCAACCAAACGCATGGCCAACCAGCGCGCCGAGGGGCAGACCAAGTGCAATCGCGATGGTCATTCCGCCGCTGACAATCGCCAGGGCACGGCCGCGTCTATGCGGACCAGCGATGGCACCCGCGAGCGCATTGGCACTTGGGACGTAAAGACCCGATGCCACCGCCATCAGGACGCGCGCTACGAGTAGAGTGCTAAAGGTAGAAGAGAACGCAGCGGCAAGATTACCAGCAGTGAACAACGTCATCGCCACGATCAGCGTGTCTCGGCGATTCATGCGTCCGGTGGCGACGGTCGTGATCGGCGAGCTGATGGCCAGGACGAGCGTAAATACGACGACCAGCATGGCGGTCGTCGAAATACTCATCCCCAGATCGTCGGCGATGGTTGGTAGAAGAGGCGCAATCATGAAGCCTTCGGTGCCGATGGCAAAGGTACCGAGAGCGAGGAAATAAGCTGGGACCAAGGAGGGTGCCGACGTTTCCGCGTTCTGCGCGACGTCGTCACTCGACAACCTGGTGTCTTTGGATTTCAGTCGATTTGACATGACGGATTCCCTGCGCAATTTGCCTCCCGGCCGTAGACCGGAAGGCAATGCCGCGATTTTGGAGGCTTAGACTGGGATCGGGTTCGCCGCCAAGGATTCATTGAATCCATGGACGAAGGCATGCTCGTTGTTCCCCGGGTTGTCACGAAGGGCTGCAATTTCCTCGACGTAAACTTCTGGGGCGTCCGTCTCGAGACCCTTCATCGTCTTTTCAATGAAAACATCCAGCGGCATCGCGCGCGGATCGCCGCTCTTTTTGACCAGGTCCGTATCGACCCATGGCGGAGCGATTTCCTGGACCCGTACATTGGTGTCGCGAAGCATGAACCGCTGCGAAAGCGAGTATGAATGAAGGGCTGCCTTTGTCGCTGAATAGACCGCATTCGAAGCGAGCGGCACGAATGCGAGCACCGATGTGTTATTGATGATCGTCGCCTCGGGCTGCGCCTTCAGGTGCTCGACGAGCGCGGAGGTCATACGGATCGGGCCAAGCAGGTTCGTGTCAATGATGCGACGTGATACTTCGTCGTCAACCAGGCCGGAAGCATCGTCGAACGGCATGATGCCCGCGTTGTTGACCAAGACGTTCAGCTTGGGATACTCGGCGATCAGCTTCCTGGCGACGCGATGGATGTCGTTGATGTCGTTGATGTCGAGCTCGACGCCATCGATCCCTGGGTTTGCCGCGGAGACTTCGTCGAGCAAGGCCTTGCGGCGGCCTGCGATGATGACCTTGTTTCCAAGCTTGTGGAAGGCTTCCGCCAGCCCGCGGCCGATGCCGGAAGTTCCGCCCGTAATGAAGATCGTGTTACCTGTCGTTTTCATGGATCGCTCCTGTTCGTTGAGAGACGCGCGTATTTCTAGGCGTATCGGCTCGGCTTCGATTGGAGGATCATGTCCCAAAATGCGATCGTCTCAAATGTCAAGGAAACGGCATTTTAGGACATTATTTGGTCGTCAGCTTGGCGATGGCTTCATCCATTCGTTGAGAGGCTCTTAGGGTCGCAGCACGTCCGAGGACGTCAGCTCTCCACATTCTCCAGTCTAGCACCTCCGATCATTTTAAGCGTGCGACGAACGGCTTGAGGCGGCTGTCCGAATGAGCGAAGAAACGCGCGGCGCATACGGTCCCGATCAGCGAAACCTGTGTCGCGTGCCACGATTTCAACGGGATGGGTTCCGTCTTCGAGCATTGCTTTTGCTGCCTCGAGTCGGAGTCGCTCGACGGCTTTTGCCGGAGAATGCCCCGTTTCGTCACGGAACAGCCGACTGAACTGGCGGGGGCTCAGATTCGCGGTATCCGCAAGCTCTTCGACGCTCAAAGGATTTCGAAGATGCTCCTTGGCATAGATGAGCGCCTTTCGGATGCGGTCGGAGCGCGGTTCCAGTTCGAGTAGAGCCGAGAACTGGGACTGCCCGCCCGGCCTCCTGTGATAGACGACAAGTTTGCGAGCAACCGTCTTCGAAAGCGCGGCCCCATAGTCGTCCTCGATGAGCGCCAAAGTCAGGTCGATAGCGGCACTCATTCCGGCTGATGTCCAGATGTTCTCGTCGCGGACGAAGATACGGTCTTCGTCGACATGAACTTGTGGGAACTTCCGCTGTAGATCGCGTGCGTGTGCCCAATGGGTCGTGGCGAGCCGGCCATCGAGCAGGCCCGCTTCGGCCAGGAGGAAGGCTCCCGTGCAGACTCCCGCAACACGCCTGCTTTCCGTGGCAGCATTGACGATGTATTGCCGAAGTGTCGGTGAGGGCGCACGCGGAACCAGCTCGCCGACGACCATCAATGTATCGGGATACTCTTCCAGCTTCTTGGTCTGGATGCCGATGCTCAAGGACGACCTGACCGTTCCGCCCTTTTCAGACATCACCGTCAGCTTATAGGCCTCTTCGCCCAGTTCCTGGTTTGCGAATTCGAACGCCGACAGCGCCGCCAGTCCCATGACCTGGAAACCATTCTCAAGAATGAAACCCACGCTGCGCATAGTCCTGATTACTCCTGCTGTTTTCAGTGCAATGCCGAATGCGGCACTGCCGACGTTGCTTCCTATCGGAGACGCCGGCAGACCTTGTCTATATGGATTGGCGATATTGCGATTGCCACCGCGGCTTCCGGCTCGCGATGGCTTCGATCGGAGAAGGTTACTCAGCCGCCTGTTTCGTCTCCTGCACCCACTCGTCCTCGACGTGCTTCCTCGGCACATATCGTGACCGCAACAGCACGTAAAACACCGGAGTCAGGAACAGGCCGAATAGCGTGACTCCGATCATGCCGCTGAACACGGCGGTGCCGAGCGAGCGCCTCATCTCGGCTCCCGGGCCCTCGGCGATCGCGAGTGGCAAGACGCCGAAGATGAATGCGAGTGCCGTCATGAGGATCGGGCGCAGACGCAGATGGCAGGCTTCGATCGCTGCTTCCACTGCGGTCTTTCCCGCGTCTTGTGCCTGGCGCGCGAATTCCACGATCAGGATGGCGTTCTTCGCCGCCAGGCCGATCAGAACCACGAAGCCGATCTGCGTGAGAATGTTGTTGTCCATTCCCCTCAAATAGACCCCGAAAA
This sequence comes from Rhizobium sp. SG570, assembly GCF_012275345.1. NCBI lineage: Bacteria > Pseudomonadati > Pseudomonadota > Alphaproteobacteria > Hyphomicrobiales > Rhizobiaceae > Rhizobium > Rhizobium sp. SG570. Next base: position 109,521 of record NZ_JAAZQI010000008.1, on the reverse strand, counting down.
GCGCACCCAGCACCGCCAGCGGAACGATGAGGATGATTGCCGCCGGCAGGATCCAGCTCTCATATTGTGCGGACAGCGCGAGAAATACGAAGACTACCGACAGCGCGAAGATATAGACAGCGCTGCCTCCAGCGTGGGTTTCCTGGTAGGACAGTTCAGTCCACTCGTACGTCGTACCTGGTGGTAGCGTCTTTGCGGCAAGCTGCTGCATTTTTGCGATCGCCTCGCCCGTGGAAACGCCAGGAGCGGCGTTGCCCTGGAGAGGGACAGAGACATACATGTTGTAGCGCTGGACGAGCGTCGGGCCGCTTGTCTCCCTGATATTCGCAAGCGTTCCTAACGGAACAAGGGCTCCAGTCGCGGATTTGACCTTGAGATCGAGCATGTCGTCGCGTTCGAGGCGGAACTGTTTGTCCGCCTGGGCACGGACTTGATAGACTCTTCCGAACGCGTTGAAGTCGTTGACGTAGGCGACGCCCAGATTGCTGGAGAGAGTGTCGAAGATATTGGGGATCGGAACGTTCAGATACTGTGCCCTGTCTCTGTCGATATCCAGGAAATACTCCGGGCTAGATTCCGAGAAGGTGGTGAAGACCCCGGTGAGACCTGGCGTCCGGTTCGCTTCGACCATCATCTGCTGAGCCAGGCCGAGGACGCGCGTCATGTTCGAGTTGTCCTGATCCATAATTTGCATCTTGAAGCCGCCCGAATTGCCGATGCCCTGAACAGGTGGAGGGGGGATGGCAATGATGAAGGCCTCATCGACGCTCTGCAGGTTCTTATAGAGCGCCCGGATAATCTTTTCGGACGTGTCCCCGGTCGCCAGCCGCTCCTCGAACGGCTTGAATGGTGTGAAAATCACGCCAGCGTTCGAAGCGTTCGTGAAGGTTGCACCGTTGAAACCTGCGAATTGCACCGCATTGGCGACACCAGGCGTGTCCTTGGCGATATTTCCGGCCTTCTTGATCACCGCATCGGTGCGGTCGAGGGATGCGCCTTCCGGAAGCTGGACGACCACGATCGCATAACCCTGGTCCATAATCGGAATAAAGCCGCTCGGCACCTTGGTGTTGAGGAACCAGGTTGCTCCGAGGAGGGCGACGAAGACGACAACGGCACAGCTTAGACCGGTTTTCGAGCTGACGATGCTTCGGACGATTGCGGAGTAGCCGTAGCTGAGTTTGTCGAAGCAGTGATTGAATATCTCGGCACACCATTTCCCCAGTCTCGCCAGAAGGTTCGTCTTCGTCTCCGAGTGACCGTGAGCGCGCAGGACGATCGCGGCAATGGCCGGTGACAGGGTCAGTGAGTTGAGTGCCGAAATTGCGGTCGCGATCGAGATCGTCACAGCAAATTGCCTGTAAAACTGGCCCGCGATTCCCGGAATGAAGGCCGTCGGTACGAACACGGCGATGAGAACGAGCGATATGGCGATGACCGCCGTACCCACTTCATCCATCGTAACGTGCGCCGCACGGCGGGGCGACATTCCGCTCGCAAGATTGCGCTCGACGTTCTCCACCACGACGATCGCGTCGTCCACCACGATACCGATTGCGAGCACCAGACCGAAGAGAGTGAGCATGTTCAGGGACATGCCGAATGCCGCAAGGAAGGCGAAAGTACCGACAAGCGAAACCGGGATCGCGACGATCGGCACGATCGCGGTCCTCCACGACTGCAGGAATATGAGAACGACGATGGCGACGAGCACGATCGCTTCGCCGATCGTCCTGTAGACCTCGTTGATCGAATCCGACACGAAAGCCGTGGTGTCATAGATGATCCGATACTCCAGACCGGGCGGAAACTGGCCGGAGAGGTCTTTCATGATCGATTTGATCTGCGCAGCTGTCTGCAGCGCGTTCGTACCGGGCCGCGCGAAAATGCCCATGCCGACCGCGGGCTGGTTGTTCACGTAGGAGTTCGTCACGTAGTCCCGCGCGCCGAGCTCGACCCTGGCAACGTCTTCGAGTTTGACGAGCCTGCCGTCAGGCGTTGACTTCACGATGACGTAGCGGAACTGCCGGGCATCCTGGAATCGACCGTCCGTGCGCACGGTATATTGGAACGGGTTCTCCCTTGCTGTGGGTGGAGCCCCGATGGAGCCGCCGGAAACCTGGACGTTCTGATCGCGCAGAGCGTTCACGACATCGGTTGCTGTCATTCCATATGAAGACAGCTTCTCCGGGTCGAGCCAGATCCGCATGGAATATTGCCGTTCGCCGAAGATCTGGATATCGCCCACGCCCTGCAGGCGGACGAGCACATCCCTGACGCGGTTTCGCGCGTAATTGGACGTATAGAGCTGGTCGTAGCGACCATTCGGCGAGAGCAGATGCACGACCATGAGGAGGTCGGGTGAGCTTTTCGTGGTGGTGACGCCGAGGCGCTGCACTTCCTGCGGCAGTCGAGGAAGGGCGACGGCTACGCGGTTCTGCACAAGGACCTGCGCCTTGTCGAGGTCGGTTCCCAGGGCGAACGTGATCGTGAGCGTCGTTGCTCCGTCCGCGCTCGAATAGGACGACATATAAAGCATGTCCTCGACGCCGTTCACTTCTTGCTCGATCGGCGACGAAACGGTGTCGGCGATCGTCTGCGAGTCGGCCCCGGGGTAGGAGGTCCTGACGACGATGGTGGGAGGTGCGATCTCTGGATACTGGGAGACGGGAAGTTCGAAGTAGGCGATCGTTCCGACGATCATCAGGACAAGCGATATCACGCAGGCGAAGATCGGACGGGAAATAAAGAAGTGAGCGAATCTCATTGGCCGACCTCCGTTGCCGGAGCGGCTTCCGGTGCGGAGCCGACTGGGTCCTTGTTTTCCGGGGGCAGCGTTGTTTCCTTGGGATCGACCTTCATGCCGGGGTGCACACGCACCACGCCTCTCACAACGATGGACTCGCTTCCGTCAAGGCCGCTGCGGATGACACGGTAACCGAATATTCGCGGGCCGGGCCGGATGGCCTTCGTACTGACCGTATTGTCTTTCCCGACAACAAAAACGACCCGCTCATCCTGGTCCGAGCTGATAGCCTCGTCAGGGATGAGAATAGCCTGATAGGAATTCGATCCCTCGAGCTCGACCCTGCCGAATAGCCCCGGCTGCAACGCGAAATCCGGATTTGCGAACCGGGCGCGAGCGCGAAGCGTGCCTGTCTGGGGATCGACGCGGTTTTCGGCGAAATCCAGGATTCCTTGGAATTTGGTGCGGTTGCGATCACCGAGGGTGACGGAGACCTTGAGGCCACCGCCGCCGCTCTGCAGGACTTCGCCGTTTTTGCGTGCCGTTTCGGCGTAGTTCAGCAGCCTGCGCTCATCAATGTCGAAATAGAAGTCGATCGGATCCAGCATGACGATGGAAGTCAGTAGCGTCTGGTCGGCTTGCACGAGATTGCCCACCGAGATCTGATGGCGATCGATCCTGCCACCGAGGGGTGCTGTGATCCGGCTGTATGTCAGATCAAGGTTCGCGCGGTCGAATGCCGCCTGCGAACCCTGCACACTCGCTAGCGCCGAGTCCAGCGCACGCCGGCGGTCGTCCAGAGTGGATATCGTCTGGCTTCCGGACTTCACCAGCGAATTGACGCGATCGAATTCCGCTTGCGCATAGGTAAGGCCTGCATTGGCGACGGCGAGGTTTGCGCGCGCTTGATTAAGCGCAGTCACGAAGGGACGCTGGTCTATCTCGAAGAGCTGATCTCCCTCCTTGACGAGTTGACCGTCCTTGAAGTTGATCGCCTGCAAGTATCCGCCTACGCGCGCCCGGATTTGGACTTCTTCGGCCGCCTGAAAACGGCCGATGAATTCATCGCGGTCTACGACATCGCGCAGCACTGGCTTGGCCACGACGACCGTCGGCGCGGTACCTGTTTCCTGAGCAACTCCGACCGAAGTCAAAGCGACGCTACAAGCGAGGAGCCAAAGTGAAAATGGAATAGAGCGGTACTTCATCAAAGCCCCCTGTGGTGTTGCGGAAAAGCGCGTCACAGGCCAACGCCGATGCTGCACGTCCGAAAAGAGTGCCGGAGGCGAGCAAAAAACGATTGTAAGATCGGTCCTCCCCGAGGGAACCCGATCGTCCAATATCGACGTCGGTATGATCACTAGGAAACCTCTGATACGAAAGGAGCTCGGGATCGATGAACAAGAAGCTTGAGGTCAGCAAAGAGCCTCTTCGGGACGGTATTGAAACTCTGCCGGAGCTGTCGGACATCACCCTCGAAGTAGGAGACGCACCTGCTTCTCCCGCGGACGCACTTCTCGACGAAGCACTCGAGGAAAGTTTCCCGGCGAGCGATCCTCCGGCGTCAGGCAAGATGGAATGACCGAGAGCTAGGCCGCCGTCCGAGCTTCAAATATTGGTCGAGTGTTTTCGAAGGCGTGGCACGTCGTCCGCGGCCTCACTGCTGGTGGACAAAAGGAATGGACCATGGATAGCGGTTCCCGCGACTATCAGAGATTTCCGACGCTCACTCCTTTGCAGGTAGAGACAGCCCGCAGATTCGCCAGTGAGGGGCCGCTTTCATTCAATCCTGGCCAAGAGATATTTCCTGTTGGCGAGGGGAACGCGCCGGCCTTTCTGGTTCTCGAAGGGCGGATCGATGCGTTTCGGCACGATGGCTTTCGCGGGGATCAGGCTGCCGCTACTCATAAGGCCGGTCAGTTCTCGGGCGAAATCAACCAGCTATCGGGCCGTCCCTCATTGGCGGGCCTTAGGGCCGGTCCAGATGGCTGTGTGGCCATTCCATTTGATGCGGCACATTTGCGAGCACTCATCATCGGGTCCGCGGAAGTCGGCGAGACTGTTATGCGCGCCTACATACTTCGTCGCGTCGCCTACCTTGATACTGGTCTGGGCGGCTCCATCCTGGTCGGGACATCGAGTGATCCGTCCCTACTGCGCCTTCAGGGCTTTCTCGCCAGCAACGGATACCCCCACACGGTCCTCGATGCCGCGTCGAACGAGGAAGGGCTGGTTCTCGTCGAGCGACTCGGCATATCGCAGAGCGAACTGCCGCTAATGATTTGCCCAAGCGGCACGGTGCTCAGAAACCCGACGGAAGGGGAGGCGGCGGCATGCCTCGGCATCACGCCTGAGCTCGATCCGGAGATATTGTATGACGTTGCGATCGTGGGAGCAGGGCCGGCAGGTTTGGCAACCTCGGTCTACGCGGCCTCCGAAGGCCTGCGGTCGATTGTTATCGACCAACGCGCGATCGGCGGACAGGCGGGAAGTTCATCCCGTATCGAGAATTACCTCGGCTTTCCGACTGGAATTTCCGGAGCTGCACTTGCGGGGCGGGCCTTCAGCCAAGCGCTCAAATTCGGAGTAGAGGTTGCGTTGCCGCTGAAGGTCAGGGAACTGACGGCCCCCGAAATATCTCGTGTACGGTCAGCACCCATATCGCTGAAACTCGAAGATGGGCAGTCAATTCGTGCAAAGTCGCTCGTGATTGCCTCCGGTGCGCGGTATCGCACGCCAGAGATCGATGGCTTGCAGAAGATACAGGATTCCACTGTTTCGTACTGGGCCTCCGCGCTAGAGGCCAAGCTTTGCGAGAACTCGGACGTTGCCCTTATCGGAGGTGGAAATTCAGCTGGCCAGGCGGTCGTGTTCCTCGCGCCACGCGTCAAGCGACTGCACATGATCGTTCGCCGCGATCTCTCCGAGACGATGTCGTCATATCTCATCGAACGGATTGCGGCGTTGCCTAATGTCGAAATACATCTCGGCTACGAACTAGTCTCGGTCAGGAGGGACGATGGGCCAAATGTCTCAGGCGTCTTGCAGCATAAGAAATCGATGCAGACGAGAGCCTGTGATTTCGACCACCTCTTCCTGTTCGCCGGAGCCGACCCCAACACGAGTTGGACTGGCGGAAAAATAGACACTGATAACAACGGCTTTGTGCTTACAGGCAGAGGGTTTGCTGAAGACCTCTCGTCTTCCCTCGGGCGGCAATCGTTCGCCCTGGAGACGAGCATACCCAACATCTTCGCAATCGGAGATGTGCGCGCCGGCTCGACCAAAAGAGTTGCCGCAGCCGTGGGCGAGGGGGCCGCGGTCGTCAGCCAGATACATCAGGCGCTGAAGTTTCTCGACGTCACGGGTTGACGGAAGCAGGCGCAGGCACAGTAAGGGCTATTGGAGGAAACGCGTTTATCCACGACATCATGTATTTCATAGCGAGAGACGAAACCCGGCCCGGATGGAGCAGGCGAAACGGACGTCGTACACTCCCTATGCTAACGTACTAGAAAATGGGCTATTTGCTCTTCGAGCACTCGCCACCATCCCCATCCAATGTAGGCGATGACGGCCGTGAGGATTGCGCCGGCGATCGAGTTGAGACGCCTTAAAGGCGACAGCGACAACTCCGTCTCGAGCGCGCTCGGCTCGAAGATCGAAGGAAGTGGCATTTCGGCGACAGGAGAGAGCGCTCTCCTAAGTGCGTCGGCGTGGCGCTCGTAAGCCCCGACCCGTTGCGCAGTCGTCAGGTCATCGTACAGGTATTGTTTCACAGCGCGATTGCGCTCCTCGGGAAGGGAGTGGTCGATGTACAGCTGGATTTCGATTTCAGTTATGGTTGGCATATTATTTGATGCTCCTGAGATGTGTGCCCTTGTGTGCGCTCGCCCGTAGCGGAATCTCGACGAACTCCCTCAGTCGCTCTCTCGCGAGAGGGAGTTCGTTGATTACGAAGCTGTGGGGTATGCCCAAGGCGCTCCCGACTTCCTGGAAAGTCAGCTGTTCGACTGAAGTGAGCAGGATCATGCTTCGGTCGAGTGCGGTCAATCTTCTCAGGGTGCACGCGATCCCGGTATCATTCTCCGGCATCTGTTGGCTCTCGACTTCGTCGATGATCGCGACATCGCTTTCCGCAAGACTATGGATCAGACCGTAGCCTTCGATCCTGAGGTCGCCGAAGCCGAGGAACATCCATCGTGCTTTCAGCTTTTTCAATGCAATCATCACCAGTGCATCGGCCGACCCAATGTCCGCCGCATGCCCGCTTGCGAACCTTCGAAAGGCTGGACGTGCGGCAACACGTTTCTCGTGAACTCTTTCATGAACGCGGCTAGTCTATGTTTCAGGTCTATTTCGGTGGGATTTCAAGCAATTCCGGTCTTGGAAGCGGGGCAACGAGCCCCGCTAGCGTTATAGGGCGCGGGTGGTTGCCCGCGCGCCCGCTACCTCACGAAAGATGTATGTCCGAAAGATCGATCGATACTACGAGCGGTTCCGGCATTGACTTGCCGTCAGGCTGTCTGGGGAAAATGCGCCGTTCGGTCGGGAACATCAGTCCCTGAACTTCCTTGTAGCCGCCGATGTAGTGGGCACCCGGAGTGTTTCCCGCAATCTCAACGTCGTAGTCGTGCCGCTTGAGGAGACCGCTGTCGTCCACGTAGAGCGTCTGGACGGTGCTGTGCGTTGCGATATTGGCGGGGAACGTGACCTTCAAACGCTGCCACGTCTCTCCGCTTTCCGTCCACTCGCCGACATCCTCACTTTCGACCCCGGGCGCTGCCAGCAGGAACGGCATGTTGAAGTAAGTCCACATTGCGATGCCTGCGAAATAGGCAAGTTGTAGGTCGGACCAAGGAGTTTCCAGCGTGTGGCCGGTGAACGACGTGCGGGGATGCTTGAGCTCTTCGAGGACCTTCCCATGTGCATCCTTGATCTGGACCAGATCAGGCTCGAACCGCGTCACTTTTCCTTCGGCGCTGAAGGGGTCGTGGGAAGCCCACTCCTCGCCGAGGCCGACCGAGACGTTGGTTACGTCAAGCTGGCCGGAATGCCCCTTGAGCGGCCACATGACGCCACCTTGCTTGAGGTGGGCTGTGAGACGTGTGTACTTCTGCCAGGTTTCCAGGCCACCATGAGCGGCAATAATTTTCTCGACGAGGGAGTGCATTTATCTTCTCCGTAGTTGTTTTGTTTAGCTGTTTAAAAAGTGCTGGACGTGCGCGACGAACGTTTGGGGATACTGGAAAAGTGCGCCGTGACCGGAATCAGGGTATAGAACGAGCGTGGCGTTCGGCATGTTCTTGAACATCTCGTACGCGTTGATGGAAGGAAACATCGTATCGCTGCTGCCATGTACGATGAGCGTTGGCTGCTTGATCGCCTTCAACGATTTGTGGTCGGGGTCTTTGTCAGCGCACCATCCGATGATGGAGGCTGCCTGCGGATTGCTGACGGAATCCGAACTTTCCGGATCGCGCTGATGTGTCCGAACAACGGCACGATTGATGAATGCCTGTCCAGCAGCCTGGCTTGCTTCCGACGGAGTGAAGAAGAGGGGAAGGCGGACGTCCTCGGCATTTCGCGCGAATGCTTCCTCGACGACCTGCATCAGGTGCTCTTCGCCGCCCTTGGGCGCTGTGCCTGCGAGTACGATCTTGCGGACCTTGACGGCCGGGCGAGCAGCCATAAGCTGTGCGATGAACCCGCCGAGGGAGAAGCCGAGAAGATCAACCTCCTCGTAACCGAGCGCCGCGATGAAGCTCTCGGCATCCGTGGTCATCTGATCGACCGTGTCGGGAGTCTTGCCTCCCGATGTTCCGACGCCGGCGTTATTGAAAACAATTACGGGCCGATTCACCGCGAGAGCGTTCACTACGGCCGGATCCCATGAATCCATCGTTCCGGTGAAATGCTGCAAAAAAACCAGGGGGGTCCCGGTTTCACGGCCTAGCCGACGGTACGCATAGCGAATTCCGTAGGCTTCGACATATCTTGTTTCGGCTTCCTCAAGTTTGACGGACATCAGGCATCCTTTCCTTGTCATCACGTCCATGTTGGTGTGAAGGAAAGTGCCGATTAAGGTGCCGTTATGCGAGTTAATCGGTGTTAAGTTGGTTTATCGCTCGAAACAGAAGTCCCGCCCGCGGACTTTGATCATCCGCAACTGACTTGATCTCTACCTACGTCGGATTAGGAAGAGGAAACGTTCGCTGGCGCTAGGTCGCTGCGGCAGGGAGCCGATCGTACCAGCTCTATTGCCGCGCTGAGATCCACGGTCTTGCTTTCCGGTTCGAATTTGGCGATCGCCGCTTCGATGTCATCGACAATGGTGGGTTGGTCAGAACGCGGCGAGAGTTCATAAGCGGTCATCAGGCAACGCAATTCCCAGAACACCGCCCTCATCTTACGGGAGAGCGCAACCGCTTCAGCGGCGATGTTTTTCGCTAGCTCCGGATTTGTCGGGAACTTCGCGACCGCCAGCAGGCGGAGCAATTCTGGACGACACCAACCGGCCTCGCCCTGAAGTGCGCGTTCGACATGAGCTGTTGGCGTACGCGCTCCGCAGATAATCAGGAAGTATTCCAGCCTCAGTGCAGCCAGCCCTGCAAGCGCCTTCTCCAAAGCATCGTGGTTGTCTGCTTCGGACAACCCGTTCCGGTACGACGAAATCCACTGTTGCCAACGGATCAATCTTTGTTGTTTCGCCAGGCCTTCCGCTTTGTTGAGGTATTCATTTGCCTGGCTGTGTCGTCCCACAAGCGAAGCCATCGGAAACGCACTCAGCATGAGAAGGAGGCATGAAGCGATCGAATACCCCAAATCCTCCGCTTCCTGTACTGACTTCTCGAGGCGATCCATGGCGGTGGCTATGTTGCCTTCGAGGAATTCTACGAACACCAGGACCGCCAGGCCCGTGATCCGTTGGTCGAAACCCAGTCCGGGATTCGCGGTCCTCCTGATCGACCCGCTGCCGTCGTCCAGCGAACCCTCAAGTTCCTTTCTCGCGTGCGCAAGATCGCCGTTGAAGAAGTAATTGTGCTCGAGCATGGCACTAAACACATGCGATGGCACTTGTGGATTCTCGTCCCTGAGCGCGAGCGTGGCATTAATCGCGTCTTGGTACCTGCCATGCGAGCAGAGGATGGCTGTTCTCGCCGCATTTGCGTGGATACGCTTGCTTACATTGCCAATCGCTTTCGCTATTTCGATCCCCCGATCAATTTCGTGGAGTGCATCGCCGTCTTTCGAGTATCCCTGAACGTGGTATAGCGCGCTTCCTTTGGAAATTCGGAGGTCGAGTTCGGTTTCCGTCCCCTCATGCGCCGACCCAGGGATGCGTTTCAAAGCTTCGTCAAGGACCTGTATCTGCTCGTTCATCAATCCGAGCTGAACCCAAAGAACTTTGGAATTGGCAGCGAGGCGCATTCCCAATTCTTCCGATTCGACAGACTCGAATGACCAATGGATCGCGCTGCGGATATCGTGGATCAAATCTGAATAGAGCCGCATCCAGTCGGCAGTCAGAAGTGTTGGCCAGTCACGCGTGGCGCTGGTAAGCGCCTTCTCGCAGTAGTCGGCATGAGACGCGTGTAGCCGGTGGGCCTGGTCTCCTCTCCTAACCTTCTCCAGAGTGTAGCTTCTTGTCGTCTGAAGAAGTCGATATTTCCCGTCGCCGCTCACCGAGAACAGTGATTTCAGGAACAGGCCATCGAAGGCCTCGTAGAAATCCTCCTCCGCCATCACGCCCGCACTGAGCGTTAGGGCGGCTTCGGTTGAAAAAGCGCCGGCGAACATCGCGCAATATTCGAACAGAAGGCGTTCCTTATCCGTCAGCCCATCAAAGCTCCAATCGAGTGTTGCCCTCAGGGTTTGCTGCCTCGGAGGCGCTGTTCGCCGTCCCCGACGTAGAACGGCGAGCGGGTCGCTTAGCGATCCGACGAGGTGGATAAGTCCGAGGTTGGCGACGCCGGATGCGGCAAGTTCGATGGCCAGTGGGATACCATCCAGACGGCGAACGATAGACGCAGCCGCCGTCAGCGTGTCCGGGTTGTTGAAGTCCTCCAGTTCTGATGACAACATAACCCGGTCAACGAAAAGCTCGACCGCAGGATATTTCAGTAGCGATGATTGGGGGCTGTCTTCCGGAGGCACAGGAAGGGAAGGTAACTGTCGTATTCTTTCCCCCGCAATGCGCAGGGGTTCGCGGCTTGTGGCGAGCACAGTCACCAGCCTCGTGGTCGCCAGAATGTCCTCGACGATAACAGCCGCTTTCGAAATTACGTGCTCGCAGTTGTCGAGTAAGAGGAGGAGGTCACGTTCGGCCAGAGCTTCCAGTACTGCATGTTCCGCGTTGTCGATGACGACACTTAGTCCGAGCAGGCTCGCCAGCGTCGGTGCGATCTGCTTTTCGTCACTTAACGAGGCGAGATCGACAAACAAGACCTCGCGAGCAGCGCTTATGATTTCGGCAGCCGCCAACGCGACGGACGTCTTGCCAACGCCGCCTGCTCCCGAAATCGTCACCAGACGATGCGTCGAGAGCAAACCTGCGGTTTCGGCCACGAAGTCGTCTCGACCTATGAGGCGTTCGGTCAGCCGTGGGAAACGCTGCTGTAGAACCTGCGGTTTGGCCTCTGCCTGATTGAGGGACTCGACTCCGGAGCCCTCTACCGGCATGACGAAAACGTAACCTCTGCCCGGTATGTTCTCGATGTATCTCCCGCTCGTGCGGTCACCCAGAAGCTTTCGGAGTGTGACCAGGTGCACGCGGAGCGCGCCCTCTTCTACGGTCGTATCCGGCCAAACCGCTGCAAGCAGGGTTTCCTTGCTGATCACTTCGCCAGCCGAAGTTGCAAGTACGACCAATATGTCGAATGCTTTGCCGCCGAGCCGAAGTACGTTGCCGGATTCGGTCAGCTTGCGTTGGGCGGTATCCAACTCAAATCGTCCAAACCTTAGTACGGTCATTGGAAGCATCCGGCCGGGTTAGAGCCGCGATAACACGCGAATGATGAGGGGTGATTGTCAGGACAGCCGAATAGGGGCGCGGTCGCCCACGTTGGCGCGGCGCGCAAAGCTCCGACAGGAAAAATTCGTAAGCGGTCTTGTCCCACGTCAGGCTCGCCTTTGGTCTTGCTAGGGAGATAGACCAACCGGTCAGTTTATGCAACGGACCATTGAGCGAGCGAGATCTGAGCTTGTCCTTATGCGTTATATCCGCCGTCGACGTTCAAAACGCTTCCGGTGATGAACGAGGAATTCGGCCCGGCGAGGAAGAGTATCGCGTGGGCGACTTCTTCAGGCGTTCCCAGTCGCTTGAGGACGTTTGACTGCTTCTCGGCTTCAAGCATCTCGCTCGAGGCCTCGGAGAGCTCGGCCTGAATCGACCCGATTTGGACCACGTTGACATTGATCCCCCGCGGCCCGAGGTCGTGGGCCGCGCCGCGACAGAAAGCTGTGATTGCCGCTCGGGTGGCCGCATAGTCCGCCAGACCAGGTGCTCCAACCCGGTCCGCGAGGCTTGCGCTGAGCGCGATTATCCGTCCTCCGTTTTCCATGAACCGGACGGAGGCGCGGATAAGCGCTGAGGTCGCCATAAGGGTACCCGAATACTGCGCCTCGAGCGCGTCCTCATCCATGTCCACGTCATCGATCTGCCAATGGGCGCGGTGATGTGCATTCGCAATGAGCACGTCCATTCGACCCAGTGCCGAGATGACCTTCCGCGCCAGTCGCGCGCATTCCACTCCCGATCCGTCGTTTGGCCAGTCAAAACTCATAACTCGACTGCCAAACTGCTGAAGTTCGACGATGAAATCGGGAGAAAGTTCGCCGGCATCGACCGTTAGCGCCAGGTCGGCTCCCGCAATGGCAAGCAGTTTTGCAGTGGCACGCCCTACGCCCTTGTCGGCGTTCGTTAGTAGCGCCACTCGGCCTGCGAGCGGGCGTAGGTTGTCGTGGGGCGATTCTGGCACAGGCATTTCCTTCAGAACTACGGCAACGAAGCCTACTCCCAGCTTCGCCCATCGCTCCACCGTACGGGGAGGGTCGATACCCGTATTGTAAAATTGGGTAGCAAACCTCCGCAGCGCAAACCGTAACACTGCTAACCAGACTTAACATCGCTTAACTCGCTTAGCGCCGAATGCCGAGACTAGGTTCCAAGGCATCCGAAGCAAAGAGTTACGCCAATGCAAAACCAAGTTTCATCCGCTCAGCTACGTCTAGCAAATAATCAGGCGGTGGTATGGAGTTTGAATACTCACGGCCTCACGGCGCATTTTCCGACACCCGTATCAGCTCCGACGAAGACACCGACGTTTCCTCGCGGCAGGACGGTTGCTGGCCTCGCCGAATGGCAAAAAAACAAGATCGCGCGCTACATCGACGATAATGTCGAAAGCTGCATAAGGGTGCAGGAGCTGGGGGCTCAGGTGCGGCTCAGCGTTAGCCGTTTTTCGAAGGGATTCAAGGCCTCGTTCGGCAAGTCTCCCTATGATTACGTCCTCGCCCGACGGATCGAGGCGGCCAAATTCCTCATCGCCTCTACCGACGAACCATTGAGTCAGATTGCGCAGGCATGCGGGCTTAGCGATCAGGCCCATCTTTCGAAGGTGTTCAAGCGACTCGTTGGGGTTACGCCGTTGAACTGGCGGCGACGCCACGCAAACGGATCGACTATCACGACCGCATCGCACTCATGGTCAAGGCTTGCGCAGTCGTCTGAACGTGCCATCGCGGTCTAAGGGGATGGTACTCATTCAAGCTACGCTTTCGCAAGGCGAGGAGTGTTTTGCTACGCTACGGCGTCGGCTGTCCGATTTCGAAGTTCGAGCATGCAGCCCATGGCTCGGTTTGCGAGCGCCCGGCGAAGCAATTCAGCTCCGCCGGGTTGTCGCACTTTCAGCGGAGGGTACTGTGCGGAAATATCTCTGTCTTTTGGCGCTGGGCTGGATGGCGATCGCGCCCGCAGCTTCGAACGCGTGGGCCGATGGCGATCCGGATAGGGGACAGAAGCTCTTCACGCGCTGCAGCGCCTGCCATGCTGCAACCGAACAGAACAAGGTCGGCCCCGGGCTCCTTGGCGTGGTCGGACGGGCCGCGGGAACGGCGGAAGGTTACAGCTATTCGGCCGCGATGAAATCATCGGGCATTATCTGGGACGAAGGAACGCTCGACGCATTCCTCAGGTCGCCCTCGGGCGTCGTCAAGGGAACGCGAATGGCGATCTTGGTCCCGAAAGACCAGGATCGCGGCGATCTCATCGCCTATCTGAAAACACTCACCGCGCATTAATTCGGCACTAGAGGAGCGAAAACATGAAAACTCTCATTATCAATGGCGAGACCCACCAGGTCGATGCTCCGGACGACATGCCACTCCTTTGGGTGCTTCGTGACATCATCGGCATGACCGGTACCAAATACGGATGCGGCATTGCCCAGTGCGGTGCTTGTACGGTCCATGTCGACGATATGGCCGTCCGTGCATGTCAGACGACGATTGACATGATCAATGGTCAGAAAATCACAACAATCGAAGGTATCGGAAAATCGGAGATCGGTGCGAAAGTACAGGCCGCTTGGCTTGAGAAAGAAGTCGTGCAGTGCGGCTATTGTCAGTCGGGACAGATAATGTCGGCGACGTCCCTGCTTGCTGCCAATCCAACACCGACTGACGCCGAGATAGATGAGGCGATGGCGGGCAACATTTGCAGGTGCGGCACATATGTCCGCATCCGCGAGGCGATCCACTCAGTATCGGCCTGAGACCCCGCTGATCAAGAACCTGCGCTCAAGATGGATATCCGGAAAGAGACCATCCTCAGTGCGGGTGGTCTCCGTTGGCTATCCAATGGCTGCACATCTGCCAAGTGGCCGTAAGGTTATGGACATGAACACCGCCATCGTGGCTCTGACCCATGGCCCGAAAAACGACGACCCATCGAGAACGCTCTGCGAAACAACAGTCTCTAAATCGTCGTGCCTGAAAGTTCGAGAACCCATTTCCCACGGATGCAATGTCCGAGGGCGGCTGCTTTCGATCAGTCGCCCCTAAACCGAAGCCGCGGGTCGATTAGTCTCGATATCGGGACGAGGAAGTCGGGAGAAGTCGCCGTGACCAAAGTACTGGGCATCAAACCCTTTTATAACCACCGGAAATCCAAGCCGATACCAGATCGGCGTAGTGGTCTGCCGCATCCTCCCAGACGAAGTGTCCGGCGTTGACGATCTCGGCGCGGCAATGCGGAAGCCTATCCGCAAGGAACTGGCCATTCGCAGGTGGGACGATCGGGTCGCTCTCGCCCGAGATGACCAGCGTTGGTGTAGGGATCGACGGCAGAAGGCCGGCGAGAATCGGGAGATCTCGCTTATAGGCTCGAACAAATTCGGCAGCTTCGTTCCATCGTTGATCGCTGGAGGAGCTTTTGTAGTCTTGCAGGATCGCCTCGGGAATCGAAACACGAACTGCGCTTTTTACCAGCTCGTAAACGCGTTGGCCGCTGTCGAAATTAACGAAGTCACTTTTTGACGACGCCGCGATCTGGCGCAGCGAATCTCCGAAGAGTTCTTCGCTTGTGCCGCCGCTGCCCCCCACGATGCTCTCGAAGCGATTCGGATGGCCGCTAGCAGCGAAAAGTACGGCAAGCGTGCCGACATCAGGTGCGACAACATGCGCCCGCTCGATCTTGAGGGCGTCCATGATGCGAATGAGGAAGTCTCCCATTGCGTGGGGCGACATCAGATCCGCCCGGCTTTCGGACATGCCAAAGCCCGGCAAGTCAATGGCGATCAATGGTCCCAGTTTGCTGATACCACCCCATACGAGATTGAACGCAAAGATGCTTTCAGGCCACGGTGCTGTGAGGAGGACGGGAATGCCCTGAGTTTCGTTCGTCCGGACGGTTCGCACTGCGATGTCGTCGACAAGTGTGAACGCTGCCGCTTCAGGCATGTTGAAACCGTTTGTCATGGAAATAGCCTCCTGATCACCCGCCGCTGCGGCGAGGTTAGGTGTCAGATTAAGCTTGGAGCGCGCACAGATCTTTGACGATCCAGCTCCCTATCAACTTTGCGGGCGGCCGTATCTTACAATATCGGGATGATGTCGCGTGGTTCCATGCCGCCAAATCAAAACTGCGAGGCAGCAATGAACGGCATTGAACAATTCGATTTCCTTATCTTCGGTGGCGGGAAGGCCGGCAAGACGCTGGCAATGGATCAGGCTAAGGCAGGTAAAAAAGTTGCGGTTGTAGAAGCCGGCATGATCGGCGGTTCTTGTATCAACGTCGCTTGCATTCCCAGCAAAACCCTCATTCGTAGCGCCGAGGTTGCGCACGCGACCAACAATACCGCCGAGTTCGGGATCTCCGTCGATATCGTTCGTCATAGCTTCGATCTGGTGAGAGATCGTACGGCAAGGGTTGTAGCCGAGATGGTGGAGACGAACCAGGCGGGGTTCAACGCGAGCGGGCTCGACCTCGTTTTGGGCTGGGGTCGCTTTGTAGCGCCCAAGACCATCCAGGTTGAAACCGAAAACGGCGTGCGGACGCTCACGGGCGACAAAGTGTTCATCAATCTCGGGACGATCGCAGACATTCCGGATGTACCAGGGCTCGCCGAGGCGAACCCGATTACACATGTGGACGCCTTGAAGCTGGGCGAGTTGCCTACTCGTCTCATCATAATTGGCGGCGGGTACATCGGGATGGAGTTGGGGCAGGCATTTCGACGTCTCGGCGCGGAGGTCACTATCGTTGAACGCGGGCCGCGGCTTGCTCCGCGCGAAGATGTCGACGTCAGCGAAGCAATCCTCAAAATCCTCAATTCGGAAGGCGTGGAAATAGCTCTCAGCGCTTACGACCTTGCTGTCTCGGGTCGCTCCGGCGATCGCGTCACGGTTCGTTGCGCCGATGGCCGATCGTTCGAAGGTTCGCATATCCTGGTTGCATCGGGTCGAAAGCCAAGGACGGCCAACATCGGGTTGGAGCTTGCCGGGGTCGAGGTTGATGAACGCGGATTCATCAGGGTCGACGAACGACTGCGCACGAGTGCTCCGGATGTCTGGGCGATGGGTGAAGTTGCAGGAACGCCGATGTTTACGCATGCCTCGCTCGATGACTACCGAATCGTCAAAAGCGCCACGAGCGGCGGGGACCGCACCACCAACGATCGGACGATCCCGTACTGCGTGTTCATCGATCCCGAGTTCGCAAGGATCGGCAAGAATGAAACCGACATGGCAAAACAGGGTATTGAATACCGGGTTGCCAAGCTTCCCATGGATGTCGTTCCACGAGCGAGAACTCTATCGCTGCGCAAAGGATTCATGAAGGCCATCATTGCCGGCGACAGCGACACGGTTCTTGGGTTCAGCATGCTTGGTGTAAACGCTGGCGACGTGATGAGCGTCGTCCAAGTGGCCATGCAGGGTGGATTGCCCTTCACTGCTTTGCGTGACGGCATATTCGCCCATCCTACGATCGCTGAAGGCCTCAACATGCTCTTTGCAAATGTCGGCGCTCCGACCAAGGGCAACTAACTAGAGTTCGGAGATTAGATGATGACCATAGCGAATGCTTCGACAATCGAAACCAGCTACGCAAACCTTGAAGGTCGTACGCTTGCCTACCGCAAGTTCGGAAAGGGGCCGCCGCTGGTTCTGGCCGTCCGGTTCAGAGGAACAATGGACTCCTGGGACCCGCTGTTCCTTGACGAGCTAGCCAAGAATTTTACGGTGGTGATCTTCGACTACACGGGGCTCGGTGCATCGACCGGGACACCTACATACGATCGTGCCTCGCTGGCGAAGGATGTGGGGGATTTGATCGATTTCCTTGGCTTTGACAAAGTTGTCATGGGTGGATGGTCCTTGGGTGGGGTCGTCGCGCAGGTTTTCGCAGTGACCTATCCGGACAAAGTTTCGCAGGCAGTCTTGATCGGAACGGCCCCTCCGGGACATCCGAAAGTCAGCGCAGAGCCACTTTTCATCAAAACCGCTATGAACCCGGTGAATACGCTTGATGACGAATTTATCCTGTTCTTCGAGCCCGCATCTGAGGGTAGTAAGGCGGCCGCGAAGCGCTCCCATGATCGGATCGCCGAACGCCAGATCGGCAGATCTCCTGCTATCCCGGAAGCGACATTCATGAAGCTCCTCAGCGAGGCGAAAGACAGGTCGACCATCTACTCGGACCCCGAAATGGCTCATATGAAAAAGCTGTCGGGTGGCGATGTGCCGCTATTGGTGATTTCGGGCGATCATGACATCGCATGCCCTGTCGAGAACTGGCTAGAGCTGGTGCGCGACTGGAAGTCGCTTCACTTGGTCACGCTGCCGCAAGCAGGCCACGGACCGCACCATCAGGAACCGCACTATTGTGCTGACGTGATCGCGTCGTTTGTCCGCAACCATCAGGTCAGTGAGCGGCCGTAAACGGCCTTTCATACATTCGAATTCCACCTTTCGGGAACCAAGACATGGTGAGCCTCTCTCGCCTCATTCATCGCGGTTTCTGCCGATGCTGCGTGGCTGCGGAACCTCTCGCGGCCGCGGCTGCTCCGATGCTGATACCCGCGGGGCTTATAGGAAATCGCGCGGGGTCGACGCCGCCTCGTCTCGCATTTCGCTTCAGGCCGTGCCCGGCATGTTTACCGCCCTAGAGGGGCCAGATGGCAACATTCTTGCTGGCTTTGGCAACATCGGAATGTTCCATATGGACGGCAGTATTGCGCGCTGATATCCGCAATGGCGGTTACTGAGAGCACGGCTTCACTCGTGTGCAATATCAGTCCAAATGAGGCTGAAGCCGAGTTCATCAGCTAAAACAACGATGCAGGTTCCGCTTCAATGCCAAGCGTTAAAGGAGCGCTCTCGCTTCCATGAGGTCCGCAGTCGCAAGTTCTCCGTCGAATGAGCACAGCGTTCGGTCAAGGCGACTCTTCGAAGCGCCGAGGGATTTCACTGACGCAAACCTGACCATACTTGTCGCGCAACGGAGTTCCCAGAACTTCGCTCCTTGTTGGGACGAAAGCAAGTATCCTTCCATGATAAGCTTCCGGGCGGCTTCGGCGTCTTCGTCAAGGAGCTGCAGACCTTTAAGACGGTAGAGCTCCGGCCGGCACCATCCGGCGTTTTTTGATAGCGCGCGGTCTATGGTTACCCGGTCCGCAAGGTGACCGCCTACAATCAGGCAGTTCTCGAACCGCGCACCCCCGGCGTTTGCTAGCGCCTTGTTGAAGCGCTCCTTGTCATTGGATGCCAAGGACATGGAAACCTGCTCGAACGTGAAAGCCCATTCCTGCCAACGGAGCAGGGAGTTGTTGCCGGCCTTTTCGATGAGGAGGCGAAGCAGGCGCTGGCCGAGTTCGAATTCTCGCATGCCAAAGGCGGTGGGACAGGCCGATACCGCAAGATAGAGACAGGTTGAGATAGCATGGTCCAGGTTAATTGCTTCGGCCAAGACGGTTTCGAGCTGCTGCATCGCCGCTCGTAGTTCGCCCTGGACCCACAAGGTCTTCACGACAGTTGAAAGAGCACTGAGTCTCTGGTCGTAACTTGCTCCGTTATTCAGTGTTCCTCGAACACCCACTTTTGCCATGTCGAGGGCTATGTTGGCATGTCGCATAGCGCCTTCGAAATCGCCAATGTAGTGAAGGTTGTGGGCGAGCATGCGGCTCACGGCGTTCGGCAGTTTTGCGCCGCAAAGGTCATCGAACTGACGAGCAACATTGATCGCATCAATATAGTTCGCATTCATTGTGTGGATCGCAGTTATGCCGCCGCTTGCCCGAAGTATGCTCATATGATCGTCGAGGTCTTTAGCGATCTGGATTGCTCTGTGGTATTCGGCAAGGGCCTGCGGATCCCGCTCGGAGCTTTTTATGTGATAGATGGTGCCTGCATGCGACAGCCGCAGGTGCATTTCGTGACGTGGATCAAGTGCTTCGGAGGTAAACGCCCGCGCGAGCGCGATTTCGATCACGGCAAGCTGTTCGGTCATTAATCCCAGTTGGGTCCAGATAATGTTCGAAGTGGCGGTAAGCTCTATTCCGAGAGAACCGTCGCCATCGGCGGCAAATGCCCAGGCAAGGGCGATGCGCAGATCGTGGATGAGGGCACCATGCAGTCTCAGCCACTCATCTGTTTCAAGTTTAGTCCAATCCATCTCGGCCTTTTTCAGCCTCTCGAAGCAATGGCGGGCATGTGCGTGTTGGGCCTCCCGTTTGAGGGGCGACGACGCGAGTTTCGCTGAGGCGTAATGGCGTGTTGTTACGAGAAGCCTGTAGCTTCCGCCCTCGGAAGCGACGTTTAGGAGGGATTTGAGAAAGAGGTCGTCGAACGCTTCGTAGAATTCGTTATCGGAAAGATGGTCGCCCGCGATGGCGCGGGCATCCTCGGCGCTGAAAAGTCCAGCAAAGGTTGATAAACGGAGCAGCAGCACCTTTTCAACCGGAGACAATGTTTGGAAGCTCCAGTCGAGGGCCGACTGCAAAGTCTGTTGCCTTGCGGGAGCATTTCGCCTTCCACGACGAAGAACTGCAAGTGGTCTTGCCACGGAGCGATGCAGCTCGCTGATGTCCAAGTCGAGGGTTCTCGACGCCGCAAGTTCAATGGCGAGCGGAATACCCTCCAATTTTCGCACAATGTCGGCAGACAATTCGATTATCTCGGGTTGTCTCAGGTCTCGCTCGTCTTTGAAGAGACCTGCCATTCTATAAAACAAGTCCAAAGCCGCATAGTCTAGCGCTTCTTCCGCGATTATCCCCTCTGGCGGGACGGCGAGGGGTGGCAAGCGACGGATGCGCTCGAGCTGTATCCTAAGTGGCTCTCTGCTGGTCGCGAGAATCGAGGACGTTGGAACTTCGAGAAGAATCGATTCTGCAGCTTCGGCTGCGGCTTCGATGACGTGCTCACAGTTATCGAAAACAAGAAGCGTCGGAGTTTTTCGCAGTTCTGTCGCCACAGCCTGGAGCAGTTCCGAACCATAGACGCTTAGGCCGAGCTGACTGGCGAGCGACGGCATTAAGCTTGCGTTTTCGGACAGAGAGGCGAGATCGATGAACAACACTCTCCTTCGGCCTAAGAAGCGTTCTGCGATGGCGATTGCGGCAGACGTCTTTCCGATGCCTCCCGTGCCCGTGATGGTAATGATGCGCGACTGCTGTAAAAGGTCTGTTGTTGTTTCGATGAACTCATCGCGGCCGATGACCTTGTTCGGGAGGCGTGGAAGGTCCGCTGAGGACATGCTGGGCTTCGTCGTGACGGACGCGGCGCGGTCGATGCGAACCGGCGGTACGAAAATGTACCCCTTGCCGGGCACGTTATCTATGAAGCCACGGGCACGCTCTCCCAAGGACTTGCGGAGCGAAACCAGCGATACGCGCAGGGTACCTTCTTCGACTTGGGCGGTCGGCCAAACCGCGTCTAGGAGCTCGTCCTTACTGATCACCTGGCCGGCACGTTGAGCAAGAATTGCGAGGATATCGAACGCACGGCCACCAAGTCTAAGTTGTTGACCATCCTCCATTAGCTTCCGATTTTGAACATCCAGCTCGAAGCCTTCGAAATGAAGTACGGTCATGGGGTCCCCAACTCTTAGTGTTCCTCCAAAAATTCCGACGACGTCTTCCCCCAAAGACGATCTGATTTAATCTCGTGCGGTCCGTAAGAGGTACTGAAGCTTACGACCGAAAGAGGTCACGAGAGTCTTCCTGACTTTTCAGGCATGGGCCTGCGTAGCACGCGGATGGCGACGATGATTGTCAATATCGTTCTCGGAACGCACCTTCCCACACATCGAAACCAGATCATCCAAGATTTGATATTGCGAGCCATTATCCTCGTGTCCGAATAACTCGCGTCCTCCGGATTCTGGACCGCGGGAGCAGCATCAAAAGAAGAAGGATAAGGCTTTGGCGCGAGTTCTCGTCCTGTTCGCGCACCCTGCGCAACGGCCGACAAGCATCAATTTATCGATGGCGAGGCGCGCCGAGCAGGTTGCTGGGGTCACGTTTGTCGATATCTACGCCGAATACCCTCGATTCGACATCGACGTCGAACGTGAGCAGAAGCGGTTGATCGATCACGACGTGATCGTGTTTCAGTTCCCGCTGTTTTGGTACTCGACGCCCGCTCTTCTGAAGCAATGGCAGGATCTGGTCCTAGAGTATGGTTTTGCACACGGGCCTCACGGGAAAAAGTTAGCCGGCAAGCTGGCGATCGCTTGCATAACCACCGCTGGCAGCGTTCATGATTACTCATATGACGGTGGCAACAAGCATCCGTTTTCCGTGTTCATTCTACCGCTACGACAGACCGTTGAACTCTGCGGAATGACCTTTTTGCCGCCGTTTGTGCTCCACGCGGCCAACCACACGGACTCACATTCCGCAAGAACCCACATCGAGTCTTATCCTTTGCTCCTTGGGGCCTTGCGTGATGCGACATTGGACGTTCGCGAGCTCGGACGACGCGATCAAGTTACTGCAGCCGACCTTGCCGCGCTCGTAGACCAGCAAGGAGTAGATTGATGTCGGGCTTTCTCCTGCCAGCATTCGCCTATCTGGCATCCTCGGTTTTCGCTGTCATTGTCTCCCGCAGGCTCGGTCTCGGTTCTGTCGTCGGGTACATTGTCGCAGGTGCCTTGATGAGCCCGGTTCTGCAGCTCTCGGAAGCCAATGCGAGCTATCTCGAACAGCTCTCCGAATTGGGCATCGTCATGATGCTGTTTTTGATCGGACTGGAAGTCGATCCAAAGATGGTCTGGCGTTTACGTGCAAAGCTCGTCGGATTGGGTGGCTTGCAGGTGGTCTTGACCGTCGCGGCCGTTACCGCGCTCGGTGTGTTACTTCATATTCGTTGGCAGCAGGCGGCTCTATTTGGATTCGTCACCGCCCTGTCATCGACGGCAATAGTCTTGCAGACCCTGGAGGAAAGGGGGGTGCTGGAATCGGACGGAGGTCAGGCGAGTTTTGCGGTTCTCTTGTTCCAGGACCTAGCTGTCATTCCAATGCTCGCGTGCCTTCCACTGATGGCACCCGGCGGCCAGACGTCTGGAACCGACCATGGGGCAACCTGGCTCTCCACTGTTCCCGGCTGGGCAGCCGCACTCCTGACGCTGGGCGCAGTGGCGGCGGTCGTAGTCGGCGGCCATTATCTTTCGCGTCCGATCATGCGCGCGATCGCGCGAGACCGACTTCGCGACATCTTCACGGCGTTCGCATTGCTGGTAGTGGTAGCAATCGCTCTGCTGATGTCTTTGGTCGGACTATCGCCGGCGCTCGGAGCTTTTCTTGGAGGGCTCGTGCTCGCAAACAGCGAGTTCAAGCACGAACTTCAAAACGATATCGAGCCTTTCAAAGGGCTGCTCCTCGGCCTCTTTTTTATGACGATCGGCGCGAAAATCTCTCCTTCCGTCTTGGTGGGTAACTGGGATGTGGTGCTCGAAGCAACGGCTGTGCTCGTGATCATCAAATTCACGGTCCTGTTTCCGCTCGGTCGTTTTTTCAAACTGAGGGACGCAGCTACATGGCTCTTCGCGTTAGGGCTGGCACAAGCGGGCGAATTCGGATTCGTTCTCCTCTCGCTCGGTCAGAGCATGGGTCTGATAACCGGAACCGCTGCATCCATCGGCGTGCTCGTCATAGCCCTGGGAATGATAATCACGCCGGGGCTTTTCATGCTCTTCGACCATATGGTCGTGCGGCTTGAGAGAAGAAAAGGTCCCGCGGTAGAACCAGAGAGGCCCGGCAGCGGCAAGGTCATCGTCGCGGGCCTTGGCCGTTTTGGTCAGATCGTGAATCGCATGTTGCTGGCCAACGGCTTCGTGCCCGTTGTCCTCGACTACCGTGCGGACGTGGTCGATGACCTCCGCAAATTCGGGGTGAAATCGTATTTCGGCGATGCGGGGCGTCCTGATCTGCTTCATTCGGCTGGCGTAGCCAAGGCGGTATTGCTTGTGGTCGCGATCGACGACCCCGACCGCACGATACAGATCATCGAGGCGGCTCGCAGAGCGAATCCCGGGATCACGATTATCGCTCGCGCTTATGACCGGTTGCATCATTACCAGCTTGTCGACGCGGGTGCGGATCATGTTGTCCGCGAGGTTTTCGGAAGCTCCGTGGAGGCAGGCGGCCTCGCTCTCAGGACAATGGGCATGCATCCCTATGAGGTTGAGAAGCGAAAGAGCGTGTTCGTCCAACAGGATCTCGCGGGCCTCGCACGAATGGGGGCGCTGCTCGACGAGACGACGCGCGTGTCCGACAACGAACGCTTTGTCGCGGGTTTCAACGACATCGGGCGCGTCATCCAGGAAGCCATGCTGGGACGGCGTGAAAAATACGATGAGCTGGTCCAGCGTGGTTGGAGCCCGCCGGAATCGGAAAGCAGCCTCACGGCGCAAAAGCCTGAAATAGACGAACGAGCCTTAGGAGCCGGGCAATGAAGTATTCCATGAAAATTCTGTTGAGCCTGGGCTTCCTAGCCGTGGTGGGGGCTGCCGGAGCCGGACTGTTCTTCTTCTACCCCCATTCGCTTCCGGAGGTGACTGCGAGCGCAAAACAGCCATCTGGGCAGGAGTTGATCGCACGCGGCGAATATCTGACGATCGCTGGCGACTGTGCTGCCTGTCACAGCGCGAAAGGTGGCAAACCGTTCGCTGGAGGGCTGCCATTCAAGCTTCCATTCGGAACTATCTATTCGTCCAATATCACTCCAGACAAGGAACACGGTATCGGCGCTTGGAGCGATGCGGAATTCGTGCGCGCAGTGAGATCGGGTGTCGGCAAGCACGGCGAGAACCTTTATCCCGCGTTTCCCTATGCATCCTACGCTCTGCTTTCGACCGACGATATCCTGGCCATTCGTGCCTATCTTAATACGGTCACGGCGGTCTCGGACGCTGCGCCCGAGAACACGCTCGAATTTCCGTTCAACCAACGCTGGCTGATGCGCGGTTGGAACCTCCTGTTCCTGCCCTCGCATCCCTTCGAAAACGATCCTTCGAAGGATGAGCGGTGGAATCGTGGCGCTTACCTTGTCGAGGGCCTGGCACACTGCGGGGAGTGTCATACTCCTCGGGGTCTCATGTTCCAGAGAAAGCAAGGGCAAGCCTTGTCGGGTGGCGAAGTGGACGGCTGGAAGGCATGGAATATTACAAGTGACCCCGAGACCGGCATTGGCAACTGGAGCGATGAAGACCTCAAAGGATTCCTCGCCACCGGTCACGCTAAGGGCCACGGCCCTGCGGGCGGCGCGATGCGGGAGGCGGTCGACCTCTCATTCAGCAGGCTCCCACCTTCTGACATCGAAGCAATCGTGGCTTATCTGCGAACAGTTCCGGCTGTTAAGACCGATCCGGGATCGAAGGTGGTTCCCGCAGTGCCAGAGGCATCTACTCGTCGCCCCGAAGAACTCGGCGCACGTATCTTTGCAGGTGCTTGCTCCAGCTGCCATGGAAAGGACGGCAGCGGCCTTGTGAACGCCCGGGCATCAATTCAAAGCTCGCACGCGGTGAACGATCCTCAAGGTAGCAATCTTGTGAGGGTGATCCTTCAAGGTTCGTCGAACTCGGCGCGTCTACCGGGCCAGACGATGCCTGCGTTCCATGCGATCTACTCCGACGAGGAAGTTGCCGCGCTCGCCAACTACGTTACTGAGCTGTTAAGCGGAAAGAGCGGTAGAGTAACGGCGAAAGATGTGGCAAAGGCGAGGGAGTGAAACCTGTCGCCAGGTCAGTGCATCCAAATTTGCGCTATTCGGTAGCAGATGCCACCGAGACGGCTCTCGGCCCTAAGCGGTCGGGCCGCTGTGAAATGAAGGGACGTGGACAGCGGATTTTTCCTAAACCCAAAAATCCGCTGTTCGGAGATTCAGAAGATCGAGCGAGAGTAGACGCGCCTCGTCTTGACTTGAACCGTTGAGCGCTTCTCAAGACGCATCCGACGCAGAAGCGAGTAGTCTCCGTCGTGCCTGATCCGTCTGGGAATTACGCCTTGGCGGCGTTCAGTGCAGTCTCGAAGACGTCGCGTGCGGATGTCGTACCCGCTATGTGCCCTGTACCCTCAACTCCGAGGTCCATCCATCCTGCATTCACGGCCTCATACATTTCTTCGGCTGCTCCGGTATGGCCCTTCGGGATGCCGAATTGCTCGAACGCTTCCGCCCAACCTGCACGCGGGATTGCAAAGGCTTTCACGTCGAGTTTCAGGACTTCCGCCAATTGTTTCGCGACTTCATCCGCACTGACCATCGAACCAAGCTCGATGACGCGCCGCCCTGACCATGCAGGCCCAGTCAAAAGGGTAGCGACCTCCCCGCCGATGTCGTTCGTCGCGACCATGGTCGATTGCCGGTCTGTCGGATTGTAGTAGACCGGCAGCGTTCCGCCCCGGGCGACCTGCAAGCCGTGGAGGAAGTTTTCGAAGAATCCACCTGCGCGCACAAATGCGGTTGGCGATACCAGGTCGCGAAACCCTTGCTCCAGAAGCGACAAGGCCGTGATCATCCCGAGCCCGCTGGTCTTGTCCGCGCCCATCGACGAAAGGGCCACCACCCGCGGCGGCGCTGCCTTGGTGAGCGCCTCGACATAGTTCGCAATCACAGCCCTAGCTTCTTTATAATCGGGCGACGGGGCCCAGACAGACGGCAACATGACGAACGCTCCATCGACGCGTTTGAGCGCGCGCTCGATAGCGGCTGTGTCATTCCAATCTCCGTCAACCAGTTCAACGCCCCGGTTCGCCCAGTGAGCCGCCTTCTCGCGATTGCGGACGAGCGCACGTACTTTCTTGCCGTGCGCCAACAGGTGTTTTGCCGTTGCGCCGCCTACTTTTCCTGTGATTCCCATTACCAAAAACATGCGTATTCTCCTGATTTTTAGGGACTGAGCACTGCCCCTATTGGTTCAATGGACGAACGGCAGAATGGCTCGGATACGGGGATCGCGCAGATAGAGGCCGCCCCATGTCATCGCGCCCAAAAGCAGGGAAATCAGTTCCGGCAGCGACCCCAACTCGCCGATGCGGACATGGGCGCAGATCGCGCCTCCCAGAAAGCCCGTCACTAGGATCGCGCCGAAGACGGCGGTGGTCGGGATGGCGTAAAGGATGGCGCAGACGAGCATTATCGGACCCATGACGCGGGTCATGCCCATCGCGAACCCGGTTTCCTGCAACATGCTCGCGATCTGTCCCGGCGCGAAAAGCTGAATGGTCCCATCTGCCACTAGAGCGATAACAACAAACGCACCCATTATCCGGCCGATCCACAGGGTGCGATGTAAGGTCATGGTTTTAGGCACTTGGTGCCGGTTTATGGTTTCGGACACTTGTCATTCTCCAACAGTGGATCCCAGTATCTGAAGCTTACTGTGTCCGTTAGATATGATAAACATCGAGGAAAATAACTCACTGTTCCCTCAAGTGAGAACAATATCGAGGCACAAAATGCAGAATCTCGAACCCATCCTCATCTTCGTAACAGTCGCAGACATGGGGAGCTTCACCCGCGCAGCCGACAGCCTCGGTATCCAAAAGGGCCGGGCCTCAATGGCGGTCCGGAAGCTGGAAGAAGATGTGGGTGTCAGGCTCCTCCACCGCACGACGCGCAGTGTGCAGTTGACGGAGGACGGACGCGCGTTTCAAGCCCGCGCCCGCGATCTGCTTGCTGAAGTCGATGACCTGCACACGATGTTCGCAGACGACCGTGTGGCACTTCGCGGGCGTTTACGGGTCGATCTTCCGACCGAAGTGGCGCGCACAACGATCATGCCGGCGTTGCCAGACTTCATGGCAGTTCACCCCGAGTTGGAGCTGGAGCTGTCGAGTACCGATCGCCAAGTCGATCTGGCTCAAGAAGGGTTTGACTGTGTATTGCGGCTTGGACCCATCCGAGAAGAGACGCTGATTGCCCGCCCACTGGGCCTGTTGCGGATGGCCAATGCTGCCAGCCCCGCCTACCTGGCGCGCTATGGCGTCCCCCGATCACTCGAAGACCTCCAGCGTCAACAACATCGGACAATTCATTTTTCAACGACGTTGGGTGTAAAACCCCATGGATGGGAATATCCGGACGGTGACGGCTACACGACGTTTCAGCTACCCGGCTCGCTACACGTCAACAGCGCGCAGACTTACGACGCCGCTGCCCTCGCTGGCCTTGGCCTGATTCAGGCACCGCTCTTGGGGATTGGCCAATATTTTCAGAGTGGAGCACTTGTGGAGATCATGCCCGATTTTCGTCGCCGGGCGATCGCCGTGTCCCTCGTCGTAGCACATCGGAGCAACTTGTCGCGCCGAGTTCGTACATTCATGAAATGGATCGAAGAGGTGCTGACACCGTATCTGGAATAGAGGATCACTTTCGCGACGGCTTACTTTGTCCGGGAACCGCGAGGATGAGGGCGAGAAGCGGCCCTCAAGCTTTGACGTTGGTGTCATTTGCTACCGAATAGTGCAACTTGCACGGGGCTATTTCGCCACACGGAGGCGGTCCCATCCTATCTGCCGCAGCGACGTGTCTGTCCGAGATTGTGCCCTAACAATTGGGGTCTTCCCTCGACTATCCTCGAGAAGGCATTTTATTTCCGATAATCAATCATGTCGTGTCTGAGTGCTGCGACTTGAGCTGAATATGCGTCGGCGTTGGTGTGGTAGCTGCCGATATCTACGGTCGCGCATGCGAGAGCCGATACGATACTCAGGCCATACAGGCCGAGGACGAAAAAGAACTCTAAGCTCTCTCGGGATTTTGGGAGTCGCATTGAGCACCTTCGGGCAACCGGGCGCGGGAGCATTCATGTGAAGCTGACTGTTGGCGGGCTTACCCAGCGCTCGTTTTGGTGTCGGGGCGGCGGACAATCTGTCCGCCGCTGATTGATTGCAGGTTGAAACGTTAGCCCTTGATGAAGGCCAGGAGATCGGGGTTGATGGCATCTGCATGCGTTGTCAGCATCCCATGCGGATATCCTGGATAAACCTTGAGAGTGCCGTTCTTGAGGAGCTTGACGGAGAGCTTGGCCGAGTCGTCGATCGGGACGATCTGGTCGTCGTCGCCATGCATGACAAGCGTGGGCACGGTGATCCTCTTCAGGTCCTCGGTCTGATCCGTTTCGGAAAAGGCCTTGATGCCGTCATAGTGGGCCTTGGCTCCGCCCATCATCCCCTGACGCCACCAATTCTGAATAGTGCCCTGCGAGATCGCCGCGCCATTGCGATTGAAGCCGTAGAACGGGCCGGTCGGCAGGTCTAAGAAGAACTGGGCGCGGTTTGCCGCCAACGCGTTCCGCAAACCGTCGAAGACGTCGATCGGCAGACCACCGGGGTTGGATGCGGTCTTGAGCATCAATGGGGGGATGGCGCTCACCAGAACGGCTTTGGCGACACGGCCCTGAGGCTCGCCGTATTTCGCGACATATCGCGCCACCTCGCCACCGCCGGTCGAGTGACCGATATGGACGGCGTTCTTGAGATCGAGGTGCTGGTACACCGCGTCAGCGTCAGCGGCGTAATGGTCGAGATCGTGACCGTCGGCGACCTGGCTGGAGCGCCCATGTCCGCGACGATCGTGAGCGACCACACGAAAACCGTGCGCCAGGAAGAAGAGCATTTGTGTATCCCAATCGTCGGACGAGAGCGGCCAGCCATGGTGGAATGCGATCGGCTGGGCATTCTTCGGACCCCAGTCCTTGTAGTAGATATTCACGCCGTCCTTTGTTTTAACGAAACCGTCGGTCATCCGAACTTCTCCATTGTGGGGGATTTGAGATTGTTTCTGGGCTGCAAGGCCGGGTGCCGCCATCACAAGCGACGCGGCAGCGCCTGCTATCAAGGTCTGTCTACGAGAAAGGGGTAGGCTGAAATCGTTTGTCACCGGAGACTCCATCTCGGTCAGTGTTGATGGAGTGAAAGTAATGGCAACAGCTATGCCGGATATTGTCATATCCGGCCGTATTGCGTTTTCATTGCAACGGCTATTTGGCCCAGCGGCTTGCTGGTAAAAAATGGACTTTTCTGCGAGGAAGCGGTTGCCGAAAAATCGGGCTTACTTTGCATTCAATTGGCTCGCCGCCAACAACGACATCGCGATGGAGTAGAAGTTTTCGAGTGGATGCTTGGTGTCGGTCAGCTTCATCCTCAAGAGCGCCCCCTCATAACCATCTATCAGGAAGCGAGAGAGCTTATCTGGCTCATGTTTGGTGTTGATTTCTCCGCTACGCTGGCCTTCCCGGATGGTATCCGCGAGCAAATCGATCCACTCCGTCAGCGATGCATTCAAGGTATCGCGAAGCAAGGGGATACTATCGGACGTTTCCGCAGTCAGATTGACGATTAGGCAGCCCCGGTTGTACCGGTTTCTTTCGTGGCTCTCCAGCAAGTGGCTGAAGTGCTGGGCGATCCGGTTGAGTGGAGTGACGCTCCGGTCTTTGAGTATGTCGCGTCTTGTCGATGCGATGTAGTTCGTGACGACCTCGATCGCAAAGGTTTCCTTGGTTTTGAAGTGATTGTAGAAGGTGGCTTTCGGGACATCTGCTTGGTCGACAATGTCCTGCACGCTGCAACCGGAGTATCCCAGTTCATGGAAACGATCTGCCCCCGCGTTGAAGAGTCTCTCCTTCGTCGTTGGCTTCATATGTGTCTCCTTCCCGGGGGCATTAAGGATCATCGCTATAGATAGCAGTACGCCGGGGTATGGAATGCTTGCTCTGGTATTCGATACGCAGCCGATGCCTTCTCAAAACTCATTAAATCTCGCATTTCCAACGAGCGGAGGGAGCAGTCAGGTACAAGTAAATTGGCGGACGCTTGGTGATTTGGTGAAGCCCTCGCGTCACCACGGCTGAACGCTACACAGGCCTCCTTGGATGCGCAAACGCAGAAAACGCAAGTGGATCAGTTAAAGGGCCGGATTATACAATACTTGTGCGAGGCAGGCTGTTCGCTTGTTGTCCGGTTCACCATGAGGCGCAAAATGAAAATCGGATCGATCAAAATCACAAGGATAGAGGAATACCGCGGTCCGGCTTTCATGCCTAACGACCTGCTCCCCGATTGGTCTACCGACGCGGTAGCGCCGCATCTCAATTGGCTCGAACCGCGTTATCTCGACCGGGAAACCGGAAGGTTGGTGATGTCGTGCCACAGCTGGCTGGTAGAGACGGAACACCACAAGATTCTCATCGACACCTGCACGGGCAACCATAAGCAGCGACCGGGCGGAGCTCCCTTGTTCGACATGCTGAACACCCCGTACATGGATAGATTTGCGTCTACCGGAGTCCGCCCGGAGGAAATCGACTACGTCCTCTGTACTCATCTTCACGCCGATCATGTCGGATGGAACACTTTCCTTTCCAATGGGCGCTGGGTTCCGACGTTCCCGAACGCAAAATATGTGATCTCGAAAACCGATTATCAGGCGCTCTCGCCGGATGGCGGCGGCGGTTCATACGCGGCTTGGGGTTCTCTGCTTTATGAAGATAGCATCCTTCCGGTCATAGAAAATCGCCAGGAGCTGCTCGTCGACGGCGGTTTTCAGATCGGAGACAACCTCTTTGCGGAAGACTCTCCCGGTCATTCCCCTGGCCATCTTCTTTTTGCATTACGCGATGACGGCCGGGAAGGGCTCTTTGTTGGCGACATCGTTCATCATCCGATTCAGGTCTATTATCCTGAATGGAGCAGCGCGTTCTGCTTCGATGCCGACCAAGCCAGGAAAACACGTAAGGGTGTCCTTGAGCGTGCATGCGATAGAGGCTGCGTTTTATTGCCTGCGCACTTCGCAGGACGTGGTGCATGCTGTGTTTCCCACAGCGCCAAGGGTTTTGCATGCATTGGTCTTGGCGAGAGCTCGTCAACGATTTCCGAAGCTATACATAACCAGCTGGCTTAGATCCTCACTCGGAGATGCCAGCTGTTATAAGGCGAGCAGGCGCTCTGCGGTTTGAAGCTCTATTCTCGGCGGTGTCTCCGGGAACGCCTTCAACGCTGCCTCTATCATCCGCTTGGAGGTCGACGGTCCATCATCCTGCAACCATTCAGCATTACTGTTGGCGGCTCTCAGCTGCCACAACGGCGAATTCTGGGCGATCGCGCCAGCGATTGCTTGGGAATATAGGTCGCGGGCCATTGCGGGATCGCTGTGACGAACGATGTCGCCTTTTATCCTGAGGAGTTCTGGACGGCACCAGCCGGCATCTCCGGCGAGCGCCCAATCCACGAGATGCGCTCCGCAACGCTCTCCTGCGAGCGCTATCACCGTCTCAAGCCGTGCCCCGTTGGTGTCTCCAACGAATGCGGTTTCGAACTGCCTGGTCGTGGCGTTTGATTCCGGGAACAACAGCTCGAAGGCATCGGCCCAAAGCTGCGACCTTTGCATCGAGTGTTTCGTCGATAGTTCTCGAAGAAGCGTGAGGTGATGTCGTGCAACTTGAAATTCGCCCAGACCGAAATACACCGGAAATGCGGAAACATATATCGCAAGGCATATTGATATCGCATCGTCCAAGTTTAGGGCTTCGGCGATAGCTTCGTCCGCGAGAGAAATCGCGCGTTGCGAGAAGCCCTGGATCCAGGCGGTTTTGGCCATCAACATCAATGCGACCGTTTTTTGATCATATCCCGCACCACTCGTCAGTGTGCGGCCGATCGGCACCCGGGTGGCTTCGACAGCAACAGTGCAAAGATGGTTCGTCTTTTCATGCTGCCCAAGGAAGTGGGTGTTCATGGCAAGGATTCTGCTGCTTGCACCATGAGCGAGCTTGCCAAACTTGGACTCCAGCTGAAGCGCAATATCAGCAGCCTCCGCGTATCTTCCCTGCGTTGTTATGATTGCGCAGCGTCCACTGTGAGCCCTGACGATCTCTACGTGGTCACCGGTCGTCTCTGCGATCTCGGCCGCCTTTTCGAATTCCCGGATGGCTTGTTGGTCAGCACGCAACCCTCGCACATGGAAGAGCACGAGGCCGAGGGTAGAGCGAAGCTGGGCCTCGATCAGAGGGTCGACGTCGGCCGTTCCCTCCATTAGCGCCATAGCCCGCTCGACGATCTTCAGTTGCTCGTTCATCAAGCCGAGCTGTGTCCAGAGGATATGGGACGCAGCCGTAATTTCGAAACACAACTTCCCTTGACCCGTGTCGAAACACCAGTCGAGCGCTGCGCGGACATCGTTTATGAGGTTCCCGTGCGCTTGAAGCCACTCGAACTTATCGACATTTCGCCACTCGGCTTTCGCCTGTTCGAGTTCCGCGCAGACCCAACGAGCATGTGACAGGCTGCAGGATTCAGCGAACTCGCTTGCGCTAAGCTGCCTGCGAGCGAAGGCGCGGGTCATTTCCAGTAGACGAAGGCGTCCGTCGCCACCGGACGTCGAGACTAGCGACTTCGACCGTAGGGCGGAGAGCGCGTCCGAGAACGTTTCCCTATCGAGAAAATCCTCGGCTATCGACCAAGCCGCGTCGCTTATGAACGATCCTGCGAAAACCGAAAGGCAGTTGAGTAGAAGCTGCTCCTCAATCGTGAGCAGATTGTAGCTCCATTCTATTGTCGCTCTCAGGGTCTGCTGTCGGGGAGGGGCAGTCCTGCGACCGCGCCAGAGGGTGTTGATCGGATCGCTGAGGGAAGAAGCCGTGTTTTGAAGGCCGAGCCCTGCAACGCGTGATGCCGCCAGTTCGATCGCGAGGGGGATTCCGTCCAGTCTGCGTACAATATCGGCGGCAACCGAAATGTCTTTTGTTTCGGTAAGCCCGTTCTGGCCCGTGGCGAAAATCAAACGCTCATTGAAAAGTTCCAGTGCGGAAAAGTCATTACAGGCGGACGGCAGATCGTCTTTTTTCGGAACGTCCAGGCTAGGCAGGAGCCGGACCTTTTCCGAAGCTATCCTCAAAGGTTCGCGGCTTGTCGCGATTACAGAGGTGGCGGGTGTAAGTTGCAAAAGCCTGTCGACGACGCCGGCACAGTTATCGATCAGGTGTTCGCAATTATCAAACACCAGAATGGTGCGCGAATTTCCCAGCGCCTGAACGATGCCAGGCATGGGGTCCGACGAAAAGACACTTAGACCAAGCGACGACGCCAGGTGCGAGACTATTAATTCTCCATTGGACAGGGCTGCGAGGTCAAGAAAGACGACACTGGTGTTCTCTGTGGCCAGGCAGCGGGCGATTTCGATTGCTGTCGAGGTTTTTCCGATGCCTCCTGGTCCCGTAATCGTCATCAACCGCATCGAGCGCATCAATTCTACACTCTGGGCGATGAACTCATCTCGCCCGATCAAACGCACGATCGTTGTCGGCAGGCCGTAGCGAGTCGTAGGCGCTGGACTGGCGGAGGAATCATCGATGATCGTAGACACCGGCTTTGCAAATTTGTAGCCAAGCCCCGGTACGCTTTCGATACAGAGAGTTGGCTCACCGTCGTAGATCGCCTTGCGAAGGGCCACCATGTGGACGCGCAGGGAAGCTTCGTCGACATATGTGCTCGGCCAGACGGTCTTGATGATTTCTTCTTTCGTTACGACTGTTCCCGCCTTCTCGACCAGGCATGTCAGCACATCGAAAGCCCTCGCACCGATACGTACGGCTGCTTCGCCCCTGCTTAATCGGCGCTGACCGGGATCCAGTTCGAATTCGCCAAAACGATAGACAGTCACATTCACCTCGGGACGGCACGCAGAGCAGGAATTAATTCTTTCGGGATATTTACCAGTAAACACTTGGGCAAATTCTGCTGGAATCGCAATAGCTGAACCCGCAGTCGAAAATAAGGAGGTGTCCTTAATGTTCATTTGTGCCAATATTTCACCCATTTTTGCAATTTCATCGCGCCTGGCTTTCGCGAATTTTGTGGTCGGCCACGAGGACAAATGACGTGTCGGGTTTCACGTGTCTCGAAGTCTGTGAATAACTGCGAGTTGCCGCTATCTGATGCGACCGCTGATTGCTACGTCTTTGAGCACGAGGTCTCCCCTCGCATACGCGCTGTCGTAACTGCGGCGTAAGAGCTCAAGTCCTAAACAAGATCGTTGCGCGCCACACTATGCTCTGTGCACCTGGCGTGATTGGAGGGAGACCTCGTGCCACATCCATTGACCGTGTTCGGCGGCGTGAGATTTCGCGCGACCATTCCTGCGGCGTTGACCAGCGAGGGCGCGCTTCTTCACCATCTTGGTGTTTCGGTTGCCGAGTTGAAGAAGATTTGGTGGTTCCGTCACCGGATGTACAGCGATTTCGAAATCGCGAAACCGTCTGGAAAGAGTAGAGTGATCAACGCGCCGGATGATCGCCTCAAGATGCTCCAGCGGTACATCGCCAACTTGCTTGACCAGATTTACAAGCCCCGCAATCCGGTTCACGGCTTTGTCCTCGACCGGTCAGTGCGAACCAACGCTTCGTCGCACCTCAGAAGCAAGTTCGTAATAAATCTGGATATCGAGAACTTCTTCGGTTCGATATCCGAGAACCGCGTTATCGGACTTTTGAAGGCCCTCGGCGTCGACGAAGGGGCAGCGGAAATCGTCGCTCGGATTTGCTGTAATAAGGGACACCTGCCACAGGGAGCCCCCAGCAGCCCCGTGCTCTCGAATATGATCTGCTTCCGGCTAGATAAAGACCTCCAACAGATCGCGAAGAAGGTGCACTGCATCTATACTAGATATGCGGACGACATCACTTTCTCGAGCTACCAACCCTTGTCTTCGCCATTCGAGGCAGCGGTACCTCCAGCGGGAAATTTCGATTTCGATATGTTGGTGCCTCATCTGAAGCAGTCGTTCCTTAACAACGGCTTCAAAGTCAACGCCTCTAAGGTTCACTATGCAGACAGGAATTCGAGGCGGATCGTTACTGGCCTCAAAATCAACGAAGGACTCAATGTTGATCGCAGGTTTATCCGGGACATACGGAGCGCGCTTTTCTCGGTCGAGAAGGACGGCTTGGCAGTAGCCCAGCAGAAATACGCCGAGAAATACGGAGGAACGAGTTCAATCGACCTCTACCTCAAAGGAAAGATTTCGTGGATCGGAAGCGTGAAGGGCAGGTCCGACCCTGTTTTCCGTGGTCTCGCATCGAGGTTCAACCTCTTGTTCTCGTCCAACCGTATCAAACTCCTGGCGACTCAGGCCGAAATCCGCGAGCGTGCAGTCTGGGTGCTCGAGCATTGGGAAGGGAACGGCGCGCAAGGGAGCGCTTTTTTTCTCGAAGACGTTGGTCTCGTAACGGCGTGGCATTGCGTGGCCGAGGCAGCGAACAAAGGGGAAATTGATGTGTACCACCCCACAAAGCGCTCGAACGTCTTCAAGGTGAAGGTCGTCTCGTATTGTGCCGTGCGCGATCTCGCTATCCTCGAACACAGCATTCCCGGCAATGAGTTTTACGAATTGCAGGCCTCTACGCGTGTTGCCGGCATTGGCGACAGCGTCGCGGCGATCGGCTATCCGTCCTACGGCCCGGGAGATGGGATCAATGTTCGATCGGGCCAAGTGAGCGCACTGCCAGTCAAAAGTGCAGTGCAATTGGTCGAGGTGACTCAAAAGCTCTCACAGGGAATGTCCGGCGGCCCCGTTTTGGACGACGAGGACAAGGTCGCGGGCGTCATCCACAAGGGCGGACCACACGAGGCGCGCGACTTCGCCGTGGGCATCAAAGCGCTTACTGACCTGGCTGCTGGGAAATAGCTTGCTTTCGACGCTGGTCAGATTCAGGGTGCGTTTGAAACGAACGTTGCCATAGGCGGTAGATCTCGGACGAGACCGCCTGAGGCGGTTGTCGATTGCATCGTCATAGCTGACCATCGACACGGCTGAACGCTCGCGCAAGATTGCTGTGGTTATCGTGGACAGTGAGAAGGGAATCCGAGATTCCCGTGGACAGTAGTAAGGCGCAGTGCTTTGGGAGCGGCCGCGAGAGGGCAACATGCAGCGGTTCTGGGTAAACATTGACGGCAACATCGAGGAACACACCGTTCCTGAGAGCATTGATGAAGTCGTGCCCGGCGTGTGCTGGGGCGGCCCGGAAGAGCTTTTCACACCGGCCTTCTGGAAGTATCAGTCCGAGGCGCAGATGCGCCGCAACCTATACCGCGATCATCGATTGGGTGAAACACTACTTGAGGAAATCGCAGTATGCCTCTTGGGTGGCTACGGAATTCCTGCGGAAATGGGAATGATCGCGTTTCAGCGCCTTCGTGACGAAGGCCTGCTAGACGGCCATGCCAACGAGCAGGCCTTGCACGACAGGCTCATCGAACCCTTCGCGGTCGGCGGGAAGCAGCGGCGCTACCGCTTTGCTCGCCAGAAGGCTTCATATCTCGCTCGCTCGCTAGAGAGAGCGCGAGATTTCTCCGTCGATGTACCGGAGCGTCAGCTTCGTGAGCAGCTATTGGTATTGCCGGGCATCGGCCCAAAGACGGCGTCATGGGTCGTTCGAAACCATCTCGATTCCGATGAAGTCGCAATCATCGACGTTCACCTCCACCGGGCCTGCGTGATGATGAATGTCTTCGAGGCGGATTCCCATCCCGCCAAAGACTACTTTGGATTGGAGGACCTCTTCCTGAAATTCGCCAATGCGATCAAGGTCCGCGCCAGCATTCTCGATGCGGTCATGTGGGACTTCATGAGACGCATCGGTCCGACTTCGAAGCCGATGAAGGTCGCAGCTCCCGCGCAGCTTCAGTTGGCCTTCTGACGTCGCTTACTCGGAAGCGCTCCGGCCGATTACCGCCACGCCGACCCCTAAGAATTGATGGTCTACGGGAAGTAGGGCGTCAGCGAATTCCTGTCCGAGAATGCCAAGCGGACAAAAGCCGAGGTCGAACGCCTCACTAACAAGCGCCAACGTTTGCAGGACTGCGCCGGCATCGCGCCATAACAGTGAGTCCGGATTGGTGTAGACGGTAGACGGCGCTCGAACATCCGCTAGCAGACTGATGACGTGCCCATGCGCGGACGGAAGAACCGCCGCGCATTTCGTCATGGCCGCGGCGAGCAGGTCAGGGTTTCTGGGTTTGATGGCAAGGAACTGGTCGGTGTCGTCATCGTAAGTGATCGCAAGGCCGTCGGGATCGATGACGACGCACTTCACGGGGTGCAGCGCTCCCGCCGATATTACGCGCTTCCGCTTTCGACCGAGATGCGACCCGCTCCCGAGAAAATCGGCCTCGAGCGCCTCACGCACAACGGCCGCCGCCTCGGGAAGCGGAGCCAATTCCAGAGCACGCGTGGAGCGCCTCGACCGTAGTAGGTCTAAGAAGTTTCGTGTTGGAGCGATCAGGCGCGGGAGGTTCAACGCCTGGGGGGCAAGCCATTCCGGCGCAGACGAGGGCGGCGGGATTCCCGTCGGGCTTGGATCAATATGGCTCAACGCCGATCGCCTTCATCGTGATATAGTGCTTCTCGCATCCTCGGCAGTAACCACAAGCGTAATCGCTCTTGTGGCAGGAGTGGGACCACGCGAGGACATCCATCGTAATCTCTGACACCTCGACGAGTTCCTCGGCGGAGTAGGCGGCGGCGGGAGCCTCCAGCCGCAGTCCGCCTTCCTGCATGGAAAGCAGGGCGCTCAGCGCTTCCACGAACTCCTTGCGGCCATCAGCATGAAAGCCGTCGGTACGCAGTGCGCCGATCTCCAGAACGTCGATCTTGTGCTTGATGCATTCCATCGCCGCGATCGTGACCAGCATCTGATTTCGATAGGGCCACCACTCGCTTGCCGGAGCATGCGGGTTGGCTTCTGCTCCGGCGAGATCGCCACTCCCCAAGGCAGATAGATCGCAATGGATGATTTTGTGATCGATGCCAAGTGTCTGGCAAACAGCCGTGGCCGCACGAATTTCTCCGGCGGCAGCCTTGTGTCCGTAGTCGATGGTGATCGCAAGATCGGGCTTGCGCCAATAAGCAAGACACGTGGAATCCATGCCGCCTGAAAGCAGAAGTGCCCGCCTCATGATCGCCACGCTATCTGAAAGAGGGCGCTGACATAGTCGTCGTGGAGATGGGCACCCGATCCCCGTGGAAGCTTGAGATCGACTTCGCGCATGTTCTGTGTGACGCAGAAGACAGGCTTGCCGAGCGCTCGCGCGTATCCGACTTCGAACACAGTACCCGGGCTGCTGCCGTTCAAGATCGCAAAGACCGCATCGCATTGGTCAATTGCA
This sequence comes from Rhizobium sp. SG570, assembly GCF_012275345.1. Taxonomy (NCBI): domain Bacteria; kingdom Pseudomonadati; phylum Pseudomonadota; class Alphaproteobacteria; order Hyphomicrobiales; family Rhizobiaceae; genus Rhizobium; species Rhizobium sp. SG570. The sequence continues at coordinate 70,617 of NZ_JAAZQI010000008.1, read as the reverse complement.
GCAAGGTCCTGCTTGACGACGATGTCCGCCGATCCGGGGCCGATGTCGTGAATCGGGCTGAATACCCTCATCCCCAAGCCGGTAAGCTGGTCGCGGGCGTCATCGATCATCATTCGCTGGCCCAGCTCCCGGAATGGGCCTGCGAGATAGATGTCGCCGCCAGACTTTGCCGCCGGTTTTCGCGTCGTTTCCGACGAAACTGATTTGATCGGCAGCGCGCGCGTTTCGACATAGTCTGCTGTCGAAAGGCTGGCGAACTCGGCAGCCTTGGCGGGCAAGTGCTTCTGAATTGCCCAGGCCAAGGCAAAAGCCGCCACGAAGACATCGCCGGAACCGATGCTGAAGACGTTCTGTGTCTCGTATGCGGATACATGCTGGGCGTTTCCGGGCTCATAGACCGTTGCGCCATTGATGCCGTCTTTGACCACGATCACTTCCGCATTCTCGGTCGCGAAGAGCGTTCTGATCGCCTCATCGACCGAGGAAGTGCGGGCCATGCCGAGAATCTCGCCGCGATTGGCGATGATGGCCAGGTGCTTGGCCTCTGAGCCTGAAGCGGAAAACCCGCGTGGATTGGAGGACGATTGAGGATCGTAGACGACATGGTCGGCCGATACCTTGGGGTCGCATTCCAGCATGCCGAATTTGACGACAACATCGCCTTCGACCGCTGGCATACTGACCGGCTGAATGTGGCGTGGCTCGATCTTGGGAACGGAAAGACTGTGGAGGTACTCGAAGGCGATTGGGTGTCGACGAGATGTGATCTTGAGGTCGATCGCTTCGTCCGCAAAGATAGCGTTCGCGCTCACGAGCTCCTCATCCGCGAGCGCGCTGTGGAGGCGGATGGTTCCGACATGGCCGGCTAAAGCAGCTGCTGCACGGCCTGCTGACCCGTATAATTGGTCCCAATACGGGAAGGCGCATTTCTCGCGGTAGATGCCGCCGACAATATCGATCTGGCTCATATGGGATAGATTTCGACCGTGACCGCGCCGCCGCTGATCTGCGTCACCCGAGCTGTGTATTGCTGGCCAGCATTCATGCACTGGATGATTTCGGGCAAGCGTGCGGAGGTGATCGCTCCGGCGATGCCGGTGGCGGCTTGGGCAACTACACGGGGGCCGGATTGCACCACGGTCATCAAGGTGTTGACCGATAGGGTGTTGACCACCGTCATGTTAGGAGAAGCAAGAATCGTCACCTCAGTGAACATGCAAGGGTTTGGTCCGGGATCGCCGCCACCGCCGCCTTGTACGGGTGTTCCGGTCGTCGATCTCGGCGTCCATCTGCTTTCGTTGTTGTTGGATTTTCGATCGTCACCTGGCCCGGACATGTCATAGCTCCCCCACTACGTGTAAAGCAGAGTATTATTACTTAAACGATAGTCAATTGTCAGAAGTTGCACTTCAACAACCAAAGTTGTGGTGTTGATCCTGCTTTCTGAATCAGACGAAGTCGGGCGTACGCATCGAGTTTTCAGGTCAGAAATGGGCTCGAAGGCAACCAATTCTCGTGGGCCGGAAGCCTTACGGCTTTTCGCGAACGGATTTGATGTACGTGTAGGCGATCTCGATCCATTGCGCACCGGGTATTTTCGCGATGATCGGAACCATAGTCGCGGCATAGACGAGCAGCCCGCCGGCTATGGCGCTAATCACAAGCTTTCGAGTGGCGGCAAGAGTGTCTTTGGCGAAGGAAAGCGTCTGCTTGACCACCGCGGACCATATGTTCTCCAGCGTTCGACCCAGCGACAGCACGTCACGCTTATCCGGTTGTTCCTCGTCCTCTACCCAACTGACCACGGTTTCCAAAGCGTCCGACACAGCCGGGTCGACCGTCGGAATGTCCCTAAGATGCTTCACGAGACGAGCGGCGCTCTCCGTCAGCTGCTTTATCGATCCCGGCTCCAGATGCAAACCATAGGCGTTCTCACAATACTCTCTCCAATTCTGGAATTGGGAGAGAGCAGCGAAAACGCTTTCCAGATGACCGATCAGCATTCCTGCTATCGACGATGAAAGCTCTTCGGCTTCCATTTGCACGTAGCGACTGCAGATTTGAGCGCCAGCTCCGATCTGCACGATGTTCGTGTATGACGACATCGTCGTTTGAAGTCTTGCGAAGGCGTCTCTGACCCGCGGGGAAACGTTCGTCGCCTGCAGGTCTTCATTGACATAGATGCCGTTCTGAATGGCCGCTTCCAGCGCGGCCATTGCTATATCTTTCTCACGCTCATAGGGTTTGATCGGCTGATCGACGACTTTTAGCACTTCGCCTTCGTACCCGAATTGGAAGGCTGCCAGTTTTTGTCCGGGCGTGGCGTCCAGGATATCGTCAGGGCCTATCTGATTGAGGCCGATTTTCAGGCCTGCAATAAGGTTGATGAATCGTAACCGGTCGCCCTCATAAGGGAGGTTCGCGACGAGCTTCTCGAGCCCGCTAATGTCGGCAATGTTCACCTTATCAAGCTTCGCGCGGCATCTTCTGACAGCCGCCTTGAGCGCATCCAATTCCGGAGCGCCGGCGTTCGAGGATGCTTTTTGGGTCCGCGTTATCCGCGTCTCCATTTCTTCCAGAATGTTCCCAAGTCGATCCGGCTTCATGATCCAACCCGCGTCAGTCCAAGGCAAAGTACACGGGTTGCGATCTAAGAGCGCTCCTTCCCGGGGCGAAGGGACAGTTATCCACAGGGGTGTTCGGTTGAAAGCCGCTGCTACACCGCGCGTTCGCGGGATTTCCGCCAGTCGGCGGGGGGGGGCGCTCAAGGATCGGACGGCCGATCGCGATGAAATCGGCCCGGCCGTCCACGAGAATGTGTTCAGCCTTCTCGATGGTCCGCATAAGGCTCACTGCTGTTCATTTGTTGTCGAGATTTTACCCAACTTTGTATTTCATAGCGATCCTACCTGAATGTCGATATCGCAAATTCGTCAATCGGCTCTCACACCGCGCACTGCGTCCCAATGGCGCGATGGCATGGCAGGTGGGCAACTACGTTCATGCCGGGGAGGTTGTCCCGATCGACTCCATCATCATACCCATTTTCCGCGACCTGGGGATGAAGATCAGAAACCGGATCGTCTGGACATCCGGCCATGGGCTGCACTGCCGGAACAGGTTGTCCGGACGCCACGAGACCATCGTCTGGGCGACCAAATCGGACAACTACACGTTCGATCTCGACCCTATTCGGGTGCCGCAAAAATATCCTCAAAAACGCCACTACAAGGGACCCAAGAAGGGCGAGTTGAGCGGCAATCCCAAAGGCAATAACCCTGGTGACGTATGGAGTGATATTTCGAACGTCAAATACAATCACCCCGAGGAGTTGGATCACCCCTGCCAGTTTCCAGAGGCGTTGATCGACCGCCTTGTTCTTTCGTTGACGAAGCCAGGTGACCGGGTACTCGACCCGTTCGCAGGATCGGGAACCGTCGGGGCAGTCTGCAATCGCCTCGGGCGTTCAGCAATCCTGGTCGAGCGCGAGGAGTACTATGTGCGAATGGCAGCGCGTCGCCTTCGAGTGGGGTCGCAAGGTTCGTGAATGGGGAGGGTTTCTAGGGACGAGCAGCGGGAGTTTCTCCATGGAGAATACATTGGAGGTTCTCACGACCAGGAAGTCTGGACATGAGGTTCACCGGCATTGGCCGGACGAGGTCAAGGCGCAAATCGTTTCGGAGAGCCGTCGGCCCGGCGCGATGGTGAATGGGGTCGCACGGCGGCATGGCTTGAAGCCGAACCATCTGTCGACTTGGCGAACAATGGCACGGCAGGGCAAGCTTGGCCGCGCCTGAGGATGGGGTGGTCGGTGTGTCGGAGCGTGGTGATCGGGTTCCTGTGCTCGCGGGCGGGGATGTAGCGCAGCGTGAAATGGATATCGATCGACGTTTGGACATGCTGATTCCCTTTAAATTGGAGACGCGTGGGACCTTATGGGCATTGAGATCATAGTCCCGAACATGACCTCCTGAGGGTCTACGGATCGGAGCAACTTAAAACGAGCTGCGAAATTCCTCTTACTATAGTGTCCCAAAAGCAACATTCGACTCGGGCTGAAGGTGGGCTAGGAAAAAATCAAGCCGTAATTTTATGACGGCGATCCAGTAGCGTTTGGATGAATGGGCGCGCTGCTACGCGCATCGGCGCACCGCTGTCGAGCGGCAAGACCCAGACGTAAACACCGAGCTATCCAACACGAACCATTACTTCCTCGCGTCGGGAGAAACATCTCTGACGCGCACCTTTTTCCATTCCGTCCGGGAATATTTCAAGGTTCCGATTTCGCCTCTGCCAAATCCACCGATCGCGAGCAGAGATAGCTCGTCGTTCGGCTCCGTGCTGTCGAACCCACGTCTTGAATTCACTTCGTTTTGGCTTGGTGAAAGACTTCGATCAATGCCGAAGTCTTCTTGGCGGGCGAAGCGAGGCCGAGTCAGACGTCTCCCGTGAGCGGGGAGTGTTCATCGTTTTCTGCGGGTGGATTGAAAATCGGCGTCTGCAATTTGGCCTGAGCGGTTGGGAATTGTGCACGCCACCGGGAGGTCTGGAAAAGGTGGCTTCAGTAAAGTTCGGTGCCGCCGCGTTCAATTTTTTGCGGTCACTTCCAGCGAGTTTCGATAACGATCGAAAGTTCGATGTCGTGTTGCAGCGCCGACTCGGAGGTTAGTATGCGAACTCCTTTCAGCCATTTGTAAAGAGGACTTTTGGACCGCCATTCACGCAAAACGCAATCGACATTTACCTCGGAAAGAGGAGCTTGAAATTGACCGCGGATGGAGTTTATTTCCACGTGCCGAACGTCGATGAGCACCCCGCTCACGGCGCGATCGGCTCAAATGAGAACGCACCGCATTGGCGTGCGGTGCGTCTCGATCGGTCGGCAAAATCTGTTCACGCAGTTTTGCCGCAAATGGCCCAGAATAGGAGTAGACCATTGACATCTTTCTATACCGAACATCCCTCCGAAACAACCGGGGAGCATTGGCTATCCGGCTTCAACGCGAAAAAGTCGGTGGATTGGCCAAACTGCCACACTTCGGCAGCGGAACCAGGCTCTCAAGCGAGCTGAATTATGCTCGTTCGGCTTGATCGCTGGCGCAGCTGCAGCTACTGCGCGTAGCTCGGCCTTTTCAATGAACCTCTATGCAACAACGCATGGTCCGCGACGTATTCGCCGTGACCTCGGTTAAGCACGCCGTACCCGGAAGGGAGCGGTCAATGGAGATATTCGAATGAAGCCGTTCAACAACCCGCCTGCCAAAGACATTCCAGTGCTCGTGCGCGAGTTCGACCTGCAACCGTTCAACGACTCGTATGAGGAATTGGTCGACACGCTCCGCTCAGTATTTCTCCGAAGGATGGATCGCATCGGTCAGGATAGCGACTAGTCCACGTCGTTTTCCCCAGCTTGATCCCTTGCGATTAAGTACGGAACCCGCATTCCATCGCGGTCGCCCGTGTCTTTGGGTCAGCGATAGGCCGTGGATAACCGGGGTTCGGACGTGTCGGAGGTCTACGTCGCAGAGCGAGAGCCAAGGCCCGTCTTCTGGCGATGAAAGTACACTTTCCCCGGCGTGATGACCGCGCCGGGGAGATTTGGCCGCGGCTGCCCAAGTTCCTGGCTTTTCCTTCAGTGTCCTGACTTCGGCGCGGGTATTCCTGGACCCATCTGTGGGCCACGTAAGGAGTTTTGCGAATGAAATCAAAGATGCCAATGCCGCCTAGTAAGCGCAAAAAGGAATTATTTTAGGAGGAAGAAATGATCCAAGATAACGGAAAGCGTCGCGAAACTTTTGCGCGGCGCGGGCATCTTACCATATTCAAAGAAGCCGCTCCGCTTCGCTTGCTGGGCATACGTCGATCTGAGTTACTTCCTGCGGTTTGGCGCTCGATACCGCTTCGAAGGAATGAGGTGGTCGGCAATTGGTTCACCCGTGATCCAGTAGCCTTTTCCCAGATACTCGAACTCCTCGGCAGCCCACAATATCTTCCCAACGCGTTGCGCCGGACTCCGCCCGGGCACGCTTATGCCATCCTCAATGAGCTGTGCGAGTATTTCGGTTCTTCCAAGTGGCTTTCCGGCAGCCTTGAGGATGATTTTAGTGTGCGCCCGGATGCGGGAGGCCAAGTTTTCCGCGCGAGCGAGTTCCCTTGGCAAGGCGCGCGAGCGCGATTTGATCGACACCTCGGTCGTTTCGACCTGTTGAAGCAGGCCCCGAAGTGCCTTGGTTTCGGCGTCAGCCTGCTGCGCCATTTCCAGCATTACGTCCGCCCGCGTTCGCAACGAAGCCGCCCGACTGCGAAGGACGGCAGTCTGCTCTTCGGACGTGGCGATCTTGCGTCTCAGTTCGCCGGCCCAGCCCGCAAGGTCGAGCTGCGACTCTTCTGATTTGGAATCTTTCTGTTGATAGAAAGGATTCCCTTCTTCTGCTTTGTCTGGAATCATGTCTTGTTTCAAATGTCGCAACTTGCGCATCTTTTCTAAGTAAGCGTTTTAGTCTCGGAAGTTAAGTCTATCTTTTCGTGACCTTTTTGTCATGCAGGCCGGAATCTGTCTTTTTTCATTCCGGACTTCGAACGGTCACAGCCGACAAGGAGTCTTGATGCCTAACGATGACGATCCATACGTACTCGATTATTTCGCCTTCGCCCGAGCCAAGGACGACACACCAGTTAGATGGGTGGCAAGCGGACGTCGAACACATCCAGTTGGTCTGGTGCCGTTGAATAAAAGTAAACACTTCGGCGTGCCGTGGGAAAGTCGCAACGTCGAGCGGAACGCGCTGAGGATGCTCTCCGCGTGTTCGCGGGTGGTGAGGATCAACTCGCAGCCCCATAGTCTGTTTTTTAAGGTGCGCGGGATCCGATGGCAATTTCGTTATACGCCGGACATCGAAGCCCATGTTGAGCGCAGCTTCCTTGATGACCTTACCATAGGCAGGCCGTTGTTCGAGGCGGTGGCCGATCCGTTCCACGGCCCGATCGCGCCCAACGACGCCGTGCCAATCGTCCTTGAGATGAAGTCGACGAACGACAAAAGCCTTCAAGAACCGTCGAACAAAACGAAGATGAATTTGGTGAAGGCGATCTATGCTCACGTTGGCCAACCTTTCTTCATCCTCTCCGAGCGGCCACATATCAATCTCGAGCAGATGCACATCATCACTCACCTGGAAGCCGGAGCCAGAGATGCCGTCGGCGACCTCGAACGGTCCCGTTGTTTGTTCGCATTCGGACGAGAGCGGTGCCTGACCTACGGCACTCTCAGTCACGAATTGGGAGGGCAGCCTAAAGGTGAACGGCTCGTGAAGGCGCTGCATTTCAAGCAATTCGTGTCGATCGATCTTCGAAACGGTCTGGTGCCGGACGCCCTGGTTTGGTTGAGACAGCAGACGGAAATCGCCCGAGATGTTTAGTATCTGCCTTAGCGACAGGTTCATGCTGCTTTCCATCCCCGAGCCCGGCGACTTCTCGGTCGTCAGCTTGGACACCCAGGCCGTAACGCTGCAACGGTATCCCAACGGTGAAGTTCTCGTCAAAGACGCGACCGAGTTCGCGTTGGAGTACGCGAACGGCGACATCTGGCAAACTGCCCAGGCGGGACAAGAGCTGAGGGCATCGACGGCTCGGCACCTTCTGGCTTTGGTCAAGCCGGAGGGACGGATGGTGACCGTTGGCGAGATGGAGGACTGGGAGAAGCAATGGGAAGAGGTAATCCACGCACGGACCAAACAGTTCTATGGAAACAAGTACATCGATCAGCGTAGCTTCAATCTCGACTACACAAAAACCGAGGACGATCTCGCGGAATTCATGAGGGATAATCACGAAGAAGCCGGAAAGCTAGGCCTCGGCAAATGGACACCTTCAGCGACAGTCATTCGGGTGCTTGTCCGCAATCGGACGAGGCATGTGAGCTTGGTCGACTGCATGAGAAAGGATCCCGCTATAAGGGCACGGGGTATCTGGCCGCAGTGGACTTATACCTTGGCGCACGAGGCGATCGACAGAGTCTTCCGCCGCGAACTTCCAAGCTGCGCGGAGGCATACAAGTGGTTTTTTGGACAATTCTACTTGGAGAGGGACGATGGCGTCGGCATCGAGGGAAAGCGTCCCGATCCGCCCACGGAACGCGTTTTCCGCAATTGGTTCAGCGAGGCGTCCAAGAAAGCTAACCTCGTACGACTTCACGGAGCTCGTAAGGTCAACAAGAGCCTGAAGGGTGTGATCAAACCGCAGGACGCCGTGCGTCCTTTGCAAATCGTGATTATTGACCAGACGCTCGGCAACATTTGGTCTGCTGTTAAAAGCCGCTCCGAAAGCTTGGTCAACAGGGCGCTGCCGCGTAATCCAGTCGATCAGAATGCCAGTTCGCGTGAGGAAGAGCCAAAGCTTCTTACGACGAAACGACCGGAGATCGTTTACGCGGTGGATGTCTTTAGCAGAAAGACCCTTGCCTTCATTCTTACTTTCGAGCCGCCATCCATTGCCACATTTATGGCGTGCCTGAGAATGGTGATGACGCCTAAGATCGATTGGATGAGGCGCTATCCGGATCTACCAGACGCGACAGCAGGGCATGGTTCTCCAGAAACAGTTGTACTTGACAACCTGAGAGTTCACGTCACCGACAGCGTCCAGCTCGGTTTGCTGGCGATGAACATTGCCATCGAATACGCCGCGCTGGCGTCGCCCGAGTGGAAGGCGATAGTTGAGCGTGCCATTGGAACCGTGAAAGGAGTTATGGCGGTTTTGCCAGGAGGGTTCCCAATTAACCAGAAGGACATCAACTCGTCTGATTACCGGAAATACGCTCGGCTTGATCTGGATGAGATTGATGAACTCGTAACGCACAGGCTTGTCACCGAACATCATACGAGACCCCATGCCGGTACGAACGAACCGCCTGGTTCCCGGTTTGTGTCCGGCTTGGAAAGACACGGAAGAGGTGTGCTCAACGATCTGCGCCAATTGGACCTTATGCTCCGTCGTCGAAAACCGGGGGCAACGCTGACAAGGAATGGGGTCGAGTTTAAAGGGCATCGCTACCATGACGAAGGTCTCGTAAGTCGCCTCCTTGAGGAATTCTCGGCCAAGACGAAAGGCAAGCTTGGCCATCCCGTCAGCGTGGAGATCACAATTTTATGGAAGCTCCGCGACTGCAGTTCGATCGGCGTGATTGGTCCTGGCGGAAAGGAGCCAGTCGAATTGAGAAATGTGGATCCACTCTTTGCGAATACCCCGGTTTCGTTCGACTTCGCCGCCGCCGCGAAGAAGGCCAACGCGAAAATATTCGAGCTGAAGTACCCGCCCGAGAAACGAGCAAAATATCTGAGGGAATACTTTGAGCGGCTTGAGCAGTTGTTGCCCAAACAGACCCATAAGGCTGGGAAAACGACAGCTAGGCTGCTGGAAGGCGGCCGGCCGATCGTCATCCCGCCGGACGTGCGCCGATTTGATATCACTATTCCCGTCACCAACCTGGGTGTCTCGAACGTTGACATCCCGTTCGCTTATGCGGCCGACGAGGGCCGTGAACCACCCACTACGCCCAAGAGAAGTGCCCCAAAAGCGAAATCCAAGCCCCCAGAACCAAAGTCGCCAGATCCGCAATGGCAGCCTCCGCCCTCGCAGCCGTCTTACGTGTTTTCGTCGGCAGCGGAGAGCGAGGCTTTCCTCGACCAGCTGGAAGCTGAAATGGCTGCGACACGTCACTGAAATTGAAAAGTGGAGCCCACGCAAGATGAAACCACTGCCAGATATCTCAAATGAGTTCCGTCAAATGCGTATACCTCTTCCCAAAGTTGACGAAGCGCATCAAGCGATCAATCGCCTCAAAAACAGTCGCTTGGCAGCTCTAAACGACAATCGCCCGACACGCGCAGAGGCGGGGTGCGTTACGATTTTCGCTCCGTCACACGCTGGGAAAACCACCATCATAAGCTGGTACGTGGAAAAGTTTCTGGGCGGCAATTACAATGTCAAAGAAACGAAAGTTGCCATCATAACTCTAAACGGCGAGTCGTCTCAAAGCGCGTTCATGCCTCAAGTTCTCAAAGGACTGGGCGATCCCTTGCCCTTTCTGGGCAAGCCCGCTGAAATGTTGGATCGACTCCACGGTTTAATAGCGAAACATCCCATGCACTTGATAGTGTTTGACGAGTCGAACAACCTGAGAATGCGAAACGCAAACGATAAAGACGCAACGAGAACACACAATACTCTGCGCGGTCTCGCAAAATTCGCCGGTTGCCCAATTGTGGTCGTCGGCACCGATGAGGCCAAGGCGAGGATTGGTAGTGACGGGCAGATTTGCAGTATAGATTTCCCGGTCCTTCTCGAGCCATTAAGTCTCACCAAGCCAAAAGATGCGGCCGTGCTTGTCCGATACTGCTCAGCCCTTGGGATTAAATTGAAGGAGCACGGCCTGTTTGAGTGCCGAAGCAATTTTGTGGTGGAGAATACTCTCGCATGCTTAGTGGAGGCTGCCGGTGGCCTTCCTGGACGAATTTCGCGCGTGGTGGAACGCGCGGCATATCTAGCGCGCGACGAAGGAGCTAATTGTGTCGACGTAAGACATCTGGAGGCTGCCACCGACCTCTATGCCATTCCCCACGGCTTCGTAACATTGAACCCATTCACTAGAGAACGGGAGGCAAGAGAGAGAGCAAAGGCCAAGACGGCGCGACAAAGTGCCTGAGCATTACCGGACAGATGGGGCGGCGCACGATACCCAGTGCCAGACTGCGACTTTGGCATTGGGTATCGAACTCGGGAGTGGGGAAGGTATGAGGGAGGCTCTCCATCGCGCCTCGTTATGGAATGGATTTCCTCGTCCTTCAGTCATCATTGAGCTTGCGGGTTGTACGTCTGTTCGAAAGGTCTCAGCGCTTGGAGTTTGCGATAACCGAGGCGACATCGCGGAATTAGCTCGAGTTCTCAGCATTGACCCAACCGTCCAGGACAGGTTCATCCAAGAAAAACTCCCTGTCCACGCCAGCCGAGATTTTGTCATGTTCTTCGGTCACGCCGTGCGACGTGCTCACATCTCTAGTGCCCGCCGTATCGCTCCACAGACGCTGGCCCAAGGCGGGAGTATGAAAGCAATCTGGTCGCTGAAACCTCTAGCCTTGGATCCGGTGAGCCGAGAGTATCTTTGCGATCGCTGCCCCTGCGATGCGCTGCTCGGGTGGGAATTGGCCGTTGACGCTTGGACTTGCGACCGATGTGGGGCCGACCTTCGAGATGGTCCGCTTAGGATTTACGAGCCCCGCGACGAGCGGGCCTTGGATTTCGCTGCTCGCATCATCGATCCCGAAGCTCCGGATGGGCGCTTTTCGCTTCCGGCCGGATCGCAGCTCGAAGACGAGCGCGTTGGTGACCTATTTCAACTGGTCGTGCGCATCGCCCAAACTTGCGAGCGTGTTGAGTCCGCTGATCACCGAAAAGCGATCCAACCCCATAATCTCGAAAGAGCGGGTAGGGCCGTTCTCGATTGGCCCAATGGCTTCATAGAGCTTGTGGAAACTGTTACTGCCCCGACACCGGAAAACAGAGAGCTTGGTTGGTTCGATAGGAAGCCGCTCCGAAGACTACAGTTTGATCCAACAGTGCCCGCGACGATCAGGGCAAGAGTCAAAGACCTGCTTGATGCAGTGCGGCGCATTGAGGCGTTGAATTCGCGAGGACCTACGTCGTCGAGCTTCGCGTATCCAACTAACTTTGCAGAGGCAAGCCGATTGAAGCGCCCAAGAGAGGCTGTGCTGAGTCTGATCCGGAGCCGAGGCGCTCAAGCGGACGATTGTCTCGCAGGAAAAGGGCACTTCAACCGTTACATGACCGCGTTGCGAGATATCCGGACTGTTCACCGTTTTTCGGAGGACTTAGGCGTGTCGATTCCAGTAGTATGCGAGCTACTGAATCGCGGTTTGGCACCTGAGTTGGCAACGGATGTCGCCCACCTTGGCCCGGTTCCTCTCCCGACTATCGAGGGCAGTTTGATCGCCGGCGTATCCAAGGTAATCCGCCCCGGCACGATAGCCGGCGCGCTAGGGCTCGTATCCTGTTGCTTTGCATTGGACCCATCGCTGACATTCAGCTGGTCGTCGATTTTGCGGGCGGTGCTTGAGGGCCGGCTTGAGGTGTGGCGCGGTAGGCGGCCAACGCGCGGCCTCATGTCGGAACTTGTCGTGACTGACATTTCACTGCTTCGCTCACTTGTTGAGAAGCAGCGAACGAATGATGAAAACCGGAACGCTCCCATAAGTCATAGAGAGATCTCGATGGCTATAGATCGATCACAATCTGTCGCCGCCAACATTGTGAACTCCGGGCTGATGCAAGGCGTGTCCACACTCGGAAGGTTTGCGCAATTGCGGCAATCGTGGGTATTCATCTTCGAGTTGCATACCCTTGCAGAGATGAGCCGCCGACCGGCCAGAAATCTCTCTCGGACCTTGAAAGCGTTCGATGTTAAATGCATGAGGTCAGGAGACGTGACTTTTTGGCAGCGCGATGAAGCGCTTTCTTGCCTTGGACTGCAGTTGTCCTAGCTTGACGATCTGCCGCTTGTTCCGAGTTCCAAGTTTAGTTTCTCGATGTCTGATCGATTAGCCTGTATCGAGTTGCAGACCGAATTCGACGCCAGAGCGGTGCTGGCGTCCGAGGTATTACCGCTAAGCGATCCTTTCTGAAACATAATCCGACAGGGGGGGCTGTTGCCCAATCCCCGGCAAATCGTCGTTTCGCGTCACTACGCGATCGGAAAGTAACGGACGTGAACGATTTCTTGAAGGAGACGCTGTGAGCAAACTTCTCATGGAAGCAAACAAACTGGTGTCCACTCCGATGGACATTCCTTCCTTCGCATTTCCCGTAGAGCCAAGACCTGGTGAAGGCGTTCCAGACTTGCTCATGAGGGCGACATTTGAAAATGGCTTTAGCGGCATGCGAGCAATCAATCTAATGCTGGGCTATGCCGAAAATACTCAGTGGTCGCACAGCGCTATGACGGCCCGGACCATAGACGCGGTGGCTATCGCGACAATTTTAGGCGTGAGGGAAGAAAGAATTCAGGAGCTCCTGTACGGACGACAGCCCGGGCCGATCAATTTCTTCGGTGCCAAAATATCGCCCTTCAGCTTCGGTCGTGCGAGGAAAGTATCGCCGACCTACTTGAAGCAAAAAGGATATCAAAAAGCCATTTGGGGTCTTCGTTGTTTTTCGTTCGATCCGGACAATCGCGAGAGGCTCGTGGATCAATGTAGCTGCGGAGCACGTCTCACATTTGAGAGGAGCGCCGTACTAGCGTCTTGCAACTATTGTGGCGCGGATCTGCGAGAGCTCGAGACATCAAACGTAGACATCGCCGATGAGGCGGCGCTCCAGTTCTTCCTTTCTCTCATTGATCCTTGCGCAGATCGCTCGATGCAGTGGAATATCGACGACGGTTTGAGGCAGTTCTCTCGGGGCGAATTGTTCACGCTCATTGTGGACTCTGCAAAACTGTTGAACTTGCAGGCGACAGGCCGCAAGGACACCAAACTGGGTGAAAACTATATCATCCCGCACGATTTCATTCTCGAGGCCGCCAACAGTGTCCTCAACTGGCCGAATGGGTTCCTCGATATGGCGATCTCTATCGAAGACAGCAGGGTGACGAATTGTCGCCGCTCAAAAACACATCCGGTGGTGGCGAGCATCCCGCGAAATTTCAAAGACCTCAGACGCTTTCTGAGAAAGGAGCTAAACATCCTATTTGGAAGAGGGAAGCGAGTGCGATTTCATTATCCGGGCACGAGCATTGCTCAAGGTGACCATCCGCCGATTTTCTATCCAAAAGCCGTGAAACTGCAGGGCAAAGAGTTGGGGCTGCCATTATGCGAGGTGTTGAATCTATACCAGATTGGGTCCGTCCAGTGCCCCGACCGGTCGCTCGGGCTGCTGTTGGGCGCACCCGCGAACGCACCGCTGCTCAACACCGAGTCCTTTAAGCGAAGCCCATCGGTAGAGGCGAGAGGCCTACCTATCTTCGAGCTGGTGCATGCCTCTCGGAGTTCAAAGCATCCCTGGGCGCAGGTTTTCGCAGCCATCCTCAACGGCGAAATCAAAGTAAGGTGGCAGCCTTCCAAGGGGAACAGCAACTGGTTCTCAAAATGCTTGTTCACCACGGACGAAGCCCGAGTGAGAAAAATCTGTCAGTCACGCGGGTCAACCCTTAGCCCTGACACCGAGATATCTATTGACGACTTGCTATTCTACTTTCGAATGATGCGCACCTCGCGAGCGATGTTGCGAGGCGCGCGCGTGATCCCTCGTGGCAGGCTTACCCTTAAGATCCTGTGGGGCCTGCAGGAGCGCTACATGACCTTTCAAGACATAAAGGCCCATCTTTTCGTCAACGGCATGCGGCAATTCCCGAGTATTCTGGGGCGGGACCTCGATAGCTCTGGCCTGCGTCGGATTGTGCCAGAGGTCAGGCTCTACGAAAGGGGGGAGGCTGAAGCCTATTTGAGGGCGTTTCGCCCTGGCGTTCGCAGTGTTTAGCGCGAGGAATCAAAATAACTTCCATTTCGGGAATCAAGTAATTTTTCCGGCCATACGGACAGCGTCCGATCCGGGGGGAGGCCGCGCGCATTGACGTCGTCGATCAGGTGAGCGGGGAAGCGCGCTGCAATCTCGTCGAGCGTATGCTGCGCCATCCGTTGAATTTTTCGGATATGCAAAAGGGTGAAGATGCGAGAGGCTTCGCCGAGTGCCGTGCCAGCCATGGTGTTTGCTCCTTGCAGCTGTCTGTATCAGTTTCATTGGGGCTAATATGCTGCTTCATTGACAATCAGACAAATGAAATGATATGGTGCTTAGGATCAGAAAAATTGAAGGTTGCCGATATGACCGTACCGTTCCGCCGGCCCATACCGTTGCTTGACAATGAAGTTCTGCGCACCTTTGTAGCCATTGCCGAGACCGGCAATTTCTCCACCGCCGCCGATGCGGTCTTCCGCACGCCGTCCGCTGTTTCGATGCAAATCAAGAAGCTGGAAGAGCAGCTCGGCGTGACGCTGTTCCTGCGCGACGCGCGCTCGGTCAGCCTGACGCAGCATGGCGAGATGCTGCTCTCCTACGCGCGCAATATCCTGGCCTTGTCGAACGAAGCCGTATCGCGTTTCATCATGCCCGAGCTCAGCGGCGTGGTGCGGCTTGGCGCACCCGATGATATCGGCGAGCGCCTGCTGCCGACCATTCTGAAGAGCTTTTCGGAGAGCTATCCCGGCATCATGGTGGATGTCGTCGTGGATATGAGCCTCCAGCTGAAGAAGCGCATCGAGGAGCAGCGACTGGATCTGGCGCTGATCAATTGCGCGACGCGGCCTTTCCCGACGGAAGGCGAAGTGATCTATACGGAGCGTCTCGTCTGGGCGGGTGCCAAGTGCGGCACGGCCTATCGGCGCGACCCGCTGCCGATCTCCATCTGGGAAGACGGTTGCATCTGGCGGTCGGAAGCGTTGGCGCAACTGGAACGGCAGAAGCGGCCTTACCGCGTTTCCTATCTCAGCGCCCACACGATGGCGCAGCGCGCCGCTATTGTCTCCGACCTTGCGGTCGCGCCGTTCCCACGGTCCTACATTGGTGAGGATATGGAGATCCTCGGGCCGAACGAGGGGCTGCCGGAACTCACCTCCTTCGACATTCGCCTGCTGACGGCATCGCAGATGACGGGGCCGATGAAGGCCGTTGCCGATAGCATCCGGCAGGCATTCATAGAGATCGGGCGAAAAATGGCCGCGTGAGCCGCCGCCGGTTAAGCGTTACTCGCGGCTGCGCCGCCGTCTGCGGCCGCCGCCTTCGCCGCCGGCATCGTCGCCAAGCTGTTTGCGCTCCGGCAGTGTCACCACCTTCGCCAGTTCCGGAAAGGCATCGACCTTGTTCGGCAGCGCCATGGCGTAGACGAAATGCTCCTGAAACTTTGATTCAAGCGCCGTCTCTATCTTCTCGATTTTGCTGACAGTTTCCTCGATCTCGCGGCGATGGCCGCGATTGAGCAATGCCATGCGCGCGCCGGTGCCGGCCGCGTTGCCGACTGCCTTCACCTTGTCGAGGGTGCAATCCGGGATGAGACCGAGCACCATCGCGTATTTGGGGTCGATGAAGGTGCCGAAGGCGCCTGCAAGGCCGATGCGATCGACATGCTCGACACCTTGCTTGTCCATCAACAGCTTGACGCCGGCATAAAGGGCGGCCTTGGCAAGCTGGATGGCGCGGACGTCGTTCTGTGTCACGGTAATGCGTTGTTCGCCATCGCGCAGCAGGTAGGAATAGGTGCGGCCGTTCTGCAGGATACGCGGAGAACGCGCCATCATGCCGCCGTCGACCACGCCGTCCTCGGAAATGATACCAGTCAGGAACATCTCGGCGACCACCTCGATGATCGCCGAGCCGCAGATGCCTGTGACGCCAACGGTGGCGGCGGCTTCGTCAAAGCCGGGCTCGTCCGACCAAGGCTCGATGCCAATGACGCGATAGCGCGGTTCCAATGTGACGGGGTCGATGCGGACACGTTCGATGGCGCCTGGTGCTGCGCGCTGGCCGCTGGAAATCTCGGCGCCTTCGAAGGCAGGGCCCGTCGGCGAGGAGGCGGCGACGACGCGCTGACGATTGCCCAGCACGATTTCGGCGTTGGTGCCGATATCAACCAGCAGCATCATCTCATCCTGGCGGTGAGGCCCTTCAGCGAGGGTGGCGGCGGCGGCGTCGGCTCCGACATGGCCGGCGATGCAGGGCAGCATGTAGACGCGCGTGCCGGCATTCATCGGCAGGCCGATCTCGGCCGACCTCAGGTGTACCGCGCCTGAGACGGCGAGCGCGAAGGGGGCGCCGCCAAGCTCGGTGGGGTCGATGCCGAGGAAGAGGTGATGCATGATGGGGTTGCCGACGAAGACCGCATCGAGGATGTCCTGGCGCGACACGCCGCCGTCGGCGCAGACCTTGTCGATCAGCCCGTTCAGCGCTTCGCGCACGGCATTGGTCATCGCGACCCGGCCGTCCGGGTTCATCATGACGTAGGAGACGCGGCTCATCAGATCCTCGCCGAAGCGGATCTGCGGATTGGAGGTGCCGGCAGATGCCACCGTCCGGCCCGACAGCAGCGAGGAGAGATGCATGGCGATAGTGGTCGAGCCGATATCGCAGGCGATGCCATAGGCCTCGTTCTTGAGGCCGGGGTAAAGCGCGATCAGGCGGGGATGGTCATCGGCGTGATCCTGATGGATCGCGGCGGTGACTTTCCATTCTCCCTTGCGCAGGATCGACTGCACTTGCGGAATGATGTGAAAATCCACGTCGAGATTGTCGTATTTCCAATCGGCAGCCAACGCGGCTTTCAACCGGTCGAGATCGCCCGAAGGCTTGTGCATGTCCGGCTCCTCGACCTCGACGTAGCACATATGCACGGCCGTATCGCGGATGATGACGCGCTCGTCGACGGCTTTGCGCACCACCTGCGCATTGATCACCGTGTCCTGCGGCACATCGATGACGAGATCGCCCTGGATCAGGGCAGAACAGGAGAGGCGGCGTCCATCAGGCAGATCGCGCACCTCGGCGTAGCGTCTTTCCTTGGGGCCGATGGGCGAGAGATGGTCGTTGGCCGAGACGATCTTGTGCTTGGCGAAATTGCCCTCCTGCACCGAGACCTGGCAGCGCCCACAGGTGGCACGGCCGCCGCAGACGCTCTCCACATAGACGCCGAGCTGCCGCGCAGCCTCCAGCACCGGCGTTCCCACCGGAAAATGGCCGCGCTTACCGGAGGGCATGAAGAGGACGAGGGGATTCGCGCTGTCGCTGGCTTGGGCCACGGATCAGTCTTTCTGTTTGCTAAGGCGGCGTACGTTCGAGCGAACGCGCTTGCTATACGGCTTGACCATGGCCTGGGCGACGGCATCGACGGCGCGATGCGATAAGGCGTTGCCCCCCTTCGTCATTGCCGCAATATTCTGCTGGGTCATGGCGATATTGGTGGCAACGGCACTTTCGGCCGCGGCCATCATCTTTTCCGAGACCATCTGGTTGAATTCCGTCATGTTGACGCCGCCGCCGGTCATCGCTGTCATCCACATTTGCGACAGGCGCATTCCAATCACCATGGGCGCCTGGATCCACAATGTGGCGAGATCATCGGAAAGCTTCCGGCTCGGATATTTCATCTCTATTCCCTCGCCGCGCCGGCACCGGCTCGTGCCGCGCGCCCACCACGCCGGCCGCCGCTGCCAGCCGAGGGGGCCGCAGAAGCCGGAGCGCTCGCTCCGCCTTCGGCCGGCTTGTAGTCGCGGTAGGTCATGATCCAGTTGGTGCAATTGGCGTCGGTGCCGTTCAGCACGTTGGCGGCGCGCACCGCCTCCATTTCCTGCGGGCGGCAAGGGTTCATGATGGCCGAGGTCATGCCGGCGCCGATCACCATCGGGATGAAGCCGGCATTGATGCCGTGGCGGTGCGGCAGGCCGAAGGATATGTTGGAAAGGCCGCAGGTGGTATTCACCTTCAGCTCGTTGCGCAGGCGGTGCAGCAGCGCGAAGACCTGGCGACCGGCATCGCCGAGCGCGCCGATCGGCATGACGAGCGGATCGACCACGATGTCATGGGGCTTGATGCCGTAGTCCATGGCGCGCTCTACGATCTTCTTTGCGACGGCGAAACGCACGTCCGGATCCATGGAAATGCCGGTTTCGTCGTTGGAGATGGCAACGACCGGCACGTCGTATTTCTTGATGAGCGGCAGGATGGCTTCGAGCTTTTCCTCCTCGCCGGTCACGGAATTGACCAGCGGCCGGCCCTTGGCAACCTTCAGCGCAGCTTCGATGGCGGCCGTCACCGAGCTGTCGATCGAGAGCGGCACGTCGACCAAGCCCTGGACGATTTCCAGCGTCTGCACCAGCAGGCCAGGTTCCGTCTCGTTCGGGTTGACCGAGGTGACGCCGGCGTTGACGTCGAGCATGGTCGCGCCCGCGGCCACCTGTTCCAGCGCGTCCTTGATAACCGTATCGAAATTGCCCTCGATCATCTCAGCGGCCAGCTTCTTGCGCCCCGTTGGGTTGATGCGTTCGCCGATCACGCAAAAGGGCTGGTCGAAACCGATGATGATTTCGCGAGTGGCGGATGCAACGATGGTGCGCGTCATGTCTGATCCTCTGGTCAGTTGGCCCGATAGATCTGGTCTATCGTGCCGGGATGGGGGTTACAAGCCGTCCGGGCTCCTCCGCCCGCTGCTCGATTTCAGTGCGTCTTGTGTGGCGGATGATGAGCGGCGGCTTCGGCCATTTCCTGCTGGTTCTCTTCCTTGCCCCCACGGATGTGTTCCAGGCGCTCGGCGATGAGCGCGTCGGTTTGGTTGGCCTCGTGCTTCCATGGCTGGCGGCCCTTCAGCACGCCGGATTCATGCACCATCTCGGCGACATATTCTTCCTGGCGGTAGGCCATGACATGAATACCGGAAACGCCCTTGATCTCCTTCACCTCGTTGATGATATCGATGCAGAGCTGCTTGCCTTCCTTCTTCTGGTCCTGTGCGCCTTCGATGCGTTTGATAATGGCATCGGGAATGTGCACGCCCGGCACGTTGGAGCGCATCCAGCGAGCGGTTTTCGCTGAGGCGAGGGGGCCGACGCCGACGAGAATGAAGCATTTCTCGTTCAGGCCGAGGTCGCGCACCTTCTTCATGTATTCCCGGAACATCGGCACGTCGTAGCAATATTGGCTCTGCACGAATTGCGCACCGGCCTCGATCTTCTTCGCCAGCCGATAGGGCCTGAAGTCGTGGGGCGGCGCGAAGGGATTGATGGCCGCGCCGAGAAAGACCTTCGGTGGCGATGTCAGCTTGCGCCCCGACAGGAATTTCGCGTTGTCGCGCATGATGCGCACGGTTTCGAGCAGCGACATGCAATCGAGATCGAAGACCGGCTTGGCGCCCGGCTGGTCGCCGGCCTGCACGCCGTCGCCGGTCAGGCACATGATGTTGCACACGCCCATGGCAGCAGCACCCAGCACGTCGCCCTGAATGGCGATGCGGTTCTTGTCGCGGCAGGCGATCTGCATGATGGGCGCATAGCCCATGCGCGTCAGCAGCGCGCAGATGCCGACCGAGGACATGTGGCAATTGGCGCCCGAGGCATCGACCGCGTTGATGCCATCAACCCAGCCGGAGAAAATCGCGGCGCGCTCATAGACTTCTTCGGGGTTGGCGCTATCGGGTGGATTCAATTCGGCGGTGACCGCGAATTCGCCGCGGCGCAGCACGCGCTCCAGCCGCCCGAGTGATGAATGGCCGGGTAGAGGATCGAGCGGCAGGTGGACGCCGAGCGGATTTTCGTCGATATGCGCCATCGATCACGCTTCCTTTTTCGCTGCTTCACGGGCAGCGGCGGCTTCCGCAGTGACGCGCAGCCAGGAGGAAGTTTCACGCAGCGATTGGTTCACCGGTTTCTGGACCTTCAGGATCGCATCGCCTTGGATCATGTTTCGCGAACCGTTCCAGGCCTGCACCCAGACACAGGGCATGTCCGGCTCGACCTCGCAATTGCCATTGGCGCGTACCCCGCCGCAAGGGCCGTTGCGCAGCTGCTTCGGACAGTTCATCGGGCAGGACATGCCGGTCGACGAGAGCGCGCACTGGCCGCACATGCGACAGTCGAACAGAAAGCCCTTCACATTGCGCTCGACGAAAGTGATCGGCCGTTCGACGCGGTCGTAGCCGATTTTCTTCCAGAGCGGATGAAGGAGGAGGAAAGCATCGGCGAAGCGATGATAGAACCATTCGAGGAAGCGCGAATGGCGCACGGCCCAGAGACGGACGGTGTATTTGCGGCGGGCGCGGCGGTTGGGCGAGACGCCGGCGGGCGTATAGGCGCCGCTTGCGGCCTTCGCTCCGGGCGCCGCGTTGCCCGGCTTCTGGATGGCGTCAGCCATTGTCGCGGCCTCCGGCCTTCACCAGAGCAATCAGACGCTCCCGGTCAAAGGCTGCTTCGAGTTCGCTTGCGGCCTTATCCGCCTCGGCTTCCAGATCGTCGGAGACAGGCACGGGATCGGCCTTGCGCCATTCGGCCAAGTAGTCGTCGGTCTCGGCCGCGCCGGTGCGCATCGCGCACATGTCGATCGCCTCGGTGAAGCGCAGCGAGAGCTCGCGCTTTGCCGTCTGCCGCCCCTTCTTGATGATCACTTGGGCCGGAATGTCCCGCCAGTAGACGACAATGCGATCCGCCATGCAAAATTCTCCTCTTTAATCAAGAATGCACGTCCATCGACCCGGAGACTGCGCTCGCCACGACGCGGCCCATGCCAAAAAACGACGCGGCGCGGAAAGCACATCCCGCAACCAGCGGCAAACTTCATCGTCATGCCGAACGCTCGAGTTTTCCACCGCGATTCAACGCCTTCGACGCGTTGCAACATGGCGGAGTCCGACGTGGGCAGCAAGCAAGGATATAGGGTGGAATGTCGTAATCAGACGGTCAGCAATTCATGGGCAAGATCGCCATACGCTGTGAAGCGGTATTCGTAATCCAAACCGAGATAGGCAGCCGCTGCTTTTGCCTTTTCCTGCAGAGCCGGATCCTCCTCTTGCGAGAGATAGACGACCTTGCGGTAGTTGCCGAAATACATGTCCCGCAGTTCCGGATGCCGGTCGAGGCCGAGCGGTACGACGACGAAGGACTCGAACTGCCGGGCGAGAAAGTCGGTGAGGAAAAACGAGGTGATGTCATCCTCGCGCGCTGCAAAGGCTTCGTTGCCGCTGAAGAAGGAATAGCAGTGCGGCCCCGAAAGGCGCTCGATGCCCTCACGCTCACAGATCTTGTCGATCATGCCGCCGGTTCCGCAATCGGCATAGCCGATGAAGATCCTCTCGAAACCCCGCGCGCGCGCATTCGCAATGGCTTCCTCCAATGCGGGCGCGATCTTCTGAGGGTAGGAGTGATAGATCGCGGGAAGACAGTGCAGATCGATGTGGTCGAGCTGATTTATTCTGGTGACCGCCAGTATCTCGCGCGCGATTGCGCCGCACGCGATCACATGAACTTTTCGCGTTTTCATGCGTTTATCACGCGGAGGATTTGTCTCCGCTTTTTGTTGATCGATATCCACTCAGAGAGGGTTCCAAATCATGACTGCACCGACATTCAGCAAAATCGCCGCCGCGCTTGCCGTCCTTATGGTACTTGCTTCATGCGCCAATACAATTCGCGGCGTCGGCAGGGATACGGCCAATGCCGTCAACGCGACGGAAGACGCCGGTCATACCGTCAAGAAGGCTGCCCAATAACCAATTTGGGATGCCAACGGGTCGGCGACAACCTTTCGGTTGTCGCCAGTTTGGAATCCGCTGTAATCAGGCTTGTGCAGCCAGGCTATTGTGCTTGCGCTTCATGAAGTCCTTGGCGGTTTCAACCGCCACGGCCGCATCGCGGCAATAGGCATCGGCGCCGACGGCCTTGCCGAACTCCTCGTTCAGCGGCGCGCCGCCGACGAGAACGACGTAGTCGTCGCGCATGCCCTTTTCCTTAAGCGTATCGATGACGACCTTCATGTAGGGCATGGTGGTCGTTAGCAGTGCCGACATGCCAAGAATATCAGGCTGTTCGCGCTCGATGGCATCGAGATAGTTCTCGACGGGGTTGTTGATGCCGAGGTCGATGACGTCGAAGCCCGCGCCCTCCATCATCATGCCGACGAGGTTCTTGCCGATGTCGTGAATGTCGCCCTTGACGGTGCCGATCACCATCTTGCCGAGCTTCGGCGCGCCGGTCTCGACCAGGAGCGGCCGCAGGATAAACATGCCGGCCTTCATCGCATTGGCTGACAGCAACACTTCGGGCACGAAGAGAATGCCGTCGCGGAAATCGATGCCGACGATGCGCATGCCCTCGACCAGCGCTTGCGTGAGAATGTCATAAGGCGTCCAGCCGCGTTCGAGGAGGATATTGGTCGCTTCCTCGATTTCCTCCTTCAACCCGTCATACAGGTCGTCATGCATCTGCTGCACGAGTTCCTCGTCCGAAAGTTCCGAGAGAATGATTTCGTCGTCAGACATGCGCTCCATCCCGTTTTCGTGCAAATGCATCAGAGGCTTGTATAAAATACTGCCTCAATAAGCGATAAACCTCAACGATGACAAAATTCTTTTTGAAAGCGACGTCGCGCGGATTAATCGCGACGGACGGAAATGAGGCGATATCGTCGCGGCCATGTCTGTCCTATGCTAATTGCTGGCGCATTAAGGAACGTCCGGCCGACGGAATCGGCTAGCATAGAGTGAGGATAGACGCATTCATGCGCAGGAGCGAGGAAACATCATGGACGATATGAACGAGCAACCGGCTGCGGGCGGCGATGGCGGCGGACGACGTTCGCGCGGTGAGGGCAGAGGTGCAGCGGCAAGGCGCGCGTCGCGCAGCGGCGGCGGGCCGGGCCCTTCGCTTCCTTATATCGTCCGGAAGATCGGCGTTTACGAGGTGCTTGACGAAGAGGGCCTGCAGCTCATCGAGCGCAATGCCGATAAGGTTCTGGAGGAAATCGGCATCGAGTTTCGCGACGATGCGGAGGCCCTGGCGCTCTGGAAAGAGGCCGGCGCCGACGTGCGCGGGCAGCGCGTGCATTTTCCGAAGGGTCTTTGCCGCGAACTCCTGAAAACGGCACCGAAGGAATTCACCTGGCATGCGCGCAACAGCGCCCGCAACGCCCATGTCGGCGGCAAGGCGACGATCTTCGCGCCGGTCTACGGGCCGCCCTTTGTCCGTGACCTCGAAGGCAACCGCCGTTATGCGACGATCGAGGATTTCCGTAATTTCGTGAAGCTCGCCTACATGGCGCCCTCGATGCACTCGTCCGGCGGCACGGTCTGCGAGCCGGTCGACATTCCGGTCAACAAGCGCCATCTCGATATGGTCTACAGCCATATCAAATATTCCGACAAGCCATTCATGGGCTCGGTGACGGCGCCGGAGCGCGCCGAGGATACTGTCGCGATGGCGAAGATCGTCTTCGGCGACGATTTCGTCGAGAACAATTGCGTTACGCTCAACCTCATCAACGCCAATTCGCCGATGGTCTTCGACGAGACCATGCTCGGCGCGCTGAAGGTCTATGCGCGGCACAACCAGGCTTCGGTCGTTTCCCCCTTCATCCTTTCGGGCGCCATGAGCCCGGTGACGGTGGCGGGCACGCTGACGCAGATTCTCGCCGAAGTGCTTGCCGGCGCTTCATTCACGCAGTTGATCCGCAAGGGTTCGCCGGTTCTCTACGGCACCTTCGCCGCCTCGATCTCGATGCAGTCGGGTGCGCCGACGTTCGGCACGCCGGAGCCGTCGCTGGTGTCCTATGGCTCCGCCCAGCTCGCGCGCCGTCTCGGCCTGCCGTTCCGTACCGGCGGCTCGCTCTGCGCTTCCAAGGTGCCGGATGCGCAGGCCGCGCATGAATCGGCCAATACCTTGAACATGACGCTGCTGGCCGGCACGAATTTCGTGCTGCATGCGGCCGGCTGGCTGGAAGGCGGTCTCGTGTCTTCCTACGAGAAGTTCATGATCGACCAGGACCAGCTCGGCATGATGCAGAAGATGGCCGAGGGTATCGATCTCTCCGAAAACGGTCAGGCGCTGGATGCCATCCGCGAAGTCGGTCCCGGCAGCCATTATCTCGGCTGCGCCCATACGCAGGCGAACTTCCAGAGCGCTTTCTATCGTTCGGCTCTGGCCGACAATAATTCCTTCGAGCAATGGGAAATCGAGGGGCAGAAGCGCGTTGAGGAGCGCGCCAATGCGCTTTGCCGCTCCTGGCTCGACCAATATGAAGCGCCGCCGCTCGATCCGGCGATCGACGAGGCACTGCTGGCCTATATCCAGAAGCGCAAGGATTCGATGCCGGACGCCTTCACTTGAAGAGAGCCCGAGGCCGCCAGGGAGCAAGGCGGTGCGATACGCGTTGCCGATCTGATCCAGAAGGAGGTCTGGCGGCCGCACTATCCATATAAGGGGCCACGGTGAACCGCGGTCCCGCCACGTTCGAACAGCTCCGTGCGGCGCTCGGCGTCCACGGAGTTTTCGTTCGCGGCAGCCTGTCTTTCGACGCAGGCGAGGGGCCGGTGCTGGCCGACGGAAGTGCAGCGCGCAGCGTCGTCCTGCTTGGCAATGTCGGCGGCTCCATCTGGCAACCCTTCTCGCGTTGGCGGCAATTGCCTGAGAATATGCTGCGCCGCGATCCGCTCGACGACTGGTCGAAGGCGATCATCCGGCCGATCGCTGACGAGCTCGCAGCGACGGCTTATTTTCCCTCGGATCCTCCATGGCAGCCTTTCCAGCAATGGGCCATGCGGGCGGAGGGCCTGAAGGCCTCGCCGCTCGGCATCCTGATCCATCCGGAATACGGCCTCTGGCACGGCTATCGCGGCGCCCTGGGTTTTGCCGATATTCTAGTGGATGACGGCGCGCCGGCGCGCGGCGCGCATCCTTGCGATCATTGCCTGGATAAGCCTTGTCTCGATGCTTGTCCCGTAGATGCAGTGGCGCCCGCCGGGTTCGACGTTCAGCGCTGTCGAACGCATCTGCGGGCTGATGAAGGGCAACGGGGCTGCATGGCGGCGGGCTGTCTCGCGCGCAATGCCTGTCCGGTTGGTGCCAGCTATCGTTATCCTGCCGCGCAGCTTGCCTTTCACATGGCGGCCCTCCAGTTGTAAGTGCGGATATCCATCCGGAGTTGTCAGCTTGATTCGATTGATGATCATCCTCGCGGTTCTTGTCTGCGCCACCGCGGCATCGGCCGGCGAGGCCTGCCGCAAGGTCGAGCATCTCGGTGATGGCTACACGGTTTGCACCTTCGATCCGGCGACCGACGATATCCAGCTTTTCCAGAATGATCGCAGCGGCAAGCCCTATGGTTCGTTCCGGGCTTTGGAAAACGATCTGCGTCAGGACCGCGTCTATGTCCGCTTCGCCATGAACGGCGGCATGTATCTCGACGACCAGTCTCCCGTCGGCCTCTTCGTCGAAAACGGTCGTGAGCTGAAGAGGATCAATACCAACAAGGGGTGGGGCAATTTCCACCTGCTGCCGAACGGCGTCTTTTATCTCCTGCCGGGCCGTGCCGGCGTGATGGAAAGCAAGGCTTTTGCCACCTCGGGCATCAAGCCGTTCTACGCGACCCAGTCCGGCCCGATGCTCGTCATCGACGGCAAGCTCCATCCGTCGTTTCTTGCCGACAGCACCAGCTTCAAGACGCGAAACGGCGTTGGTGTCACCGGGGATGGCAAGGTCGTTTTCGCGATTTCGGATGGTCCCGTCCGCTTTCATGACTTTGCGACGCTTTTCCGCGACGACCTCGGCTGCGCGAACGCGCTGTTTCTGGACGGCAGCATTTCCAGCCTCTACATTCCTGAATGGCAAAGGCGGGACGGCCTGTTTCCACTCGGCCCCATCATCGCGGTGACCGAGTTATTGCCCGGCTGAATGCACGCCTGGCGACCGAGCCAGGATTCGGACCGGACATTCGCAATGCGACACCGGCAGCGGATCCAGTTTCGGTCCCCGGCAGTGATCGTCAGGCAAACTGTTCGATGTAGGTCAGAATGTCGAACATGCCGTCCTTGGGCCCCGGATTGGCAGGAAAGTTTTCCGTAAAGCGCAAATATGCCCTTGGCTTCCTGTCATAGCCGCTGGCCTGCGGTTCTTCCCTGATGAGATGCTCCCGGATCGAGGGCGAGAGAAGATTGATTGTAGCGTCGTCTATGATCGGCTCAAGGATGACGGGCTCGCCATTGAATGCGATCGCCTCAGTTGCCGCTGTTGCGATGCCCGCCAGCTTGCGGATCTGGTCGTAGGACTCCGCCGGCAGCGGTGTCGGATGATAGGCCGCCATGCGGTGGTACATGATGTAGGCTTCGACCCAGTTCTGTGCATTGACGTGCAAGCGCATCGCCACGGCCTGGCGCTGCAGCATGAAGTCGGTGATGCGCGGCATCAGCGAGCCGCGATAATCCGGCGGCAGCCGGTTGTCGCGAAGCGCCTGCGATGCAAGATATTCGAGGCCGCCTCGGTAGCTGTCCCACTGGAACATGCATTCCTTGTTGCCCTGTTGCAGACGGGGGTCGTCGGAAACCGCAGTCACCCGAGCGAAGGGTTCCGGCATGAACAGCACATCGGCCTTGTCCAGCGCGCGGGTGGTGTAAAGAAAGGCCCAGAAAATAAAGGGGGTCGGGCTGGATATGGATCTCGCCAGGATGTCGCGCCGGATTATCATGAATTCTGGGAAGACATGCCGCTCCAGGATGAATTCCAGCATCGAATGGAAATCGCCCTTGGTATGCCGCGAGGGGTAGGACAGGCGATAGAAAGGCTGCATGTCTCCGCCGCCCGGCCGTCCGTCAACCAGAAGCCAAGGCGCCTGGATCATGCCGATCCGCCTGTCGTCCACCATGATGTGGAGATATTCGACGACCTTTTCCGGGATCAGCAGATCGTCATCGCCGAGGAAGACCGCGAAGTGGCCGCGAGCCCGCTGCATGGCAAAGGCGTAGTTGCTGATGAAGCCGGAATTGCGTGCCCGGCGATAGGCGCTGATTTCCGGATGGTGCGAGATCGACTGGATATAGGCGGCGGTGTCGTCGGTCGAGCAATCGTCGACAATGACGATTTCAAAAGGAATATCGAGCTTACGAAAAGCGTCCAGGTGGAAATTTATGTTCCGTTCAAGCAAGAACTGACGATTAAAGGTTGGAACGCAAATCGAAAGGACGGGGATTTCAGCAGAAGACATCGATTTCTCCACGGCATCGGCGCGATTCTGGGCGCGGACTTTGTCTTTTTGCATAAGCCGGTTTGCTTTCGCGGGGCTGGATAGTTCGGTCCTCCGCCGATCGGGCAGGGCATCCACGCACCAGTTCAGTGCAAGTTCCGACCCCTATGCTTTGAGGAGCGGTCCTGCGAGTTTTGCTAGGTGGCGATCGCAATTTGCCGAGGTCGCGTTGCCGGAAGGACGGCTACGCAGCTTGAGGCGAATAGCATGGCCGATACCCCAGGTCCGGCGCCCATCTAGTATCAGGAGGCCTTGTGAGCAAAGTCAGTGTCATCATCCCCGCCTACAACGCGCAGGACTCCCTCGGCGACATAATTACGGCTGTTCTTGAAAATCGCGAGGTTTTGGAAGTGATCATCGTTGACGACACGTCGCGCGATGCCACCGCGCTGATCGTCGAACAATATGCCCGACGCGACGAGCGTGTACGGTTGCTGCGCAATACGGAAAATCGCGGTGCCGGATACAGCCGCAATGCCGGCATGGCGGCGGCACGCGGCGACTACTACTATTTTCTCGACGCCGATGACATGATCGCCCATCGCTCGATCGACGAGGTCATCTATCATATGGAAGCCAATGGCTGCGACGTGATGGTGTTTCGTTATCGCTATGTCACCGACAAGAACGACCGCCTGGGTCCGATGTTGCAGATCGATGACGAGGCCTGGCGCCAGCTGGTCGGTGATGCGGACATCCGCATATTCACGCTTCAACAGTGCGCAAGGCTGCTCTTTACCGTCAATTTCCCCTGGAACAAGATCGTCAGCGCCAAGCTTTGCCGGGAAACGGGCCTGCGTTTCTCAGAGACGCGCGTCCACAATGACATCTACGCCCACTGGCATATCTATATGCATGCACAGAGGATCGGCATGATGAATCGTTATCTCATCGGTCACCGCGTCTATGAGGAGCGGGCGCAGCTTACCAACGTGTTCACCGAAAAACGTTTCGAAATCTTCACGGCATTCGAGGAGGTGGAGGCGTTGTTCGCGCGCCTGCCTCTCATGAAACAGGCCTATTATCAGTGGTTCCTTTGCAGCAAGCTGGATCTGCTGCAATGGATCTATCCGCGTCTGCCGGTCAATCTCCGGGAGCGGTTTCTTACGCTGATCACACAGTCCTATGCGGGATATGATGAGCCTGAATACAACTACGTCCGTGCGCAGTCGCCCCAAATGGCCGAAGTATCGCTGAGGCTGAAGCGGACGCCGCATCTCGTGCTTGGCAGATTGGCGAGTTAGCCGGCGATTCTAGTCGCCGTCGGCGAAAGACGGTGTAAAAAAGAGAGGCGCAACCGGCAGAGCCGTTGCGCCTCTCTTTTTGCATGCTCAATTCTATCGGATGTTATCGAGTTCGTTGAGCGCCGCCGGATCTTCGAACTCCTCGCGGCTGTAGATCGCAAAATCCGCCTCGGTCGATTCCTTGAACTTGTAGGGATTCTCGACGAGCTTCAGCAATGTCCATTGGGGGAACCTGCGGGCGATGTCGCTCGTGAACTTGCGATGCCGGACATGGGCGGCGCCACGGATGTCGGGGCCGTCGAAGTTGGAGGCATATATGATGACGTAGCGCCTGGAGAGGGAGAACAGCTGGTCGAGATAGTTGACATAGATCGCGTCATCGATGAGGTGGTAAAGCACATCGAGAGACAAGGCGCAGTCATAAGCGTCCTCTTGGGTTTCCCAATCCAGGGACTGATCGCCTAGCCAGATGAACTGGTAATTCGGCTTATCCCTATACATCGCCTGCGTGCGCTCGATCACGGTCTTCGAGACGTCGAAGCCGGTATAGCGATCGAATGCGAAATATTTCAGCTGATTGCCGTCGCCCGACCCCATTTCGGCAAAGGAGGAAAGCTCTTTCTTTCGGGCGAAGGCGTTGAGAAACAGCCCTTTGTAGTTGGCGAGGACATCGTAGGAGCCGGCTCCCGAATTGCCGCCGGTACGGTAGCGGGTCTCCCAATAGCCGCTGGAATCAAAGCCAAGCGGGGCGTCCGGCGTCTTTGGCTGTTGCTGCGGAGGCGGCACGGGAGCGAGCCGCTGCGCCGGCGGCATGGCGATAGGCTGCGGCTGGGTCGGAATGGGCTGCTGCAACGGCGGCGCAAAAACCTCGCCGAGCGGAAGAGCCTCCCGAACCTGCTGCACCGATATGGCCTGCGGTACGGTTGCGGGCTGCTGCGCCTGCAGCGAGGAAGCCGGCTGTTGTACCAGCCAAAGCGGAACAGGCCGCTTGAGCTGCGAACCGGCATGTTGCTCGATCGGAGCTGCTGGCGCCGCCGCGAGCTCGGCCACCCGGCCGTTCATGACCATGTCCACCTCATGCAATTGTTTGGCGAGAGGAAACTTTTCGCGTACATATTGCGACCACTGATGCATCTGTCCGGCGATGATCTTCTCGACAGCCTCGTCCACCGATGAGAAACGGATTTCGTCGGGCCAGAATTCCTCGGCGCCGGGATAATCGTGAATCACGGGCAGGGCGCCGACGGCCATCGCTTCGGCGATGTTGTATCCAAAGCTTTCATGGATGGAGGTCGACAGAATGACGCCCTTGTCGGCTAGAAAAGCAGGCATGTCTCGCTGCCAGCCGTGGAAGAAGACGTGGCGAGCGAGGCCGAGCTTCTCCGTCGTACGCTGCAGGTAAGGCGCCATGACGAACTCTTCCTGCTCGCCGGCGACATGCAGGGTGTAGGACGGGTCTCTCTTCACGAGGGCATGCATGATCTGCAGGAACATTGGCTGGTTCTTGCGCATGAACGGCTTGGCTGCCCAAACGATCTTCTTCTTGTCTAGCGACGGGATCGGCTTGAATTTTTCGAGATTGAGGCCGTTCCAGACGACGTGTGTGCGTGTCTTTTGCGAGAGCTGCGGCACCCTGTGCCTCAGGACCCGAAGCATGTCGTGAGATACGAGGATCAGGTCGTCGATGAAGCCGAAGTTGATGCGTGTGGGAAAACTCGATTCCACGATTTCGAAACGATGCCAGCGCGCTATGACGCGTTTGCCGAGCCGGCGGATGTTCTGATTGATCGCATGCGCGAAGAGCTCGTTACAGAATTCGAACCAGACGATGTCGGCCCATTCCACGGCCGTTTCGATCTCTTTGTAAGTCTTCGGCTGAATCGCAAGGACTTCGTAAGTTTTTGAAAGATGATGATAGATGTCGCCGATGAAACTATCGACTTCGATGAGTATGGCCAGCTTCTTCTTCTGATGCATCTTCTTCTACCGTAAAAAGAGACGAGTGGTTCTTTGTCCCGACTTGACGGACGACATGACCGACCTTCGTGTCCGCCGAGCGCCGACATTCTTGGCAATATTCCGAACGCGCGATTGCCCCGCGTAGAAATTCCGCTTTCGACACTATGCCGACCAACTTTCGCGAGGCTGGATTGATTGCGCCTGGCGATGAGGCGGCGGTCGATTCCGGCCGTAAGCTTCGCAAAAGGAATGAACGCCAAGGTGTCGATCAAACGAGTTCGATTGGGGGCGGACATTCCGGAGCTGTTCATGCAGCCGCCTTCCTCAGATCGCGCCGTTGCTTCGGTCCAGGAATAGGGGACAGTCCAACATGTCATCGGCAGCGAACAGCTTGCACACGTCCGAATATGCCGCGCGCCCGGCAAACCAGATGCGGTGGTCCGACGCGCCGCCTCTGACTCAGGACATGCTGAGCGGCACATTCTGGAGCTTCGGCGACGTGAACCGCGGGATGTTCTCATCCTTCCTGGTGCTGGCGCCGGATGGACTGATCGGTAACTATTTTGAACCTGACGTGGATTTCTGGCATGTCATGGGCGGCCGGCTTTGCCTGATCGACCGAGATGGACTGCCGTCGGTCATTTTCGATTCCGCGCATATCGAAGGCGACAATCTCATGGCGCTTGCGGGGCGTGGCGTGATCGGAGGTGTCGACGCCACCTACCTGCTGGTGCCGGTCGACCATCCTCCCCATCCGCTATTTCCGACACCGGCGGATGTCGAACGCCGCGCGACGTTCCGCGCCCAGCCGCAGCAGGGGATACGGCGCCCCAATCTTGTCGTCGTGCCCGCCAATTCGAAGTCTCTGCACCCGCGCTGGTTCGAAAAGATAGACGAAGCGACCCGCAACTGGGATCTTTGCATCGGTTATTACGGTGCCGAGGAACCGGAGGTTTCCGGTAGTCCTTACGAATATCTGGCGCATTTGCCAAAGCGCAAGAAGTTCAAGCTTCTCTACGACCTCTTTTACGAGGGCAGCCCGCTTTGGAACTATGAGCGCATATGGTTGCCGGACGACGACCTGCTGTGCAACGGCGAAGACCTCAACCGAATGTTCCACCTGTCGCACAAACACGGCCTCGATCTCGCACAGCCATCGCTCAAGCAAGACCAGGGCTCCTACCCCAACCATCCTTTGACGATTCAGAGACCCGACAGCCTGGTGCGCTATGAGGGTTTCGTCGAAATCATGTGTCCGCTCTTCTCGCAGCGTGCGCTGCAGATCTGCATCGGCTCCATGAGGGATGTCGAATCAGGCTATGGCCTCGATCACCTCTGGCCATCGTTCCTCGGGCGCCCCACGGCCCGAATGGCGATCATCGATGCCGTCGCCGTTGCCCATACGCGCCCGCTCGGCGCGACATACAATGTCAAGGCGGCGATCGACGAGCAGGCGGCGCTTTTCAAGGCATATCAGTATACGCCTCTGAAATATGCCGGCGTGCGGTGAGCCACCTGGTCCGGACGGCACTGCCGCAGTTTCCTGATGTCGTCGGCGCAATCCCATGCGCCGATGCCTTGTCAGTTTCCCCAATGATCATTTTCGCACTCCACTAAACCCATCGCCGATATTGCGGGCGCCGAAAGTTTGAAAGCATGATTGATTTTTCGAAGGTAGACCTATTGATCGTCGGCGCGGGCTTTTATGGCGCGACGCTTGCGGAGCGGGTGGCGAACGAGCTTCAGAAGAACGTGCTTCTGATCGATCGCCGCAGCCATATCGGCGGCAATGCCTATAGCGAGTTCGACGGCCAGACCGGCATCGAGGTTCATCGTTACGGCGCCCATCTCTTCCACACGCCGAACGAGGTGGTCTGGACCTATCTCAACAGGTTCACCGAATTTACCGATTACAAGCATCGCGTCTATTCGAGCTACCGCAATCAGGTCTACTCGATGCCGATCAACCTCGGCACCATCTCGCAGTTTTTCAATCGGCGCCTTTCTCCGGATGAAGCGCGAGCTCTGATCGCGGAGCAGGCGGCCGAAATGGCAGGGCGCCACCCGGCGAACCTGGAAGAGAAGGCAATTTCCCTGATCGGCCGTCCGCTATATGAAGCCTTCATCCGCGGCTACACTGCCAAGCAATGGCAAACGGACCCGCGTGACCTGCCGGAGCATATCATCACGCGGCTGCCGGTCCGTTACACGTTCGACAATCGGTATTTCAACGATAAGTTTGAAGGTCTGCCGGTCGACGGCTACACGGCCATCTTCGAGAGGATGCTGAAGCATCCGAGGATCGATATTGCTCTCGGTGTCGATTTCTTTTCGCTGAAATCCGCTTTGCCGCCCGGTCTCCCCATCGTCTACACAGGACCCATCGATCGCTATTTTGATTATTCCGAAGGCGAATTGGGTTGGCGTACGATCGATTTCGAGAAAGAGACCCTGAACACGGGCGATTTCCAGGGTACGGCCGTCATGAACTATGCCGACGAAGCGGTCCCTTATACCCGCATTCTTGAGTTCCGCCACTTCAATCCCGAGCGCAGCTATCAGACTGAAAAGACTGTTGTGGTGCGGGAGTATTCACGTTCGGCCCAACGCGCGGACGAGCCCTATTATCCGATCGACACGCGGCAGGACAAGGCGGTCTTCCTACGGTATCGTGAGCGTGCCGAGGCGGAAGCCAACGTCCATTTCGGCGGACGGCTTGGCACCTATCGCTACCTTGATATGCATCAGGCGATCGGCGCGGCCTTGAAGGCATTTGAGAGCCGGGTCGTGCCGCATTTTACCGAGGGGCGCCCTCTCGGTGGCGAGAAGTAGTGCAACGCCACCGCCGTCTTGGTTGTTCGATTGTCATGATGGCCGCTTGCGTCAGGTTTCAAGGCCTGACGCGGCAAGTCGCCGTTTAGCTGCGGCGTCTGCGCTCACGCACAGGCGCCGTTCCGCCTTCGTTGGCCGTCTTGTTGCGCATCGGGCCGATCCGCTCGACGATCACTTCCAGAGTCGGGCGCGGGCCGGGCGTATAGTTGTCGAGAGCCTCGCGCATGGCAGCGAGATGGCCGCAGGACGTGCCGCAGCAGCCGCCGATGATCTTGGCGCCCGCGTCGCGCGCAAGGCGCGCGTAGTCGGCCATCAGCGGTGGCGTGCCGGAATAATGGATCTCGGCGCCGCGATATTCGGGGATGCCGCAGTTACCCTTGACGATCACGATCGCGGCCGGATCGGAATCGGTCATGTCGAGCAGGCTCGACAGGATATCCGATGCGCCGACGCCGCAATTGGCGCCGACGGCGAGCGGACCATCGCCGACGTCCTTGGCAATGCCATGAATATCCTTCGGATGCAGGCCCATCATGGTCTTTCCGGCGGTATCGAACGAACCCGTATAGGTATAGGGCAGGCCGACCTTGACGGCAGCTTCTGCTGCTGCGCGTATTTCCTCGGGCGAGGACATGGTCTCGATCCAGGCGACGTCGGCACCACCGGCCTGCAGGCCTTCGATCTGTTCGACGAAGGCGGAAACTGCGTCTTCATAGGTCAATGCGCCGAGCGGCACCAGCAGCTCGCCCGTCGGCCCGACGGAACCGGCGACGATGATCTTGCGGTCAGCCTTGTCGGCGACGGCACGGGCAATCTCGGCGGCCACCTTGTTCAGGCTGTGCACGCGATCCTGCGCATGGTGCAGCTTCAAGCGATGACGCGTTCCGCCAAAGGTATTGGTCAGAATGATGTCGGCGCCGGCGTCAACGAAATCCTGATGCAGTTTTGCAATCCGCTCGGGGTGCTGCTCGTTCCACAGTTCCGGGGCTTCACCGGCTTCCAGGCCCATGGCAAAGAGATTTGTGCCCGTCGCGCCATCGGCGAGCAGCACGCCTTTTTCAGCAAGAAGATCGGTCAAGGGATTGGTTGCGACGGTCATGGCGTCTTCTCCGGATATGCGGATTTTCGGTTGTGAAATGCAGATATAAACATTTCTTTATATGAGTGCAACGAGCGAACAGCGATAAGCATGTTCATCTTGCATAAAGAGGAAGAGAGCGCCCTGCGCAGGCGCTCTCCTTTGTTAGACAAAGAAGTCTTTAAGCCGCCGCCATCTGCGCCGCGTCATGGGTTGTCGGCGTCACCATGGCGGAGATGATGCTTTGCAGGTCTATCGCACCGATGGGCTTGCCACCGGCATCGGTGACGACGGCTCCGGTGTGTCCGGCGTCGGTTATCCGTTTGGCGGCGATTTCCAGCGTCATATCGCCGGGTACGCGGCTGCCGCCGGGGTCACCGGCGAGCGGCTTCATGATGGTCTGAGCCTGGATGATACGACCGCGGTTCACTTCCTTGACGAAGGCGGTGATGTAGTCGTCCGCGGGTTTCAGCACGATCTCTTGGCCGCTTCCCTGCTGCACGACCTTGCCGTCGCGCAGAATCGCGATCTTGTCGCCGAGACGGAGTGCCTCATCGAGATCGTGGGTGATGAAGACGACGGTCTTCTTCAGCTCTTTTTGCAGGTCGAGTAGCACGCTCTGCATATCCACGCGGATGAGCGGGTCGAGCGCCGAATAAGCTTCGTCCATCAGCAGGATATCGGCATCATTGGTCAGGGCGCGCGCGAGCCCCACGCGCTGCTGCATGCCGCCGGAGAGCTGGTTCGGATAGTGCCTTTCGAAACCTTTGAGACCGACGCGCTCGATCCAGTATTGTCCCTTCTTCTCGCCTTCAGCACGGGGCACGCCCTGAATGTCCAGGCCGTAAATGGTGTTCTCGATGACCGTGCGATGCGGCAGCAAAGCGAATTTCTGGAACACCATCGCCGTCTTGTGACGGCGGAATTCACGCAGGGCGTTTTCGTTCATTTTGCAGACGTCGATGCCGTCATATAGCACTTCGCCGGCGGTCGGCTCGATCAGCCTGTTGATATGGCGGATCAGCGTCGATTTGCCGGAGCCGGAAAGGCCCATGACGACGGTGATGGCGCCGGCCGGCATGTCAATGTTGATGTCCTGCAGGCCGAGCACGTGACCATGAGTCTCGTTGAGTTCGGTCTTGCTGATGCCGTTCTTGACCATGTCGACAAAGTCGCGCCCGCGCGGACCGAAGATTTTGTAGAGGCTTTTGATCTGGATCGCGTGACTAGCCATGAATGACCTCCGAGTGCTTCTGGAGCCGTCTGCCGTAGGCCTGGCTCGTGCGGTCGAAAATGATGGCGATTGCGACCAGCGCGAAACCGTTGAGGAAGCCGACCGTGAAGAACTGGTTGTTGATCGCCTGCAGCGTGTTCTTGCCGAGACCGCCGACGCCGACCATCGATGCGACCACGACCATGGCAAGCGACATCATGATGGTCTGGTTGATGCCGGCCATGATGGTGGGCAACGCGAGCGGTATCTGCACGTTGAAAAGCTTCTGGCGATGCGACGAGCCAAAAGCATCGGCGGCTTCCAGCACTTCCTTGTCCACCAGGCGAATGCCGAGATTGGTCAACCGGATCATCGGCGGGACGGCGTAGATGACGACAGCGATAAGGCCAGGAACCTTTCCAATGCCGAAAATCACCACGACGGGAATAAGATAGACGAAGCTCGGCATCGTCTGCATCACGTCGAGGATCGGATTGACGATCGACTGCATCCGGTCGGAGCGGGCCATCAGTATGCCGATCGGCAGGCCGATGACGATGGCGATGAGCGTACAGACGGTCACCATCGCAAGCGTTATCATGGTGTCGCCCCAAAGGCCGCAGACGCCGATGAGCGTCATCGATATCGCAGTGCCTATGACGATCTTGAGATTGCGGCTGGCGGCGTAGACAACGAGCATCATGACGAGAAGCACGATGAACCACGGCGTGTTGGTGAAGAGCCATTCCAGATAGTTCAGAAACCATTGCAGCGGCTGAACTATGGCGTCGATGATATTGCCGTAGGCGCGCACGGATGCCCTGAACCCATCGTCGATATTCTTGCGTGCGAGGCGTATGAGCGATTCGTCTATTGCCGGAAAATTGCAAAGCACATCTGGCAGGATCGTACACTGAATAGCCATGTATTTCCCCTTCTTTGTCCGGCTCTGTCCCTGTCAGTGCATGTGGCCTTCATGTACGGACGGTGTTGCAGCGCTGCGACCGGTTCTTCAGGCTGCTTTTTAATTCTTACTACATTTGCCGCCGCCAATCTGCACTCGTTGCGACCTGTGGCCGCGTCGGTCTGTCGGTATGAGTGTCAGTCGCATCCGGCGAATATAAAATCGGCGACAGACGCAGGCCTGCCGCCGATTCATTCGTGCGGATTAGAGCGAAGCCTTGACCTTGGTGGCGACGTCTGGAGAAACCCACTTGGTCCACATATCGGGGTAGGTCTTCAGGAAGTACTTCGCACCGTCTTCGTTCGTGCCCTGATTGTCCGTCATCCAGGCCAGAACCTTGCCAACCGTGCCGTTGTCCCATTTGCGGGTCTTGACGTAATCCATGGCAATGCCGGCCTTGGATGCGAAAGCCTTCGTTACGACCGTGTAGACGTCCGAAACCGGATAGGAATTCACCTTCGGATTGGCGCAATCCTGGATCGCCGTGCAGGCATCCCATTCCTTCTTGTCGTGCGGGACGCCGAAGCTCAGACGCACCATTTCGTACTTGCCGAGGATGGCTGTCGGTGCCCAATAGTAGCCGAACCAGCCGATCTTCTTTTCGAAGGCGTTGGCGATCGAGCCGTCAAGACCCGCGGCAGAGCCGGTATCGACCAACGTAAAGCCGAGCTTCTCTGCACCGAGCGCCTTGTAGAGATTGGCGGTCGAGATCTGGCAGTTCCAGCCTGCCGGGCAATTGTATACCGCGCCCTTGGAAGAATCCTCGGGGGCGGGGAAGAGTTCCGGATGCTTCAGCGCGTCCTGAACGGTCTTGATGTCGGGATGCGCGTCGGCGAGGAATTTCGGAATCCACCAGCCCTCGACGCCGCCATCGCTCAGGAGCGGCGCTGCCTCGATCAGACGACCTTCGGACACGGCCTTGTCGAGCGCGGTGCGTACTGCGTTGACCCAAAGCTCGGGCGCGACGTCGGGTTGGCCCTTTTCGTTCATGGAGGTGAAGGTCGGCTGCGTGTCGCCGGTTACCAGCGTGACGTTACAGCCATAGCCATTCTGAAGGATTATCTTGTCGACCTGAGCGGCAACGCCGGCAGAGGCCCAATTCATTTCGGCGATCGATACATCGCCGCATTCCGCAGCGTGCGCCGAGCCAGCCAAAGCGTAGGCGCCGAATGCGAAGATGGCGGAAGCGAGAAGCTTCTTCATTGATAATGTCTCCCAATTTCTCGTTACGTTACGGAAATCGACTCCAAGCGGATATGGTGTCTGTCGATCCCCGTCAGCGCGGTTCAACCACAACCGTTCATACGCCGCTGACGACGCCCGCACGGTCCCCTTTGCTGCTGTCGTGCATCTGGTCTTTTTGCGACCGCGGAACCCTGTCGCGGCCGAGCATTTTCTACATCGACAGCGAGCAGCGTAAGGATTTGAATGAAGAAATCAACAGTCTGTCGGCTGATTGAACTTATCGCGCCTGTTGGAGAAGCTTATATAAGCGCCTGAATTAGCCTATTTTCTACTATTCGCGGCTGCAAAATGGGCATTGCGAGGCTTCAACGAAGCTTTAAAGCATAGGCGAAGTTAAATACCGCTAAAATATCGCGTCCTTGAAAGACGTTTTCTATTCCATTTGCGTCGTTTGCGATTTCGCAACGAGAATGAGAAAATTTTCAAAAAATTTTCGGATTCATTCTTATTTAAGCAATTAATAACGCTCCGGTAACGATGTCGGTTTATCAATCGATGCGTGGCGGGGGACACCGCTGCTTCTTCGGCTTAGGTAGTGCGTACCGGAGAAAGCGAACCTTGCGGCGTTTGTGCAAGGGAGCCGGCGTTTTTGGCAAACCGCGTTGATCCTCGGATCGCGCGGTTTTCGCGTTTTATGGCCGCCGCGTTCCAGGGAGGCGACCGTGGGGTGGATAGCCGGCTTCCGGCCAATGCCGGATTTTATTTCCCCATATGGAATGAAAAAATAAAGCCGCCGATGCGGTCGCTTGGCGGCTTGTCGTGCGCAGGACCTGAGGCTTGACCGGCTATCAACCGACGTTATAGGTCCGGATGAAGCCGACTGTGCCGAAACGCGTATCAAGCTGCTGCAGGCGGGTATCAGGGCGGTTTGCCGGCAGTTTGCCATTCCAGGCGATCTGGATGGAATTCTGTCTGTTGAAGATGAAGAGCATCGGGGTATCCTCCAGGCCGAAACGGCCGGTTTTCGGTGTTTGTTTTCGCGGTGGAGATAATCCTCTTCAGTATAACTAACAATGGATGAAATCGTCATCCGATGTCGCAAATAGAGCATGGTGCGACGTGATGTATTTTTGTATCGTGCCGGTGGCTTCAGGCCGTTGGGGATCGCGGCGAAATCAAGGCAAAATTCCGTGTTTTCAGGGGCTGTAGCATCTCGGAGCGATGAAGAATGACGAAGGCGATCATGCTGCAGGGAACCGGCTCCGATGTCGGAAAAACGGTATTGGTCGCCGGGCTGTGCCGCCTGTTCGCCAACAGAGGTGTCAGGGTCCGTCCCTTCAAGCCGCAGAACATGTCCAACAATGCCGCCGTTGCCGAAGATGGCGGTGAGATCGGCCGCGCCCAGTGGCTGCAATCGCTGGCGGCGCGCGTTCCGTCATCCGTGCATATGAACCCGGTGCTGCTGAAGCCGCAATCGGAGACGGGCAGCCAGATCATCGTGCAGGGCAAGGTCTGGGGGCATGCGAAGGGCAGGGACTATCAGGCGCTCAAGCCGCAGCTGCTCGGCGCCGTCTTGGAAAGCTTCGCGGCCATGCGCGCTGGAACCGACCTTGTCATCGTCGAGGGCGCCGGTTCGCCTGCCGAAATCAATCTCAGGCGGGGCGATATCGCCAATATGGGCTTTGCCACCCGCGCCAACGTGCCTGTGGTGCTGGTCGGCGATATCGACCGCGGCGGCGTCATCGCGTCGCTGGTGGGTACCTATCATATCTTGCCGGAAGAGGATCGGCGCATGATCCGCGGCTACCTCATCAACAAGTTTCGCGGCGATGTCTCGCTGTTTGGAGAGGGCATAGACGCGATCGGCACGTTCACCGGCTGGCCGTGTCATGGCATCGTGCCGTGGCTGAAGGCGGCCGGCCGCCTTCCTGCCGAGGATTCCGTTGTGCTGGAACGGCTCACACGGGGCTCCTCCGGCGCCTTGAAAATTGCCGTGCCGGTGCTGTCACGCATTGCGAATTTCGACGACCTCGATCCGCTGCGAGCCGAACCCGACGTCGATCTCGTCTTCGTCCGGGCCGGTGAACGGCTGCCTGATGATGCGGGCCTTGTGGTTTTGCCGGGGTCGAAGTCGACAATCGGTGACCTGCTCGATCTGCGGGAACAGGGATGGGATGTTGATATTGCCGCCCATATGCGCCGCGGCGGCCGCGTCATCGGGATTTGCGGCGGTTATCAGATGCTCGGTCGCATGGTCTTTGATCCGCTCGGCATCGAAGGATCGGTG
This sequence comes from Rhizobium sp. SG570, assembly GCF_012275345.1. NCBI lineage: Bacteria > Pseudomonadati > Pseudomonadota > Alphaproteobacteria > Hyphomicrobiales > Rhizobiaceae > Rhizobium > Rhizobium sp. SG570. The sequence continues at coordinate 30,027 of NZ_JAAZQI010000008.1, read as the reverse complement.
ACGGAGACGCCCGGACTTGGCCTGCTGGATATCGAGACGGAAATGGCGCCTGAAAAGACCGTCCGCAACAGCCAGGCTTTCTCCAGGGAATACGACGTGCCGCTGTCCGGCTACGAAATCCATCTCGGCGTGACCAGCGGCCCGGATTGTGATCGCCCCTCGACCGTCATCGATGGCCGGCCGGACGGAGCGCTGTCGCCCGACGGCCGCGTCATGGGGACATACCTGCACGGGCTTTTCGGCAGCGATGCGTACCGGGCAAGACTGCTCGAAAGCTTCGGCCTTAACGGCGAGCGGACGGGCTACCGCGCGGGCGTCGACGCGGCGCTGGACGAGATCGCGACCGAACTGGAAGGCGTCCTCGATCCTGCCTGGCTCGACAGCCTTGTCAGCTAGGGCAATTCCAGGAAAAGTGCGCAACGGTTTTCCGTCCGGAAGTGCGTAAAAACAATAATCTAAAGCTGTTTAGCGATTCCATGAGCCGCTTAACGGCTCTAGAGCTCGCCGGAAACCTCGCGACGGCGGCGGTCGAGCTCTTCGCTGTAGCGACGCAATGTGTAACTCTCGGTCAGCAGCCCCACGACCTTGCGTTCAATGAGGTCGTTTATGACCACGAGCGCTTCGCTCTTCGTCTGGTCGAACATGGCTGCGGCCTGCTTGGCGTTCATCTGCGGCTGCAGGAATTCGTTGCGATGGCGGATGAAATCGGCAAGGCCATGTTCCTCGTCATCTTTCTCGACCGGGCTCGCATAAATATCCGGCACCAGCACCATGCCGGAATATTTCTCTTTGTCGTCGATCAGAATGACGCGCTGCGCCGAGCCGATCGGAAAGGCTTTGCGGAATTCCTCGATGCTCATGCCGACGCTTGCCGTATGCACATCCGGGCGCATCATGCGTGCCACAGTGAGGTTGCGGATCCACCCGACGTCGTGTGCGCTGCGGATGCTTTCTCCACGCAGATGGAAGCGCCATGTGGCGAAGGAATAGCCGAAGGTCGTGCGCACGACGAGAGACGAGGTGATGACAGCAGCCAAGACCAGCGCGGTAATCGGAAAGTCGCCGGTGATCTCCAGCGCCAGGAACGTCATCGTCAGCGGGCCGCCGATGATCGAAACGGCAAGCGCACTCATGCCGACCACCGCATAGACGGCTGGCGTCAGCGTGGCGTGATCGAAATAGGGGGCGCAATAGGCGAAAATCTTGCCGAGCAGCGCGCCCATGAACAGCGATGCGAAGAACAAGCCGCCCCTGAAGCCGGAGCCGATCGACACAGCCGAGGCGAGGGATTTCAAAACGAAAAGGCTGACCAGCGCCCACAAGGTTACATCGGTGGAGAGATTGAGATGGAGGGCTCCGTGGCCGGCCGATAGAACCTGGGGTGATATCAAAGCCAGCAAGCCGACGAACAGGCCGCCGAGCGCCGGGCGGAAAGGCGGCGCAATCGAGCTCTTGCGCGCCAGTTCCTCGACCCAGGCGACGCCCTGCATGATCAGGATGCCGATGCCGGCGCAAAAAGCGCCGAGCAAAACAGCCGGAAGGTAATCCGCCGGCACTATTGTGCCGAAATGGCCGATATCGATGGCGAAGTCGTCGCCGGCGAGCAGCCTTGCGATCATCGTCGATATCAGGGCCGAGACGACGACGGGCGTCAGGGTCAGGATGGAATAGGTGCCGATGATCAGCTCGAAGGCGTAAAAGGCGCCGGTCAGCGGTGCGTTAAACGCTGCGGCAATGGCGCCGGCAGCACCGCAGCCCACGAGCATGCGCAGATCCGCGCGGCGCATCTGCATCTTGTAACCGAACTTCGAAGCGATGCCGGCGGCAAGCTGCGTGTAGCCCGCCTCAAGCCCGACGGAGGCGCCGAACCCATTCGAGATCAGGTTCTGCACGGCGACGATGATGCTGTCGGTCAAGGACATGCGTCCGCCATGCAGCGCATTCGCCTCGATCGGGTCGACCATCGGCTTCTTGCGGGTGCGTGAAAGAATATAGAGCAGAATACCAAGAATGATGCCGCCGGCTATCGGGGCTATCAGCACCACCGATTTGTCCGGGATCGCCACTGCCGCCGAGCTCAGGCGCTCGTAATCCGTGATCCCGTAGATGAGGCTGTGCAGCTTGCGCGAAACGAAACTCATGGCCGTAACGGCGCAGCCGGACGCGATGCCCACGAGCGCGCCGGCGAAAACGAGTCCTAGTTCGCCGCGGCGGAGCAGCGCTCTAAATCGACCAAGATCGAATAGGGCTGAGAAGACGCCCAGGCGACGGGGTTGGAATTTCTGCAACATTGGGGACGGACGATACGTTTCTACTCGAATATGAGGGCTTAGCCTCTATAAACTCCTAACATCAAAGAAATACGGCAAAAAAAGTGATGTGTTCTCGGGATTATGCGGCGATTTCGCGGCTGGGACAGCCGATGTCGCACCCATGTCCTTGATTGACTTGAACTAAGTGAAAGCCTAATCATTGCCGGCATAACGAATGGTTTCCGAGCGGCGATGTGCCGCATGGGATGAAAAGGGAATGTGAAGGGGCGGACCCAATCCGGGCGTTCTCATCACAGCCGACCCCGCGACTGTAGAGCGGTCAGGGTCTTTCGTCCGGTTTGACAGCTATCCCGCCGATGGTTCGCATGGGGCGAACAGGCGGAGAAACTTCAAGCCGGAAAAGCCACTGGTGTGGCATCATGATCTACCAGGGCTGGACGCCTCCGATATCTACGAATCGTCCGTCTTTTCATGATGCATTGCCGGGAAGGCGAGAAAGATCCGCTGGTGCACGATCGGGGGCGACCGGTTTCGGTCTGCCCCCTCGTTGCGCCTTAACCGCGAGCCAGGAGACCTGCCATACGTGCCGGGCACAGCGCCCATCTTGGGACGCATGTCTCGCTGCCAGCACGGAGGTTGTCATGGCGCCAAACGAATTTCTCGCGCGTAAGCGCGCCCCTTTCGGTCTTAGCCGCGTTGCGCGGCTCCGTGCCCTCGTATGGGGGCGACAATAGCTCATGCCATCCTCACAATCCCGCGCTGTTTTCGTTCTCGGCGGCGCGCGCTCCGGCAAATCCCGATTCGCCGAATCGCTGATCTCGGATACCGGCCTTGACCGTCACTATGTGGCGACCGGACGAGCCTGGGACGACGAAATGCGCGAACGTATCGCGCAGCATCGAAACGAACGCGGCGATCTCTGGACGACGCACGAGGAGCCGCTCGACCTGACCGCCCGGCTGGCGGCGATCGACGGCGATGGCCGCGCTGTTCTCGTCGATTGCCTGACGCTGTGGGTCACCAATCTGATGATGGCCGAACGAAACGTCGCAGCTGAATTTGCTGTTCTTACCGAATTTTTGCCGAAGGCCAAGGCGCGGCTCGTGCTCGTCTCCAACGAGGTCGGGCTCGGCATCGTGCCGGAAAACCGCATGGCGCGCGAATTTCGCGATCATGCCGGCCGGCTGCACCAGATGATCGCGGCGACAAGCGCCGAAGTCTATTTTATCGCGGCGGGATTGCCGCTGAAAATGAAGGGTTGATCCACATGAACCAGGCAAAGATTCCCGCCACCGTCATCACCGGCTTTCTGGGAGCCGGCAAGACAACGATGATTCGCAACCTGTTGCAGAATGCCGGCGGCAGGAAGATCGCCCTCATCATCAACGAGTTCGGTGATCTGGGTGTCGACGGCGACGTGCTCAAGGGCTGCGGCGCGGAGAACTGCACCGAGGACGACATCATCGAGCTGACCAATGGCTGCATCTGCTGCACCGTCGCCGACGATTTCATCCCGACCATGACCAAGCTTTTGGAGCGTGACGCGCGTCCCGACCATATCATCATCGAGACCTCCGGTCTGGCGCTGCCGCAGCCGCTGGTCGCTGCCTTCAACTGGCCTGACATCCGCACGCATGTCACCGTCGATGGCGTCATCACCGTGGTCGACAGCGCCGCCGTCGCCGCAGGCCGCTTTGCCGACGATCATGATGCCGTCGAAGCCCGTCGTGTCGAGGACGATTCGCTCGATCACGAAAGCCCGATCGAGGAACTGTTCGAGGACCAGCTGACCTGCGCCGATCTGATCGTTCTCAACAAGACCGACCTGATCGACGTCGCCGGCCTTGGCCGCGTGCGTGCGGAAGTCGCGTCACGCACCGTCCGCAAGCCGACGATCATCGAGGCGAAGAACGGCGACGTGCCGGCAGCCATTCTGCTCGGCCTCGGCATCGGTACCGAAGGTGATATCGTCAACCGCAAATCGCACCATGAGTTGGAACACGAAGACGGCACACCACATGATCACGACGAATTCGACAGCTTCGTCGTCGAGCTTGGCCCCATTGCCGACCCGAACGCCTTCATCGAAGCGCTGAAGAGCGTCATTTCCGAACATGATATCCTGCGTCTCAAGGGTTTTGTCGATGTGCCCGGCAAGCCGATGCGCTTGCAGGTACAGGCCGTCGGCAGCCGCATCGACAACTATTTCGACCGTACCTGGGCGCCCGGCGAGGAGCGCGCGACGCGGCTGGTTGTCATCGGTCTGCACGAGATGGACGAAGGGATCGTGCGCAAGGCGATCGAAGCGCTGGTCTAAGGCAAAGTCATGCATCTCCTCCTAGCCCAGAAGGGAACGATCAGTGACGGCGACGAGGCGATCGATCTCGGCCAGTCGCCGGGCGATATCCTCTTCCTGTCGGCGGCCGATACCGAGCTTGCGGCGATAGCCGCGGCTCGCGGGCAAGGCGAGGGCAGCTGTTCCCTGCGGCTTGCGAGCCTGATGAGCCTCAAGCATCCGATGTCGGTCGATACCTATATCGAGCGCACCGCGCGGCATGCGAAGCTGATCGTCGTGCGAGCGCTCGGAGGTGCGAGCTATTTCCACTATGCACTGGAGGCGCTGCACGCTTGTGCTGCGCGTCAGGGTGCGGCGATCGCCGTGCTGCCGGGAGATTCGAAACCCGATCCAGGGCTGACGCCCTTTTCCAATGTCGCGCTCGATGATCTCAATGCGCTCTGGTCCTATTTGATCGAGGGCGGGGAGGCGAACTCCAGGGCGTTTCTCGCCTATGCCGAGGCGATGCTGTCAGGGGCGGAAAAGCCGATGCCGGCCGCACCCTTGATGAAGGCCGGGATCTGGTGGCCGGGCAGGGGTGCGATTGGGATCGAGGAGTGGAGGAGTGTTTCTACGTCGTGTGGAAGCACCCCCTCATCCGCCCTTCGGGCACTTTCTCCCCGGGGGGAGAAGGCGGAAGTCGAGGGTGCAGTATTACCCTCGCCCCAGCGGGGAGAGGGTGGCGCCCCTGAGTTTATCGAAGGAGCGCCGGGTGAGGGGGCGTTACAGGGAGCGGAGCAGTTGGCGGACCTCAAAGTTCCGACTGTCGCCATCTCCTTCTATCGCGCTCTCGTCCAGAGCGGCGAAACCAGGCCTGTCGAAGCCATGATGCAAGCACTCATCGCAGAGGGTATGCGGCCGTTGCCGGTGTTCGCCTATAGTTTGAAGGATGCGGTATCCGTCGGCATTCTGGAGAGCGTTTTTGCCGAGCTGAAGCCGGATGTCGTCGTCAACACGACAGGCTTTGCAGTTTCCGCGCCGGGCGCAGACCGTCAACCGACGGTTCTCGAAACAGGCGAGGCGATCGTCCTGCAGGCAATCCTTTCGGCTTCGTCCAAGGAAGCCTGGGAGGCATCGTCGCAGGGGCTTTCGGCGCGCGATCTCGGCATGAATGTCGCGCTGCCGGAAGTCGACGGGCGTGTGCTTGCCCGCGCCGTGTCATTCAAGGCGGCGGCGCGTTACGACGAGCGGGTCGAGGCCAATATCGTTGTCAGCGAACCGCTTGATGATCGCATGCGCTACACGGCACGGCTGGCCGCGAACTGGGCGCGATTGCGCAACGCGCAGCCGCGGGATCGTCGCGTTGCGCTCGTCATGGCGAATTACCCGAACCGGGATGGCCGTCTGGGCAATGGCGTCGGATTGGACACCCCCGCCGGTACGATCGAGGTTTTGAGAGCGATGCAGGCGGCAGGCTATCCTGTCGCTGGGGTGCCAGCCGATGGCGACGCGCTGATGCGACACTTGGCGGATGGTCCCACAAATTCCGGCCATGATGGCAGGCTGGTTCGCGAGAGGCTTTCCTTTAGCGAATACAGGGATTTCTTCTCGTCTCTTCCTGAACGGATTCAGGATGAGATCACGACGCGCTGGGGTGATCCGGAGACGGACCCTTATGCGCGCGAGGGCGCCTTTGCCCTGCCGTTCACCCATTTTGGTAATGTGCTTGTCGGCATCCAGCCGGCGCGTGGCTACAATATCGATCCGAAGGAGAGCTATCATTCTCCCGATCTCGTTCCGCCGCACGGCTATCTCGCCTTCCATGCCTTTCTGCGCCGATCCTTCGATGCGCATGCCGTCATCCACATGGGCAAGCATGGCAATCTCGAATGGCTGCCGGGTAAGACGCTGGCATTGTCGGAAAACTGCTATCCTGAGGCGATCCTCGGGCCTACGCCCAACCTCTATCCGTTCATCGTCAACGATCCCGGCGAGGGCACGCAGGCCAAGCGCCGCACCAGCGCTGTGATCATCGACCACCTGACGCCGCCGCTGACGCGCGCCGAGAGCTACGGTCCGTTGAAGGATCTGGAAGCGCTTGTCGATGAATATTACGAGGCATCGGGCGGCGACCCGCGTCGTGTCCGTCTGCTGCGCAAGCAGATTCTCGATCTTGTCGCCGATATCGGTCTCGATCAGGACGCCGGCATCGCCAAGGGTGAGGGCGAGGATGAGGCGTTGCGCAAGCTCGACGCCTATCTCTGCGACCTCAAGGAAATGCAGATCCGTGATGGTTTGCATATTTTCGGCGTTTCGCCGTCTGGACGGCTGCTGACGGATTTGACTGTGGCACTGGCGCGGGTTCCCAGAGGTTTGGGTAAGGGCGGTGATCAGAGCCTGCAGCGGGCGATTGCGCTAGACGCGTTGGAGGGAGTGGAATTTGCGGATAGGGGGGGTATCTCGCCGCAAAAGCCATTCGATCCGTTGGATTGCGATATGGCGGCGGAATGGACTGGCAAGCGTCCCAATATTCTTGCCGACATTTCCGACGCTCCTTGGCGCACTCAAGGTGATACAGTCGAGCGCATCGAACTTCTGGCAGCGAAATTCGTTGCTGGCGAGATTGCATGTCCCGAGAGTTGGCCCCACACAAGCGTCGTTCTCGCTGAAATCGAAACCCGGCTTAAGCCATCGATCCTTGCCTGCGGCGATGCGGAGATCGCTGCCTTGATGAAGGGTCTCGACGGGCGTTTCGTTCCACCCGGCCCCTCAGGCGCACCGACGCGCGGCAGGCCGGATGTGTTGCCGACCGGGCGGAATTTCTATTCGATCGATAGTCGCGCGGTGCCGACGCCGGCCGCCTATGAACTTGGCAAGAAATCCGCCGAACTCTTGATCCGCCGCTATGTTCAGGACCATGGCGAATGGCCCGTTTCTTTCGGCCTCACCGCCTGGGGCACATCGAACATGCGCACGGGCGGCGACGATATCGCGCAGGCGTTGGCGCTGATCGGCGTCAAGCCGGTCTGGGATATGACTTCGCGGCGGGTTACCGGCTACGAGATCATCCCGCCTGCAATGCTCCGCCGGCCGCGTGTCGACGTCACCCTTCGCATCTCCGGCTTTTTCCGCGATGCCTTTCCCGAGCAGATCGCTTTGTTCGACAAGGCGATCCGGGCTGTCGGGGCGCTCGATGAGGATGCGACGGATAATCCGATCGCAGCGCGCATGCGGGGCGAGATCGCGCGGCTCGAAGCGGCCGGCCTGGACACAGCCTCGGCCAGCCGCCGCGCCGGCTACCGCATCTTCGGTTCGAAACCCGGCGCTTACGGTGCTGGCCTGCAGGCGCTCATCGACGAGAAGGGCTGGGAGCGACGTGCGGACCTGGCCGAAGCCTATCTCGTCTGGGGTAGCTATGCCTATGGCGCCGGCGAGGAAGGACGGGCTGAGCGGGGGGTGTTCGAGGAACGATTGCGCTCGATCCAGGCGGTCGTGCAGAACCAGGACAACCGCGAGCACGACCTGCTCGACAGCGACGACTACTATCAATTCGAGGGCGGCATGGCCGCCGCCGCCGAACAGTTGGCCGGTACTCGTCCGTCGATCTATCATAACGACCATTCGCGGCCGGAAAAGCCGATCATCCGTTCGCTGGAAGAGGAGATCGGCCGGGTGGTGCGCGGGCGTGTCGTCAATCCGAAATGGATCGATGGCGTCATGCGCCATGGCTACAAGGGCGCCTTCGAGATCGCCGCGACCGTCGATTATCTCTTCGCGTTTGCGGCAACGACCGGAGCCGTCCGCAACCATCATTTCGAGGCGGTCCACCAGGCCTTCGTCGTCGATCAGCGCGTGCGCGATTTCATGGCGGAGAAGAACCCGGCGGCACTGCGCGAGTTGAAGGAACGCCTGCTGGAGGCGATCGACCGCAATCTTTGGACGCCGAGGAGCAATTCGGCGCGCTTCGATCTGGAAAGCCTGAAACCGGGCAAGGAGGCTGCGGCGTGAGTGCGGTCGAGGACCTTCTGGCGGCCTTCCGCGACTATCTCTTGTCGCGTAGCGATCCGATGCTGAGGCATTTCATCGAGGGTTTCCAGTGGTCGATGAAAGAGCGGTCGCTTGCGCCGCGCGATCTGCCTGTGGTTGCCTATCTTCGCGGGCTGCGCAGGCCGGGCGGTGAAGCGGAGGCGGCCTTGTTTGACAGTCTTCTCAACGCCGCCGGTATGCTGCATTGGGCTCAGACCTACAGCATCACCGATTTCGGGGCGGATTTCCTCCAGAGATATGGCTGGGTCGAACTCTTCGGCACGCGCGGTCATTTCGCAAGCGACGACATGGCCGGCGGCTTCCTGCTGCTCGGGCCTCGGGTGCATTACCCCGATCATCATCATAAGGCCGAGGAAATCTATATCCCGCTGACAGACGGCTCGCTGTGGAGCAAGGATGCGCAGTCTTTCCTGCCGCGCTGGTCGGGCGAGGTCATCCACCACCCCTCGAATATCCGCCATGCCATGCGAACCGAAAGCCTGCCGCTGGTGGCGCTCTACCTCTGGCGAGGCGGGCCGCTGGCACAGAAATCGATCATATCAGGGAGAATGCCATGAGCGACGAATTGGCCGAAACGGCCCCCGACGCACCGAAGAACGACGATGCTCGCCACGCCGACAAGATGGCCAAGAAGAAGGCGGCGCGCGACAAGATCATGGCGACCAAGACGGACGAGAAGGGCTTGATCATCGTCCATACCGGCAAGGGCAAGGGAAAATCGTCAGCCGCTTTCGGCATGATCTTCCGCCATATCGCGCACGGAAAGCCCTGCGCCGTCGTTCAGTTCATCAAGGGCGCGATGTGGACCGGCGAGCGCGATCTGATCGAAAAGCATTTTTCCGATGTCTGCCAGTTTCATACCATGGGCGAAGGCTTCACTTGGGAGACGCAGGATCGCGCCCGCGACGTGGCGGCGGCGCGAGTGGCCTGGGAAAAGGCCAAGGATCTGATCCGCGACGAGCGTAACTCGATGGTGTTGCTGGACGAGATCAATATCGCGCTGCGCTATGACTATCTCGATATCAACGAAGTGCTGGAATTCCTGAAGGCCGAAAAGCCCTACATGACGCATGTGGTCCTGACGGGCCGCAATGCCAAGGAAGAGCTGATCGAGATCGCCGATCTCGTCACAGAGATGGAGCTGATCAAGCATCCGTTCCGCTCCGGCATCAAGGGACAGCCGGGCGTCGAATTCTGACCGGCGGCGAGGCCGCTGCTAGCTGCTGGGGATCATCGTCTTCAGCAATTCGGCGGTCTCAGGGTCCGCGGGGAAGAAAGATTCGATTGCCAGCTCCGATAGAGTCACGTCGACTGGCGTTCCGAAGATAGTCGTTGTCGAGATGAAGGAGAGGCGGCCCGCTTCGGTGAGAAGCTCAAGCGGCACCGCGATGCCTGCAAAATCTCGGTCGGAGGGGCCAGATTTCTGTGCCGGCGGCGCGGGATAGGCGGAAAGCTCCTGCAGCAATTTTATGAGCACAGGATCGCCTGTCGCGGTGGTCTGTTGGCGCAAGCGCTCCAACAGATGGTTGCGCCATTCGGGCAGATTGACGATCCGGGGCGCCAGTCCATCTGGATGCAGGCTGAGCCTCAGCACATTGACAGGTGGATTGGCGAGCGAGATATCGGCGATGCCGGCAAGAAGCGGCGCGACTGCGGCGTTGGCGGCGACCAGCGTCCAGTGACGGTCGATCGCCAGCGCCGGAAAGGGCTCGTGGCCTTTCAATAGCATATCGATCGCGCGCCATGCCGGTGCAAGTGCGGGGTCGTCCAGCTTGCGCTCGGGAAACACGGGCGCAAATCCTGCCGCCAGAAGCATCGGATTGCGTTCGCGCAGCGGCACGCCGAGCCGTTCGGCGAGATGCATCAGCATCTCGCGGCTGGGAAGCGAGCGCCCGCTCTCGATGAAGCTGAGATGTCGTTGTGAGATGTCGGCTTCGAGGGCGAATTCCAGCTGGCTCAAACGGCGGCGTTGCCGCCATTCGCGCAGATGGTCGCCGAGAGAGCGGGCCGTCGTCATCATGCGGCCACCGGCAGCTGATCGATGAAGCCGTGAACGGACTTCAGGCGGTCGCCCTCGAGAATGGCGAAATCCGTGCCCTTGATCAGCGGCTCGGCGTCAGCCGGGCCGAAGCCCCAGGAGAAGCGGAGATTGTCACCATGGCGGTCGCCGTCCGTGATCAATGTGAAGCGGAAGCCCGGGAAGCGCTCGTGCGCTGCCGTGACCAGCGCGTGGATCTGCTCGCGATCGCCGGCGCGCATCAGTGGATCGATATAGCTGCAGCTTTCGGTCCATGCTTCGGCGATAAGGGCACGCCGGCGTTCGGAATCCGTCTCATTCCAGATGGCAATATAACGTTCGGCAATGGCGGTTGCATCGGTCATCGGTCAACTCCTTTGGATCGCCTGAACCGTTCAGGCAGGGCGATCATGGGCGAGCTCCAAACCACTATCAATTACGTCGGAGGTAATCAAAGATGCCGATTGTTACAGCCCGAGCCAGATCCGCACGGGATGGGTCGGGTCTGCAAGAAGCTTGACCGCGAAGGCGATGCAGACGACGACGAGCAATGGCTTGATCAGCCTGGCGCCGATGCGCATGGCCAGCCGCGAACCCGCTTGCGCGCCGAGGAATTGGCCAAGCCCCATGATGAGGCCCACCTTCCACAGAATGACGCCGGAAAAGATGAAGACGATCATGCTGCCGAGATTCGAGCCGAAATTGAGCAGCTTCGTATGCGCCGTTGCCTTCAGCAGGCCAAAACCCGCGAGGGTCACGAAGGCCAGCATCAGGAATGAACCGGTGCCGGGCCCGAATGCGCCGTCATAGAAGCCGATCAGCGGCACGAGGGTTACGCCGAATAGCCTCGCGCTCATGCGGCGATGCTTCTCGACATCGCCGAGGTTGGGCTTGACGGCGAAGTAAAGTGCGATGGCGATCAAAAGGAAGGGCAGGGTGATGCGCAGCACGTCGCTTGGCATGATGGTCGCCAGCATCGCGCCGAGCATGCCGCCGATCACGGCCATCAGCGCCATCGACAGCTGTTCGCGAAGCTGCACATGTCCCTGCCGGGCATAGGCGATGGTCGCCGAGGCCGCGCCGCAGATCGACTGCACCTTGTTGGTGCCGAGCGTCTGCAGCGGTGGAATGCCGGCCAGCAACATGGCGGGCACGGTGACCAGCCCACCGCCGCCGGCGATGGAATCGACGAAACCGGCGAAGAAGGCGGCGGCAAAGAGCAGGAGCAGCAGTTGAAATGTCATGTCTTGCAAGGCAGGGACTCTAGGGCATGAAATCAAGGCGCCTTCTTGCACTCCGGTCGCGCCAAGGCAATTGCCTGCGAGACACACCAGGTGAAATTGACGGGTCGGGGACGGGTGGGTAGATGTGTGATGTCGATTGCAGCCGCTGGAGGATTGAGTATGACGACATATGCCGGCTGCCCCCGCCGCTATGTTCTTGGTCTGGGCTGCGAGCGCGGCACGGACTGGAATGACGTGCGCATGCTTGCTGAACGAGCCTTGCACGAGGTTGGAATCGGAAGCGAGCAGTTGCTGGCGGTCGTCTCGATCGATACGCGCATCGATGAGCCTGCCATCCTCGAGGTCGCCACGCATTTTCGTCTGCCGGTGCGTTTTTTCAATGTGGCCGCGCTGGAGCGGGAGACGCCCCGCCTGAAGAACCCGTCCGAGCTGGTTTTTGCTCATGTCGGTTGTCATGGCGTTGCCGAGGCGGCGGCGTTGGCGGCTGCCGGCGCCGATGCCGAGCTCGTGCTTCCCAAGATCAAGTCAGCGTTTGCCACGGCTGCGATCGCTAGGATCGGCTGAAGGCTAGCCGCTGCTCACAGCGTGCAAACGGTATGTGCGATATCGTGGCCGTATTTCACCCACTTCGGTTCTCGTGTATGCCGGTAACTCAAGCATGATCTCGGATGTAGCGGTATTGCTTAAAGATCAAGTTTCATCAGTATGTTATCAAGGAAAACTCATGCATAAGGTCATATACGATACGGATCCGGGCGTCGACGACGCCATGGCGCTTCTCTTCCTGCACCGTCACCCGGGTATCGACCTTCTCGGCGTCACGACGGTCTTCGGCAACGCCTCGGTTGATACGACGACCCGCAACGCGCTGTTCCTCAAGCGCGAGTGGAATATTCCATGCCCGGTCGCCCGCGGCGCCAGCATCACCTTCGATCCCTCGCGGCAGGAGCGGCCGTGGCCGACCATCGTTCATGGCCACAATGGTCTCGGTAATATCGCCGTACCTGAGACCATCGATCTGCCGACCGATCCGCGGCCGGCTTATCAGTTCATCATCGATACCGTTCGCGCCAATCCGGGCGAGGTGACGTTGGTTGCTGTAGGCCGCATGACCAATCTTGCTTTGGCCCTGAAACACGATCCGGAAATCGCCTCGCTCGTAAAGGGCGTCGTGATCATGGGCGGCAATTTCTATGTGCCGGGCAATGTGTCACCCGTGGCTGAGGCCAATATCCATGGCGATCCGGAAGCTGCCGATCTGATCATGACGGCATCCTGGAAAGTAGTCGTTGTAGGTCTCGATGTGACTGGTGCGACGACGATGGGCCGCAGCTATCTGGCCGACATGGCAAAGGCGGGCGGGCCGTCCGTGCAGCTGCTCTCCGACCTGTCGCAATCCTATATCGATTTCTACAGCCATTTGGTCGAAGACGGCATGATGGTCCACGACAGCTGCGCCTGCGTCTATGTCGTGGCTCCCGAATTGTTCGACACGATCGAGGGGTCGGTGCGCGTCGTCTGCGGCGGCATTGCCGATGGCCAAACGATTATCAAGCCGAACGGCCGTCACTTCCCGCCGGGCGATTGGGACAGTCTGCCGAGTCAGATCGTCTGCACGGGCATTCGGTCGCAGCAGGTTGTCGATCTGATCCGTGACGTGATCCTGGACGAGGGGAAACACTGAGCCTTACGCGAAGGGGCGATCGCGTGCCGCCTTCGCTATCCCTCTTTCCGTGGAACAGCCGTTCCATCAGCTTATCATATGGTTATTTGAGTTTCCGGACAGATTGAGTCCGGAAACCATGCCTTCGATCGAGGTGTTTTTTCCGTTTCCTGTCGCCGCTAGAAAAGCCGATAGCGCGCCGTCACCTCTGCGGAGGGTTTCGGTCCCCTAGTATTAGCGATGGAAACGACGTCGGCGGTCGCCGTCTTATCCCGTTCTCAACATTGCAATTTCGGCGATCCGGGCATAGGACAAATGGGATGAACGATACCGCATTTTCGAATCTGCCGGCGCTTGAGCCGGGCTCCGTCTGGCTTGTCGGCGCTGGGCCAGGAGATGCAGGGCTGTTGACCCTGCTGGCGGCCAAGGGGCTGGCCGAGGCGGATATCATCGTGCATGACGCGCTCGTGAATGAAGACTGCCTGAAGCTCGCCCGCCCGGGGGCGGTGCTGGAATATGCAGGCAAGCGCGGCGGCAAACCGTCGGCCAAGCAGCGGGACATTTCGCTGCGTCTCGTGGAGCTGGCGCGCGCGGGCAAGCGCGTTTTGCGCCTGAAGGGCGGCGATCCATTCGTTTTCGGGCGTGGCGGCGAGGAAGCGCTGATGCTTGTGGAACATGGTATTCCCTTCCGTATCGTGCCCGGCATCACGGCCGGCATCGGCGGGCTTGCCTATGCGGGAATTCCCGTCACCCATCGCGACATCAACCACGCCGTTACCTTCCTGACCGGCCATGATTCTTCCGGCGTCGTGCCTGACGCCATCAACTGGGAGGCGATCGGCAAGGGATCGCCTGTTATCGTCATGTATATGGCGATGAAACATATTGCCCAGATCAGCGCCAATCTCATCGCGGCCGGCCGTTCGGTGGATGAGCCGGTTGCTTTCGTCTGCAATGCCGCCACCTCCTCCCAGCAGGTGTTGGAAACGACGCTCGGACGCGCGCCTGCCGATATCGAAGCCTCCGGTCTGGAACCTCCTGCGATCGTCGTCGTCGGCGACGTGGTGAGATTGCGGCCCTCGCTCGATTGGCTCGGCGCTCTCTCAGGACGCAAGCTTGTGCCTGTCGCGGAGGTGCGGGCTGGAAACGGACATAAGGTGTCGGCATGAGCGGCCTCCTGATTGCCGCACCGGCATCCGGCTCCGGCAAGACCACATTCACCCTTGGCCTATTGAGAGCGTTGCGGCAGAGGGGTATCGCAGTCGCATCGGGCAAGGCCGGCCCCGACTACATCGATCCTGCCTTTCATGCTGCGGCAGCGGGTTCGCCTTGTCTCAATTTTGACCCCTGGGCCATGCGCGCCGAACTCATATCCGCCAATTCGGCACTTCACAGGGCCGGTGCGCGGATGCTCGTGATCGAAGGCATGATGGGTCTGTTCGATGGTGCCGCTGACGGCTCCGGCACGCCAGCCGATCTTGCGGCCTTCCTCGGTCTTTCCGTCGTGCTTGTTGTCGATGCCTCGCGCATGTCGCAATCGGTTGCGGCTCTTGTCAGCGGCTTTGCCAATTTCCGTGCCGATATCCGCATCGCCGGCGTCGTGCTCAATCGTGTTGCCAGCGAAAGGCATGAGTCGATGCTGCGCCGGGCGCTGGACGCGGTGCGGATGCCGGTTCTCGCCGTCATCGGCAACGAGGCGAGCCTCGCTCTGCCGGAAAGGCATCTCGGGCTGGTGCAGGCCGGGGAGCATGCCGCATTGGAGCATTTTATCGAGGCTGCGGCGGGCATCGTGTCCAAGGCATGCGATTTCGAGCTGTTGCTGCGCGCCGCGCAACAGAATGTCGTGCGTCCATCGACAGCCAACATCGCGCGACTGATGCCGTTCGGGCAGCGCATCGCGGTGGCACGCGATATCGCATTCGCCTTCTGCTACGAGCATATGCTGCTCGGTTGGCGGCGGCGCGGCGCGGAGATCTCCTTCTTCTCTCCCTTGGCGGACGAGGGGCCGGCGGCGGACGCTGACGCCGTCTATCTTCCCGGCGGCTATCCCGAACTGCATGCGGAAAAGCTTGCGAACTCCTATCATTTCCAGTCCGGCGTGAGGGATGCAGCGGCGCGCGGGGCGCGAATCTACGGCGAGTGCGGCGGCTACATGGTGCTTGGCGACGGATTGGTGGATGCGGCCGGGGCTCGCCACGAGATGCTCGGTCTCCTGCCCGTGGTGACCAGCTACGAAAAGCGACAGCGCCATCTGGGCTACCGGCGCGTAACGCCGCTTGCCGGCTCCTTCTTCGAAAAGCCGATGACGGCGCATGAGTTTCACTATTCGACCATCGTTTCGGAAGGCGAGGCGGATCGATTGTTTGCGGTCAGGGATGCGCTTGGCGCCGATCTAGGCGCGGCCGGTCTTCAGCGCGCCAATGTCGCGGGTTCCTACATGCACCTGATCGATCTTGCCGGGGACGCGGCATGACAAGCAGGATCGTCCACGGCGGCGGCATCACCGCGGCGGCTCGCCAGTATGGCGGACGCCCGGAAGACTGGCTTGACCTCTCGACCGGCATCAACCCCAACCCGGTCGCCCTGCCGGAGGTGCCCGTTTCGGCCTGGCACCGGCTGCCGGACCAGCATTTGCAGGAGCGTGCGCGGGAGGCGGCGAGGGGCTATTACCGCAGCGGCGATATCCTGCCCTTGCCCGTTCCCGGTACGCAATCGGTCATTCAGCTGCTTCCCAGGCTCGTGCCCAACGGCAGCGTTGCGATCCTGTCGCCGACCTATGGCGAATATGTCCGGGCGTTCACGCTCGCAGGCCTTCCTGTACGCCAGGTTTCGGGGATAGCTGATCTTACTGCTGAAGACAGGCTCGTCGTCGTCGTCAATCCCAACAATCCGGATGGGCGGAGGCTGTCAGTCGATCAGCTGCGCGATTTGCACGACAGACAACGCCGGCAGGATGGTATCCTGCTGGTCGACGAGGCCTTTGGCGATATCGAACCTGAGGCGACCCTTGCGCCATATGCCGCCTCCATGCCCAGCCTCATCATCTTCCGGTCATTCGGGAAATTCTTCGGCCTGGCCGGTTTGCGGCTCGGTTTCGTGATCGCCGAAGCGTCGATTGCCGCCCAGTTCGAGGATTGGCTGGGTCCCTGGGCCGTGTCCGGTCCGGCGCTGTCGATCGCTGCCTCGTTGATGGAGCGCGACACGAGCGCCGTGCGCGATCGTATTTTACAAAGGCGCCTTGCGCTGGAGACGGCTCTCCATAGGTTCCATCTGCATGTTGCCGGAGGCACGGCCTTGTTCGCGCTGGTTGCGGACGACCGCGCAGAAGGCATATATAAGCATCTCTGCCGCCACCATATTCTGGTCCGCAAGTTCGATTATGCGCGCAATTGGCTGCGCTTCGGTCTCGCTCCGGATGAGGAGGCAGATCACAGACTCGCCGGGGCACTAGAGGATTATTCGACATGACCGCCGACGAACATTTGCTCATTCTCGTGCTTGCATTGCTGCTGGATCGCATCGTCGGCGATCCCGATTGGCTTTGGCAGCGTGTGCCGCATCCCGTCGTGCTGTTCGGCAAGGCGATTTCGTCCTTCGACAGCCGGTTCAATGCAAAACATCTGCCCGGCGTGCTTCGTCGCCGCAACGGTATGATGTCGATCATCGCCTTGCTCATGGGAGCCGTTATCGTCGGCTGGGCGATCCACGGCTTGCTCGCCTTCTTCGGCTGGCTCGGCATATTGGTCGAAGCGGCGCTGGTCGCGGTGTTCCTGGCGCAGAAGAGCCTGGCCGATCATGTCGGTGAGGTCTCGCGGGCGTTGCGGAGCAACGGCCTGGAGGGCGGCCGTCTTGCGGTGTCGCGCATCGTCGGCCGCGACCCCGAGACCTTGGACGAGCCTGGCATCTGCCGGGCGGCGATCGAAAGCCTTGCCGAGAATTTCTCGGATGGCGTCGTGGCGCCGGCGCTCTGGTACGGCATTTTCGGCCTGCCGGGCCTGTTTTTCTACAAGATGCTCAACACAGCTGATTCGATGATTGGCCATAAATCGGAGACCTATGTCGACTTTGGACGGGCGGCTGCACGTTTGGACGATATCGCCAACTGGCCGGCCGCACGATTGTCGATCCTGCTGATCGCCGTCGGCGCCCTCGTCAAGCGCGGGATCTCGGCGCTCGGAAATGCGATCCGAGTCGCGGTCCGGGACGGCGGGCTGCATCGGTCGCCGAATTCCGGCAGGCCGGAAGCGGCGATGGCCGGCGCCCTGGACATTCAGCTTGCGGGGCCGCGGATCTACGGTGGTGAGGTCGTGCGTGAGCCGATGATCAATGGCGCGGGCCGTGACACGGCCACCGTCAGCGACATCGAAGCAGGAATCTCGATCTTCTATTCGGCATGCTCAATGCTGACGCTTTTAGCCTTTTTGGGCTTCCTGCTGCTGCTGTGAGCGACTATCTATATTAATGAATTGCTCACTATATGTATTAATATGGTATAATTGACGGCCTGTTAGGCTTTCCCATCGTCTGAATTGCTTCGGAATGAAGCAAACGGTCGGAGGGGATAAGATGAAATATAGCGTTGTGGCTGCAGCCGTATGTCTATGTATGGAATTGCATGCTGGATCAGTGCAGGCGGGAACTGTTCTCGCGAAGGTGGATCTTCGGTCGCAAACAATGACCGTTTCGGAAGATGGTGTTTTCAAGTATCGGTGGAAAGTTTCGACGGCGCGTAGGGGTTATGTTACGCCGACAGGCTCCTATACGGCGAAATGGCTTTCGAAAGATCATCGCTCAAAGAAATACGACGACGCGCCGATGCCCTATGCTGTGTTTTTCAATGGCGGTTATGCTGTCCACGGCACCTATGAGGTGAGGCATCTCGGCCAGCCCGCTTCGCACGGCTGCGTGCGGCTGGAGACCCGTAATGCCGCAACCTTCTTTTCCATGACTGCGGATGTAGGCCTCAGCAACACGCGGATTGTCATCAGCGAGTGAGCGTCTCACACCGTGCGAATTTGTTCGCAAGGCTGGTATAGCCGTAATGCTGCCGCATCTTGCACGCATGTCGGCCGCGATCCGGCCGATGGTGGCGTGAGGACTGCCTTTGCTGTTTGCGCAACAGTCATCCGCCAAATTGCCGGGGTTTCTATTGGAAAGCATTGGCTTTTGGACTGGATTTCCCTATGAGGGGGATTGAATTATTATTTCAAGAGGTATGGGCAGTGACTGCTACATTTGACAAAGTTGCCGACATCATCGCTGAGACCAGCGAAATCGACCGTGAGACGATCACTCCGGAAAGCCACACGATCGACGACCTCGGCATCGACAGCCTCGACTTCCTGGACATCGTGTTCGCCATCGACAAGGAATTCGGCATCAAGATCCCGCTCGAGCAGTGGACGCAGGAAGTCAATGAAGGCAAGGTTTCGACCGAAGAGTACTTCGTGCTGAAGAACCTTTGTGCCAAGATCGATGAATTGCGCGCCGCCAAGGGCTGAGCAACATTCTTGCATTTTTTGACGCCCAGCCGCCCCTGAATATGGCGGCCGGGCGGTTTCATTCTTAAATAGCGTATCCCGCCCGTAGCATCGTGCGCTGTCGGGTTGGAGCGGAGGCGTTGATGCTGCTGGAATATTTCCAGATGATCGACAGGGTCGTGTCCGTCGATCTGTCCAAGGGCCAGTTGAAGGCTCATTCTGTGGTTCCGGCGAAAAGCCCAGTTTTCGAAGGCCATTTCCCCGGCATGCCGCTTGTTCCGGGCGTTCTGCTGATCGAAACCATGGCGCAGGCTTCGGGCATGCTGGTGCTGGCGGTAACCAAGTTCGCCTATATGCCGTTTCTGATGTCGGTCGATGGCGCCAAGATGCGCACCTTTGTCGAGCCGGAAGCCGAGCTCGATATCGAGGCCGAGCTGGAGCACGATGGTTCCGGCTTCGCCGTGACCAAGGCGCGCATCACCATTGCGGGGAAGAAGATCTGCGATGCGCAGTTGAAGCTGCGCACCGTGCCGTTTAATGAGGTGCCGCTTGCCGACATCGTGCGTAGGCGGGCAGGCGAGGTCGGTCTCCTCGACGCCATCGCGGCCAACGGTTGATGCTGCCGGCTCGCATTGCGCCGCATTCTAAGAGGATTGATGAATGAGCAAGGCTCAGAATGATGTGGTGATCACGGGTATCGGCATCGTCACCTGTCAGGGTGTCGGCAAGGATGCGCATGTCGCCCTGCTGACATCGGACAAGACGCCCCCGACCATCGTGGAAACCGAGAAATTCAAGCCCTATCCGGTGCATCCGCTGCCTGAGATCGACTGGTCGCAGCAGATCCCGAAGCGCGGCGATCAGCGGCAGATGGAAAACTGGCAGCGTATCGGCGTCTTCACTGCCGGACTGGCTTTGGACGATGCAGGCTTCAAGGAAGATCTGGAAGCCTGCGGCAGCATGGACATGATCGTCGCGGCCGGCGGCGGCGAGCGCGACCTCAATGTCGATACGCTGATCGTCAACGAGGCCTTGAACCGTAACGATCGCGAAGTGCTCTTGAACGAGAAGCTGACGACCGAACTGCGGCCGACCCTGTTCCTTGCACAGCTTTCCAATCTGCTCGCCGGCAATATCTCGATCGTCCACAAGGTCACCGGCTCGTCACGCACCTTCATGGGCGAGGAAGCCGCCGGCATCTCCGCCGTCGAGACCGCCTTCCATCGCATCAAGTCGGGTGAATCGAGCCATGCCCTGGTCGGCGGCGCCTTTTCGGCCGAGCGGCTCGACATGATCCTGTTGATCGAATCCATCAATGCACATGCCATCGGCGAATGGCATCCGCTGTGGTCGCGCACGCCGGACAATGGCGGCGGCATGATCATGGGGTCGCTCGGCGCGTTTCTCGTGCTCGAATCCCGCGCCCATGCCGAAGGCCGCGGCGCGCATATTTATGCGAGCATCGATTCGATCGAGGGGGATCGCGGCAGCCGTGACGGAGGTAGGTTCGAGGCACGATTGGAGCGTATGCTCACATCAGCCAAAGAGGGCAAGGGCGATACGACCGTCATCTTCTCCGGGACGACGGCAATTACCGATCTTGCCCAGCGCGAGAAAGCCGTTCTCGAGGCACAGCTTCCCGCCTCGGCCATTCGCGGCTACGGCGGAGTTTCCGGCCATGGGCTTGAAAGCCAGTTTCCGCTCGGGATTGCTTTCGCGGCGCTCGCCCTCGCCAATCAGGCCAAGGTGCCGCCGTTTGATGCCACAAATGAAAAGCCGATGACGGCCGGTGCGCGCAAGGCTGTGGTAACGACTGTCGGCCATGCGCGCGGCGAAGGCATCGCCGTACTTTCCGCCGAAGCGTGAGGAACAAGATCATGACCGCATCCGCTTACAAGGATCATCTGGGGCGTCCCATCGTTGCCGTCACCGGCATGGGAATCATCACTTCGCTCGGTCAGGGCCTGCAGGACAATTGGAACGCGCTTTCGTCGGGCACCTCCGGCATCCATAATATCACGCGCTTCCCGACGGACGGGCTTTCGACGCGTATCGCCGGCACGGTGGATTTCATCGATATTCCGGCGCCGAATGCCGTTGAGCGATCCTATGCCTTTGCACGCGAAACAACCATTGAGGCTTTGGCCCAGGCCGGCATTTCCGGTGATTTCGATGCGCCGCTGTTCCTTGCCGCGCCGCCGATCGAGCCGGAATGGAGCGCCCGCTTCGAGCTTGCCGATCGTTCGCCGCCGGCGGATCATCAGGGCGACGCCTATGAGCGTTTCCTGGCCGCCATGCGCCAGCGCCCGGATGCTGTCTTCCACGAAGCGGCGCTCTTCGGGGCCATTTCCGAGCGCCTTGCCGACCGTTTCGGTACGCGCGGCCTGCCGATAACGCTATCGACGGCCTGTGCGTCCGGCGTGACCGCCATCCAGCTCGGCATCGAGGCGATCCGCCAGGGCCGGACGACGCGGGCTCTGACGGTTGCGACCGACGGGTCGCTCAGCGCCGAGGCGCTGATCCGCTTCTCGCTGCTGTCGGCACTTTCGACCCAGAACGATCCGCCGACCAAGGCATCCAAGCCGTTCAGCAAGGACCGTGACGGCTTCGTCATAGCGGAAGGTGCTGCGACGCTGGTGCTGGAATCGCTGGAGGCGGCGATTGCGCGCGGCGCCAAGATCCTCGGCATCATGAAGGGTGCGGGCGACAAGGCGGACTCCTTCCATCGCACGCGTTCCTCGCCCGACGGCGGCCCGGCGATCGCGACGATTCGCGCGGCGCTGGCCGATGCCGGCATGGATGAGAGTGATATCGGCTATATCAACGCCCACGGCACATCGACGCCGGAAAACGACAAGATGGAATATGGCGCCATGTCCGCTGTCTTCGGCGAGCGGCTCTCGGCCATTCCCGTTTCGTCGAACAAGTCGATGATTGGCCATACGCTGACGGCGGCGGGCGCAGTCGAGGCGGTGTTCTCGCTGCAGACCATGCTGACCGGCACGCTACCGCCGACCATCAACTACAACAATCCGGATCCGTCGATCGTTCTCGACGTCGTGCCGAACAAGAAGCGTGAAAAACAGGTAAAGGCGATCCTTTCGAACTCCTTCGGGTTCGGCGGCCAGAATGCCAGCCTTGTCATGGCGCTTGAACCGGCTTAATCGGACCTTTGAAGAACAAGACACTGGAGCGAGACGACGTATCTTGAAATCGTCGCCTCGCTCCAGGACTATTGGATGTGGCATGATCTTGTCCGAAAACCGCTTCGCACTTTTCGGGATCGTGCCTTAGGACGCCTAAAAGGCGAGGGATTTTGTCATGCGTGCTTTGCAACTGGTTGACGACCGCAAACTTGAGATCACCGATCTGCCAGAGCCAGACGCTCCCGGCGCGGGCGAGGTGACGCTGCGCGTCAAGGCCGTTGCCCTCAATCACATCGACGTCTGGGGCTGGCGGGGCATGGCCTTTGCCAAGCGCAAGATGCCGCTTGTCATCGGTGCGGAAGCCGCCGGCGTGGTCGAGGCGATCGGGCCGGGCGTGGCCAACGTGCTGCCGGGGCAGCTCGTCTCGATTTATGGTGCGCGCACCTGCGGCCTTTGCCGTCATTGCCGCGAAGGCCGCGACAATCTCTGTGAGAATGTCAGCGGTGTGCATGGCTTCCATCTCGACGGCTTCGCACAGGAGAAGGTCAATCTTCCGGCGCGCCTGCTGGTTCCGGCGCCTCCCGGCGTCGATGCGATCGGCGCGGCACTCGCCCCCGTCACCTTCGGTACCGTGGAGCATATGCTGTTCGACAATGCCAAGCTGGAGCCGGGCGAGACGATCCTCGTCCACGCCGGCGGCTCGGGCATCGGCACCGCGGCTATCCAGCTTGCCAAGAAGATCGGCTGCACTGTCATCACGACAGTCGGCTCCGACGACAAGATCGAGAAGGCCAAGGCGCTGGGTGCCGATCATGTCATCAATTACCGCACCGACCGCTTCGAGGGTGTGGTGCGCAAGCTGACGAAGAAAAAGGGTGTCGACGTCGTTTTCGAACATGTCGGCAAGGATACCTGGGCCGGCTCCATGCTCTGCATGAAGCGTGGCGGTCGCCTCGTGACCTGCGGTTCGACCTCGGGTGTGTCGACCGAAATGAACCTGATGATGCTGTTCCAGCAGCAGCTGAAGCTCTTCGGTTCCTTCGGCTGCCGCATGGAGAACATGGCGAACGCCATGCAGAAGATGGCGCGGGGCCTGGTGCATCCGGTGATCGACACCGAGGTAAGCTTCAGCGATATCGACCGGGCGCTGGAACGGATGGAATCGCGCCAGATCTTCGGCAAGATCATCTTGAAGATGGATTGAGCCGCGTGAAGCTCGTCATCACCCGGATCGTCCTCTCGCTCAGAAATTTCCGGCAATGGCTGGTGGCGCAGGTCATCTTCGGTTTCCTCAATTTTCTGAAGCTGTTTCCGGCGGATGGCGGCATCAGGTTTGCCGATTGGTTGACCCGCAAGATCGGTCCGCGCATGCGCCGGCACACGTTGATGCTGACCAACCTGCGTAACGCCTTTCCGGAAAAGAGCGAGGCGGAGATCGAGAAGATCGCGCTCGCGAGCTGGGGCAATATGGGGCGGCTGGCGGCGGAATATGTCTTTCTCGACCGGCTTTTCGATTTCGATCCCCATAGCGACAAGCCGGGCCGCGTCGAGGTTTCGGGTATTCCGATCTTTCTCGATCTCAGGGATAACCCGCGGCCATTCATCGTCTTTACCGGCCATACCGGCAATTTCGAGTTGCTGCCCGTCGCCGGTGCTGCCTTCGGCCTCAAGGTGACGGTGCTGTTTCGCCCGCCGAACAATCCCTATGTCGCCAAGAAGGTTTTTGACTTTCGCGCGAAACGCATGGGGAATCTCGTACCATCGCATGCGGGGTCATCATTCGCCCTTGCCAGGGAACTGGAAGCGGGCGGTGGCGTCGGCGTGCTGGTCGATCAGAAATTTCGCAAGGGTTTGAAGACCTTGTTCTTCGGCCGGGAGGTGAAAACCAATCCGCTTCTGCCGAAGCTCGTGCGCCAGTTCAACTGCGAGGTCTATCCGGCTCGTTGCATCCGCCTGCCAGGCAACCGCTATAGGTTGGAAATCGAGCCGAAGCTGGAGATGCCGCGCAACGAGTTGGGCAATCTCGATTTGCCGGCGACGGCGCAGATGTTGAACGACAAAGTCGAGGGCTGGGTGAGGGAGAATCCCGAGCAATGGCTCTGGTATCATGATCGCTGGAACATCAAGAAAACTGTCTTCTAGACTTCTGCCAAGCTCGTGCCAGAGCAGGTCTTATGTTTCTCCAGGTCCAGTCTTCATACAGTCATTCGGCCCAGTAAGCCTTTCATTTCAGAAAGTTCGCCTTTTCCGAGAACTTCCACTCATCTGGATTGAAAGTGAGGGTAAGTCATGTTAATTCACATGATAGAAAGTCTGGTGAGAATGCGGACACCAGACTGATTATCCTTGGGCATGTCAGCGTCGGGAAACGAGGCCTCGGTGTTTGACTATGGTCAGGGACAGGAGGGCAATTTTGCTGGCACTCTTTCATGCCTTCTCCACGAAATGTAACCAGATTCAGCGTGCGATAAAACTTGGCGACGATGAGCTTGTAGCGTCACTTGATCGCGAATTGGAGCCGCTTATAGCGGCTATTTTGGCCTCTAGGGCCACAAGCCTGCTTGAAATGTACATGCAGCTCCAGTTCATGAACAATCTCATCCGGGAAGAATCGGACGATCGGTCGCGGGTTGTACGCAATTCAGCGTCGCTGTCCGTGCTGATCGATCGCTATTTCGGCGGCGCGAGCGATGCTGCGGCCGAGGTCTTGATAGCATTTTCGTCCAAGAAAAAGGAACGCGACGATCTGTTTGGCTATGACGAAGGCAGCGTCTTGAACGATGTCATTCTCAACAGTCTGCCGGATCGCGTTGCCGTCATTACGCGGGATTATCGCTATCTCTACAGCAACGCTGCCAATTCGGAGTTTCTGAAATCGAAGCCGATCGAACTGGTCGGACGGCATATGTCCGAATTCATCGGTTCCGAATATTTCGAAAGCAGCGTCAGGACGAAGCTGGATTCCTGCTTCGCAGGCGAGGCGGTCGAGTGCCTCTATCCGGGCTATCATACCGTAGAGCCCGGCAAGGTCCTTCACTGCAGCATGACACCGCTTCGCACCAAGGGCGAGGTGATCGGCGCATTGCTGGTCATGCATGAAGTGAGCGCGGTCCCCGCCCACATGATGGTAGCCTGAACCCGCGTTCAGGCCCCGGTCAGCAATCTTTCGATCGAGTCCGCCGCGAGGCGGAGATCTGACCCGTTTTCCCTATTATATTCTTGATCCGGCGCTGTTCGATTGGCTTCGGAGCGCCGGCCTCGGGCTTGTCCTCGTTGCTGCATTCCATGCAGTGGCAGCGGAACTTGATCACGTTCGGCTTCTTCATGCTGCTGGCCCGTTCCAACTGGCGAAAGGGTCCGGCAGGTCTCGCCAGCGCTCCGGCGTAAATCGCTCCGCCTTGACCAGGCACGCATCCAGCTCCGCGGTGATCTTCTGCCGGTCCATGGGATCGGCGCCGATGAAGACCAATTCCTGACGGCGGTCGCCCCAGACCGGATCGAGATAGGGAGCCAGAGCCTGCTTGAAAGACGGATCGCGGGGCCATTGCTCCTGTGGCACGGCGGCCCACCACAGGCCCATTTTGCTCGTGCGGACCAGCGCGCCGGCCTGGCTCATTTCGCCGACATGGTAAGGCCGGGTCGCGAGCCAGAAAAAGCCCTTGGCGCGAACGACACCCGGCCAGGAACGATTGAGAAAGGCTTGGAATCTCGTGGGGTCGAACGGTTTCTTCGCGCGATAGACGAAGGAGCGTATGCCATATTCTTCCGTTTCGGGAACATGGTCCTTGAAGCCGTGCAACTCCTTATACCATAACGGATGCGTTTCGGCGCGATCGATGTCGAAGCGGCCGGTACCGAGAACTTCGGTCGGTTCGACCGCGCCGAAATCCGTTTCGATCAGACGTGCATCGGGATTGAGGCCGACAATGATCTTGCGTGCGGCGTCGCGTTGCTCGGCAGTGGCTGAACCGATCTTGTTGAGGATGACGACATCGGCAAATTCGATCTGCTCGACCAGGAGATCGACGATGGTCCTGTTGTCGCCGTCACCCGCTGTTTCGCCGCGATCGGCAAGGAAATCCGTCGAGCCGTAGTCCGCCAGAAGATTGGCTGCGTCGACGACCGTGACCATGGTGTCGAGCCGGGCGACGTCTGCGAGGCTGCTGCCATCCTCGTCGCGAAACTCGAAGGTTGTCGCAACGGGCAGGGGCTCGGCTATGCCAGTCGATTCGATCAGCAGATAGTCGAAACGGTCCTGCTCGGCGAGCTGACGCACCTCCTTCAGGAGATCGTCGCGCAGCGTGCAGCAGATGCAGCCGTTGGTCATCTCGACGAGTTGTTCCTCGGTACGTGAGAGATTGGCGCCGCCGTCACGCACCAGCGCGGCATCGATATTCACCTCGCTCATGTCGTTGACGATCACGGCGACGCGCAGGCCCTGGCGGTTGTTGAGAATATGATTGAGCAGCGTCGTCTTGCCGGTGCCGAGGAAACCGGAGAGGACGGTAACCGGGAGCTTCTTGTTCATGACAATCTCTTTGTAATGTAATATCATAACATTTGTTGGCGTGAAAAAAGCGAGCAATGGGCTCGCTTCCTTCGGCGATATTCAGCCTGGCTCAGGAGAGGCAGGCTTTTAGGGAGTTTGCGATGCCGCGCATCAGAGTAAAGTAGAGATCCGGCCCCTGCGGCAGCGTTGCGGCTTCCGGGTCCAGGACACCAGATTTCGCCGCCGTGCCTTCCAGCACCACATTGACCAGTTTCGGTTCGAATTGCGGTTCGGCGAAAACGCAGGTCGCGCCGAGATCGGCGACCTTGCTGTGAATTTCCGATACGCGCTGCGCGCCGGGAATGGTTTCCGGGCTTACCGTGATGGAGCCGGAAACGCGCACGCCGTAGCGATGCTCGAAGTACTGATAGGCATCGTGGAAGACGATGAAGGGCTTGTTTTTCACCGGCGCGAGTGTCGAGGCAATTTCGGTGTCGAGGGCATCGAGCTTGTCGTTCAATGCCTTCTGATTTGCTTCATAGATCAGCGCATTGGTGGGGTCGGCGGCGACCAGCGACGTGGTGATCTCGGCCACCATCGCCTTGGCATTGTGCGGATCGAGCCAGAGATGTGTGTCGAATTCTTCGTGATCGTGTGCGTGGTCTTCGCCGGCGGCCGGCTCGTCGCCGTCGTCATGCGGCTCGAAGGCGCCGCCCTCGCGGAACTTGAGCTTGGTGATGCCTGGCGCCTGATCGAGCTCGACGACGGTGGCATTGGAGCCGAGAGAGGCGAGCGGCTTCTGCAAGAAGGCTTCCATGCCCGGACCGACCCAGAAAACCACCTGCGCCTGCTGGAGGCTGCGGGCATTCGAGGGCTTGAGCGCATAGGTATGTGGTGAGGCAGCACCATCGACGATGAGATCCGGCGTGCCGACCCCTTGCATGACGGCAGCGACAAGCGAATGAACCGGCTTGATGGAGACGACGACCTTTGGGGCATCGGCTGCAGTTGCGGTGGTGCCGACAAGCAGGCCTGAAAGCAGGAGAGAGGCGGCGAGGGGAAAGAAAGCTTTTGCGACGTTCATGCGATAAGTGCCCTTGAATGGGTCTGTTATGTTATTACATCAATTGCGTTATGCTATAACGTGTGCGATAGCATGGCGCAATAGCGCAATTGGAAATTTCATGCTCTCTTCCATCGACAGCAAGAGCCGGCCCCTGGTGTCGCTCCATGATGTCGGCGTCCGCCGCGACGGTCGCTGGCTGGTGCGCGGCGTCGATTTTTCCGTGAGCCGAGGTGAGATCGTCACCCTCATCGGCCCGAATGGTTCCGGCAAATCCACCAGCGCCAAGGTGGCGATCGGCGTGCTGAAGCCGGACGAGGGGCGTGTCGATCGCATCGCCGGCCTGAAGGTCGGCTATGTTCCGCAAAAGCTTGCGATCGACTGGACCCTGCCGCTCAGCGTGCAGCGACTGATGACCTTGACGGGGCCTTTGCCGGAGAGCGAGCTGCGCGCGGCGCTGGAGGCGGTCGGCATAGCGCATCTTGCCAAGGCCGAGGTGCAGCATTTGTCCGGCGGTGAATTCCAGCGGGCGCTGCTCGCGCGTGCCATCGCCCGCAAGCCCGATCTTCTGGTGCTCGACGAGCCGGTGCAGGGGGTTGATTTCAACGGCGAGATCGCGCTTTACGACCTCATCAAGTCGATCCGCAATTCCGAAGGCTGCGGCATCCTGCTGATTTCGCACGATCTGCATGTCGTCATGGCCGCGACAGATACCGTCGTCTGCCTGAACGGCCATGTCTGCTGCCGGGGTACGCCGCAGACGGTCAGCCAGAGCCCCGAATATGTGAAACTCTTCGGCACGCGCGCGGCGCAATCTCTGGCAATCTACAGCCACCATCACGACCACACGCATCTGCCCGACGGTCGCGTGCAGCATGCCGATGGCTCGATCACCGATCATTGCCACGCCGGCGACGGCCATCACCCTGATGACCACGGCGATCATGACCACGATCACGGCGATCATCAGCACCATCATGACCATGATCATGCCGAGGGAGAGCGCCATGTTTGACGATTTCTTCCTGCGCGCCATTTTCGCCGGCGTCGGGCTGGCGCTGACCACGGGGCCGCTCGGCTGCTTCATCATCTGGCGGCGCATGGCCTATTTCGGCGATACGATCTCGCATTCGGCGCTGCTCGGCGTGGCATTGTCGCTGCTCTTCCAGCTCAATCTGACGCTTTCCGTCTTCGCGGTCGCGGCACTCGTCTCGATCCTGCTGCTCTTCCTGCAGCGGCGGCAGGCGCTGTCGGCGGATGCGCTGCTCGGCATTCTCTCGCATGCGACCCTGGCGATCGGCCTGGTCATCGTCGCCTTCATGAGCTGGGTCAGGATCGATCTCATCGCCTTCCTTTTCGGCGATATCCTTGCCGTCAGCCAGTCCGACATCCTGGTGATCTGGGGCGGCGGCATCCTTGTGCTGGCGGCTATTGTCTGGCTGTGGCGGCCGTTGCTGGCATCCACCGTCAATCCCGAGCTGGCCGAGGCCGAAGGGTTGCGGCCGGAGCGTGCGAAGTTGTTCTTCATGCTGCTGATGGCCGTGGTGATCGCGATTGCCATGAAGATTGTCGGCATCCTGCTGATTACCGCACTTCTGATCATTCCAGCGGCCACAGCGCGCCGCTTCGCTTCGACGCCGGAGACGATGGCGATTTTTGCCTCGCTCCTCGGTGCCGTCGCCGTCGTCGGCGGGCTGTTCGGATCGCTACGCTATGACACGCCTTCCGGCCCGTCCATCGTGGTCGCGGCGCTCATTCTGTTTATCATCAGTCTGCTGCCCCTCGTTCGCAGGGGCGCCGCGCCGGCGGCGGAACAGAGAGGACAGTCATCATGACCACTCCGATGCTCACCAAGAACCAGACCCTGGTTTTCGATGTCCTGACCAAGGCGGAATCGCCGCTCAGCGCCTACACCATTCTCGACAAGCTGCGCGATCAGGGATTTCGCGCGCCGCTGCAGGTCTACCGCGCGCTGGATAAGCTGCTGGAATATGGCGTCGTGCACCGGCTCGAAAGCATAAACTCCTTCGTCGCCTGCGCCCATCCGGATGAAAATTGCCACAGTCACGGGCTCGTTGCCTTCGCCATTTGCGAAAGCTGCGGCCAGGTGATCGAATTCCACGATCATGAGGTCGATCACCGGCTGATGGATTGGCTGAAGTCGCAGAAATTCAAAGCCGAGAAGTCGACCATCGAAATCCGCGGTCACTGCGCGAAGTGCGCGGCATAGGTTCGAAACCCAATCATGCATTTGATTTTGCTTGAACTGTATGATTCAATCTGGATATTTGAAGGAGATTGGCTCATGGCAGGAGAATTCTGGCTTGATG